>JACNJS010000047.1 GCA_014382445.1 Bacteroidota bacterium
TGAATTTTGTGTTTTATAATTTATTTGTTATTTGTGTTTTGATTATTGTTATTTCATTTAAAAGCAAATTGCATAAGAACTGTATATCATTAATATACTTTGGTTTACAAAACGTTGTCATTAGCAGGGAAACGACCGTAGGAAGTGACGATAAATCCCCTGTGCAAGAGGTTGTTTCTCAGGGGATATTTAATACTTAAGTTACCATCGGATGCAACATCTCAAAACCATTAACATATTTGGAGCTCTTGGATAATCTAAATGGCAGGCTGTTCGTAACTAATGCAGCATCTTTCCCATCATGGTCCTTATCATATTTAAGCTCTACAATTACATCATCACATGTATGCTTTTCCATAAAGTTATTAATGCCCCATCTAATGCCAAAATAATTCAGTTCATCATCAACTGTTAACCTGAAATTATTGTTAAAGCTAATGAAATATTGCCGTTTATAACTGTTAAGAAGAGCTGGATTAAGCATTACCATTACTGCCCTTACCCAATCGGGTATATCTGATGAGCGAAAAACATCCTGAATGTACATGCTTGTAAAACTATTATCAAGTGTGAAAGGTTTAATGGCGAACGACAATTTATTACCAACCATGCCTTCCCTCATTTTAAACTCAAGTATTGGTTTGGTAATATTTCCCATCAAATCGCCATACCATCGTATGCGGGCTTTTTTTCGGCTACCTTTTCCGGATACATTATCAGAAAAGAAATCCATGTCGTTAGTATCGAAATAAATGTTATTCACGTAACGTGGATGATGAAGAGGAAGAAATGCAGCCCTGTTATTTCTAACTTGTTGTACTATCTCATGATAATGCATGTTTTTAACAACAAACTTCCTCTCAAAACGACTTTGTTCAAAATTGAAGGGAGGAAAATGCATTGGTAGTAAGCGTGAGATTATTTATAGTAAATATTAAAACGACTTGCTTTCAACAAACGAAACACGGGTATTACTGCCAAGCTTTGATATGCTTTTTGTAAAGGATTGTAATTTCTCAGGTTTTGGCGAATCAACCACGAACGAGGCTTCAATAACCTGATCGTTTTCATCATACCTCTTTAAATGGAATTTTCCAAACTCATGTTTAACAATATCCACAACCTGTTCAAGTTCAACTTCGCCGGCTTTAGCCGAAAAGTTTAAGTATAAATTCTGGTTAGTACTTTTTCTTGATAGAAAATACCTTGCCCAAATAATAACCATTGCTATTGCAAAAGCTTCAATAACAACCATAGTTTGATTTGCACCTAAGCCCAAACCTATTGAGATGGCAAAAAATATGTAAGCTAATTCTTCCGGCTCTTTAATAGCTGCCCTGAACCTGACTATGGATAATGCACCCACAAGACCGAGTGACAATGCTAAGGATGTTTTTACAATTGATATAATCAGCATTGTTGTAAAAGCAATAAGAATAAAAGTGCCTGCGAACTGTCGTCGATTTGAAATAGTACGGGCTGCAAATATATATGTGTATTCAAGTAAAATGGTAAGTACTATGATAACCAATGAATTAAAAAAGAAATCAGTTAGCGATACATGCTGTTCCTGAGTTATCAGAAATTTTTGAAATAATCCCCACCTGTCATCCATAATATTTGAAATTTTGATACAAAAATAAAAGTCTGCAAATGTATAAAAAAACAAGATTCAGGCAAAAATCATTATTTGTAACTAATCAGTGTTGGTAATAAATGTAGTCTAGTGATGAAATCAAGGAATAGAAACTAATAATCCCCCTTCTTAAAAGTATTAGGGAGATAGGGTATAATAGAAATAAGATTAGCTGATAATTAAATAAGATATTAATCCAGCGGATTAGCTGTGACTTCCGATTTAAGAGTAAAAAGAACAACAAATTCAACATCATCTGCATCAGCCTGGCCAGCTATCGAAACTGTAAACACTTTTTTGTCCATCAGGATATTTTCAATGGCATCCCACTGACCTGAACTGTTATCAAGCGTTAGCGAAGTTCCAACGGTTATGGGTTCGTTTGTAAACTCCCAGGTTGCATTATAACTCTCATTCATAACACTTATAACTGCCGATTCGAGCATCACGTTTTTGCTAATGCTTAGGACCTCGCCCGTAACTTCATTAATTTCAATTCCAATGATGTTGTCGATATACTGCTGGTACTCCGAACTGCTGTTGGGGTCAATAGTTTCACTTACAGCAAATTCACCGTAAATATCTGTTTTAACACTCGATATTGGAGGTACCACAACCTCAAATTCTGTTTGATAATCAGCATTGAACTTAACATATAGAATCTCTTTTGCTTCCTGGCAACTGGTTATTAAAACACATGTAGTTAGTGATACGAATAATATTTTTGTTAGTTTTTTCATGACAGGAAATATTTTGTTTATCTATCAACAGACTACAAATATACAACAATCGTAGCTATATGTCAAATTCAACTTTCAGCTTATGAAATGCTAAATTATCCTTTAGCTTTTTCTTTTCTGGTGACGTTACTTCAGAGATCGAAAAATCGAAATCGTCATACTTTTGCTTGAAGATAAAATTAACTCTTTCAAACGTTCAGGTCTTTTCCGAACCAAGAGGTAATTGATATGCATACAACTTCTAATAAAACAACATAGTTATACATTGGAATTCAATTTTTTTTAAATTTGTCATCTAACTATAAAATTAGAACAAATGCAATTTCATTTTTTTATTCACTAACTATATAAGGAGGAATTTTTATGAGTTTATCAAAAAAACTTTTTGCAGAATTTTTCGGCACTTTCTGGCTTGTATTTGGCGGCACTGGCAGTGCAGTTCTTGCTGCGGGCTTTCCTGAATTTGGTATTGGTTTTACCGGAGTAGCTCTAGCATTTGGTTTAACTGTATTAACAATGGTTTATGCTGTTGGCCCTATTTCGGGCGGCCATTTCAATCCGGCTGTTTCATTTGGTTTATGGGCTGGTGGCAGATTTTCATCTAAGGAATTGCTGCCCTATATTATTGTACAGGTAGTTGGAGCCATTGCAGCTTCTGGTATTCTGTATCTTGTTGCCAGTGGTAATGCTGACTTCAATGTAAAGGATGGATTTGCATCCAATGGTTACGGAGAACATTCACCTGGAGGATATACGATGGTGGCTGCATTAATTGTTGAAATCGTATTAACATTCATGTTCATTTTTATCATTATGGGTGCAACGGATAAACTTGCGCCAATAGGATTTGCTGGTCTTGCAATTGGAATGGCATTAGTGCTTATTCATTTAATCAGTATTCCTGTAACTAATACATCTGTAAACCCAGCACGGAGTACCGGTCCGGCGCTATTTGTTGGAGGATGGGCATTGAGTCAGTTGTGGCTTTTCTGGGTCGCTCCAATGGTAGGAGGTATACTTGGCGGTTTTGCTTATAAAAGTTTTTTTAGCAAAAAAGAGTAGCGGAAAATTCTAAAAGAAGAATTATTGTTATGCCATCTGTTGAAATGTTGTTATAATAAACATTTTGGCAGATAGTATTATTTTTTGCTTTAATTTCGCCGTTTTCTTGTAACCCCAAACTAATAAAACAGCAAATTCAAATTGCAGGAATAAATGATTTTGACTCATGCTAATTACATTTCAACATTTTCAAATTCTGAATCATCTATCCGAAATTAATACTACATTTGCTATATAGAATCATATTGTAAAAAATTAAAAAAAATAGCATGAAAAAATTATTACTCTTTTTATTTATATTACTTATGGGAGCAGGTTTGTTTGCTCAAAAAACCACTGACTTATTTTTCTCGGAATACATTGAAGGCAGTGGCAACAACAAGTGCGTTGAAATTTATAATCCTACGGATCAGGATATTGATCTGAATAATTATTATGTAGTTCGATTTAGTAATGGTAGTTCAGTATTTACCGAAGGGGGCGTAACACATCTTGGCGGTACAATAGCCCCTTATAAAACGTTTGTGCTGGTAAACGGGCAAACAACAAGCACTCCAACTTCTCCGGCTTGCAGCCCAATTCTACAGGCAATGGCAGATCAACTTGATGGAGATTATCCTGCACCAACTTACATGAATGGAAATGATGCTATTGCGCTCATAAAAACACCCAATGGTGAAGCTCCAAATGCGGATATGTCAAATGTTACCTCGGTTGACCTGATTGGTCAAATTGCATTGGGTAACATCATTTCAGGTGAAACCGGATGGTCATATGTCCAGGATTCTACGCTTACCTATAACAACGCAACCGGCGACCCTGTTACCGGGAAAGTAATCAACTATATAGTTCAGTCTAAAGCAACCGATGGCATAACTTATGGCCCATTCTGGATGTCGTGGACGTCAAATCACTCTCTTATCAGAAAGCCTTTAGTCGTTACCGGCGTAGTGGCTAATCCTAACCCATTTATTGTTACTATGGAATGGGACACAGTTCCTGCACAATTGGATACTGCAACCGGTTATTACGTGTATTACGATATCTGGGATAACCTTGGATCACATAGTTGCATTGCTGATCCAAACTACACTTCAATAGGTGAATTATCATCAATAAGAACTTTGAATATTTATCCTAACCCTGTTGTGTCGAACCATTTTACTTTCGAATCAAATACACCGGTAAAATCAGTTCAGGTATTTGATATTATTGGTAATGAAATTTATAAGGAAATCTATGCTCCTCCTGTAAAGGCAAAAGAGGTACTAATAGGATCAAGGAATGAGGGAATGTATCTGGTCAAGGTTATTTTTTCCAATAACCGCTCAACGACTCAAAAAATCCTTATCAAATAAATTTACTTACATTTTTATTCGCAACAAAAGGTGTATGAGATGAAAGCTATTTCCGTCATCTTTTAAGTTTAGAATTTTAATACTACCCAAACTATGAAACCAAGAATTTTGATCTTCTTATTTCTTTTGGCGTGCGCTGTTTCCGTTGTAGCGCAAAAACAAACAGTCAGTGGTGTGGTTAAAGATTCCTTTCTCGGAGAAACTGTGGTGGGAGCCAATGTTCTTGTCAAAGGCACATTAGTAGGTGCAGTAACTGATATAGAAGGAAAGTTTTCGCTTCAGCTTGAAAACGGCAATTATACTCTTGAGGTGACTTATGTTGGGAATATTCCGATTTCACGGGATATTGTGGTTGCTGATAAGCCACTTAGCATCACATTCAATATGAAAACGATCGTTTTGGATGAAATTTCTATTGTGGGCGATGTGGCTCGTTCGAGAGAAACTCCGGTAGCTTTTACAACCTTGCTTCCCGAGCAAATTGAAGAACGTTTGGCCGGACAGGATATTCCGATGCTTTTAAACAAAACACCTGGTGTTTATGCTACCGAACAGGGAGGAGGCGATGGTGATGCCCGCATTACCATCCGTGGCTTTAGCCAGCGAAATGTCGCCGTCATGCTGGATGGTATACCTGTTAACGATATGGAGAATGGATGGGTTTATTGGTCAAACTGGTTCGGACTTAATGCCGTTACAAGAAGCATACAGGTTCAGCGCGGACTTGGAGCTTCGAAACTTGCACTCCCTTCGGTGGGTGGAACCATAAATATTCTTACCAAGGGCATCGAAAACAATCGTTCAATGAGCATCGAACAAGGGATTGATAATGAAGGGAAGCATACTACCAATCTTGGATACACTTCCGGACAGTTAAAAAATGGTTGGAGTGTTACGATGGCCGGAGCCTATAAACAAGGTAATGGATGGGTAGATCAGACAAACGTCAAAGCTTGGTTTTTCTTTGCCAAAATAGATAAACGTTGGGGTAACCACATCACTAGTCTTACTGGATTCGGTGCACCTCAAACACACACACAACGCAGCTACAAACGCTCCATTGCCGCTTACGACACAGCTTATGCGAAAGAGCATGGCGTAATACCTGAGGATTTTCCAACCATCCTGAACGAAGGAATTGGGTACAATCAACATTGGGGGTATTTACAACGCGATGCAGATCAATGGAACAGCGATGAGACAGCACGCGTGATTGATCCAAATGCAAAAACAGAAGTGTTAAACGAAAAGGTAAATACTTACTTTAAACCGCAATTCAGTATTCGCGATTCCTGGAATGTTAACAGCAGGCTTGTGATATCCAATACTGTGTATCTATCATTAGGAACCGGAGGAGGACAAGGTACCAGAAACAGTCTTAAAAATACAAACCTGATAACGGCCGCTGATGTTGAAAATAATCCTGATAAATTCAGTGCAAACGAAATTGGCCAGATTAATTGGCAAGGTATATACGACCAAAATTCCGGGCCTACAAATACCGGATTCGGGATGGCATATCCAATTAATCCAACCTATAGTGATCATCTTTACTATTCTGCCAATTACCTGATACAGAGCAATAATAATCATAGGTGGTATGGACTGCTTTCATCATTCACCTATGAATTAACTGATCAAATCGACTGGTCGGGTGGTATTGATTTGCGTTCGTATAAAGCTGAACACTACATGGAGATTACCGATTTGATGGGAGGCGATTATGCTATTGATAAAAATGATAAACGCAATGATTATGATGCTAATCCACAATTAGCAGTAGTACATGTTGGCGACAAAGTGTATTATTATGATGATGGCCTTGTAAACTGGGGCGGTCTTTTTACACAAGTTGAATATAAAGTTGGTAAAGTCAGCTCATTTGTAAACCTTACTTCCTCAGTCAGTGGCTTTAAAAAGAAAGACTATTTCGGAAACAATGAATCAGAATGGAAATATAAACCAGGTTTTACATTTAAAACTGGTGCCAACTACAACCTAAGTGAACACAGCAATGTGTTTATTAATTTGGGATATTTGTTGAAAACGAGGGATTTTAAATACTATTTCAAAGGCTTTACCGCTGATTTTCTGCCCGATTCGATCACAAAAAATGAAAAAGTTAAAGCCATGGAACTGGGTTATTCCTATACCAGCAAGAAGTTTGCGGCCAATGTTAATGCATACTATACCAAATGGGAAAACAAGCCAACTAATCAGGTTAGAGGAAAATACGAAGATCCGGTCACCGGTACTGAAGGTTATACTTATGGTGATATTCCGGGAATGGATGCGCTACACGTAGGAATTGAAATTGATTTTATTTACAAAATCCTGCGAAACCTCGAATTCCAGGGCTTGATTTCTCTTGGAAATTGGGTTTGGAATAAGAAAATTGAAAATCTTCAGATGTATTATACGGATACTCACATGCCAGCAAATATTTTTAGTTTTGATGCAACCGGCATACACGTAGGCGATGCAGCACAAACCCAGTTGGGAGCCAGTTTAAGATATGAACCTATTAGTAGGTTGTATATCGAAGTAGGAGGAACCTTTTTTGATAGGTATTATTCCGATTTCAATCCTGAAGAAAGCACCGATGAATATGGAAACCCTAAGGATTCCTGGAAAATTCCGGCCTATAGCATGTTTGACTTTCAAACAGGATATAGGTTTAGGATAAATGCTTTCGACAAACTCGGATTTGCAATCAAACTTAATGTTCTAAACGCATTAAATTCTGTCTATATTTCTGATGCCAGAAACAATGATACTTATATTCAAAGGCCTTTCACCAGCTTTGATGCCCGTTCTGCTTCCGTGTTCATGGGAGCTAGCCGTCGATTTATGGCATCATTAAAAATTACACTTAACTAAACATCAACAAACTTTTAAAAATGAAAAAATTATTTATCATTACCCTAATAATCATCGGCATTTTCTCTTTTAGTAATGCCCAAAACACCATTCTCGAAGCACGCGGGATGCCTGTTGGCACAGTTGTTACAGTGAGTGGAATTGCTACTAATGGATCAGAATTAGGAATAATCAGATATATGCAAGATGCCACTGCCGGAATTGCCGCCTATGGTTCAGCAGTGGGGGTTGTGAACCGCGGCGACTCTATTACCGTTACCGGAACTCTTAAAATTTATAACCAACTTTTGGAACTCGATCCCATAGCCAGCGTTGTTGTAAACTCTTCCGGTAATACAGTACCAAATCCGATTTTATTGACCCCTATCCAACTTTCTGAATCTTATGAAAGCCAGTTGGTTAAAATAAATGATGTTATTTTTAATGATGGAGGTCAAACCTTTACAGGAAATAAAAAATACACATTTACTGCCAATGGTGAAACAGGATATGTATATATTAAAAATGGTCAGGATTTTGTTGGAACGATTATTCCCAGTGCCCCCGTTGAAATGACCGCCATATGCTCTCAATTTGATTATAGCAATCCCAACGCCGGCTATCAGGTATTACCCCGCGATTTGAATGATATTTTCATTCCAGGCTCCATCTATTTTGTAGGGGCCTTATCCAATACAAATTTTACACATACAACGCTCGATTTTAGCTGGAATACTAATATCGCAGGAACAACCGAAATGTTCTACGGAACTACGGCCGAAACGGTAACCTCCAATATCACTTCCTCTACAGGAGGGACTGCAAATCACAACATTGATTTATCTGGCTTAAACGCCGGTGAAATAACGTGGGTACAGGCTTTTTCGGTGAGTGGGTCTGATACGGCTAAATCGGCTATAGTTCCTTTTGCTACAATTTCAAATTCATCAGGCGATATGAAAGCCTATTTCAATAGCGCTATTGATGTTTCTTATTCCAACGGAGTTGATGCAATATACCTCCCTCAAACCTTCGACGACACACTGATAAGTTATATTGATCGCGCAAAGTACACAATCGATTTCACTATCTACAATTTTAATAATGACGGAATCAGCAACATTAGCGATGCATTAAAAGATGCTGCTAATCGTGGTGTTCGGGTTAGGGTAATTGGTTGTGGTACTACTGCAAATTTAGGGATTGACGAGCTGGCTGGTTCTGCTGTTCATGTACTTATCGGCCCAAGCAGTTCGCAACGTACGGGTATTATGCACAACAAATTCATTGTTTTTGATGCACAATCCAATGATCCAAACGATCCACTCGTGTGGACAGGCTCGACTAACTTTACCGACGGTCAGATTAATCTTGATGCCAATAACGTGATCATTGTGCAGGATCAAAGTTTGGCACGTGCTTACCAAATTGAATTTGAAGAAATGTGGGGCTCTTATGGTAACGAACCAAATGCTGCTAATGCCAGGTTTGGATCAGAAAAAATGAATAATACACCACACGAATTTATGATAGCTGGTAAACGTGTTGAATGTTACTTTAGCCCTTCGGATGGTGTAAATGGGAAGATTGTTGAGGTAATCAACACATCCGATAACGACCTAAGCGTTGCTACTATGCTTATTACACGTATTGAAATGGCAGAAGCAATAGTTGGTCGTAAGTCAGCAGGAGTTGCAGTAAATGTGATAACGAATGCAGAAGGAAATAATAACGCAACGGTAAATAGTATGCTGGCAGCCTCGTTAACTACACATGTTACATTTGATAATGTATCATCCGGTATGCTTCATCATAAGTATATGATCGTAGATCAATGTGCTCCGGCTTCGGATCCTATGCTCTTTACCGGCTCTCACAATTGGAGCGCAGCGGCAGATAATGATAACGACGAAAATACGCTGATTATCCATGATGCAACTATGGCCAATATTTATTACCAGCAATTTGTAAAGCGTTTTGTTGATAATCAAGGGGTTCTGTTTGAACTTACTGAGCCTCCGACGGCTGTTAACGACAATGTTGAAACCACGATTGAACAGCTTATTACAGTTATGGTGTTAGATAATGATATGCTGTTGGCTCCAATTTCATTAAGCATTGAAACACAGGCTACACAAGGGAATTCGTATATTCCATTCGCAAACCCAAATGTTATCAGCTATCTTCCAAATGCGGGATTCCACGGCACCGACTCTCTCGTTTACAAAATTGCGTATCAAGCAGAACCAACACTTTTCGCCACTGCAAAAGTTTATATCACGGTGATTGATAATAGCGGTATTGAAGAATTATTTGTAAACGGTAAAGTAGATATTTATCCTAATCCTGCAGATGATCAGCTTAAAATAGAATTTATTGCTAACCATAACACAAATCTTGAAATAGGAATATTGGATATTTCAGGACGTGTTATTATGCAGCATGATTATTCAGCATCTCAAGGAGCAAACAAAATTAATTTGAACCTTAACAGTATCTCACACGGCGTATACTTATTAAGTATCGGTGATAATTATAGTAGTTTGAGATATAAGGTAGTTGTGAAATAGTGCTTTCCATAAAGGAATACTCTAACATAACTGCAAGGCTGTTTTAATATTTAAGCCGGCCTCATTTTTTTTTATTAGAGCATTATTACCATTGCTAAAATTAGTACCGTGATTAATACAAAGCTAATTATTAAGGCAATCCTGTTACCCCGTCGTTGTTCAAAACTGTCTTCAAGTAACATAAGAATATCATTTAAGTTTTATTGAGAATTAACGGTTTCGGTATATAAAAAGTTGGGCATTAAGGAGTGATTACCTATCAACCGCACAAAGTTAATTGCGAGCTACAAGCTTGAATTTCAGCAATATCCTCCCAATTATTTATATACCGTGTTAGCGTTTCGTTGGGTTTTATTTATAAATACTCGAATCATAATTTATAAGAATCATCGCCTATTTATTCTCTCCTTCCAGTGCTTGAATTTCCTCCATGAAATCTTGGCGAACCAGCGTTTGGTAAAAGACCTGTTGAGTTGGTACGAAAAGCATATACTCCGCCACCCTTACCATTAACATCCATTGTGGCAATATATAATGTTCCTGTATTTGATATTGTAGCGGAACTCCAAACAATGTCATGAGATAATGAATTACTCCACTTTATTTTTCCTGTAGTCATTTCAAGTCCATGTAAGCGTTTTCTTCCATCAGCTCCTTCTGATCCTACATATACCACGTTGTCGTTTCCCAACGCTGGTGATGAATAGAGATCAGCACCTATTGTATTTTCCCACAAAAGACCCGAGCCATCCTCTTTAATCGCATAAAATACGCTTTCATTATTTGCCTTCGTCCCAATATAAACATTATTGATGTTATCAACAGCAGGGGTAGCTCGAAAGTCGCCAACCATTCCAGCAGGAGTAAATTCCCAAACTTTATCTCCTGTGTTGGTAAGTAAACATAATACTTTATCTCCTACCCCAACAAATATTTGGGAATAATCTACGGAAAATGCCGGACTGGACATGGATAGTCCTGTTGTAGGGTATTTCCATCTTTCTGTTCCATTACTTTTTAATGAAATAATAGAACCAAAGGATGTTGTATGAATATCACCTATTGCACTAAAGTAGATATTTCCATCAGGATCAATTATTGGTGCATTCATAATTGGTAAATTATTTCCATAAGTCCATTTTTCATTTCCATTCTCATCAAACGCATAAAACTTATCCCCTCCAATATAAATAGTGTTATCAACAGCTATTGAAGGATTTGACATTCCAATGTCAGAAACAGAAGAAGTTATTATTTTCGACCACCTGAAAACACCGTCATTAGTTAATGAATATAGGTATAATTTTGAATTAGAATTATCTCCATTAAGTCTTCCCTCAACAACAACAAAATATATATTACCATAATTATCAAGTGTTGCCCCCCTCTAACATCTTTATTTCCTAAAGAATATTCCCACACCTTAGTTAAATTAAGATTTGGTTTAAAAAAATTATTATCACTAGCTAAATCCCAGTTAGATCCACGAGATGTGCCAATATAAATATAATTGCCAACCAAGGTTGGTGGATTGTAATAAAAACCAACCGAACCTTCTGCGAACTTGTCTTCTCGTTTTAAATCGTCTTTTTCACAACTACTAGTAAAAATGAAAACAAATCCCAGCACTAATAATGAGCAAATCCAAATTTTTGTTTTCTTTTTCATGTCATTTTGTATTAAAGGTTAATTCTCATTTATTTGTTGTTGTTTTTCCCCCAAAATGAACGCTAACTTGAATATAAAAGTAACAACAATAATTTTGATTTATTTCTACCAGGTTACTGTATAACCAAAAATATTGGCAGAAATACTTGTTGACCTATTTATACTTACTTGTCCTGACATATCAATATTTCGGGAAATGCTGTTACGGGTTATCAAACCTTTGATATACAAATTATCTGATTGATGATTTACACTTGTATAACCTGAGGAGAAACTCCCAGAATAAGTAGTACTGCCTGTTAGTTCCAGGTTTGCGTTCGAGGTTATATATTTAACATTTGACATCGATAAAACAAGGTCGGTTGTCGTTATGCCGTGCGTATTATCATAAGTAGTAGTTCCAGTAATTACAACATTGCCTCCCATCGGTCCATTTGCAGTTATATTATGTGTTCCTGTCGTAACTCCTGCAAGATTTTGATTGTAAATATCAACATAGCACATAACCAGTGCATATGCAATATCCTTATAGAATGATTCATCGCTCATCGTTGGTGTATCCACAGTATCATCCTTCTTACAACTGCTTGTAATCACCATAAACATCCCCATAAATATAAATAGGAAAATCCAATTTTTATTTCTCATTTTTTTAATTGTTAGTCATTAATGAATAAACACTACAAGAATGAATGAACACTACAAGTTTGGTTATAATCTTGGAGCATATTTAAATTGGTCCTTATTTTATTACGATAGTGTATACCGGACTATAAATCGCTATATCTCCAGCACCTCCTTTATCAGTAACAATGACCTTAAAATTAATTACCTTACCTGATGCACTATTAAACGATGTACACCTGACAATACCACCAGTTCCATCTACTACCAGTCCTGCATTTGTTAGATCTTTGCTTCCGGCAAATGTTTCGTCCAGCTTCCATGAATAAGGAGGAGTTCCTCCCATTGCAAATAAAGAAGCAGCATAAGGTTCGTTAGCTTCCGCATCTTTCAGTTGAAATCCAATAGATAATTGCTGAAATACAGCAGAATAGCCAGGGGTATAATCTGAAACCATAAGATCAATAGATTCGGTTCGGGATACACTGCCATCACTAACAGTTACCTTAAATGTTGTTGTGCCGACTTTCAAGCCATTAATTGTATTGCCAATTCTATTGATTACACCATTAGCAATTGTAACACCGGCTGGTGGATTGGAACTTAAATCCAGAGACCATGTATATCTGCTTGTAGGATTTCCACCATCGGCGAGTATTGTTTGTGCATTAAAGTTTGTATAGCCTGCATTATCAATATTTGCACTAATACTCTGATTTTGCCCAAGAGGACTTTTTAAAATTCTCAACGAACTACCCGGGTCAATTGAATCTTTTTTACAAGAAAACATAATAGTAATGCCCATAAGAATTAACGAAATCAACAATAAAAGTTTTGTCTTCATAGTTCATATTTTTTAAGGTGTTTCTTCTCATCAGGTTTTTCGATGTTATCGGTTTCTGTTGAGTGGTTTTTATCCATTTTGATTGTACTTTTTATACAATATTTAGACGGATACGAATAATGAAGTAACTACAAATGCTGTATTTGTTTTTATTCTAGAGGATTTTCCAATTGGTTACGCTTAATAAACAAACTTTGTTTAGAGTATTTTTTCTTCTATCAAAATACCAATATCAGATAACGTTATTAAATGCCTGTTAAGTTTGCCATCCCTGACGATTATCTCATATTCTACCATATTGCCTTTGTTTCTCATAACGGCATTCATTATTTCACCTTTAGCTTCCACAATTTTTATTATGGATGCAGGCAAATATCCTTCCGGAAGAAAAAGCTTATATTCTATTAGATTTCCGTTTAAATTAAAAATAGCAATATGTTCAATGTTGTCTTTGTAAAAAATAGCTTCTAAATAATTCTTCTTGTTATACCATTCTACATTTACGGCATTTTCAAAATTATGGTTAAAAGCCTGCAAACAAACTCTTGACGGAGAAATGCCATTCCCTTTTAATACTTTTTTAAGAAAATCATTCATAGTTAATTATACTTTCTATATTGACGATAAAAAAGCAGAAAGTAACAAGTTCTAGTTAGGCAGAAATTTTTCCGCATATAAATAAATTACCCTTGTACGTGCTCTTTTTAAGCGCATTTTAGCTGCATCTTCACTGATTCTTAATGCATCGCTAATCTGCTTTATCGACAAATCGTCCATGTACTTCATCAATAATAAGGCTTTTTCTTCGGGATGGATTAATTCGAGGATTATAAGTAGGTTTTCGTAGTTAATATCTTCAATACTTTCTTCCGTTTCATCAATAATCTCCGGCATTTCGTTTTCACGATTCCAATTTGGGTAATGCAGTTTTTTCTTTTCGCGCAAATAGTCAATGCAATGATTGTATGTAATGGAATATAACCAGGAGGAAAACGATGACTTTTGTTTAAATGAATCCAGTTTCTCAAATGTTTTTGAAAAAATATCCTCAGTAAGTTCTTCGGCTATACTTCTGTTTTTAACAAACGAATAGCACTTATCCAGAACTTTTGAATAATACCTGTTATAAAGAGCCTCGAAATATTTAGATAACCCATCAATTTTAATGTTCCTGATTATTTCATCATCCTTTAGCGAAATTAAGTCAACAGCATTCATTTTCTATAAAAATAATTCCTACAAAGTTAACATTCTTTGAAATCAATCTTTAATAAATAAATTAACACCGTATATATTTGAATTTCTATTATATAAAAAATATTTCGTATTTATTGTTACTTATTTTTGTTTTACCGTCATAATATCACAAAAAACAAAAACAATTAAATAATATCAAAATGAAAAGTAATTTTTTTTTAGGATTAACAATTTTAGGATTATCAGCTATTTTATTAACAAGCTGTTCGAAAGTACCCCAAGTTGAAATTGATGCAGCCAATGCAGCAATTGAAGAAGCAAAAACTGCCGGTGCTGAAACTTATGTGCACGACAATTATGTTGCCTTGCAAGACTCGATGAATGCTGTTATGGTAAGCATCGAAACGCAAAAATCAAAATTCTTCAAAAACTATGCAACTGCTAAAGAAAACTTAACCGGTGTAACACAGTTTGCCATTGAAGTAAAAGTGCTTACCGAAAACCGTAAATCGGAGTTGAAAGTTGAAATTCAGAATACTATTGCCGAAGCAACATCATTGATTGATATAAACAGGCAATTAATTCTTAAAGCTCCTAAAGGAAAAGAAGGAACATCGGCTCTAATTGCAATTAAAGGTGAATTGAACACTATTGAAGCAACGTTAGCCGAAGCAAACACCATGCTCGAGGCTGGTGATCTTCTGGCCACACTTGATAAAGCTAATGCTGCCAAAGCAAAAGCAACTACTATCAATACTGAATTAACGGAGGTAATTGCCAAATACAATAAAAGACGTTAGTAGCAAAAATACCAGAATCAGTAATGCGTCTGATGAATTTACCCCGGTTGGTTACCAATCGGGTTTTTTTTTAAATAGATATGAAGTAGCAATATGAAAAAACTAATATTTATTTTCCTTCCTTTTATTGTAGTTTTACTTATGGTTGTGGCATACATTCTCTTTTGGATGCAAGTGCCACCAATTTCAGAAATAAGTAAAGCAAGGATTACGTTATCTGAGGCAGATAAAATAAAATCATTAAAATATGCCAGTAAACTGTTTCAAAATGCAAGTATGTATTATGATTCTGCTATGATTAATTGGAATATTGAAAATGAGAAGTTTATCATGTTCAGAGATTATAAAAAGGTAAAAGAAAATGCTGAAAAATCAACTAAACTGGCAGTTGAGGCAATTGCCAAAACAAAAAATAGTTTGTCGAGTGCAGAAGAATTGCTTGCGATAAAAATTTCCCGGCTCGAAAGCAGAATAAAGGAATTTAACAATAAATATGGCAACTTTCCTTTTAAGAGCAAGGAAAGAAATGAACTTATAAAAAGCAAATTGATTTTAAACGAAGGGATTTTAGCCTACAATCAGGCAAAATATATGTCAAGTCGTACAAAATTAGATTCAGCCGAAACTTTAATCAACGCACTACACGAAATTTATGAAGAAAGACTGGAAGATTATTTTAGTCAATACCCACAATGGAAAGAGTGGATTGACCAATCTATCTACAACTCAAAAAAAAATAAAAGCTATTGCATAATTGTCGACAAATATGCAAGGGAATGCATACTATATAAGAATGGTATTATACTACAAAAACTGAAAATAGAATTGGGACCAAACTGGATTGGTGACAAAAACCAGCAAGGAGATAAATCAACGCCTGAGGGTTTGTACAAAATCGTAAGTAAAAAATCAAAAGGAGCAACCAAGTACTACAAAGCATTTCTATTGGACTACCCAAACGAAGATGATAAAAAACGATTTTTGTTAGGCAAAAAAAACGGAATTATTAAACAAGATGCCAAAATTGGCAACCTGATTGAAATACATGGAAATGGAGGGAAGGGAGTTGACTGGACAGATGGGTGCGTGGCATTAACGAATACCGATATGGATAGTTTATATTCAGTTTGCCCTGAAGGAACAAGGGTTACTATTGTAGGGTCGGTTGTATCTTTAAAAGAATTATTTTTAGATTAAGTATGAATACATTAAAACGGATTCTTCAGCCGGAGTACACAAGGAAGCTGATTGAGATTATGAATAAGTATAATAATGGTTTGGTTGATTTTGTAAAGATAACGGCTAAAAAACTACTATTTTTTCTGAGGAGCAATTTAAGTACAATACTGGTTATTGTAATGATAGTTATTATCCCAATTATTCTGCGAATTATTCTTATGCAGATAATTACACTAAACAATGACTTTGTTAGCCCAAATCAGGATGATGTACTTAGGACAAAGAAGAAAATAAGTATGGAAATCAGCAATCTTGATAAAAAGCTAACAGCTAAAACACCAAAATCATATTATCTGGTTATTAATACTGCATCCAATGAATTCTCCTTATACAAAGGAACCCAACTAATTAAAACTGACAAATGCTCAACTGGTAGTTATATTCTGTTGAAAAATGGCGACCAGCAACAATGGATGTTTAGTACCCCGAAAGGTGAATTCAGAATTCAGAGTAAAACCACATCACCGGTTTGGAAGAAACCCGATTGGGCTTTTGTTGAAGAAGGGTTGCCGGTTCCATCGGTTAACCACAATTCGCGGTTTGAGTATGGAGTACTTGGCGACTATGCGCTTAACCTCGGTCATGGCTATTTGATACATGGTACTTTATACCAGCGTTTTTTAGGTTTGCCAGTTACACATGGATGTATTAGGCTGAATGATGAAAATCTTGAACTGGTTTATAGTTCACTATTGGTTGGGTCGAAAGTATATATTTATTAGAAAAACATATAATGCAATTATTTAAAAAAATAGCAGATTATTTACAAAATTTAAGCATGGCAAAGAGAATCCTCTATCCATCTCTTTTTGTGGTTTTTGTATTTCTAATGAGTGTTGCCTTGTCGCCACTGTATAAATTGAAAGAATTTGAAAAGTTAGTAAAAAATGATTCTTTATTTATTGCAAAGTACGATAAAAACTGGAGCCATTCAGAATTTTCGGAAATGGTAAAGGAAAAAACATATAAAGAAGCATTGCTTAAACTGGCTGGAAAAGATTCGGTCCAACTAGCCATCAATCTGGCAGATAGTACAGTATGTTTATATATTAATGGAGTTAAAATACACAAGACAGTCATAAAACTGTTCGAACAAGCTAAACTGCTAAAGAAAATACCCACTATGCAGTACGTAAAGATTTTCTCTCAGCCTCTGAATATAAGTTCTCAGTTTGCAACAATTGTAAAAGAACCTGTAGTTATAAGGCAAGCACCGAAAGACACCATTGAGGCTGCTTTGAATGCATGGGAGCCCGATACACTTTTACAAAATCCGGCATTCTTGCTACTTAGACTTGAACATGGAATCGACCTGGTTTTTGAGCAGGAATCAAATCCTGTTTTTTACGATAAGTGGATAAAATTCAGATTTTTCAACGAGCTTTGGGCTAACAAAACTTTAAATGCTTTGTTTTGTTTTTTCACCTTTAAAAAACAAGAATATTATCCGGTAATTACTATTAAAATCCCTGCAAACGAATTACGTGCTATTTACAGGGCATTGCCTCAAAATGCCTTTGTTGTACTTAAAATTTAAAAAAGAAAGCATAAGTGCCTAATTCATAATCACTTCAACTTCTACCGCTACCGGAACTGTTGGTGGCGTAGTTTTAGCAATTGTTAATTCATCAATAAGGTGTGTAGCTCCTGCAAATTTATCAATTATGAAAAGTACGTAGCGAATGTCGACTACAATGGTACGCTGCAGATTAGGGGCAAATGCAATGTCGCTGCTCATTGCCTCCCAGTTGCCGTCAAAAGCTATGCCTGTTAACTCACCCTTGCCATTAATTACTGGCGATCCTGAATTCCCACCGGTAATGTCGTTATTGGTTAAAAAGCAAACAATCATCTTCCCATCTTGTCCATATTGTCCGTAATCTTTTGTTTCGTACAATTCAATAAGTTTTTCGGGAACTATAAACTCGTCATCTTCCGGATCTTCTTTTTCAATTACACCGCTAAGGTGAGTAACGTAGTCGAAATGAATTGCATCAGCCGGATAGTAATCCATTACTTTTCCGTAAGAAAAGCGAAGTGTTGAGTTTGCGTCGGGATAGAAAATTTTATCGGGTTGCATTTCACGAATTCCTTCAACAAATAAACGATTGGCAGTTGTTAGTTCGTCGCTGCTTCTTTTAACATTGGATGATGCGGTCATCAGAGAACCCATGAATTCTCTGGATAATATAAATGCAGGATCTTTATCCAGTGCCTTAAGAGAAGGATCAACTAAAAATGCCATCACTTTTGCTTTAGTGGAAAAGTTTGATTTTGAGTAAACATAAGAGGCTATTTCTTTAAAATTGCCTTTAAACTTTTTAACAAGATTGTTGAGCAAATCAGGATGCATCTCTTTCGGAATATTATCATAGTACATTTCTGTCATCGCTGCAAATACATCCTCATCGGTTGCCATGTCGTAATTTTTAAAATGCTCGTCAATGTTTTCCTTAAGTTTTTCAATCTCAGTGTCAATCTGATTTTGCTTTTTCACTTTTTTCTTCTTATCTTTTTCTTCCTTACATTTTTCCATAAACGACTGGAGTGCAGAAAAATCGCCAGCATATCCTATTAATTCAGTACCACCAACGCCGGTTAAGCTCGCATAAATAAGTGTAGAATAACCAACTGCTTTTTCGACATTCGACTCATCAATAATTGTTAGTATTTCTCCATATTTTTCGTTTCGAACCGAATCCAGTTCAACCCAGAGCATGAATTCATTTTCAAATGCTTTTTTATCTTCGTAAACATCAAGGTCTTTAATTCCTTTGTTTTGGCCGATGAATAATTTCCACGCATTTGCAATCCCGGCATAATTTGAAGCATATTTAATCTTTACTTCTTTGTCGTTACTCATATGTTGTTTCCAGACTTCAAGTTTTTTACCAAACACTTCAATGATTGGAGGATAAAAATTTTCTACTTTAAAGTCAATTCCGGAAGAAGTAAGATTTCGTTCTGTTCCACCTGGGAATCCCCAAATCATAGCAAATTCATTTTCTTTAACAGGATCGAGTGATACAGGAAGGAAATGTTTTGGTGCCAACGGGATATTTTCTTCAGAATACTCAGCAGGACTTCCGTCAGGAGCGGTGTAAATCCGAAAAATACTAAAATCGCCGGTATGGCGTGGCCACATCCAGTTATCGGTATCACCACCAAATTTGCCAATCGATGATGGAGGTGCTCCAACCAGACGAACATCTGTAAATACTTCGTAAACAAACATGTAGTATTCATTGCCACTAAAAAAACTCTTAATAACAACATTGTATTTTCCGTCTTCAGCAGCATTTTCTTTAAGTCGTGATGTTATTTTTTTGATGGCTGCCGTTCGATCGCTTCCTTTCAGAGTATCGCTTAAATTAAGAAAGATGCTATCGGTTACATCAGCCATATAATTAAGAATAGATGCTGTAAGTTCCTCGTTGGGAAGCTCTTCTTCGCGGTTCATAGCCCAAAATCCATCAGCAAGATAATCATGATCAACCGAACTATGCTTCTGGATAATATTATACCCACAGTGGTGATTGGTGAACATCATGCCCTCGTTTGAAACAATTTCGGCGGTACAGAAGAACCCTTGTGGGACAGGATCGCTGGATAATCCAACAATAGCATCTTTCAAACTACCGTTGTTAACACTATAAATCTCATCGGGTGTTAGCTGTAACCCCATTTTTTCCATATCCACATAATTCAATCTCTCAAGAAAAATGGGTAGCCACATGCCTTCGTCGGCTTTTACTTTTATACCCGAAAACAGGATAATAAAAGCAAATAAGTAAGATAATTTTTTCATTTAAAATGATATTTTAAGTTAGAATATTGCATTTATGCATTAATTGTACAAGTAATATTATTTTAATTTAATTGTATTTCTTCATTATGTTGTTCTAAAATTGTTAAATAGTAGAATATCCCCTTATACCCTATCCCCCCTTATCCCCTTTATCCATAAAAAAATCCTCAATCTTTTCACAAATTATATCTACAATTTCATGAGTCAATTCGTAAAATAGTGGTAACCTTAGTAGAGTGTCAGCAAGCTTATCGGTATTTTGTAATATTCTCCCATCGTGATATTTTGAATAATATGGGCTGCTATGTAATGGTAAATAGTGGAAAACTGCATGTACCATATTGTTGTTTAGGTGATTGAGCAATTCATCACGTTGTTTTTTGTTTTTTGTGAGAATATAAAACAGATGTCCGTTATTTGTTGCAAACTCCGGTAATTTAATAATCCCAATATAGCCACTTTTAGCCAAAGGAAGCAAATTGTAATAATATCGTTCCCAAATTGCCTTTCTTGTTTTCTGAATATCTTCAATATGAGTAAGTTGTGCGTATAGGAATGCGGCAATAATTTCAGATGGTGAATATGATGAGCCCACATCAACCCATTCATATTTATCAACGTCACCTCGTGAAAATGCCGAACGGTTCGTGCCCTTTTCCCAAACAATTTCAGCACGGTTAATATACTTTTTATCATTAATCACCAGCAGCCCGCCTTCGCCACTGCTAATGTTTTTTGTTTCGTGGAACGAAAAAGTTGCCATATGGCCAAAGCTCCCAAGTGGTTTTCCTTTATAGTAAGAGTCAATTGAATGCGCAGTATCTTCTAACAAAATCAAATTGTGCTTTCTGCAAATTGATAATGCCTTATCCATATCAACAGCTACACCTCCATAGTGCATTACAAACAGTACCTTGGTTTTACTTGTGATAAGTTTTTCAGCGTCATCAAGATCAATATTTGGGTGATCACTCAAACTGTCGGCAAAAACAATTTTTGCTCCTTGTAATATAAACGGACTGGTTGTTGAAACAAAAGTGTAGGATGGCATAATAACTTCATCGCCTTTTTTTATTTCCATTAATAATGCTGCCATCTCTATGGCGTCGGTGCATGATGTTGTGAGAAAAGTTTTTCGGAAACCGTAATTTTCTTCAAAAAAAGAATGGCACTTTTTAGTATATATTCCGTTACCAGATATATGACCAAATGAGGCTGCACTCGTAATATTTTGAATCTCTTTTCCTGTAAACCAGGGTTTGTTAAACGGTATTTTCACTGGTAAAAATGGATTAGTTCACTTCCGGTTGCGAAATTAAATATTTTTATGGTTCAATTTTTTGTGTAGTTTGTTTCACCAACTATCATTAAGTATTATAGCTCCTTAAATGACTTAAAATATAACGTTTTTAATCCATCATTTTTTTCTACACGTTCTATTTTGTCATCGTTTAGTTTATCATAAAGGAAATCAGCAAAGTCGCTATAATAATCGTGTTGTTCAAATTTAAGAACAGTATTTTCATTACTTGTTAATTTGAGAAATGCACCTCGGATAAACTTTGCTTTTTTAAAGTACGACTCTTTCGTCATAACGTAAAGCTGGTTTTCCACATCCTCTTGTCCTTCGCATAACCTAAAGCCCAACAACCTGTTATAGCGTTTTGCCCTGTGGTTGGTTTTTAATATGTGAGCGTATGCCGTTAAACCAAATGTCATTATACCCAATTCGCCAAAAATTAATACAGCCAGAAGAGGTATATGTGTATTCAGATATTTTTTATCCCAGATAAAAATGCCGGTTTCCATACTTCTTTTTTCCCAATCGATATACTTACCGTTTATCAGGCCAATCTTTTCATTTTTATATTCAATTACGAAATACAGATTGTGGTTGTTATTCACCGACTTAAACCACTTTTCCTGCATTTCCGGAGTAATATAATCCCGATATTCCATAAATTGGCTTACCTGAGATGAGTTTCGCCAGTTACGTACCAACTCAATATCTTCGTGCACCAATCTTCTGAAAACAATATTTCCTTTTGATATTATCATTTGAAGCGCAAAAGTAGCAGATTATTTATTAGCGATTAATAAAAAGCTTTACATTTGAAAATATCAAAAACTTCATTTATGAGTTCAGAAAAAACGGGAAAATACTTCCCAACAAAAATTTCAAAAAAACAAGCATCAGATACAGGCATGGCTATTGTGCTGATACTGCTTTTGGTCGGACTATTTGCACAAAACAATTTGTACTATAAAATAGCGATTCCTGTTTTGGTAATTAATATGATATTTCCAATGTTTTTTTATTTTTTTGCTATTATCTGGCTTGGCATTTCTCAATTATTAGGAACGGTTATTTCAAAAATTATTCTAACAATTGTGTATATCATTATGGTTATTCCTGTTGGATTATTCAGAAGACTTTTGGGTAAAGATTCATTACAATTATCTGATTTTAAAAAAAGTAGTAACTCAGTTATGAAGATGCGGAATTATAATTTCTCTTCAAAAGATATTGAAAAACCGTATTAATTAAATTTATTTTTTAGTGTATGGAATTCTTAACCGACTTATGGGCATTTTTAAAAGTACGAAAAAAATTTTGGTTGTTACCACTAATTATTGTACTACTATTATTTGGGGTGTTAATTGTATTTACCAGTGGTTCAGCAATAGCTCCATTTATTTATACAATATTTTAACTATCAATTTTTTATTATATGTCAACAGCAATTTTAGGTATTTCAGCTTACTATCACGACAGTGCGGCTGCATTAATTATTGATGGAGAAATAATAGCCGCTGCCCAGGAAGAAAGATTCACAAGGAAAAAGCATGATTCTTCGTTTCCAATAAATGCTGCAAAATATGTGCTTACTGAAGCCGGAATTGAATACAAGGATTTAACAGCTATTTCATTTTACGATAAACCATTTATTAAATTTGAAAGATTACTTGAAACCTATCATGCTTTTGCACCAAAAGGATTAATTAGCTTTCTTTCCACAGTTCCGGTTTGGATAAAGGAAAAACTATTCATGAAAAAAATGCTTAACGAAGAACTTGCCAAACTGGGGAAAGCAAAAATTCGTATTTTATTTCCCGAACATCATTTATCTCATGCTGCAAGTGCTTTTTATCCTTCTCCTTTCGAAGAAGCGGCAATTTTAACTATCGACGGAGTTGGTGAATGGGCTACCTCTACAATTGGCTATGGAAAAGATAATGAAATTACTATACTAAAAGAACTGCATTTCCCACATTCAATAGGGTTGCTTTATTCGGCATTTACATATTATACAGGCTTTAGAGTAAATAGTGGAGAATATAAGTTAATGGGTTTAGCTCCTTATGGGGATAATGATTCTGTGCAAACCAGGGAATATAAGGAGAAAATATTACATGAATTGGTTGATATTAGGGAAGACGGGTCGATTTTACTTAATATGAAGTATTTCGGGTTTGCTACCGGTTTAAAAATGACCGATGATAAGAAATGGACGAAATTATTCGGATTGCCTCCCCGAAATACAGAATCGGAAATAACACAGCCATACATGAACCTGGCATTAGCCATTCAGCAGGTTACTGAAGAAATTGTTTTAAAACTGGCGAAAACAGCTAAAGGGTTAACAAAAAGCGATTACCTGGTTATGGCTGGCGGAGTTGTGTTAAATAGCGTTGCCAATGGAAAAATAATAGAATCAGGATTATTTAAGGATATTTGGATTCAACCTGCTGCCGGTGATGCCGGAGGAGCCTTAGGTGCTGCTTACTTAGGTTGGTATTTATGGAAAGGAGAAAAAAGAATTGTAAACAAAAATCCTGATGCAATGAAGGGTGCCTATCTGGGCCCCGAATTTGATGAAAAAAGTACCAGAAGTGTAATAAGGAAATATAATGCTCAATATGAATATTTTAACAACTTTAATGAATTAATTGAAGTTGCGGCATCTAAAATTTCTGAGGGTAATGTTGTAGGATGGTTTCAGGGGAGAATGGAATATGGTCCCCGTGCGTTGGGTAATAGAAGTATTCTTGGCGATGCCAGAAACCCTGAAATGCAAAAGAAAATGAATCTTAAAATAAAATATCGGGAAGGGTTTCGGCCTTTTGCACCTTCAGTATTAGAGGAGGATATAAAGGAATATTTTGTTTTAGATACCTCTTCACCTTATATGCTTCTTGTAATTCCGGTTAATAAAGAAAGACTGCTTACATTGCCCGAAGGGTATAACGAAATGGAACTTTACGACAGGTTGTACCAAATCCGTTCGGATATACCTGCAATTACACATATTGATTATTCGGCAAGGATACAAAGTGTAAATAAAAATACAAATCCTCAATACTGGAAGCTTATTAATGAGTTTAAAAAACAAACCGGTTATGGAGTTGTTGTAAATACAAGTTTTAATGTTCGCGGAGAACCAATTGTTTGCACTCCTGATGAGGCGTTCAGATGTTTTATGAGAACGGAAATGGATTATCTGGTGATTGGCAATTATTTATTTGAAAAAAATCAACAGGGTAGTTTAATTAATGATTCAATTTGGCAGGAAGAATTTAAATTGGACTAATCCGTGTTTAACTAATCAACGTTGGCTTTGGATGTTACTTTTTTATTTTATCCGGCTTAATGTTTCTAACGCATATGCCCTGTGAGCTGCAGGTTGTGGGTGTTTGCCCTGATAATCGTGAGTTGAAACACCATACTTTTTAACTGCCCGAAGTCCGTTTATAAAAGTAATATCAGGATGTTTTGCCAGGGCTTTAAATAAATCTTCATCCGGTTGATCCTTGGCATTATTTGGCATAAAAAGAACGATAATCTTCGCTTGGGACGCAGAAAATAGGTTTTCTATTCCAGTAAAATAAAAATCATATACATCAAAATCTGAAACCTTGTTGCTTGATTTAATGTCTCTCATTTTTTGAAACAAACGGTTATTTTTCAGATAAATATATACGAATCGGGGAACTGACATGAATATTTTTACAAATTTTCTTAAACTCAAATCAGTCCCTTCCTTGCGGTACATAGTCACTAATTCAAAAACATGTCGAGTGCTCAAAGGGTAATTTATTTTAATACCGCTTTCATCCTTGGCAAGATAAGCAGCAGTTAATGGAACATTTTTTGAGGCGATTGGAGGAAATGGAGTTCTGGACCTGTTGAGTAAACCCTGCCAGCATCCCAGAATTATGTATTTTGGTTTTAATTTATCGAGTAACCCCTCATCTTTAAGCTTCTGTGCCTTCAGTAAAGCGTGTACATACGAAAATGAGGAAATTCCATAATTATATGCCGGTATTTCTAAACTGTCTGCAATCACCTGTGTAAATGTTTCCTCGCTATCTACCTCGTCACCGTAAGTTAACGAACAACCCAACGATAAAATTCCTCCTGGACGAAATGAAACTGCATCCTCATTTTCACCAATCCTGTACCCCATCTGATGACTTTTAACGTAAAAGCTACTATCCTGAATATAATCTGAAATACAGGGAGCAAAATCAAAACCTATTTCCTTATCATAAATATAAGATCCGGCAGGCCAACGTCCGGGTTTGGAGGCCATTTCTCCTAGTTGGCTATGTATCAGATAAGTGATTATAATATTGAAAATCAAGAATATTACAACGATGACACTAAACATATAAATCAGGTAAGTCAATCTTTTTGAATTCAAATGTTTCATTACTTTCTTTTAAATTTATATAATCTGTAAACAAATATAAATAAATCACAAAACATCTTGAGCATTGCGATTTTTTTTTGAAGTAGGTAATGCTAAGTTATTATGCGACGTAAACCAAACTTGAATCTATCGTCTTTTTTTTTGACCCTATGAAAATCCTCAATTGTGCCATTAATACTTTCAGTATTAACTATTTAAAAATTAGATTTATTATAAATTAATGGTTTAATCAATTGATTTACTGATAGTACTGCAAAAGCCTTTCTGTTAACAAATTATGCCATAGTTTATTTACTATTTTTACCGGCTAAAATTTCAGCATAATACTTGAGTTAATTTCATAAATATTAGCGAAATAATTAACGCTGCTGATCTGTTTATTATCAAAAAAGCTAAATAATAAATTAATTAATATGAGCAAAATACTTGAAAAGGAGTTTTTTTCAAAGAATGTAGTTAAGATTGTTCTTGATGCTCCTGAAATTGCAAGGTCGCGAAAACCTGGACATTTTGTAATAATAAAAATTGGTGAAAAAGGTGAAAGAGTGCCACTAACAATTGCGGGTTCGGATATTGAAAAAGGAACAATCACACTTGTTGTACAGCAGGTAGGGGTTACGTCTGCAAAATTGTCAGCATTAGAGGTTGGTGATGAAGTAACCGATGTTGTAGGTCCACTAGGTCAGGCAACACATATTGAAAAAGTTGGTACAGTACTTTGTGCCGGTGGTGGTGTTGGCGTTGCTCCTTTGTTGCCAATAGTTGAGGGGTTTAAAAAAGCCGGTAACCGAGTGATTACTGTTCTTGCTGCCCGAAATAAAGACCTTGTTATACTTGAAGAACAAATGCGAGAGTTTTCTGATGAAGTAATTGTTATGACTGATGATGGGTCATCAGGTAAAAAGGGACTTGTAACAGCAGGCATGGAAGAAGTAATTAATCGTGAAAAAGTTGATCTTGCTGTAACTATCGGACCTGCTATTATGATGAAATTTGCAGCCCTTACAACTAAGAAATATAATATTCCTACTCTGGCAAGTCTTAATACAATTATGGTTGATGGCACAGGGATGTGTGGTGCTTGTCGTGTAAGTGTTGGCGGAAAAACTAAGTTTGTATGTGTTGATGGTCCTGAGTTTGATGCACATGAGGTTGACTTTGATCAGATGTTAATGCGCCTTGGAGCTTATAAAGATATAGAACACAAGTCTTATCAAAAATATTTAGAAACAGTCGAAACAGTTGCATAAATGGAAAATATAGCAGAATATCTAAAAGCCGAAAGACAACAGGAGTGGAGAGCGGAAATTAGAAAAAGCATCAAAACAAAGGAACGTATAGCTAAGGTTCGCGCTAAAATGCCAGAAGAAGATCCTGATATTAGAAACAAAAGTAATGTAGAAGTAAATACCGGCCTTACTTTTGACCAGGCTGTTGCAGAGGCTCAACGCTGTATCGATTGTCCTGATCCTACTTGTATGACAGGTTGTCCGGTTGGAATTAATATTCCGAAGTTCATTAAGAAAATCGAATCTAAAGATATTCTTGGGGCAGCTGCCGTTCTTAAAGAAACTAATGGACTACCAGCAGTATGCGGACGAGTTTGTCCCCAGGAAAAGCAATGCGAAATTAAATGTTACTACACCGTAAAAATGGATGCAACACCTGTTGCTATTGGATTCCTGGAAAGGTTCGCCGCTGATTATGAAAGAGAAAGTGGTAGTGCTTCAGTTCCCGAATGTGCCGAATCAAATAATATAAAAGTAGCAGTTATTGGATCGGGCCCTGCTGGGTTAGCCGTTGCCGGCGATCTTGCGAAATTTGGTTACGATGTAACTGTTTTTGAAGCTCTTCACGAAATTGGTGGCGTACTAAAATATGGAATTCCCGAATTTAGGTTGCCAAATGAAATTGTTGATTTCGAGATTGATAACCTGCGTGCAATGGGAGTTAAATTCATAACTAACTTTATTGTTGGAAAAACATCATCCTTCGATGATCTGAGAAATGATGGATTTGAAGCTTTCTTTGTAGGATCAGGTGCAGGTTTACCAAATTTTATGAATATTCCTGGTGAGAATTATAATGGCATATTTTCATCAAACGAATATTTAACGCGAGTTAACTTAATGAATGCAGCCAACCCTGAATTTGATACTCCTGTTATAAGTGGTAATTTAGTAGCCGTGATCGGAGGTGGAAACACTGCAATGGATTCGGTACGTACCTCTAAAAGGCTCGGTGCCGAAAGATCAATAATTATATACCGTCGGTCGGAAGAGGAAATGCCTGCAAGAGTTGAAGAAGTAATACATGCTAAGGAAGAAAGTATCGAGTTTATGAACCTTCATAATCCACTTGAATATTATGCCGATGCGGATGGTCGTGTCAATAGTATGAAAATTCAGAAAATGGAACTCGGCGAACCAGATTCCTCGGGACGCCGCAGACCAATTCCTATTGAAGGATCGGAGTTTATTATTGATGTTGACACCGTTGTTGTGGCTGTTGGTGTTTCGCCTAACCCTTTAATTCCTGCATGTTTACCCGAATTAGAAGTAACCAGATGGGGGACCATCGTTGTAAACGAAGAGACTATGCAATCATCAGTTCCTGATTTGTTTGCCGGTGGCGATATTGTAAGAGGCGGTGCTACTGTTATCCTTGCTATGGGTGATGGCCGTAAGGCTGCAGCAGGTATGCATCAGTATATACAGGGTAAGATTAAAACTAATTAATATTAATTTGACACAAATAACACATTAGATATGCCAGACTTAAGTACAAAATATCTTGGCCTCACGCTCAAAAATCCTATCGTTATAGGAAGCTCAGGCCTTACCGATTCAGTTGAGAAAATTGTTGAGCTTGAAAAAAACGGTGCAGGCGCAGTTGTTCTTAAATCACTATTTGAAGAACAAATTTTGTTGGAAGCAGATCATAGTCTCAAAAAAGCACAAGAGGATAAAATGATATATTCTGATTACTCAGAAACTCTTGATTATATCGACGTTCATGTTAAAGAAAAAGAACTAAGTAATTATATCACGCTTATCAGAAACTCAAAAAATAAAGTTTCAATACCTGTAATTGCAAGCATTAATGCAATATCTGATATGGAATGGACAGGTTTTGCAAAACAAATTGAAGATGCCGGTGCTGACGCAATTGAACTCAATATTTTTGTTATGCCATTTAATATGGACAACGATTGTGATGCGAATGAAAACATGTATTACACCATTGTTAAAAAGGTTAAAAATGTTGTTAGGATTCCTGTTTCTGTAAAAATTAGCCCGTTTTTTGCTAATTTGGGCAAGGTGATAACTAATCTTGAAGAAAACGGTGCTGCTGGTGTTGTTTTGTTTAACAAATTTTCAAATCCCGATATTAATATCGATAATGAAAAAGTATCACATGCAGAGGTTTTTAGCACACCAACCGATATTGCAACTTCGCTGAGATGGATTGCGATTATGGCAAAGCGTGTTAAGTTTGATCTTGCTGCATCAACAGGTATTCATGATGGAGAAGCAATTATAAAACAAATTCTGGCCGGAGCCAAAGTAACTCAGGTTACATCTGCTATTTATAAGCATAGCCCTGAAGCAATTGTTACAATGTTGAATTTCGTTAACGACTGGATGGAACAAAAGGGCTATAATTATGTGGATCAGTTTCGCGGCAAACTTAGCCAAACCAAAACCACCAATAATAACGTTTACGAGCGTATTCAATTTATGAAATATTTCAGCGATTATAGTTAATATAATACATCCACTGGCGCGCATTTGCCATACATGACAAACTAACACCTACACTGGCGCGCATTTGCAATGCGTGACATTACTAACACTAATTGAAATATAAGCACGCATTGCAGACGGGCTTCACTACGTTCAAAATGACTAAGGACTTGTGTTAAAACCCGCTGAGTGGATTTTCCTCGACGGTAGGAGAGGAAAACTCTCAGCGGGTTGAGAAGCCTAATTCTACTATTTATTTGAGATCACATTAAAAAAATGGAAATTATTAATTTTTATTGTGAATCCATTAATCAGTTATTTCATAAATTTACGCCAGATTATAACTGGCTATGAACTTAGGTTTAAACTATTTTTCTGATGTAAAATTTTAATAATTGATTAAATGAATAATACTTCATACAACCCATTTGAGAACGCACAAAAGCAATTCGATCGTGCTGCAGATATGCTCGATTTAGATCAGGCAACGCGAGATCTTCTGAGGAACCCCATGCGTGAACATCATTTTTCTATTCCAGTTCGCCTCGATGATGGTACAGTAAAGGTTTTTAAAGGATATCGGATACAACATAACGATGCCCGTGGTCCTGCAAAGGGAGGGGTTCGATTTCATCCCCAGGAAACAGCTGATACAGTGCGCGCCTTATCAATGTGGATGACCTGGAAAACAGCCGTTGCTGATTTGCCTCTCGGTGGCGGAAAAGGTGGTGTAATTTGTGATCCGCATGATTTAAGCGAACTTGAGCAGGAGCGGCTTTGCAGAGGTTGGATCAGGCAGGTGTATAAAAATATTGGCCCCGAAACTGATATCCCTGCTCCCGATATAATGACTAACTCTAAACACATGCTTTGGATGCTTGATGAATATGAAGTGCTTTCAGGAAAGAGAGCTCCAGGTACAATTACAGGTAAACCGGTTGGTATGGGAGGGTCGCAGGGGCGTACCGAAGCCACTGGTTATGGTGTTATTATTATGGTTAGAGAAGCACTAAAAGAACTTGATACTTTACCTTCAAACACGATTGCCAGCCTACAGGGTTTCGGTAATGTATCGCAATACGCTATTGAGTTATTTACTCAAATAGGAGGAAAGGTAATTTGTGTTTCGTCATGGAATCAGGAGGATCTGACCAGTTATTCTTATAAAAAAGATTCAGGAATTGATCTTGATGAGTTAAAGTCGATCACAGATAATTTTGGCGGGATAATTAAAAACAAAGCAATAGATCTTGGTTATGAAATACTTCCTGGCGACGCATGGCTTGAGCAGAATGTTGACATACTTATTCCTGCCGCTATTGAAAATCAAATAACACTCGAAAATGTTAATAAAATTAGCAATCGGGTAAAAATTATTGCGGAAGGTGCTAATGGTCCAACTTCTCCGGAAGCATCTGATATAATTAATGACCGTAATATTTTTGTTATACCTGATTTTCTTGCTAACGCTGGTGGTGTTACCTGTAGTTATTTTGAACAGGTTCAAAGTAATATGAATTATTATTGGGAAAAAGATGAAGTACTAAGTAAACTCGATGTAAAAATGACCTCGGCATTTATTGCAGTAAGCGATTTTGCAAAGGATAACAATCTAAATATGAGGGATGCTGCATATGTGATATCAGTTGACAAGGTAGCAAGAGCATGCCACGATAGGGGGTGGGTTTAAGGTTGTGGAGTGGGTGTTTCTTGTTTTTGTTTAAGTTTTCATGTTAATACACAATAAAAATAATACATCAACAATAATCAACTAAAATGGTCGACAAAAAAAAAATAGTGCCTTTTAACCGAAGTTCTTTTTTAAATTCTGATAAAAGAATAACATACATCGGCGATGGTTCGATGGGAGGAAAAGCACAAGGTCTTATTGATATTGATGATGTATTAAAGCGTGAAATTAAACCTGAAAAATATCCGGGTATTTTTGTTGATATTCCTGCTATGACGGTCATACGCACCGACGTATTTGATGCCTTTATTAAACGCAACAAACTTTTCGAGATTGCTCTTTCCAACATCTCCGATGGACGAATAGCACACGCATTTCAAAAAGCAAGTCTGCCCTTCGAGGTACTTGGTGATTTAAGATCATTAATATCACAGGTGCATACTCCACTGGCTGTGCGCTCGTCGAGCATGCTTGAAGATGCTCAACACGAGCCATTTGCCGGAATTTATGGCACTAAAATGACTCCAAATAATCAGCCGGATGCAACCGGAAGGTTTAATAAGCTTGTTGAAGCAATTAAATATGTTTATGCTTCAACATATTTTAAAGCAGCAAAAGATTATATGAAAGCCACTACTCATAGTACTGAGGATGAGAAAATGGCCGTAATTATTCAGGAAGTAATAGGTAAAAAGCATGAAAGCAGGTACTATCCCGAATTATCAGGAGTTGCTCGGTCATATAACTTTTATGCATTTGGAAATGCCTCTCCAAAAGATGGTATTATTAACCTTGCATTAGGTTTGGGCAAGACAATAGTTGATGGAGGTGTTTCATGGTCGTTTTGTCCTACTTTTCCAAAAGCCGATCCTCCTTTCGGGTCGGTTAGCGACATGCTTAAAAACACTCAAAACGATTTCTGGTCAGTTAATATGGGTCGAGCTCCGGCTTACGATCCGGTTAACGAAACAGAGTATATGGCAAACGACAACATTTTCATTGCTGAAAAAGACAATACACTTAAATATATTGCATCTACTCTTGATAGTAATTCAGGCACGGTAATAACCGGCATTGGTAAAAAAGGGCCACGGGTATTAAACTTTGCGCCAATTCTACGTTTAAATAATATTCCATTGGTCGATCTGATATCAGAAATGCTCAAGATATGCGAAAAAGCCGTAGGTGCCACTGTTGAAGTTGAATTTGCAATGACATTTAATAATGATAAACCGCATCGGTTTGGTTTCTTGCAGGTTAGACCTATGGTTGTGTCAACCGAAGAAGTTAAGGTTGAATTGGATGAACTAAAAGGCGACAATATTTTGTGCTCCTCAACAGGAGTTCTTGGTAACGGAACCAATAAACTGATTACTGATATCATTTATGTTAAATCCAACAAGTTTGATGCTGCATTAACTTATAAAATTGCTGCCGAACTCGAAAAAGTTAACGAATTATTAATTTCTGAAAACCGACCATATTTACTAATGGGTTACGGAAGGTGGGGTACATCCGATGCCTGGGCGGGGATACCTGTTAACTGGGGGCAAATTTCGGGGGCAAAAGTTATTGTTGAAGCCCCATTAACCGGAATGAACTCAGAATTGAGCCAGGGTTCTCACTTTTTTCATAACGTTACCGGACTTGGTGTGTTATATTTTTCTGTGCCTTATTCAGGTGAATTTCCCATTGATTGGAATTGGTTAGATAATCAGGAAGCTGTAAAAGAAACCGACTTGATTAGACATGTTAAACTCCAAGATCCCATTCATGTTAAAGTAGATGGAAGAAGTGGGCGTGGGATAATCTGTAAATCATAAATCAACTGTTATGACTGATAATAAACATCTGGATAAAATTATTATTGAGCTAAAAGAACGAGCCAAAGAGCTCAATTGTCTTTACAAAATTCAGGAGCTTCTAAACAAAACCGACAGTATAAATGATGAAAACTGTAAAGAAATTAGTGACGCAATTTCGCCAGGTTTCCAATATCCCGATATTTGTGTGGTGAAAATGACATGCCCCCAGGGAACTCATTGCACAAGCAACTTTAAAGAAACTGAGTGGGTGCTTAGCGCTGATATATTAGTTCAGGATGAGATTGTTGGAAATATCAAGGTGTACTATACTGAAGAAAGGCCTGATGCTGATGATGGCCCATTTTTAAAGGAAGAACGAAAGCTGATTGATAATATAGCAGAGCGAATTGGGTTGCAAATATTGCATGGTAAATTAAAATCTGTATTTGAAAAACAAAAAAAGAACGGCGAAAAAAGAGATTGGTGGGTTGTATTGGATATGCTCAAGCAAACAGACCCAAAATTACTTGTCAGGCTTTCCCGTAAGATGGTAAATTACCTTTGTTGGACAGGTGTAAATGAGGCTGATCAGTTGTTGGAAAGGTTTAGCCCTGTGTTTAAGAATGAAGGTGGTAGCTTATTAACTGAAGTAAATAAACCATATCAGCGCCAAGCTGATAGTGATATGATGGCCTTGTCGTATGAGATATTTGAGGTAGCTGGAAGGCATATGGACGAAAAGAGAATTCTAGAAACAATACAAAAATGGACAAAAGAAGATAAATCAGGATTTTTAACCGAAGTAATGGAAAATTCGGGTTCAACACTTGCAAATATTAGCACGGCCATCGAACGATACCATCATTTGATACCTCATATGTTAGAATTGTCGGGGCCACGCGAAAAAAGCCTCAAGGTTGCTTTAATTCGAAGACTCCTTTCCGATCAGTCGGTATTTATAGCAATAGCAAAGGATTTTATAGAAATTGACAGTTTCAATGAATTAATGCAACATATTATTTACCCTACTAATAGTCACGGTAAGCTGGGTGGAAAAAGTGCCGGTTTATTTCTTGCAAAACACATATTAGCAGATGCTGTAAGTGAAAATGAGCTTTTAAAAAAGATCAAAATACCTCGTACATGGTATCTAACCTCTGATGGCCTGTTAAATTTTATGAGTTATAATAACCTGGAGGAAATTATGGAACAAAAATACAAAGAGATAGGAAGGGTACGACAGGAATATCCATATGTTGTACAGGTATTCAAAAACTCTTTGTTCTCTCCTGAAATTGTAAAAGGGTTGTTAACAGCGCTGGAAGATCTTGGTGATGTACCACTTATTATACGAAGTTCAAGCTTGTTAGAAGATCGTGTTGGAGCAATTTTTGCCGGAAAGTATAAGAGTTTGTTTATTGCTAATAAAGGCACTAAGGAGGAGAGACTGGTTGATTTAATGGATGCTATTGCAGAAGTTTATGCTTCTACCTTTGGCCCCGACCCAATAAATTACAGAGCCCAGAATAACTTGCTCGACTATCAGGAAGAAATGGGCATAATGATTCAGGAAGTTGTAGGTGCCAAAGCCGGACCATACTTTTTCCCATCCTTTGCCGGTGTGGCATTTAGCCAAAACGAATATATGTGGTCGAGCCGAATTAAGCCTGAAGACGGACTTGTACGCCTTGTTCCGGGACTTGGCACACGTGCCGTTGACCGCCTAAGTAATGATTATCCGGTTTTGCTTTCGCCGGGTCAGCCGGGGCTTAGAGTTAATGTAACAGTTGATGAGATAATAAGTTACTCACCACGGTTTATTGATGTGATAAATCTTGATACCGGCACTTTTGAAACAATTGAACTTGAAATGCTTCTTAAGCGCTATGGTAAAGAATACCCGGCCATTAGCCGAGTTGTTTCTGTTCTTAAGCAAAATTTTATTCAGCCTGCCCGGCCTCTTGGTATGAATTTTTTGAAAGATAGTTTTGTAGCCAATTTTGAAGGGTTGGTTAAAAGAACTACTTTTTTAAAAGAAATTCACGATATGCTCAGCATTCTTCAAAAGCGATATGGTCATCCGGTTGACATTGAGTTTGCTCATGATGGCAAGGATTTTTATTTATTGCAATGTCGTTCGCAAAGCTATGGATACCAGAGTGAACCGGCTGAAATTCCTATTGATTTTGATAAAAATGCAGCATTATTTTCAGCTAATAAATACATTACTAACGGAACAGTATCAGATATTAGTCATGTAGTTTATGTTGACCCTTCCGAGTATTCAGAATTAACGGATCACAAGAGTTTGCTTAACGTAGGAAAAGCCATTGGCCTTCTAAATGAACTTCTTCCAAAACGTCAATTCATACTGATGGGCCCAGGGCGTTGGGGTAGCCGCGGTGATATAAAACTTGGTGTAAGTATCACCTATTCTGAAATAAATAAAACAGCAATGCTCATCGAAATTGCAAAAAAGAAAAAAGATTATGTTCCGGATTTGTCATTTGGCACGCATTTTTTTCAGGATTTAGTTGAAGCAAACATTAAATATTTACCTCTTTATCCTGATGATAACGACACCATTTTTAACTACGACTTTTATAATAATTCTGAAAACATTTTCCCTGTTTTAGTTCCTGACCTTGCACATTTGCAAAATGTTATCAAGGTAATTGATATTTCAGCTACAATCGGTAATGTTCTTAATATTTATATGAATGCTGATAAAGAATTGGCCGTCGGAATAATTGAGGAACCTGACGAAAGTAGATTCAAAAAAGAAGTATTGCAAAAAAAACCTGCGTTGACAGTTGATAAAGACAGGCATTGGCGCTGGCGATTACGCATGGCCGAAAAGTTAGCAGCAAAACTTGATGCAAAACACTTTGGTGTTGTTGGACTGTATATTTTCGGTAGCACTAAAAACGCTACTGCAGGTCCGGGTAGCGATATTGATTTATTAGTACATTTTAGAGGTACTGATAAACAGCATGATGAATTGATTTCATGGTTAGACGGTTGGAGTATTAGTTTAGGCCAAGTAAATTTTGAGAGAACTGGTTATAATACCGATGGGTTATTAGATGTACATTTTATTACTGATGAGGATATTTCGAACAAAACTAGTTACGCCATTAAAATTGGCGCCGTTACTGATGCTGCAAGACCTCTTGTGATAGGAATGCCTCAGCCTTCTTAGATTAAATAAGTTCGCGCTCACTACTCTTCGGATCATCAGGGTTAAACCTTACAAGGGCAAGCTCATTTCCATCATGAGCTGCTGATATTGCTGTTGTGTTTCCAATTTGTTCATACCAGTGTCCTGTAATTCTTGCGGATTCATGAATATGTCCGTGTAGTGTTATCATTGGGTGCCTTTCTGCAATAAACCTGCTAATAGCTATACTCCCAACATGTACATCAAGCGGAACATGATCTATTTTTCTTCCATCCAAGGCAGCTCTGTCGAGTTTTGTTTTGTACGGAGGTGAATGGAAAAGAAAGATTGACCTTTCCAGTTTGTTATCACCGGCAAGTAATTTTAAATCTTTTTGAATTGTTTGATGGATTATTTTTTTTCTATCAACTTTTTTAAAGTAGGCCCCCTCTTCTGGTGGTAGGCAGCCAGGGTCGGTGTATCGCGAAACATCATAGCGTTCCCAGTCTTTTATGATAAACGGCGTTGGTGGTACATATGAATAACCATATACATCAAAATCCGAAAACGTAACCTTTTTGTTATGTATATACTCCCAATAACCAAGTTGTTCACCTTTTTTTATGTCATCCTCATCACCTTTACCATCATCATTTCCAAGTATTAAAAATACTCTGGGATAATTATTCTTAAGCGTTTTTTTTAAACTCGAAAATCCACTAAAAAGAACATCATTGATAAAATCACCTGTAGTCTTACTTTTTGATGTTAGTGCAAATAATCCGGAAGGCAGCAAATCACCACCCCAAAAAACAGCCTTTGGCTTTTCTTTTTCAATTGCACTGAATAGTTTTTGGTAGCGAGAATGAGAGCCGTGAAGATCTGATACAAAAAAACAGGTATTCATTAATATCATCGTAAAATAAAATCATATCAAAGATAATTTTATTTTTAGTAGTTTTGTAGCATTAGTACGTAGAAATTTATTTTCCCCACTAATATGACCAGTACTTATCGCCACACTTATTTAATCTTTTCAATATTGATATTATCTCTTTTATTAGTTACGAATAGCGCTTTCAGTGATTCCTCAAATGAAATAAAAAAATCTGATTCAAATGAGGTAATCGACCTTTGTGATTCTGCGATAATTAATATTGACGATTATAATTCAAGTATAACTTTTGCACGTAAAGCAAATCAAATAGCCTTTCTAAATAAAATTGATAACTGTTTAGCTGAATCGGAGTTTACGCTTGGTACTGTTTTTTTTCAACATTCGTTATACGATAGCGCATTAATTTATTTTAAAGATGCTTTTCCAAAATATTCAAAAATAAAAAATGAAACACGAATTATTGAAACTCTCGAGTTTCTTAGTAGGGGTTATACTGAGTTATATGATTTTAAAGAGTCAATTAATTATGCTTTAATTGGTGTTAGTTATTCTGATTCGTTAGAATTAATAGGGTCTGAAGGGAAATTTTACTTTTACCTTGGATACTGTTATGAAGAGTTAGGACTTTATCAGAAAGCTGTTGATGCTCTGAATAGTGCTTTAAGAGCTTTTGAATCAGTGCAGGACAGTGCTGCCCTAAGTTCTACACTAATAAATATTGGAATAATTTTTTCACGCAATGAAAATTTTTCTGATGCCTATGATTATACTGCCCGCGCACTTGCAATTAGTACTAAACTTAATGATAAGAAAGCGATATCAATATGTTTAAATAATATAGGTGATATTTACAGTTTAACGCATGAATACAATAAAGCACTTGAGTATTTTAAACGCACATTAGAAATAAACAGGGAACTTGATGATACTGAAGGCGTAGCAATTAGTTTAAATAATATTGGAGATAGTTACCGAAATTTGAAAGATACTGTACTTGCCATTAGCTACTACTCAAAAAGCATTAATACTGCAAACAGAAATAATTATCCATCAAGGGCTACTCCCTTGGCAAGCATCGGAGATATTTATTTAAAGAAAGGTGAACTTAAACTGGCACTTAAAAATGCTCTTGAAAGCCTTGATATAGCTGTATCATCAAACATCTCTAAAAATATGCTTTCCTCTTATGAATTGTTGCACAAAATTTACTCAGCAATGGGTAAATATGAAAATTCATACAATTACCTTGTTAAATATCGAAATTTGTACGACAGCACCTATTCTGTTACCAAAAGTAAACACATACTGGAGGTTAAAGCTAAATATGATGATGAAAAACAGAAGTCGGAGATTACCAGCTTAAAAGAAAAAAGTACAAATGAAACAAAACGCCGAACAAATTTAATGATAATTATTGCTATTACTTTATTGGTGATAATAATTATGTTAATCATTAATATATTATATCGCCGATCGAGAAGACTTGTTTATAAACAAAAGCAATATTATGAAAAGCTACTGGAGAGATCGGAAGATTTTATTTTTGTAATAAGTAAAGATGGCAAAGCCAAGTATATTAGTCCGTCGTATGAAAGAAAAGTAGGCAGGGAAATAAATTCCCGCATTGGTAAAAGCGTTTTTGAATTTGTTCATCCGGATGATATTGAATTTGTAAAAAAAGAATTTGCAGCACTTGTAAAAGATAAAAAACCTCGCAGCATCGATTTTAGAATGCAAACTGAAACAAATGGTTGGGTTTATGTGCAAACATACGGACAGAATCTAATCGGCGATGGTGCTATTGATGGTATTGTAGTAAACTTTTGGGATATTACTCAAAGAAAGAAAAATGAAGAGCTAATCAAAGAAAGTGAATTGAGATTCAGAGAAATATTTAATGCATTTCCTGATATATATTTTCAAGCAGATTTACGAGGTAAAATAATAGAAATAAGTCCATCGGTTACTAAACTAACAGGTTTTACACGTGAGGAGATAATAGGGGTAACATCAAAAAAATATGATAATTATATATCTGATTGGGAGAAGATAGGAGCTGAATTAGAATCAAATTACTCAGTTCATGATTATGATACTCAGGTAACTACAAAAGATGGAAATATTCTTCACTGCTCTTTATCCGCTGAAATGATATTTTCTGAAGAAAATAATGCCCCAATGGGTATAAAAGGAGTTATTCGTGATATTAGCAGTAGGGTAAAAAATCAGAAATCACTAAGTGACTCTGAAACTAAACTTAAAGAAGCAAACCAATCTAAAGAAAAACTCTTTTCTATTATTGCTCATGATCTCATTGGCCCTATTGGTACCAACAAATCTATAGTTGATCTGATAGTTAGTCAGGTTGATGAACTATCACATGAAGAGATTGTTACACTTATTTCGTCATTGAAACCATCCCTGGATTCCACATATGCTTTAATCGATAACCTTCTTTCATGGGCACGAATTCAACAACATCAATTAAAGCCCAGTCCAGAACTCATCTCACTAAATAAATTAGTTCAAGAAATGGTTGAATTATTAAAAGACCAGGCTATAAGGAAATCAATAATTATAACGATAGCAAGCGATAAGCCTGTTACAATATTTGTCGATAAAAACCAATTGGGTATTGCAATAAGGAATTTGATTTCAAATGCAATTAAATTTTCATATCCAGAAAGTGAGATTTTAGTCACCATTAGTAGTACTGACGAACTGGCTGAAGTAAAAATTTCCGATTCTGGTATTGGCATGACTAAAACCCAAATTGATAATGTATTAGCCGGAAAGGGTAGTACGGAAGTTAGGAGGGGGACGGACAATGAAAAGGGTACTGGGTTTGGTTTAGTTATTGTAAATGAATTTGTTAAAAATAATAATGGCGTTCTCAAGGTCGCAAGCAAAAAGGGTGAAGGCTCCACTTTTACTGTTTCTTTTCCAATTTAAATCAATGGACTCAAATTTCAAAAACGAAGTGCCTTGAAAATTGTTAGTCGAATTGATCCCGAGCAAGGCCGAGGGATCTCCTTCGTGTACTATTCCCCGCCCTTTGGGGCGAATAACAAAAATAATTCATTTAAGATACCCCACTGCTTTGCGGCGGGGAGTTTCATTAGTGTTTTATATTGGTTGCCCATATAACTTTTGCTTGTGTTTGAATCTGAGGTGCTATTAAACATAAAATTCCTTAATTGGTTCAACTTTTAGCTTGCCCTCAATCTTATTAATCAAACAATATTTATAGTTCAAGAATAAATATCCACCAATGAAATATTTACATTTGTAAGCAAATTTCAAATTATGGTTTCTTCAAAAGCAGAAATACTGAGTCAGAATTTTTATTTCAGCGAAACATCGTTTATCAATCTTATGAAAAAAAGGATAAATAACGTTTTACTGATTTCCAGTGTATATGATGCTTTTATGCTTGAAGAAGATGGCAGGATAGATGAACAGATTTTTCATGAATATACCTCACTTAACCTTAGATATCCACCACAATTTTTAAAAGCAACAAACGAATCAGAAGCCTTTGTTGTGTTAAAGGAAGAGAGAATTGATCTGGTGATTTCAATGCTTAGTGCCGAGAAATCGTCAACATTTGAGCTAGCCAATAATATCAAGTCAAAATATCCTGAAATCCCTATTGTAATACTTACGCCCTTCTCGAGAGCAGTGAGTCTTAAAATCGAAAAAATCGACCATAGCTCTATCGACTATATCTTCAGTTGGCTGGGCAATGCCGATATATTGCTGGCAATAATTAAGCTTATTGAAGACAAAATGAATGTTGATAATGATGTTGCTGAAGTTGGCGTACAAGCAATAATTCTGGTAGAAGACAATATCAGGTTTTATTCCAGCTATTTGCCAATAATGTACAAAATTATCTTTAAACAGTCGAAATCGTTTGTTAGCGAAGGCCTTAATGAGCATCAACGAATGTTGAGAATGAGGGGAAGGCCAAAAATTTTACTCGCAACAAATTATGAAGAAGCCTTCAGCTTTTATGAAAAATATAAATCAAATCTGCTGGGTGTTATTTCTGATATAGCTTATTCAAGAAATGGAATTATTGATAAAAATGCCGGAATTGAGTTATGCACGCTAATAAAAAAAGATAATCCTTTTACTCCATTGTTGCTTCAATCATCCGATTTTAAAAAATTTAAAAAGGCGAAGGAGCTTAGAGTAGGGTTTCTTGACAAAAATTCAAAAACGCTTACATTCGACCTCAGAGAATTCATTAAGGAGTACTTTGCTTTCGGCGATTTTGTTTTTAAAGACCCCAAAATGGGTATAGTTGTAACCAGGGCACATGATCTTAAATCCCTTCAGGAAAAAATATTGACTGTACCTGCAACCTCCCTCCGTTATCATATTGTTCGAAATCATTTTTCAAAATGGTTACGTGCAAGGGCATTGTTTCCGCTTGCCGAGTTATTCAGATATTTTACAAGCGACGACTTTAACGATATTAATGAAATAAGGTCGTTCATTTTTAATGCAATATCGCAGTTTAGAATGTCGAAAGCACGTGGCGTGATTTCATCTTTTAACCGTGATACATTCGATAAATATTTTAGCATTTCACGCATCGGACAAGGATCAGTAGGAGGTAAGGCCAGAGGGTTGGCTTTCCTCGATTCGTTAATTAAGCGTAACAATCTTTATAATTATTTTGATAAAGTTGATATAAACATTCCAAAAACAGTAGTAATCGGAACCGATATGTTTGATGAGTTTATGGACATAAATAAGCTACATACAATTGCGCTATCCGATAATATTAGTGATGAGGAAATCTTAAGACATTTTTTAGAAGCCCGCTTGCCCGATCATGTATTTGCTGATATTCATAAAATAGCCAGCAGTATCGAAAGTCCTCTTGCAATCAGGTCGTCTAGTTTGTTGGAGGATTCACATTACCAGCCTTTTGCCGGTATTTATAATACTTATATGATTCCTTTTCGTCCGAATGATGTTGATGGCATGTTCATGATGATGCGTACTGCTATAAAAGCTGTTTATGCCTCAGCGTATTATGCCGACAGTAAAGCATATATGCAGGCTACATCAAATGTGATTGACGAAGAAAAAATGGCAATAGTAATACAGGAAGTTGTTGGCAGTAAGTATGGTGATAGGTATTATCCTACTATATCGGGAGTTGCCCGATCAATCGATTATTACCCGCTTGCCCCCGGAAAACCTCAGGATGGAACAGTTAGTATTGCGTTAGGGCTTGGTAAATATGTAGTAGACGGAGGATTATCGTTGAGGTTCTGCCCTAAATATCCAAAGAAGGTGCTTCAAATATCTACTCCCGAAATGGCTATCAAAGAAACACAAAAGAATTTCTATGCCCTCGACCTGAGTAATAAAATTTTTGAACCTCAACCAAATGATTGTGCAAGCCTGCTAAAGCTTAAAATTAAGGATGCAGAAGAGGATAATTCAATTCGTGATATAGCATCAACCTATGTGCTGCACGATAATGTTATACGTGATGGATATAATTATAAAGGTAAAAAAATAATTACTTTCTCTAACATTTTGAAACATAATACTTTCCCCATAGCCGCAGTTATCGATAAAGTGCTAAAGCTTGGTGAAGAAGAAATGGGCAATCCGGTAGAAATTGAATTTGCTGTTGATCTGAATGTTCCAAAAGGAGAAAAGATATTTTTTAAATTATTGCAAATCAGGCCGGTTGTTTCGAAAGACGATAGTATTACTATTTCGGAGGACGAAATGAAAACCAATGGGTCATTAATTATATCAAAATCGGCATTGGGTAACGGTGTTATTGATAATATTTTTGATATTGCGTATGTTCGCCCTCAAAATTTTGATCCGGCAAAAACCAAAGATATTGGTGGTTATATAAATGAGCTGAATAAAAAATTTATTGAGCAGGATTCAAATTATATTCTGGTAGGACCGGGCAGATGGGGATCAGCCGATCCATGGCTCGGAATACCTGTTAACTGGTCGCAAATATCAGCCGCAAGGTTAATAGTTGAGTCGGGGCTCGAAAATTATCGTATCGACCCGAGTCAGGGAACGCACTTTTTTCAGAATTTAACATCTTTCAGAGTAGGGTATTTTACTGTTAACCCGTTTATTGACGATGGTTTTTATGATATTGATTTTCTGGATAAACAACCGGCAGTTTTTGAAAATAATCTTGTAAGGCATGTGAGATTTAAAAATCCCTTCATAATCAAAATTGATGGCAAAAAGAATTTGGGTGTGGTTTTCAAACCAACTATTGTTTAACTAATAGATAATTGGAGCGCAGCAAGTTTGCAGCTAAGCAGGAATGAATAGGTAATACTCCAATTATATCCCCGGGTTTAAACTTTTTCAAATCCTTCTCCGGCATTTTGATAATTCCATGTTCCTGCGATAAAGATGATACATAAGCTCCGGGTATCGGCGCACTCCAACCGTCTTTTGTAAAATTAACTACGTATCCAAAAAGCCTGAAATCATTATCTGCGGCAATAAACTCTTTCGATAAATGAATAGCTCCTCCGTAAATTACGAGTTCGTTTCTTTGGGGATGAGCGGCAACAACAGGGCAGGCAACTGCAATCGCTATATCTTCAATTGCGCATGATCCCATATGATATTGCATTACATCATAATAAACAAAATTACCGGGACGAATTTCATCAAATCCTGCTAAATTATCAGTCATGCTGCATGATGGTGTGTCACCATATGAAATAATAATATTCGGAAATAGCTTAATGTAATTTTGTTTCAATTTGTTAAGAATATCTTTGCTATCTTCCATTATCTTTAGAATCTCATTTTTCCCTTTGGCTGAGTAAGTGTGTCCTGCATGACTAAGAAATCCTTTGAAATTAAGATGTTTATGCGAGTCAAGTAAGTGAATGATCTTATCTAATTCGGGGTCATCTGGTATCAATCCTGTACGGTGATATCCAGTATCAATTTTAATAAATATTCCTAAAGAATGAGTAATAAAACTACTCAATACAATTACTGTGTATTGAGATTCTACTAATATATTTAAATTTACCCTGCTGGCTAATTCGTTTATATCATCAATTTCCGGAATATTAACAGGGAAAGCAATGGTGATGTCGTTCCACCCGTAATCAGCAAAATATAAAGCCATTGAAACTGATGAAACAGTAATGCAATTGATTCCATTTTGTTTAAAAAGCTCTCCAATTTCAGCTGATTGATGCGTTTTGAAATGAGGCCTGAAAATTGTACTGCTTCTTTCAACCTTGCTAACCATGTTAGCTAGGTTTCTGGTAACTTTTTGTTGGTCTATAATTAATGTCGGGACTTTTATTTTCATTGATTATTTTGCAATTATTACTTTTTTACTCATTATTTTATTTGATGCTATGATTGTGAGCAAATATATGCCAGGTTTAACTCTATCAGTTATAATTATAAACGATTGTGAATTATTTAATTCAATATCAGTTAAAAGTACAGTATTCCCAATTGTGCTGGTAAGCTTTACCTTAATTTGTCCACGATGCCTTTCAGGCAGTTTTACATTTATGAAGTTTTTAGCTGGATTTGGCCATGTTTCGAAATAATTTGAATTACACATAATCCGGTAATCAACTGCAGTAATCAAACTATCGGGACAGACAGTAATAATTCCACCTGCCTCGTATCTCAGCTTTGCCGGAATAGTTCCTGCATCTATCTGGTTTGGAATTCCCACCGAAGGCCAACCAAGAGTGTCATTCCAAAAATATGGAGGTTCTGATAAATAATAACTTGAATCACTTAGGTAATTTGTTCCGGCCGGAATAATCTCACCTTTAACATTATTGCCATATTCAAATTGATCCTCACCGGTGAGAACGTAAAGTCCATGCAAAAATTCAGTGTTAGTTACTTCGTTACCTACATAATTCTGATCATTTGTTTCAAGCAACTCACTTGTAGTCATAATTATACCATATAATTCAGCACGATTTCTGAACATTGTGTTATGTGGCCCCGATGGTCCCCAGTAATGATCGGTTACAATGTTTTGTGCAATGTTTCCCTCCATAAGGTTTGAATATGCATAATGGCCGTGAAAAGAAATATCGCCAGATGCATCATGTATTTGTTCAGTTCTATATGGCTCAATAGAATAATTATATGAGAAAACATTACCGTTTGCACCTGTTTTTACCATCATGGCGTGGCGTAAATATCTAAACACATTATTGGTGATCAGGCATTCACTGGTATGATGATTTAGCGTAACCCCATATCCTCTGGTTCCTACACCATCATATGTAAATGCATGATGAAAATAGCAGCCGTCGATAAGGATATTAATGTTTGAGTTTATCGAAACATGACTTCCAACACTCGAATCGCTTTCAACGCCTCTTATCATGCAGTTGGCGGCAAAATTTGTATAAATGTTTGCTCCGGCACCTTCAACGGATTCATCAACACGTTTAATTTTAATGCATTTAATTCCTGCATTTGAAATCGGAATAATTGGCCTTATTTCGGGATTAAGCTCGGGTGAGTAATCAATTCTTAGTGCACTTTCCAAAAGCAGTTTATTATCAATAACAGCTATAACCCTGGTAATTTGCCCTACGGAATAATCAGCCCATGAAATTGGAACTACATCCCACGCACCATTTTGCTGCCGTATTTCTACATAATCGCCTGCACTAAATGAGCTTACATCAGCAACAGTAATTAAGTTATGATCTTTGTAGTATCCTCCCGTTATGGTCACGAAATCATATGTTTGTGTTTTTGAAATCGAGATACAGTTAACAGCATTTTCTCCCATATCAAACACCAGAGTTGATGAATCGGAACCCGAACCTACTAATATACAACTGTCGGGCAGGATAATCGGTTCTTCTATAAGGTAATTTCCGGGTGGAAAATAAACATAACCAGCCTGGCCAGCCAGTGATGAAATAGCATTCATGACCGCAGGTTGATCATTGGTGATACCATCGCCTATGGCTCCAAAATCCATAACGTTTACTTGAATATCAGGTTGGTAAAAATTTATGTTTAAAATAGCGGATTCCCAATCAACGCGCCTTTCTTCAGGTATAACCTGACCAACGATATTGATAATTAATAAACATGTAACTGATATTAAAAACAATTTCTTCATTTTTACGTTAATAATAAGGTATAAAGGTAACAATTTTTTACCTTTGAGTCAAAATGTTATTATTATGAGATACGGATTTTATACCCTGGTTATTTTTTTTGTAGTAGCGCAAACAGCATGCCAACGTGGTGAAATGGAGGTGGTTACTGAAAAGATTCAGTATGATGTTAATATTAAAAGCCCTGAGCCCGAATACGACTGGTGGATACAAAATTTGGTAGGGCCGCAGCGCGAACGTCTGGTTGATTTAATTATTGACGGGGCAAAATCAGGTAAGTGGCAAGCTTATGATTATTTCAATAACCCAATTGGTAAAGATGAAGTATTGGACATATTTGCTGATACCATGGTAGTAACACTTATGAAAACTGAGCCCCCATACGAGTTATTCGACACATTGATAATTTATAATATTCTTCAAGAAGATATAATCCGTTTAAGATTTTTGGAGGAATGGAGTATTAATCCTGAAAACCTTGATTTTAATAAGAATATTATTGGTTTAGCACCGGTTGCACGCCGACTTGATTTTAATGGAGTTGAAAGATGGCAACCATTATTCTGGATTTATATCGATGATAAATTTATTGAGGAATTTGAATAGGAGAGTTTGAGCATAATAATTTATTGTGATGATCCGCCACCGAAATTTCTACTTAATAGTACTTCCTGACCTTCAATTTGGTAACTGGTGAGATCACCATTCCGGTTATATGTTTTAATCGTTGATGTTTCGCTACCTGTTACAGTATTAAAAACCAATATCCCCTTATCAAGTACTTTTATATATGTTGGGTCGGAAGATTTATTACCCTTTGGTCTTTTAAGCCCAAGGTTTGATAGTAGCTTTCCGTACTGATTTTTGAAAACACTGGCAATTAGGCTTTTGTTAGTATTTATGGTTGTTGGAACAATTTCATGCTTACTGTTTTCAAATCGGTTAATTGATGAAGACCCACTGTTTTGGAGTTGAGCAAGTGGAGTAAAATCATTTGCATCTACTAATTGTCCGTTGATACTTTTGCTCTCAAGGTACGCGACCCGGATCTCTTCATGAACTATGTTTGAAAAATCATTTTCTGAAAGTTGAATTATTGAAATTTGTCTTTCTTCTGTTTCATATTGTTTAACTGTAGCTGATGATAAGGAAGTTGTGATTGTTTTTGGTGCTATTTTGTTGATGGCCATAAACTCCTCTCTAAAATTTGGAGATTGTTGATTAAAAATAAACCAGTACCCTGCAAACAAAATAATTATCGCTGCTGCAGAAGAATACCAAATTGGCACTAATTTAGATTTGTGTTTTAATAGTTCCTTATCAGAAAAAACAATATCAAAAGACGGCGCCAGGTGCAAATGGCTATGAAGGTTAAACTCCTTATTCAGATTCGGGTTTTTATCAAGAAACTGTAGTAATAATTTCTTTTGCGATTCATTTAAATCACTCTCATAACTGGCTATAAAAAATTCTTCATAATTATCCTCATTAATATCACCAACAGAAATAACAGGCTTTCTTTTTAGTTTGTTTTTATCAGCAAAACTTGATTCATCAGGATTAAGCATAATATCTTTTAATCCAACAATTTCTTCCTTTATGTCAGGATTGTTTTCTAAAAATGTAATGAAACAGGCCGTCGCAATGGCATTAAGTTTGCCATCGAGATAGTCAATTACGAAAGTTTCGTAATTAGATAAGTTTATGTCAATATTTTTATTCACTCTTACAAAACAAATTCCGGGCTAACAATAAACTTCTTTAAAAATAATCTGGCACGGTATATATAAACCTTTACCTGCGATTCACTCAGGTTTGTAATTTCTCCAATTTCCTGATACGAATAACCTTCATAATCACGTAGCATTAGTACTGATCGCTGTACCTCAGGAAGTTTTTCTACTGCTATATTAAGGATTTCCTTTAAATCATTATAGCTGCTATATGATTCATCACGTATGTGTTCTGCATTGTCGATTGATATATTTCGACTATTTTTTCGCAAATGATCAATCAATGTATGATAGGCTGTGGTGAATAAGTATGATTTTCCTTTGGCAGCGTTTATTTCTTTGCGTTTTATCCACATCTTCATAAACGACTCCTGAACTATATCGTGTGAAATTTCTGTTTCCCTCAGGTTTTTCAATATAAATCTGTAAACGCCATCTGAGAATTCGTCAACACAATTATTATATTCACTTATCGTCATTTTTGCGCGTAATAATCTCTCATATTTTTATGAGACGGTAGTAAGTATAAGAATGTTACAAAGAAAGTAAAAAAATTAGATGGTTCTAATCACTATTCGCTATTAGTCATTCAACTTCAACACCACCAAAAATGCCTGTTGAGGAACTTCAACGTTGCCAACCTGACGCATACGTTTCTTACCTTTCTTTTGCTTTTCGAGAAGTTTACGTTTACGGGTGATATCACCTCCGTAACATTTAGCAGTAACATCTTTACGAAGAGCTTTTATTGTTTCGCGGGCAATAATTTTAGCCCCAATTGCTGCTTGTATTGCAATGTCGAATTGTTGACGAGGGATGAGATCTTTTAATTTTACACATATTCTTCTGCCAAGATCATATGCATTATCAACATGATTTAATGATGAAAGAGCATCTACAGGTTCGCCATTTAGCAATATATCCAACTTAATCAGTTTAGCAGGTCTATATCCGGTAATGTGATAATCAAACGAAGCATATCCCTTTGATATACTTTTAAGTTTGTCGTAAAAGTCGAAAACAATCTCACCCAAAGGCATATCAACAGTTAACTCAACACGGCTTGTAGTTAAATAAATCTGGTTTTTAAGTTCCCCTCTTTTGTCAAGGCAAAGTTTAATTATAGGACCGATATAATCAGTACGTGTTATTACCTGGGCTTTAATATATGGTTCTTCAATATGATCAATATATTTTTGTTCGGGTAATCCCGATGGATTATGAACTTCAATAGCCACATTTTTATTAGTTATTACACGATATGAAACGTTGGGCATGGTTGTTATAACATTCATGTCAAACTCACGGTCTAATCTTTCCTGAATGATTTCCATGTGAAGCAGCCCCAAAAATCCACATCTAAAACCGAAGCCCAGTGCCATCGATGATTCGGGTTCAAAAGTTAGTGAGGCATCGTTTAACTGAAGTTTTTCAATCGATGCCCTGAGTTCTTCATATTCTTCAGGATCGGTAGGGTAGAGGCCTGCAAAAACCATTGGTTTAACGTTCTCAAACCCTTCAATCGCTTTATTGCATGGAGTTGCCGAATGGGTGATAGTATCGCCGACTTTAACCTCTTTTGAGGTTTTTATACCTGAAATAATATATCCAACATCACCTGTTTTTAATACACTGCGTGGTTCTTGTTTTAATCGTAATACTCCAATTTCATTGGCTTCGTATTCTTTACCAGTATTAAAAAACTTCACTTTATCGCCTTTTCTTATTTCACCATTGAAAATCCGGAAATAAGCTATTATACCACGAAACGAATTAAATACTGAGTCGAATATTAATGCCTGAAGAGGTGCCTCAGGTTTGCCGGTGGGTGGTGGTACTTTATCAATAATAGCTGCAAGTATTTTATCAACACCATAACCTGTTTTGCCACTTGCTTCAATAATGTCATCGTAGTCGCACCCAATCATATCAACAATCTGATCTTTAACTTCATCAGGCATTGCATTATCCAAATCCATTTTGTTAAGCACAGGAATTATCTCAAGGTCATTTTCAAGGGCAAGATAAAGGTTAGAAATTGTTTGCGCCTGAATTCCCTGAGAAGCATCAATAATAAGCAGCGCCCCTTCACAGGCAGCTATTGATCTTGACACTTCGTATGAAAAATCAACATGGCCCGGTGTGTCGATAAGATTCAACACATATTTCACATTTTCATGGATATAATCCATCTGAATTGCATGGCTTTTTATCGTAATACCCCGTTCACGTTCTATATCCATATCATCAAGCACCTGTGCTTTTATATCGTGACCTGAAACAGTATCCGTAAACTCCAAAAGTCTGTCAGCCAACGTGCTTTTGCCATGATCAATATGAGCAATAATGCAAAAATTTCTTATCTCCTTCATATGAGGCAAAAATACGAACAATTCTCATTGTTTAATAGATTAAATTAGCACTACTTTTTGCACAATGTTAAAGAGGTTTATGTATCAATTATAGTGCGAAAATGTGAAACTACTTATCCCTAATTTGCCTCACACTCATCAACCGTTTCCACTTTCAGGGAGCATCGTCCGCTATTAACTGACTAATATTTATTTGTTGGGAGTTTGTAAATTAACATTAATTTCGCCACTGATTAAATCGGGCATTAATACAATGGAATAATTATTGATGACCGGTTATTTTAAATGTAGAAAGCAATTATGTTAAGCATATTTAAGAAAGTTCTTGGAGATAAGTCGAAAAAGGATTTAAAAGAAATAAATCCATTCGTTATAAAAGTTAAAGAAGCATACGGAGATATTGAAAAACTTACAAACGACGAGTTACGGGCAAAAACTATAGAGTTCAAAAATCGGATAACTGATCACATACGTGAAGAAGAAACTGAAATTGCAAGCCTGAAAGAAATAATGACTTCTAATCCCGATATGAACGTTGATGAAAAGGAAGAAAATTATGTAGCCATTGATAAGTTATCCAAGAAGAGTTACGATAAAACCCAGGAGATTCTAAATCAGATACTACCTGAAGCTTTTTCTGTTATGAAAGAAACTGCCCGAAGGTTTAAGGAAAACAAAGTTGTTGAAGTAACAGCAAATGATTTCGATAGAGAGCTTAGCGCTAAGTTCGATAGTGTGAATATAAAAGGAGACAAAGCATATTACAACAATACATGGCAGGCAGGTGGCAACCCTATAACTTGGGATATGGTTCACTACGATGTGCAGCTTATTGGAGGAACGGTACTTCATCAAGGTAAGATAGCCGAGATGGCAACAGGTGAGGGTAAAACTTTAGTTGCAACATTACCTGTTTACTTGAACGCTTTACCCGGAAAAGGCGTTCACATTGTAACTGTTAACGATTACCTTGCGAAACGAGATTCACAGTGGATGGGAATGCTTTATATGTTCCACGGTCTTAAGGTGGATTGTATTGATAATCACCAGCCGAATACTCATGAACGCCGACAAGCTTATCTGGCTGATATAACCTTTGGTACAAATAATGAGTTTGGATTTGACTATTTGCGTGACAACATGACAGGTAATCCCTATGAACTTGTACAGCGTGAACATAATTATGTAATAGTGGATGAGGTTGACTCCGTACTGATTGATGATGCACGAACACCTTTAATTATATCCGGGCCTACTCCCAAAGGCGATATTCATGAATTTGACGAACTTAAAGCCGATGTGCTAAAACTTTACAATGCGCAAAAAAGCCTGGTTTCTACAATATTGGTTGAAGGAAAAAACTTTTTAAAAGATAAGGAAAACAACGAAAGTGTTAAAAAAGCCGGTGATGCACTTTTGCGGGCCTATCATGGTTTACCAAAAAACAAAGCACTTATAAAGTTGTTAAGTGAAGAAGGGAATAAGCAATTAATGCAGAAAACCGAAAGCTTTTATCTTCAGGAGCAGGCAAAAAATATGCACATCATCGACGATGAATTATACTTTGTAAATGACGAAAAGCACAATTCGGTGGATCTTACTGAAAAAGGCATTGATCTTCTTACCATATCCTATGATGATCCCGAATTCTTCATTATGCCGGATATTGGGGCTCGGGTTGCCGAATTGGAAAGTGAAAACCTGAGTGAAAAGAAAATGCTGGAGCAAAGAAATCAGATGATCCAGGATTACTCAATTAAATCAGAGAGGATTCATACAGTTACTCAGCTTCTTAAGGCATATACACTTTTTGAAAAGGATGTGGAATATGTGATTATGGATAACAAAATAAAAATTGTTGACGAACAAACTGGCCGTGTTATGGAGGGGCGGCGATATTCTGACGGTTTGCATCAGGCTATTGAGGCTAAAGAAAACCTTAAAGTTGAAGCTGCTACACAAACATATGCAACTATTACTCTGCAAAATTATTTCCGCATGTATAGTAAGCTTGCGGGTATGACCGGTACTGCCGAAACAGAAGCCGGGGAGCTATGGGATATTTACAAACTTGATGTGATAGTTATTCCAACAAATAAACCAATTGTACGCGATGATAGGCAGGATTTGGTTTACAAAACAAAGCGTGAAAAATATAGTGCAGTTATTGATGAAATAGAAAAACTTGTTGAGGAAAAACGACCGGTGTTGGTTGGTACAACATCTGTTGAAACGTCGGAACTGTTAAGTAGAATGCTTAACAGAAAACACATTACTCATAACGTGCTAAACGCAAAATTACATCAACGAGAGGCACAGGTTGTTAAGGAAGCCGGACAGCCTGGGATGGTTACAATTGCTACTAACATGGCTGGTCGTGGTACCGATATTAAACTTGGAGAGGGTGTTGTAGTTTCCGGAGGTCTTGCCATTATTGGCACCGAAAGGCATGATTCACGTCGTGTCGACCGTCAGTTGCGAGGTCGTGCAGGACGACAAGGTGATCCAGGTAGTTCACAGTTTTTTGTTTCTCTTGAAGATGATCTAATGAGGATGTTCGGCTCGGGAAGAATAGCCGGAATAATGGATAAACTTGGGTTAGACGAAGGTGAAGTAATTCAGCATTCTATGATTACCAAATCGATTGAGCGTGCACAGAAAAAGGTAGAGGAGAATAACTTTGGTGTTCGTAAACGACTACTGGAGTATGATGATGTGATGAACTCACAACGCGAGGTTATCTACAAACGCCGCCGCCATGCATTGTTTGGCGAAAGACTTTCTGTTGATATATCAAACATGATTTATGATTTGAGCGAACAAATTTCTTCGGATTATCAATCGGATAATGATTTTGAAGGATTTAAAATGGAAGTACTTCGAACTCTCGCTACCGAATCACCTGTTGATGAACAAGAGTTTGCGGCAATTGATAGTACCAAACTTACTGAAAAATTGATGGATGTAGTTTATTCATCTTATTTAGAAAAAAGAAACAGACTTGCTGTTAATACACTTCCTGTTATTAAAGATGTATATGAAAACCAAAGTCAGTACGAAAACATTGCCATTCCTTTCTCGGATGGGAAACGACAGGTTCAGATAATTGCAAATCTTAAAAAATCAGTTGAATCAAACGGCGCTGAAGTTCCTGTTGCATTTGAAAAAGGGATCACACTATCAACAATAGATGATCTGTGGAAAGAGCAACTACGCGAAATGGACGAGTTGAAACAGTCCGTACAAAATGCTTCTTATGAGCAGAAGGATCCTTTGTTGATCTATAAATTTGAATCGTTTGAGTTGTTTAAAAAAATGATCCAAAAAATAAACAAAGATGTTGGTTCCTACCTGATTAAAGGAGATGTGTATATGAAAAGCGATACTGCTTTGCGTGAAGCCAAGATACCTCGCGGACTTGATCGTTCGCAAATGAAAGAGGAAAGGGGAGATATGCTCTCACAGGCACATAGTGATACTCAGGAACGACAAAAACCACAACCGGTAAAAGTTGAAAAAAAAGTAGGAAGAAACGACCCATGCCCATGTGGCAGCGGAAAAAAATATAAACAATGTCATGGAAAAATTTTATAACTTAGCTAAAAATATTGTTATGAAAAATTCATTATTATACTTAAGCATTATCCTAATATTAGCTGTTGCTGCCTTAAATACAGGATGTTACCCGGATGATCCAGGACCTCAATTTCCTGTTTATAATTATACCGACTCTATCATTCATCCTCCTGATATTTTCCAGGTACTGTACAATATTAGTTACGTTGGCGATAAACAGGCACATATAACATTTAAAGATGATGCAGTTTGGTTTATTCAAAGATTAGGCGAAGCTCATATTAATTATTGGGCCGTTAACGATACCGGAACCCTGACTATAGTTTATACAGATACATTGGGCCTTAGAGCCGGATATACTTATATTTTTACCGCTAATAATAATAATTACACAGAGTTCAATAATTTTTTTACCCAGTTTAACAAATTGGCAATTGACTATGATACCTTCGAGCCTAAATTCTAAGCTCAGTCATTTTTTATAGCCTATTTACTTCTTATTTGTTTAATTTTCGGAACTCATTCTGAGGATTGTGTTATTGATTAGAAACACAAAATAGCATCATTCGCATATAATTTAAATACCAAAATATTCCTCTGATTACTATTTTGTGATATAGTTAAACTTTTTCACCTTATATTTGTAATTGTTTAACTTATAAACAATAGATCATGCTAAAAAAAAGCCTTTTTATTTATTTGATAATCGGCTTGTTATTATTGCACAACCCATATTTATATTCAGTAAATATTGATAACCCAGGTAAAAAAGAACGACCAAAGGTGGGTTTAGTACTAAGTGGTGGAGGTGCCAAAGGATTTGCCTACATTGGAATGTTGAGAGTTTTTCAGGAGGTAGGACTTGAAATTGATTATATTGGCGGTACAAGCATTGGAAGTATTATGGGAGGCTTGTATGCAATTGGTTATAGCCCTGATGAGATAGAAAAAATGGTTAAGGAGCAGGATTGGAATGCTCTTCTTTTAGATGAGATTCCAAGAAAGTATGTGGCCTACGAAGAAAAAGAATTCCTCGAAGGTTCAATAATTTCTCTGCCATTTAAAAAACGAAAAATTGGATTGAAACAATCAATGTACCAAGGTCAACAGGTTAACTTATTATTAAATAAATTTTTTTCACCTGCATGGCATATTACTGATTTTGGCAAACTTCAAACACCTTTTTTGTGTGTTGGAACAAACTTATTTAATGGTGATGCAGAAATACTTAAGCATGGGTATCTTCCTATGGCAGTTCGTGCAAGCATGTCGATACCAGGATACTTTTCACCTACTTACTATAATGGTTATTACCTGGTTGATGGAGGAATTG
>JACNJS010000096.1 GCA_014382445.1 Bacteroidota bacterium
TGAAGCTAACAGCAATGAAGTACAGCATTTGAAAGGAGAGAATTTTGATCTAAAGCAGCTAGTTGCAGAACTTAGCTTGGAGAATCGTATGCTTAAAAAAAGTCCGGATGGTTCCGAGTAAACTATAAGTATATGCGACGAAGTACTGGAGAGAAAATGGAAGTTATCAGAATTGTTGAGGATTCACAACTGAGTGTAAAACGTACCTTGCAAGAGCTTGGAATAAATCGGAGCACATTTTATGAGTGGTATAAACGTTACCAGGAACGAGGGTATGATGGATTAAAGCAACAACCAAGACATCAAAACAGATTCTGGAACAAGATACCGGATAATGAACGCCAGAGAGTGGTAGAAACAGCCTTGGAACGTGAAGATCTTTCTCCACGTGAACTGGCATACCATATTACTGATAAACAAGGTTGGTTCATAAGCGAATCAAGTGTTTACAGGATATTAAAATCCAGAGGATTGATAACAAGTCCTGCTTACATCGTAATGAGTGCAGCAGATGAGTTTAAGGATAAACCTGGCAAAGTTCATCAACAATGGCAGATCGATTTTACATATTTCAAGATCATTGGCTGGGGATGGTACTATTTAGCAACAGTACTGGATGATTATTCAAGATATATAGTTCATTGGGAACTATGCAAGCAAATGCAATCAACCGATGCTGAGCGAGTTGTTAGAGCAGCCCTGTTAAAAACAGGCTTGGATAAAGAAAACCGTCCAAGGCTGTTATCTGATAATGGTTCATGTTTTATATCTGATCAATTTCGTGAATTTACTGAAAAGGAATTAAATGATCATGTCAGAGGTGCTCCCTATCATCCTCAAACACAAGGTAAGATTGAAAGGTATCATCGTACAATGAAGAATGTAGTAAAACTCGATAACTACTACTTCCCTGGAGAACTGGAACAACAATTAGAACAATTTGTGGATTATTATAATAATCAGCGTTACCACGAATCTTTGGAAAATGTAACACCATCTGATGTTTATAATAATCGCAAAAGGTTAATATTAGAAAAGCGTGCTAAGACAAAGCACAGAACATTAACGCATAGAAAGAAGCTATATGAACAACAGAAATTAATAGTAGACGCAGACCATTGAAATATTGATAACTTTCTTTACGCTAACGCTAAAAGTTAACAACATTACAACAGTCAATTAACATCATTAAAAAAGTAAAAGTGTCTATAAATAAAAAAGCTATATTTGTCCAAGAGAGTTTGAAGTCAAACAGGCATAGGGAGCCATCATCAATTCAAAAGCATAAAAGTTTTTTAGTATGTGTTCTTTAATGAAATTAGTTTTATGACCATCTCCGAATTTTTTAGTAAAATCTTTAATTGCAAATTTTGCAGTTTGTGCTAAAAATGTTAAAGTTCCACCAGCAGGGTCAAATACTGTAACATCAGTATTTGCAAAGCCATTTTCTTTATTAAAATCTGATTTAAGGATTTCATTTAAAGAATGTACAATATAATCGACTACTGGCTCTGGCGTATAATATACTCCTCTTTGTTCTCTTGTTTTAGGGTCATATTTATTAAGGAATGTTTCATAGAAGTGAATTATAGGGTCTTGTCCTTTTCCCTTTTTATAATAATCTTGAAGTATATTTAGAATATCAGCTGCATTCAGAACTGCCGCTATTTCATCAACAATAACCTCCATTTGTTTAGGCAAACTTCCTAATGAAATAAATTGAAAAACATCTTTTAAAATTCCTATTGTTGGTGGAATAAAATTATATGCTAATCTTCTGCTAAAAGCCCCATCAGCTCTTGTCCTAGCTGCAAAAAGTCCATAAGCAATTGTTTGTGCATATAAATCGGCAAATTCTTCTTTTGTTAAACCAGAAATTAAATATTTTTGAAAAGCTTCATAAAAACCAATAACATGATTTTCGTTGTTTTCCTCATCTTCCAATTCTTGATGAATAACTTCATCCTTTAAAAATCTAGTTCTTTTTGCTAATTCTATTGCAAGTGTCTCTGCCGTAAATACATTAGGCATAGAAAAAGAGAAAAATCTTTCAAGTAAATTTTTAAAATCATTCTCATTTTCAATAGGGGGTATTTGATTGAGTTTCTTCGCAACAAATGGTCTTCCTATTTTTGTTTTAAGAATTAATTTACCCTCACGATATAATCTAAATTCATAAAAATCAGTTAGAATAAGATTCTGGAATGTATCCCTGTATCGTTTTAATTGTTCCGAAATTTCAATCCTATCCAAATCTGTATCTGGAACTTTAGCTTCTATATATCCTACAATATTTTGAGTGCCATCCCAAATTCTAAAATCTGGATTACCTGCGTCAGTCTTTTTGGGTAAGGTTGTAATGTGAATATTTTTCTTTCCTATGTTTTCAGAAAAATCTTTAAATAATAATGATAAGTGCGAATAATAGCTTTCTTCCCTTGCATCACCCTGAGATGTAGTCAGGGCTATATTTTTTAAGTATTCAGTTATCATAATTTAAAATAATTGATGCAATATAAAACATTTCTAATTATCTACGGGTGCGTTGGCAAGAAAACAACTCTTTTGCAAACTTTGGTTTCGTGTCGGCTGGAGCGGTTTGCAAATGTGTTGTTTTGTTAGCTGGCTGTCCATTATTTAGTTTTTCCTTTTTGTCTTTTTGCAGCAAATTACCGCTGTCGTTGGTTTTTCTTCGCTGTTCGTTAAGATAGATCCTTTACACAAGTTCAAGATTAGACTTTACACTAAAT
>JACNJS010000075.1 GCA_014382445.1 Bacteroidota bacterium
CAAAACCCTAAATCCTCGACAGAGGATTGGGTTTCTATGCTTGCTAGGTAACCCCTGTTGGGATCAATACAATTAATCCCTTACCCTTCCACAACCTGCCTGCAGGCTGGAAGGAAACATACATGGCGCTGCAAGCGGTGGGATGTTTTTTGTGGGATTAGGGTAAGCCGGTGCGTGGGGTCGGCGGCTATTTTACATAATATAGTTATAGGGCAATTGCCGTCAGGGGGCTTGCAGGGTTGTTGGCGTATAACTCATATTATATAACTTACCTTGAGTGCTGGGCTGCTATTTGGTTTCCTGTCTTCAAGTTTTAATTTCCTACGTATTGGCTTTTTTCAGACTTCTGCCGATTGTGGAATTATTGCAAAGAAACAGTAATTCTTTTTACTAATTCATCAGGAATGTTGGTGATTTCAATATTAGCATTTTTTAAATCTTTTGGGAGTCCAAGTCCTGCCTACGCACCGGCTTTGCTGGAAGACTTGAACCAGAGGGGGAGTATAGTGTCTCCTGTAAATTCATCAATCTTAAGTCCAATGCCATATTGTTGAGCATTTATACTTTGATTGAAAATAAATAATAGAAAAAACAAGGGAGAGATCAAGTAGATTAGATTTTTCATATCATCAAATTTAGTCAATTTTTACCAATTTTAATCTCATTATTTCAACGTTAGCGTAAGAAATTATTCAAGTTCTCGTGATGTGGGAAATTGTGCCCAACGTTAAGTATATGCAAAGTAGGCGATTGCGGATTTCAAACTTATCAAACTCCAAAAATATTGAAGCGGGTTATAACCTTTGAATTCACTACTATCGCGCCTATTTTGTATATACATTGTTGGCTGCTGCCATTTATATTTTAATTCCAATATTAATTCTGAAATATTTATTATTAATCTGGTCCTGATAATCATAAATAGACTTCATTCCAAGTCTATAGTCTGGTTTTATTATGAGGTTCACTTTTGAAACGGGAATTATTATTCCTAATCCAAATGAAAGCCCATAATTTAGTCCTATTTGACTTGCTTTTTTGTCATACTCAGTTTCTTTATATTCAATTTGATTATCCTCATTCGGTAAATAAGAATGCAAAGTTCCTTTTTCTCTGGCTCCAATAGGAATGTCAACAAAAATTCCAGGTTCAATGAAAAATTTTATTCTGCCACCAAAATTTATTCTTGTAGTCAGAGGGATTGATAACCAACTAAAATTATATTTAACATCTGTTGTGTAAGCAAAGTGTCCACCATACATTGATTTTTTTAATTGACTAGTCCTATTAAATTCAAAACCAAGTATTAGACTAACCTTTTTGTTGTCACGAAATGATTGATAAATACCAATTCCAAATCCATTTCCATTTTCTGTATTCTGATTTTCAAGGTCAGTCCTGTTTACTGAAACTACTAATTCGCTAAAGAACTTAGGTTTGTCTTTTTGTCCAAATAAAAGAATATTGAAAAAAAGAATCATTAGTATTAAATATGATTTCTTCATGTTTTTTCTTTTGGTTGCAGCCAACTTGTAGATAACCACTATATTAAAATACTTAATTATAATAAAAGATTGCTGTAAGCTGTTGATATTGTTATATATATATTGGTTTTTAAAAGGTTAAAAATAATTACTTACAAATAGAAAGACTGATTAGTTAGTTGAGCATTATTCAAGTAATAAGTGTAAAAGTATGGTTTATTTTTTAATAATCAAATAAAATTGGTGTTTTTAAAATGATGCTGATAGGGGGTTGTCGTTGTTGTCGGGTTGTTGTCGTGGTTCTCATTGCTATACGAATTATATTGGGATTGGTTAAATGTTAATTAAGTCATAGTCCTGCCGGCGCACTGGCTTTGCCAGAAGACTTGCGATAAAGAAGTAAATGGGCTATATTATTTAATTCCGTAATGCCCTCGAAGAATGGCCGCAAACCATTTTCCCGGAAGGATACGTTTTAGCATAATAGCAAGCTTTTGTTCAAACGATGCAATTACATAATGATTTGCAGGTCGTTCTTTTTTAATAATTTTATATATTTTACGGGCAAGAATATCAGGCTGCCATCCATTGTTTTCATCGTTCTCTATAATAGACAGTGTTTTACCAAATTGCATTTCGTAAGCACTATCACTATTTGAAGCATTAACATTTTTACGGTTTTGTGTATTACTTGTATGAAAATCGCCGGGGTTTATAACTACCACATTAATGTTGAACTGCTTAAGCTCCATACGAAGTACTTCACTCAAGCCTTCGAGTGCGAATTTACTTGCTGAATAATATCCCTGGAATGGAAGTCCCATCAACCCGCCTATCGAACTTATATTTATAATAGTACCATTGCCTTGTTTGCGCATGGCTGGCAATGCTGTTTTTATAGTATGAACGGCACCCATAAAATTTGTTTCCATTTGAGCCCGTATGCTTTCATATGGCATATCTTCGATAGCCCCACCTGTATGCATGCCCGCATTGTTTATTAAGATATCTATCTTTCCTTCTTTTTCAAATACCAGTCCTATACATTTTTCTACGGCACCTAAATCGGTAACATCTAAATGAAGTATGTTTACCAGAGGATCATGTTCGCATGTTGCGCGGCACGTTCCATATACCGTATAACCTTTTTGTGCCAGATACGAAGAAACATGTTTTCCGAAACCCGAAGCTCAGAAGCCGATCATGTGTTTTCAATGCTCATGGGTGATGAAGTTCCACCAA
>JACNJS010000001.1 GCA_014382445.1 Bacteroidota bacterium
GGATTTTTCATCGAAATAATCGGATGCTGGATAAATCTTTTGCGGAGAGAATGGGTCTGAATCAGATCTTTTTGATAGTATTTCAAAATATTTATTTGGATTTCATAATTATCCGAAAACACTGATATTAGAAAGACAACTATTATAATAAGGTTTTATGACATTTATTTGCGTTTACTGAATAATGTGTGTATATTTGTGTGTAGATATTAAATATATACCCAGTATGGCATACATCAGAGTAAAGTTCTACCTCGAAAAGCGGAAAGACAAATCAGGACAGCTTATCACCAAGAATGTTCCCATCCTCTTCTCCGCATCCTTTGGTGATCGTTTCAAATCAACGACAGGCATTTGTATCAATGCGGATCAATGGAATGGCAAGGATTCTGTTAAATCACATCCCAAATCAGAAGTGTTTAATAAACAGCTTAGGAACATTCGATTGGAATTAGAGAAACTATATGATACTGCCATAAAAGAAGACATCCCTGTATCAGTAGAATATTTCAAACAAGGATTAAGAAGAAATCAACGGAGTGCAAATGGATTCTTTGATCTGATGGATGATTTTATTGAACAAGGGAAAAAGAAATGGCAACCGGGGACTGTCACCAAGTTTAAAACCATTAAAAACCATTTGAAGGACTTTGGCGAGAAGAAAAGAATCAAAGTTGAGTTTGACCAACTTGATAATAACTTCTTTGATAAGTTAATAGATTTCTATTTTGAAGACAACAAGTTCATTAATTCTTATGTACGGAAGAATATCATGTTCATTAAGCAATTCTTAATCTGGTCGACAAAAAGAGGTTATAATAAAAAACTTGACTTCCGTGAATGGAACCTGGAGACAGGAACGAAGAGAGAAGACACAGACGGCAATATTATCGCTCTATCAATCCCCGAATTACTACATATTTACGAAATGAAAATAAAGAACCAGACCGTGCTGCGGATACGTGATTATCTGATTCTGGCTTGTTCTACTGGCTTACGTTATTCAGATATAGCTAACCTCAAGAAAACAGATGTTGATCACAAGCAAGGCTTTATTTACTGTACAACAATCAAAACTGGGGATAGAACAATGATCCCCTTTAATGACTTCTCACGTGAAATACTTGAAAAATATAAAAACACCCCGAATTACAATAAGGATGGCGTCGAGATGGCTTTCCCAGCTATCAGTAATCAAAAGACGAATAAGCAACTAAAGGAATTAGCAAAAGAAGCTGGCTTGACCGAAATGGTCCCGATTGTTCATTATAGGAGAAACAGACGTATTGACAAGGTAGTTCCCAAATATAAACTGATCTCATCTCACATTGGCAGGAAGACTTTTATAACATTCTGTGTATGGCTGGGTGTTCCTTCTGAAGTTACAATGAAGTTCACCACACACCGCAAACACGAAACGATGCAAAAGTATTATGACTCAAAAGATGAATCAGCATTACGACAAGAGATGAGAAAGTTCAGCATGAATAACCTTCGTGAATACACTCAAAATTCAGCAAATTAATAATAAAGACAGGTGCTATAACTGTTAATCAGAGGGTCGTTGGTTCGAGCCCTGGCGGGGAGACGAAGATAATCAATCACTTATAGAAAATTTATAATAGGTTATTTTTTAATTATACACACAAAAGGACACACATCACATGTAATATCAGTACAACAGCTCTTTCTTTCCTGTCCAATGTTACCCTTAATTTTAATCCTTGAAACAATAATCTAATCTTTTAAAACTGTTTAGCCGTGGACTATAGATCCTGTAATGATCTTTGCACGAAAACATTCTTATATTTTTTGTTACAATTCTCTAATCTGCTTGATTTACTTGCATCGAATATCATGAAAATTGAAAATGCTAAAGGTTTACAATCTGGATCATGAGTCTTTGTGGTATATGAAACAGCAGTAATATTTCCATTATGCCAGGATTGATGGGTGGAAATGTCTTCAGTATAGCAATTCGATTTTGAAGTAGTAACTTCAGTAATGGGTTCCCCATATTTCATTTGAAGTGCATCTTTCAATTCTGGGTTATTATCGCAATAAAGATCAATTAACAAATCATTGTAAAAAGTAAGAGTTAATCCCTTGATCTTAATTCCTGCTACCTCGTATTTGGACAACATAAATACTCTGGTTTTTGGACAGAAATTTGCCGATGCGATTGCAGACTTTGGTTTGATTGTATCAGGAATGATTTCAATAATATATATTTCATTATACTCAGTATAGTTATCTAACTCTTCAGCTTTTGATAACTTTTTAATTTGAATTGATTTCTCTTTTGCATAATACTCAATAAACCATAACTGGGTTGTATTTATTTTGAAAGCCCCAAGGCCTTCAATATTGGTTTGTTGTCCGAATATTATAGGACACAAGAAGCACATCAAAATGGAGAGATATATTCTTTTCATAATATATAGGATTGGGATGGTTTGAATCATTTTTTTTAATTTCCGAAGACAATTTTATCGTATATGTATTTCTGCATTGAATAATCTCTTGGGTATTCTCTTACTGCCTGAGCCTTGGCTGAGCTGTTTTTCACGGTTTTCATATAATTCTTAGCAGAGAGCTGCTTTTCGTATGTATATTTCTGCATTGAATAATCATTTGGGTATTCGTAAGTTGCAATTTGTTTTACTTCCATATCGATAGTAGTTTTCATATATCTTTTAGCTGCTAGTTGTTTTTCGTATGTGTATTTTTGCATGGAATAATCATTTGGGTATTCTCTTACTGCTATCTTCTTCACTTCAGAATCTGTGACTGATACCATATAATTATATGCTGATAGCTGTTTTTTATAAGTATACTTCTGCATTTCGAGATCATTAGGATACTCATATTTTGCGAAATCCCGAATTTTAGATTCGATACTCTGAGATTTTCCAATATTTGTTATTGATAGAATTAATAAGGTTATTAGGATCAACTTTCTCATGATGGTTTAATTTTTAACCAAATATATGGAATATTTATTTTGATACAATGTATGTGCAAAAACTATTTTTGGATTAAACCCATAATCTTTTGCCTCTAATACTAATAATACATGCAATATGCTTGTGTATCAATTAGATACAATATATAATTTGAAATATGGTACAAATAAGGTACATTTTGATACAAAAACTTCATTATTTGCCTAAAATTGGCAATAAAAAGCCAGCTCAAACATGGCTGGTCTGGTAAGTTTAACACTTGCCCTGGATCACTTTAGTTTAGTTGGATCGGTTGCTGGTTTGTTGTACTAAACCTGCCGCCTCTGCGGCAGGTAGCTAATATACAAATAATCTACGTATAAAGGTCATAACCCATAAAACCCAGAGTTATGACCAAAAGAAAACCTAAAATTAAGAAGAAACATGCACTTACTGTGGCCCAGAAGGCATGCAAGGAGATAAAAGGCTTTGAAGCCCTTTATCATTCTCTTGAACGAAAAATGATCCTGAATGGTTACAGTGAAAGTACCTTCAAAAATTATGCAAGGAGTATCGCTTTTTTAACGCTGCGAACAGGAAAGCTTCCCCAGGAGATCTCTGACGATGAGATCGAACATTATTTGATGAAATTAAGTAAAGAGAAATCTCCCAGCGAAAGCTATTTCAAGCATACCGTTTATGGTTTAAGGTTTCTGTTCCGGTTGTTGGAACAGAATGACCGTGTATTGAAACTTCCACGCTTGCGGCAGGTTAAGAGCTTACCTGTGGTATTGTCGAAGGAGGAATGCCGCCGGCTTTTCAAAGGGACGAAGAATCTGAAACATCGCATTATCATGTGCCTTATGTATTCGGCCGGATTAAGAATGGATGAAACCCGTCGATTAATGTGGAAAGACATTGACCGGAGCCGAATGCAAATCAAAGTGAACCAGGGGAAGAACCGTAAAGACCGGTACGTTGTATTATCTCCCTATATATTGAAAGGGCTTGAAAAATATTACTCTCAATATCAGCCGGACACATACGTCTTCAATGGGAACGAAAAAGGTCAACCATTACACAGAAGAAGTATCCAACGAATTATCGCTGAATCAGCAAAAAAAGCCGGAATCAAGAAAGAAGTAACCTGTCATACACTGCGGCATTCGTTTGCCACTCACCTGCTGGAAGATGGAGTAGATATTCTGACGATCATGGAACAGCTTGGCCATTCCAGGATTCAAACCACGATGATGTACACCCATATTGCCCGGGTTAAAAGAAGTCTTGCTCATAGTCCGCTGGATACGCTCTACGGCCAAGGTTGAAACTGCCAAGGTACGAGCTTGCGCATATCATTCAACGATACGGGAAAAATTCCATCAAGAAATACCCTCAACCGTTGTTTCATTTGCGTACACTCCATGCAATTGAACATTGCCGGACAATGGCCATGGGAGGCCATGTGGATAGCTGTGATGCGTGCGGACACATCCGGGTTTCATATAACTCCTGTCGTAACAGGCATTGTCCAAAATGCCAGAGTACCCAACGTGAACGCTGGATCATCGGCCGTGAACAGGATCTGCTGCCGGTAAGCTATTTCCATGTTGTTTTTACTCTTCCACAATCGCTTAACCAATTATGTATGCGCCACCCGGTTATGATTTACAATACGTTGTTTCACGCCGCATGGGAGACGATACAAGCATTCTCAAAAGACCCAAAACACCTTGGGGCAGAAACCGGGATGATTTCCATTCTGCATACATGGGGGCAGCATTTGTGGCTTCATCCTCACCTGCACTGCATTATTCCGGGGGGTGGGTTAAATCGTCAGGGGAAATGGAAACAGGTAAAAAGCAATGGAAAATTCCTTTTCCCGGTGAAAGCCATGAGCCGGGTATTCCGGGGCAAATTCATGGAAAAATTGCGTAAGTGGAGCAAATCTGAAGGCATTGTATTATCCGAATCGCTGTTAGACAACCTATATCGTCATTCCTGGATTGTATATGCTAAACAACCCTTTCTTGGTCCGCAGCAAGTAGTGGAATATCTTGGCCGTTATACCCACAAGATCGCTATCTCCAATCACCGGATCAAAAACATTGAGGATGGGAAAGTGACTTTCACCTGGAAGGATTATCGTGACAGGGAGAAGCGTAAACTAATGACTCTTCAGTCTGCAGAGTTTTTACGCCGGTTTTGCCTGCATATCCTTCCTGCGGGATATGTTCGTATCCGGCATTATGGATTCCTTTCCTGCCGGAAAAAACCGTTACTGCAACAAGTGCAGCGTAACATGGGATTAACTCCTGCAAAGCCGCAGAAACTCTCCTGGCAAGAAATCTGCACGCTTCGACTGGGTTTTGATGTTGAAACCTGTCCTTGTTGTGGGAAAGGTAAGATGGTCACCACCGAGCGATGGTTGCCGGGACGTTCACCACCAATGAGCATTATCAGATTGAGAGAAAAGAAAAAATTGAAATCAATTAACACTATAGATGACTGCTAAATCAGGTAGTTCAGGACTGCTTTGTCCATTGGAAAAAAAATTTGATGATTACCGAAAATAATTGGCTGTGTTGTTTCTAAAATTCAGAATTAATCACAGCAGAAATCAGGCAGCAAATTCATTCCTGGTCAATCTGAATGCATCAAGACTTAGAATTTCTTATTGAATCCCCATAAACAAATTTTCTGTAAATTAAATCGGCTGCAGGTCCTGTACAACAACGGATTACATCGAAACTTCGCTACGTTTAATCCTTATATGTTAGGGCACGTTAATACATTATTCACAATAAGATTTTATTAAAGAAATACTCTCCATGGTAATTGATGGTACTTTTTTTAATTCAAGAATGGTCTTCTCCATATCTACTTTTATATCGTTTAATTTTGTTCTAGCTTTTTTCGTTAAAATACTAATTTCGGTTGAAAATGGTTCATTTGATAATTTCGTCACCATTAACTTATTCAAAGGATTTAAAAACTCTTCATTCATGTGGGTAAGATTAGCATTTTCTTTTATTAATTTCATATAAATACTAAGGTATTTGTTAATTTCCGAATATGCAATATCATTAAATCTGTTTTCCTTTAAAATTTTTGCATTTTCAGTATTTATTATTGAAATTCTATCTGCAGTATGCTCTACAAGATATTTAACGTCTTTTAGTATTGACACACATTCAATAGTATTTACTTCATATATTCTTAACAGTTCTTTTAATGCCATTTCAATAAAATCCAAAGAAGCATTCAATTTTTTATAGTCTTTAATCCAATTTATGTTTTTTGGCTTATAAAATTGTCTATAAGACTCAAATAATCCAATGACATCTAAGGATTTAATTCTTTCTAAATCATTGTTTACTGAAAACTTAAAAAGTTCAGGTTCATAAATATACTTTTGTTGATTTTCAATATATTCATCGAGTTCTACAAATCTCTTCTCAACATGTTCAACGACACCTTTCAGCAACAATTTAAAATATTGCAGTTTATCTTCATTTTCTTCATACTTTCTTTTAATTTCTAAATTCCGGGTTTTGGTAAATTGTATTTTCAAAATAAAATATGCTGATATAAAGCCCAGTAATCCACCGATAAGTGCACCTATGATAATAATAATCAATTCAACCCAAATACTGTCAGGAGTCGGAATGAGATTATGATATATGTTATAAAAACACATAGAAAAATAATTTATTAATATGCCCTAGCTACCGGCTATACGAATAAAGTGTTCCACGTCAAATATAAGAAGATATTAACTTCTCTGCAATATATAGATAAAATATTTTCAGTTAGAACATATAACCTTTTCCCTATAAACCGGATTAAGGGGTATGAAAGAAGAAGAAAGAATCAAGTAGAGGGCGGAGGGTAAGCTTGCTGAATTAACAATGAACTGGTTGAAATGAAGAAACATTAGGTCTTATCAGAGAGTTTTCCGCACACTTTCATGGAACATATTTATATTTATCTTATTTTTGATAAATAAACAAATTAACAATACAGCAATGAAAAGGTTCTCTCTATTTATCATCCTGTTGAGTTTTACACTAATGACATTAGGACAAACAATCGTCAGCGAAATTATTGTTGTGGACTCAACTCAAAAAAAATCAACCCTGTTCTCAAATGGTTTAACATGGTTTGCGTACCAGTTCAAATCTTCAAATGATGTAATTCAAATGAAAGATTTGGAATCTGGAAAAATTATTGGAAAGGGGATTTTCGAGTACGTCGATCAAAATGGGAAGTCAATCCCACGACATATTCTAATTACATTGGCTGTCAAAGATGGGAAATACAAGTATGATATTGAGTTAGAAATTGTGAGAGAATATACGATAGTAATGAAGGCTAAATGCTTAAATTGTGGTAAAACCACCGCAACTGTTAAATACTCAGATGGGCATTTGCGAATAACTGATATTGCTACCGGTCGAGGATCTTATCATTATGACAATCAAAATGTTGATTGGATTGAAAGAGGAAATTACAAAAAGTGGAGGGCGGCAGTCGATGCAGAGTTGCCTGAATTGAGAAAAAAAATTGAGGATGAAATTAAAGCTCAGGAAAAAGAGCAACAAGAAATTGACAAACAGAAGATTAATGCTTTCGTTGAATCATTAAAATTGGAGATGGTTAAAGTAGGTGATGATTTTTAAATACAAGTGAAAAACCTAATTACCTGTTGTCAGGTATGGAGAGTTTTTATTCAAAGCAATTTGATAAGAAATTTATGAAGATGCGATTTAGAAATATGAACAAATATATTTGTTGTCATGGATAGAGATCAATTTCCTATTTTCCACAACATCGACAAACTTCGAATAGCCACAATTAATAGAAAGATAGAATGGACAAAGTCAAATCCAACTACTTATATTTCTAAAGTTGCTGAACAATATGTTGTTTCAATCCAATCGGTCTTACTTAAAAAGGATTTCACAGATTACGAGTTACTAATATTTCGAGAGAATGAAGATATCCCCTGCTTTTCGTCAAAGAAGGAAAAAGATCCTAACCTTTCATTAGCAATGTACCATAAACACCTCAAATTCTTATACGATAGTATTAAAAAAAGTGTTGAGGATAAAGGATTAGATGCGCTACAATCAGTAGTTGATTTTATTGATGATTAATGCATCTTGATCAAATTAATATATCTCACTTTTGCTATACATAATGATCATTATTGTATTTTTGATAGACACTCAGAATAACTTTTCATAGTTATCTATTTATTGTGCATTTGAGACAAAAAGGAGTTTAATTAAATAACTTACCAAAATGAGTAAAATAACTACAGTAATAATAGCAGGAAGTTTATATGTTGTAATCGTAGGCTTCTTAGTTGTTTTATCAGCATTGGATATAATTTCTGCTGGGACATATATGATAATTTTTTTAACATCATCATTGATAGTTGGGCTAATTATTATTTTCCAATATTCACAGCTCCGAATTAAAGCCAAGCAAGAACTTGATAATAAGGTAAAGGAGATAGAGCAAAAAAGTGAAGAAACTCCTGAAAAGTCAAAATATTCATGGGATATAGCTCGAATAAAATTAGAAGCATATTTTGATAGAAATCTATCACAAATAAACTATATATTTTGGATAAGTATTTTTGTCATGGTAACAGGGTTTGGGTTTATTGTTTGTGGGATTTTAATGTCAATAAATTATCCTGAGGTGATCACTATTACTTACATAGCCTCAATTTCTGGTATTATTACAGAGTTTATTGGTGTGACATTTATGTTAATATATCGGTCAACAATTCGTCAAGCAACAAAAAACATGAATGTTTTGGAGAGAATTAATTCAGTAGGTATGGCCATACAAATATTAGACTCAATACCTGACTCAGATGAAGAACTAAAGTCTCAGACAAAGGCAGAGATAACTAAACTACTAATTGAGTACAAGTCAGACAAAGTCAGTACATGATCAATTAATCTCATCCAACACTTTTATAAACCAGAGCTCTCATTACAACACTCTGTACTTTTTCTATGAAACATTCAATCTTTGCTTACTGTGAGAGCTTGTCCGCTTCTCGTTATTTCTCTGATTACTTAAGCCATTCGCGTAAATCAGTAACTGAAGCTTCCTTGCATATACGCTCCAATTCATTGGTGAAGTATTCGATTTTAGCCTCACCCTCAAGGCCAGCCCCCATTCTTTCTGTGTTCGGAACAATACCATTAATGAAGATTTTGTGTGTTATTTCTAAAACCTGAAAATTATATTTTGCTATCAATTCAGCGAATTGCCTGTTATCAAGTGTCTTAGCATTTTGCTGTACCCATCCCAAACATCCGGCTAATACTTTCCATGTCCCGTCACAATTACATCTAGCAAATATTATTACATCCGTTAACGATTGGATTCTCTCATCGTGAATCCTCTTTATTATTTCGATGTCTCCACTTATGATTGCACCCATAAGTCTTTCCCTTAATTCATCCTTTGGTTTCATCGTTTGGGCTGCTTAGTGATAACATTTTTTCTGCAAGCTCCAATAGCTGGTCATCATCAAGAGCTTCAAGCTGTGGGCGGAATTGTGCTCGAATGTCGACAACAGAGAGTGGAGGCACAGTATAACGGAGGTAACGTTCAAGGGTCATTAGCCTGACTTTAGGTTCAAGTGATCTGAAGTCCTCCTCCAGATTATCGAGATTTCTCTCAATCAATAACGTGATACGGTGACGGATCTCATCTGTAGCTTTATTCCTTGAACCTGCCGGACGTCCTTCCGGATTACCTGATTGGCCAGGTTGAAATCCCCTTTTTCCTTTCATGATATTGTAGATTTATTGTTGTTTACAATTCAAATAACAAATTTAGTTGTCGGATGTTTTTAATAAATCGTGCAGCTTTTGTATCCGTAACAAATGTGGTTCATATATTTCGTTACCATTATGCCTGTCAATCGAGTCAAGATGCGACTCGAGAAATAGCGGAACATTTACTATCCTGGTACATTTGTCTAACTGGATCTCATCCGGATAAACAATACCACAAAAGAAATCTTTCAACTCTGACACATTCCAATTCTTAACTTTTTCAACTGAGAGAGGATCAGCTATGCGTGCTTGTGGAATCGGATTCATCAATGGAAGAGGATTAAACAGTTGGTCAAATTTGATAATTTTCCTCGGTATTGGTGACAGCCCTTTGGTGGTGTGTTGAATTGGTGTGAATTTTAGTATTTTCATTTTTGTTGCATTAGGTTATAGGTTATACTTCTGTAAGATATTGATACATAGCTATTTCGCCCACCTATAACTATAACCGAATAACCTTACTAATATAGGGTTGAGAAACTCCCAACACCCGGGCGATCTCACTTTGATTTTTCAGTCCAGCTTTATGATACAGGTATTTTGCAACAGCCGCTTTTGTAAGCCCATCACCGCTAGAAAAATGATCATACACTTTTATGCCTGTTTCGCGGAAATACTCGGTAATCTTAATTGCCGATTCCATCGTTTCTTCATTGATATCTGCATCGATGTCACCCGAGATAGCTGCGCTTGCAAGGTGAAGAATCATGGACAGTCGAAGAACAATTATTTCCAGCTTCGAGAAAATGCCTTTCACATGGTCAGATTTTTCTTGATTGATAGCATCGGTGTTTCGGTTTACAAAATCCCTGTAAAGATCCTGTGCCCCTTCTGTCAATGATAGTATGGTTTCCGCATCCATGGGGATTGATAAAAGAGTTTTGATAAACCTATCATAATTTTCTTCTATGCCTGTGGATAGCCTTTTTTGGTTATAATATGGCTTCACGGTTTGATCTGGATACAAGAAACAGAATCGTTGCATTAGCCCATTTTCTGCTCTGTGATCAGCTCCCATCGATCTGATCAAATCAGGTTGAATCCCTCCGGCGATACTGACACATGGATGAGTTATTTTGATAGGGTTTTGACTTTTTCGATTATATGTTGCGGCTTCACCTGACCAAATGCTCAGCCAGTTCTGAACCTCACCACTCTTATTGTATCGTCCGAAATCATTAATCCACGCCATCAACTCATCGCGATGTACGATAATCCCACGGCGGTTATCGTGATGTACTTGAGCTAGCGATTCCGGTGTGAAGTCACTCAATAAATATTGCATTAAAGCAGGTCGTTCAGGTTCTTCCATTTCACCGCGATTCTTTGCAGATGTGTTGTGGTAAGAATCGTACAACGCTTTCCGTGTCTCATATTCTGTGAAAGCTATCTGGTCAAGTTTATGAAACGGTCTAAATGCGAAGGACAACGGCTCTGTCTTTCCTATCCCGGTTGGGGCAACGAACGCAAACCATAAGGCCGTGTTATTGCGATATTTTCCATCATGTAACAGGACACTATTCCCAATAGCTGTACTGAATGCAGCTAGGATTGCCCCCCCCAGAAATCTAACGGCGTGCCATATACTGAATAACATTCATTCACCAGGTCTCTCAGATAAGTAGGGAATGCCTCCACGGGGAAGGGCGGGATCTCGTTTGTTCGCTTCTGTTGTTGTATTGTCGTGACAATGGCAACGCCCGAATACAATACGTTTTTGTAGATCGATCGAATTATACCTTCAATTTCAATTGCAGGAAATCCCGGCTCTTCAAGCTTTATTAATTCAGCGTGTGCTTCTTCTACTGGGAGATTTGCTCGGTGGCAATATCCAGCCAACTGCATCACGTAATTATTGCGTGTTCCTTCCAGGAACTTCACCTCATTTCTTTGAAGAAACTCCTTGCCCATTTCAATAATGTTGTTCCCAAGCGTATAGGTGTCAATGAAATCCTTGTCTAACTTGTAGGGGGTGGTCGAGGTGAAGGCCTCAGCATCGTGACAAAGAAAACATGCTCTTGAGATGTCTTTTCCAGCTACATCAATATCAATATCAAGCTCCCACTTGAAGTAATTCTGTAATGCATGGAAGTATTCAAGGTGTACTCCTTGTGCCATGTCAACCAGGTAAACCACTTTCAAGCCGTCACCACTAGGAGACCGGAACATAAGTACCGGCATGTGGCTGCTCTTAACCTGGTCCATGATTGCAGTTACAACAATTTTAACATGATCTATGTCAATACAGATCAAGCCCGAATGCTGAATCAATTCTGAATCGCTTCGTTGCCTGAAGATCCCGGAAAAAGTCACGTATGGTAATAATTTACTCTTGAGCCTATTTCGTTCACACTTATCTTTTACAGCCCTGATTTGCCCAGTAGCATCTTTGAATTTACCTCCAATTATACATTTGTAGATACACGATATTGTAAGTGGTTCACGCTTGGGTGTAACATTTGTGATGGGTTTTTCGAAGTATGAGAAATGCTGGTCTTGCTGATTCTTTGTCAGAATTGTACTGTTTTCCTTCATCCTACTGACTTTTATATATTTCGATGAACCATTCGTAAAAACTCTGGAAATCATGAGCTATAAAATAAAAACCGCCTGCTGCTTCAATTTGACATTGATACGCGGCTTGTGACGGCCTTTGTCGGTCGCGGCCTATCTTCACTTCAATCTTGATAGAAAGTCCGCCATACGTCGCGGAAATATCCGCTGTACCGCTCTGCATTGAGGGTTTTATCCACTGAATAGATCCAACAGTCCGGTGAAATCCAACCGAGTCAACGTACTGTTTCCGCTTGTCCAGAATCCGGCCAATACACGAGATCCTTTCAGCTTGGCCTCCACTATATCTGATGAAATCGATAATACACCGAGTCAAGCCGTTTGCGGTATTATCATTGTAGCGTGAAATTGAAAGGGCGTACTTCGGCACTGTAGGATATCGATTCCGAGCATACTTATAAGCGAGATAGCGGAGGTGATGCAATGCAGTATCCGGCGATCGCTTTCTGATGACCGGATACATACTAATCGTTGTTTACACGAATTGCATCGAGGATTTCACTACGCTTGAAAAACATTTTGCGACCTACTCGATAATAGGGAAATCTGCCATCCCGCGTGTACCTCCAAAAAGTAACCAGATTACAATTCAATAGTTGCGCGGCTTCTTTACGAGTAAGCAACTTTTCTTCCTTAGCTGTTAAATTTTCTTGTGTTTTCATATAACATCTTATTAAATTAACAGCTTGTAAAATTATACTAAAAAAATCCGAATAAACCAAATTGATTTTAACATTTGATGTATTTACATTGTTTTTTCGTAGAGATTTCCCCCGCGAATAGTACGTTTCAGCCGATATGCCTCTTTTTTTCGTTTTGACATTGACTCCCGCTGAATCTATTAATATCCAATTACCAACAGAAAATGATTTAATATGGACTTTTCGATTTGAAAAGAGGATTTATGCGTATTGAACATGAACCTCCGCCACCGATTGATATTAAAGAATTTGCGGAGGCACCCATATTGATTACCGGAAACTCTGAGAAAAAGAAGACACCAAACGGAGTGATTAAGAGCAATTTCCTTGGAATACATGCAAAGTTGTATTATATTTAGC
>JACNJS010000021.1 GCA_014382445.1 Bacteroidota bacterium
GCAAAAATCAAAACTTTTGACTCAGGCTACAAGATGGGGTTGGTAGTGGGGATACCTTTGTTTACTATATTCACACATATAATAAATGATTCGGTAATTCCACTAGTGGTAATGGCATCCGCTTCCAATTGAGCATCAGAAAATTTTTACGAAAAAATACTATTTTTGCACTTCAAATTATTGGCCCCATAGTTCAAGGGATAGAATGGAAGTTTCCTAAACTTTAGATCCAGGTTCGAGTCCTGGTGGGGCTACTGATTATGTTTGATTACTGTATCAAACTCAACCCTTCAACGGCCGATTTATTATTTGGTTGATTTAATAATGCTTTGTTAAACAACACTTTTGCTTTTCGCATTTCCCCCATTTTAAAGTAAGTCCACGCCGACATAATAATTGAATCGTAATCGAAAGGGTAATGGTTTAATAGCTTTTCAAAATATTTTGCTGCTGTTTTATAATCTCCTTTACCATAATAAATTAACCCAAGCCTGTAGTTGGCTGTATAATTTTCGGAATCCATGGCTAATATATCATTATATGTGTTTTCAACCTGAGTCCAGTTACCCATTGCTGCTGCCGGATTAACAATGCCAAACCTGGCTTCAATAGAAAGAGGGATTAGTTGAATACACCTTTGATAATAAGGTGTTGATTCATTAAACAAACCCGATAAATAATGTAACCATCCAAGGCGTAAATTTATTTCATACGAATCTTGGTTGTAAACATCTTTAAGTACGTTAATGGCTTCTGCGTATTCACCATCCTGCTCCAGCTTATACGATTCTGAAAACGCCTTCTGCATTTTTTCATCATTTTGCGAAAAACTGTTGATTGCTATAATGAATAGCAACAAGAAAATTATTTTTTTTAGAATTTCCATTTTAAACCTCCGAATATACTTGGTGTTTGGTAATTAAACGTGTTATTAATTAAATTGTTATTTTGGTTTTGATTTGCTCCTTCATCCGAAATTTCATTAAAAATGCCTTCGTACGCAATATATTGATAAAGCAAATTTAGTTCCATATGTTTACCGATGAATATTTTAAAGGTTAATCCGCCTTTAAATCTCATTTTATCCGCCTGATTATATACTACAAACCCATTTGATATATTGGCGTTGTTAAGATTACCTATGGTTAAATCAACTTCTCCCCAAAGACGACGATATAATTTACTGCCTAATTTCTGATTAATTATGAGCCTGTTTTCATTCCATCCGTCATCCCATCTTTGCGCAAACCAGGTTAAACCTGAAGCTCCATAAAAAGAAGCGTGCTTGTTTAAATAATAGAACGCAGATATTCCAAGTTGATTTTGATTTAACCCATTAAGTGATGAAATACTTCCGTTTAAGTTAAAGGTAATATTGTTATAATCCTTTTCAATGTTTACTCCAAATACATAATTAAAAAAAGATGAATCGGTTCGCGTAAACTGAAGTTCATCATAAGTATAAGTGATAAATTCCGGGGAATTTCCAATTACGTAGTAGCTCGTATCAGTAACACTTGTTTGCACCGTATCAGCCTTAATATTTACCGATTTAACCATAACCAAATTTGAAAAAAGCGTAATCGCCCACCCTGTTTCAAATTGAAATCTTGAGTTAAGATATATCTCATCCTGTTTTATAGTTTCATCAAACGACTTACGAAAAAATTCAGGATCATTTGAAAAGAAATTTTGGAATCCCCAATCCTCTCGCTGAACTGAATCTAATACAATAGGGGCTTCAATATATTGAAAACTTATTTTCTTTTGAATTTGAAGTCGGTTATATCCTGCGTATAGGCTAACTACAGGTGACAAGTTAAAATTGACTCCTGCATAAAAGTCAGATTTATCACCTATTAGTATTTGAGATCCGGCAAGAGTATCATCGGTATTATTAATTATAAACTTGTCGTTTAATGCAAAGTTATTTGAAAATGAGTAACCACCACCAGCGTATAATGCTTCAACGGGTTTTCGTTTTTCAGGAATAAGGGACAATGTATTGTTAGAAAAACTCATGCCTAACCTGTATGCCCTTGTGTTTTTACCAAGTAACTTATAAGTGTCGTATAGATAAAGCTGAGCAGTTTGGTCCTTTGAGTTAAATATCAACGCCTTTTCAAAATGATCGGCTGCTTCCGGCAATCTGCCAAGATAATAGGCAGCTATTCCCATCCTCATCCTTAAATAGTAATAATCTATATTTTTATTTAGAGCTCTATCTCCGGTATAAATAACCTTCTCCCAGTCATGATTAATATAGTGAGTATAAGTAACTGAATCAAGTATTCGATAATCGTTGCCTACAAATATCTGACCCGATAAATGCTGTGTTCCTGTAAGTACTATTAAACTTATTAAGAGTGCTTTGCAAAACATGGAGGTAACTGTTATTCTGAACAACGTGAAAAATCTCATCAACTTGAAATTAAGCATCTACTTTTTTGTTTTAAAATTTTCGTGAAGCGATAATTGATTTTTCATTTTCATTGATGGTGAATTTCGCTATTCCCTTATTTCCGGCAATAAGTGTAAAATCCAATTTCCTCACTGTTAATTTTCCCATTCCGAAATTTGCCTGCGATCTTAGCGTAACCCGGTTTTCGTTTACTAACTCCTCCATTTTGGAATACTTTACCGAATAATCTGCCCTTAGGAATTTATAGAAGGGTATCGCGAAATCCTGCAATACCAATAATTTTTTATCAGGGAACACATTAAGTGGATACGAATCGTGGATTTCCATATTATTATAGTAGGCCATTGTAAGCTTGAAAGATGACAGGTAAAAATAATAAAGAAGAGAATTTGCACCGCCCTTATAATATGTAAAATAAAATACATCACCAATACTTTTAAACCAGGCTGTATCGCCGGTTATATTACATGCAATACTGGTATTGTTATAAATATCTGATTCTACACTCCAAATGTGTTCTTTTTTAAGACCATTTTCTTCGGTTTCAAATTTTATTTCAGCGCCAGGTGTAAAATTAAATGCATACTTAAGCGTATCATTTGGTACTGCATTTGAAACAATTATGTTATTCTCTGGTTTGCATGCAGTCCTAAAAGAGTAACTTTTATCATCACGTATAATGAGTGACGAAAAAGGATAATCAATTGTATTAGATCCAATTGTTGGTGTGGCCTGAAATTGCATATGCAAGTGTGGATATGGTGATCTGCCTGAATTTCCTGAATGACCAATTATTTCGCCTTGCTTAACTGTTTGTCCGGGCACTACTTTTATGCTATCTTTTTTAAGATGACTTACTTGCGTGTAAAAATGTTCGGCATGCTTAATTACAACGCTATTACCCCAGTTATTATCTATATCTATATTCCCGATAAAATTATCTTCAATTCCCGATCTAACTTCTTCAACTATGCCATCACCCGGTGCAACTACAGGCTTATTAAAACAATAATATTGTTCAGAATAAACACCATTTCCTTCGTATGAGTTTCCTTCATCATCAAAAATTTCAAAATCCCATGCATGGCGCCATTTGTCCTTATGTGTTATTTCACCATTATGCGCTTGTGTTATTTTCCACTCACCCCAAAAGGGCAATTTCATTGAAAATAGAGGTAATATTCCAAACCGTTTCATATAACTGTAGTTGGAGTAAGCATGCAGTTCTGGTGAATTTTGTTGCACTGCAACAATGGCTATTTTATCAAAATTCCTCTCTCTGAATTTTAATACATAAAGGAAGAGGATAACAATTATATTAAATGGCAATGAGAATGCCGAAAGCTGAAAATTAGCAAGTAACACCGATGTGCTCGATAAAGTAATGGCTACCAATGGGGTCAACAATATTACCCAAATTACAGCTCTTCTCGATGGTACTACAAAAAACCCTCCAACAGCAATGGAGGTTAATATGTAGTTAAAGCCAATGTAACTGTAACTGAGTTCGCTAATATTTGCGCCAATAACAAGGTAGAAATAATAAGCTGAGAAAAAGCCAATGAGCGACATCAAAAAAGCTATCCTTGAATAATATACCAGGCCTATTGCAAGCAAAATTCCGGCAAACATATGGTACTGAAATAATATTGCACTAAGTGATTTAAAATATATGCGAAGTGCTTCAGGGAAGTTCAAATTATTAAACCATTCGTACAGGTTCACCATTGTTGCTCCACCAATGGCATACATATCGTTAAGGTAATAAATTCCTCTTTCACTAACTTCAAGTGCTGAATAACCTTTTGTGGCAATAATAACCATCCATATTCCAAATAAAAACGGAATACTTAAATACGGTAAACCATACTTTCCTATAATACCTTCAAGGCTGATGGTAATCATAAAGGTTAGTATGGAGATAAAAATTAATATGATATAAAACTCAACGCTGGGCTGATAGTATATTCCTATTCCCAAACCAACCATTAATGCATTAAAGCCATATGCACCGCTAATAACTTTTTGGCGGTTCATACCCATAATAATTGCTGTAAGGTTAGCTATAATTACAGCTGCTAAACCTGCAATTCCTGCGTAAAGATCAAAAAAAGTTACCAGTATTAATATGATCGCGAAAAACCGATTCTTTGAAAAGAAAACCTGTGCATAACTATTAAGCACACAGTTTGCTACATTTAAGTATGATTGTTTTGAGCCTTTAAACATATATTTTGTTAACTGTCAAAATTACCAATTATTAGGTAGTATACTAAACCTGAATTCCGAAGTTGGACTTTACTTAATTTTTCATGCTTCTGTCTTCTAACTTCTGTCTTCTAACTTCTAACTTCTGTCTTCTGACTTCCAACTTCTGTTTTCTGACTTCCAACTTCCTCACCTACAATTCAAACTTCTCAAGATGTTCCGGAACCTTTTCAACATCGAGTAAATTTTGCAGACTTTCGCCTTCCCGAATAACATGAGGTTTACCATCTATATCAATCATTACAATTTTAGGGCGTAAGGTAATAAATTGCATCCATTGTGTCATGTTGTAAGCTCCTACATTATGAATAACAACATGATCTCCCTTATTTAGCAACGGAAGGCTGATTTGCTCGCGAATTACATCAATATTCATGCAAAGCGGACCATACAATACTGTTTCTTCAGTATATTGTGTAAAAGGCTGAGCCGGTGTAATTTTATGATCATACCAAAATGATGTAAAAAGTATGTTAACACCTATATCAAGGATTGTACTCCTGCGCCCATCCGACAAGCGTTTATTCGACAATACAGAGCCAAGTAAAAATCCTGCATCATCTACAAGGGCTCTTCCGGTTTCGAGTATTAACAGGGGTAACTTATCGGGTCTGAAATTACTATTTATTAATGCACTGGTTATTGCTTCGGCAAATTCATTTATTGAAGGGCTAATATCAACACCAGGCAAATAGCCACCCTTAAGAGTATTGTTTGAAGCAAAACCGCCTCCCATGTCGATGTAGTTAACCTCATGGTTGTATTTTTCTCTTACGCCTATTGCCAGCTCCGCAAGTTTGTAAGCAGCAACAGAATAAGCATTTGGTGAAAGCATGAAAGTACCTATATGGGTATGAAGTCCCACCAGTTCCATCACGTCCGAACGCATTATTTTATTAAGAGCATCCCAGGCTTGCCCATTCTCAAAATTAAAACCAAACCTATCCCACATTGGGTAAATTCCGGTATCCATGTTTACCCTTATGGCAACTTTGGCAGTGATATTTAAGTTAGTGGCAATTTCTTTGATGGCATAAAATTCATCAAAATGGTCGATGTGGATGATTGAGTTATTGCTAATTGCTTTGTGCAAATCATCATCAGATTTATCGGGACCATTAAAAATTATTTTTGAACCTTCAACCCCGTTATGAATGGCTTTATCGTATTCAAACCCCGACACTACTTCTGCCCATGAGCCTTCCTGATGAAAGGTACGGCAAACGGCATCCATATAATTGGTTTTATACGACCACGCAAACTGAACTTTAGGATAACGCGTTTCAAACGCTTTGCGAGCCTTACGTACATTGCTACGTATCGTTTTTTCCGACAGTACAAATACAGGTGATCCATATTTGCTAATCAAATCTGCTACAGCAACCCCGTCGATATGAGTTTTTGGTGCATACTCAGTGCGCATTCCAAATTTGTTTGGCATGCTACTTTCAAGCTTTTTTATAAGTGGTCGTTCGTATCTAAATTTATCCATTTTTTTGTTATTTAGTTGCAACGAGGAATGTCCGTTGTTGCTGTTGATGTACAACAGTATACTGTTAATAATTATTATAATTCTCCGGTGGTTGATATTTTTTCAAATTCCTCAATATCAACAATCATTTCCCAGGAATATCTTATGAACATTTTACCGGCTTTAAAGGTAGTAATTGGTTCAACTTCATTGCCTAATGCCAGGTTAACGATTAATTCAGGTATATTTTGACCAACCCCAACTGCCAGATAAACCCAGGCCGGAATTCGTGGATTTATTTCAAGTAGGTAAAACTTACCATCTTTATTTTTCATTAATTCCAGCTCAAAGGCTCCTCTCCACTTTGTTTCTTTTATAAAATGATGGGTTAAATCCAATAACTTACTATCAGTAATTGCAATACCTCCCCATGCTTTACCAATTTCGGTAATATATTGCTTACGCATTGGTACAGCCGATAATGTGTTACCATTGCCATCGCCAACACCGGTTACATTAAATTCAGATCCATGTTTAAATTCCTGAATAATAATGGGCAACCCCCATTTTGCTGAAATTTTATTAAAATGTGTTTGCAGTTGGTCCTTATTATATGCAATTTTTGCATCATAATGTTTACCTTTTACAACAATTGGCCACTCAAAATCATCCTTGTGTTTTCTAAAATCCGCAACTGAATATATCGACTCGCTTTTGGGAACATTTATATTATATTTCTTACCAAACTTTGGAAGATTAACTTTCAACCTTTCTTCAAACTGATCGAGTGTGGGCATAAACATATTAATCCCCATCTTTTTAAGCTTTGGTTCAAGCTTGATGAATGAAAATAATTCAGCATCGAAATTTGGAATAATAACATCCAATGATTCTTTTTCGTGAATGTAAGTTAATCGCTCCAAAAGCAAGTCGGTGCCGGAAGTGGGATATGGTATCTGGTAAGTACGATCAACTATATCGTGCATGTAAATACCTGGCTCCAGCGATTCGTATGCCAACCCTATAATGCTGGCTTCAAACGAACTAGCCTCAAGCAAGCCACGTATAACAGCAACACCTGGCCCGGGATTATCGATAGCATTTAACCCTGTAACTCCAATTTTAATTTTAGGCCGCATTTTGATTTTCAATTAATGAGTATAGTTTTAACAAATTAATGAAGTCCGACACATCCTTGTCAATAGTTACAATATCAGCATTGTATCTGCCAATAAGTACCTGATTAATTTCGTTAATTGATTTTTCCTGTTTTAGCATTTCAATTATTTCAACGCCAATCGGATTTACCGTATATGACTCTCCCGTAGTAGGGTTAAAAACAAATCCTGAATCGCTAACTGCTATATTTTTATTTATGTTCATAGTACGTGTGATTTTAGAATAAAAATTATTAGTAGCATTATAACCTATAAGTAGATGATTAATTATACTCTTCTAATTTTTTAACAGAATTTTATGTTGCAATAGTACTACTTCGGTTTTGTACAGGTGTTATGAAATTTCACAATAATTGTATAAGATTTTAGAGTAGACCTTGTCTGAATTAACTAATCCAATTACCTAATCATGTTACATACATAACCTAAAATTACAAAAAAAAGAGGACCTAAACTTATATTTAGATAAAAAACTTTTCTTGGAAAACATACTCATATATCAATCAAAATGTCATCATCCATTTTTTACATAATTTTAACAACACATTTTTACCACATGTGCAATGTACTGCGTTACTTTGCGTTTAGAATGCTTTATCTATGAATTGAATCTTAATGTCAAAAAAAATCATTTGTTTAACCATTTTGACCCTGTTAGCACAATTACTTCTGGCTCAGGATAAATTTACCATAAGTGGCCATGTAAAGGATGCTTCTTCAGGCGAAGGCCTCATTGGAGCAACTATTTATATTGAGGAGATGAAAGGTGGGGGCGCCACCAACGATTATGGTTTTTATTCGTTAACAATGCCTAAAGGTAAATATCACATTCGATACAGTTATATTGGCTTTGAGTCAACAGTCCTTACGATTGATCTCAACAAGAATCAAGTTCATGATATCGAAATGAAGATTCTTGAATCTACCTTGGGGGAAGTCGTGATTAAAGGGCAGGCCGATAATGAGAATATCAGATCTGCCGAAATGGGTGTTGTTAAGATGGATATAAAAGAAATCGAAAAAATACCAGTACTATTTGGTGAACAGGATATTATCAAAACACTAACACTAATGCCCGGAGTAAGCAGCGGTGGAGAAGGGAAAGGTGGTTTTTATGTTCGCGGTGGCAACACCGATCAAAATCTGATACTGTTGGATGAAGCACCGGTTTACAATGCCAATCATTTAATGGGTTTCTTTTCTGTATTTAATTCTGATGCACTAAAAGATATCAAATTGTACAAAGCCGGTATTCCAGCACAGTTTGGAGGAAGGCTTTCCTCAGTTCTTGATGTTCATATGAAAGATGGAAACTCGAAAAAATATACTGTTTCCGGCGGTTTAGGTTTGATTTCATCACGACTTACAATTGAAGGCCCCATTGTTAAGGATCAGGGATCGTTTATTATATCCGGACGCAGAACATATGCAGATATCCTTCTTGGGATGGTAGACAAAGATTTTAGCGATGTTGATTTATTTTTCTATGATTTGAATGCAAAGGCAAACTATAGAATTGGAGAAAAGGACAAGGTTTTTATCTCAGGATATTTTGGCAGAGATAAGTTGGGGACAGAAAATTTTGGATTTAACTGGGGCAATACTACCGGAACATTGAGATGGAACCATATTTTCAATAATCGTTTATTCTCAAATACATCTTTTATCTACAGTAGTTACGATTACGAGATAAACGTTAACCGTAGCAATTCCGACTTTAGGATTACATCAGGCATTGAAGATTATCATTTTAAACAGGATTTCACTCTTTTTGCAAGCACAAACAATAATATTAAGTTTGGTTTTGATGTAATTTATCACATTTTCAAACCGGGAGAATTAAAATCATTTGGTGATACGGAATTGAACAATATAATTATCGACAAAAAACATGCTTTTGAGAGTGGGTTATATCTCTCCAACGAGCAAAAAATTGGATCACGGATAATGCTTGAATATGGTATCCGATTATCTATGTTTAATGAAGTTGGTCCGGGGACCATTAATCAATACGATGTTAATGGAAATATAATTGATGAAAAGGAATACTCCGATCTGGAACTTATTCAATCATACTTGATACCAGAGCCTAGGTTTTCGATGAGCTACGTATTAAACGAACAAAGCTCACTTAAAGCTTCATATCAGCGTAATGCCCAGTATATTCACTTATTGTCGGCTGCAACATCTGATAATCCTACAGACGTTTGGATGCCCAGCAGCTCGGTAATTAAACCCGAAAAAGCAAATCAATATTCAGTAGGATATTTCCGAAACTTTATGGATAATATGTTTGAGTCTTCCATAGAAGTATACTATAAAGACATGTACGACCTGGTGGATTATCAGGATGGAGCCGATGTATTACTCAATGAACATGTGGAAGCAGAGTTGGTTTTCGGTAATGGAAGGTCGTATGGCATTGAGTTACTATTTAAAAAACGTATCGGAAAGTTTACCGGATGGGTTGGATATACTCTTTCGAAAACGGAACATAAGTTCGATGCAATAAACAATGGTGCTTGGTTTTCAGCACGCCAGGATAGGACTGACGATATTTCGATTGTAGGAATGTATGACATCTCAAATAAATTATCAGTTTCGGCTACCTGGATTTATTATACCGGCGATGCTGTTACTATGCCCAGCGGACAATATACAATTGATGGAAATGTAATTCCATACTATACCGAACGAAACGGCTACCGAATGCCGAATTATCATCGTCTCGACCTTGGTTTAACGCTTAAGGGTAAACAAACCAAAAAATTTCAATCCAGTTGGAATTTTTCAATATACAATGCCTATGCACGTGAGAATGCTTATTCTATTTCATTTCAGGAAAGTGAAACCAATCCCGAAGTGATGGAAGCAGTTCAATTCTCACTTTTTTCAATAGTTCCGTCAGTAACCTGGAATTTTAAATTTTAAGCAAATGCAAAAAATACTTAAATATAGTTGGCTATTCATATTTATCAGCTTTACTTTGGTTTCATGCGAAAAAGTAATTGACCTCGATCTAAATACTGCCGAACCAAGGTTGGTAATTGAAGGGAACATAACTTCTAACCCCGGTCCCTATTTAGTGTCATTAAGCACCTCAGGTGATTATTATACAACTCATGGTATTAATCCTGTATCAGGTGCGAATATTATTATTAGTAATGAATTAGGTCATGCCGACACACTCTTTGAATTTAAACCTGGAATTTATCATACGAGTACCTTAACTGGTGAAACAAACCGGACATATACCATCGTTGTTGACTATAATGGCAAAGAGTATTCAGGTTCAGAAACCCTTCCACATAAAGTTTATATTGACTCACTAAGTTATGAAAAAATGGAATTTACCGGACCCGGTGGAGGTGGTGGAGAAGACAAACCCCGATATTCTATTTATTGTACTTTTTTAGATCCTATTGAAACTGTAGATTATTACCGTTTTGATATATTAGTGAATGGCATTCCAATGGGGGGATTTAGAAGCTATTACTACCTTGCAAGCGACCAGCTTTTTAACGGCCATATTGTACAATATCCCATTAGGTGGGTTGAATCTCAACCAGGAGACACAGTTACCATTAGCTTGCACACTATCGGCTTCAATACATGGGAATATTTCAGGACTTTAAATGATGCATTGAGCGGCGGCGGAATGGGAAGTACTCCTTATAATCCTATTACAAACCTCAGCAACAATGCGTTGGGCTATTTTGGAGCTTATGCAATTGATTCTAAAAATTTAGTGGTAGGACAATAAATCGCAATAAAATTGAATAAAATCGAGCATGATATCTTTAATTATATTATCTTATTATGTAAATAATCTTACAGATATTTGCAAAATTCTATTTTAAGAATAACTGAGGCAAAATACTGGCGGCTAATGAAAACAAAAAAAAATAAAAATGAAGATAAACCTAAAAATCGAGTTAGAAAACCACAGAAAAGCTCCATAAGAAACACGGATGGAGGTGCATCAAAACAGAAAACCGATAAAGATGCACATGATACTATAAAATTAATACGGCTTAATAAATATATTGCAGATGCAGGTATTTGCTCCAGAAGGGAAGCTGATAAACTTATCGAAAAGGGAGATATCCATGTAAATGGGAAAGTAGTTACTCAGGTTGGCACTAAAGTAAACCCGGGTGATATTGTGAAATACAACGGGAAAATATTAAGAGGTGAAAAACTCAGATATTTATTGCTGAATAAACCTAAGGGTTTCTTAGTAACATCCGATGACCCCCAGGATAGGCGTACGGTTATGAATTTGGTTGAAAAAGCTTGCGATGAAAGGATTTATTCGGTGGGCAGGCTCGACAGAAACACAACCGGTTTGTTGCTTTTTACCAACGATGGGGAACTAACTACACGCTTAACTCATCCAAAACATGGGGTGAGGAAATTATATCATGTTGTACTCGACAAACCTTTACTGAAAAATGATTTACTTAGGATAATGGAGGGTATTGAACTTGAAGATGGTATTATTAAACCCGATAAAATAAACTGGGTAACCGATGAAATGGACAAAAGACATGTTGGTATTGAGTTGCATTCAGGAAGGAACAGAATAGTACGACGAATATTTGAGCATCTGCATTACGAGGTTATTAGACTCGACAGAGTGATTTTTGCAGGATTAACAAAAAAAGACCTGCCACGAGGAAAATGGAGGTTTCTGGAGGATAAGGAGATAAATATTCTGAAAATGATTTAGTTGAATTCCGTAGTCAAGATAAGGAAGCTCAAAATTGGAAAAAGGTAAAAGTACGTCACTTGAAATTACCAATCGCTATAAACTAATCTTAATAAAAAATTTGGTCAAAATTTTTATATACCTTTGATGTTTTAACTTAATAATTAAAGCTATGGATAATGAAATGTGTAATTTTGAAAGTATCGGATTAGGAACCTGGTTATTTATAATTTTTATTATCGCTTTTTACCTATACGTTTACTGGCGTATTTTTGAAAAAGCCGGTAAACCTGGCTGGGCAGCATTAATTCCAATTTATAATACTCTTATGCTATTGGATATTGTTGGTAAGCCATGGTGGTGGATACTACTATTTCTGATTCCTGTTGTTAACATTGTATTTGCTGTTTGGATGACAAACCTCTTATCCCTAAGTTTCGGTAAAGGCGTTGGTACTACCCTGGGATTACTATTCCTCAGTTTCATTTTTTACCCTATTCTTGCATTTAGCAATGCTGAATATAAAGGGCCGGCCGGCATTCAGACTGAGGGTAGTTGAAAATAGCCTCTTAGTTAAAGTTTGAGTTTTAGTAAAAAACTTAAACTTGTGGGATAGTTCATTTTGTGTATATTTATACTTTAACGATTAATATACACATTATTGCTCTTGTGCCTGAATAGCCGTAATTACCACAGTATTTACAATATCGGTAACCAGGCATCCACGACTTAAATCGTTAACTGGCTTATTCAACCCTTGTAATACCGGACCAATTGCCACTGCATTTGCCGACCGCTGTACTGCCTTGTAAGTGTTGTTTCCCGTATTTAAATCAGGGAATATAAATATGGTTGCTTTACCCGCTACTTCACTGTTGGGCATTTTTGTTTTTGCTACTGAAGCGTCAATTGCTGCATCATATTGAATAGGTCCTTCTATTTTTAAATCGGGACGTAGTCGCTTAACAATTTCGGTTGCTTCCCTTACTTTTTCAACTTCTTTGCCTTTGCCTGAGCTACCTGTAGAATACGACAGCATTGCTATTCGTGGCTCAATTCCAAACATAGATGCTGTTTTAGCCGAGCTAATGGCTATGTCGGCAAGTTGACGAGCGTCCGGATTTGGATTAATAGCACAATCTCCATAAACCAGTACCCGATCTTCCAAACACATTAAAAACGAACTCGACACAATTGAAATCCCCGGTTTTGTTTTAATAATCTCAAAGGCAGGCCTGATTGTGTGCTGTGTTGTGTGCGCAGCTCCTGAAACCATTCCATCAGCATGACCTTTGTGAACCATCATTGTACCTAAGTAACTAACATCGTACATTAGCTCTTTAGCTGCTTCTTTCGAAATGCCTTTGTGTTTACGTAAACGAAAATACTCGGTTGCATATTCTCCAATTAGGTCATTATCGTAGGGATCAATAATAAAAGCTCCTGCAAGATTGATATGCAAAGCTGCAGCCCTTGTTAATATCTCCTCCTCATTACCAAGTATAGTTAAATCAACAACATTCCTTCTCAGCAGAATACTTGCAGCACGTAGTACCCTGTCATCATTTCCTTCAGGGAGAACAATGTGTTTACGATTTTGTTTAGCACGGTTAAACAGCTCATACTCAAACATAACAGGTGTAACAACATTTGAACGGGCAATAGTTATCTTTTTGGCTAATTCTTTAATATTAACATGTTTCTCAAAAAGTCCCAGAGCTGTTGCAATCCGTTGTTCATTTTCAGGAAGCAGCAAAGGTCGTACATTGTTTACAGCAGCAGCAGCCGTAAATGTGTCCGAGTCAACTGATAGTATTGCAATAGGTAATTTTTTCAAGCCATAAATCAACTGTTTAAAATTATTTGCCGGTTCAAATCCACAAGTAAGCAGAATTCCTGCTATTTTGGGATAATTATCACTTAGTAGTGTTAACGACAATCCCATTAGTACATCTAACCTGTCGCCGGGAGTAATAATTAAAGTTCCTTCACTTAGGTGATTTAGAACATTATCAATGTTCATTGCTGCAACTTTAAAATCAACTACATCATAGCTAAGGCTGTCTTTATCTCCATAGAGTTGCTTTGCATTAATTGCATCCTTAATCTGGCGCATTGTTAGTTTTTGTAACGACGGTTCTTCGGGTATTACGCAATTTACACCGCTTTCAGGCATGCCTTTTTGCAATATATGTCGTATTGATTCAACATCATCTTTTTGCGCGCGGTTAACAATTGTCCCTAATTGTATACATTTCTCACGCGCCAATATCCGCCTCATAATCTGTATTGATTCGGAGACTTCTGAAATATCTTTATTAAAACCACTAACAATGGTTATTATAGGGCAACCCAGGTTATTAGCAACGCGTAAATTAAAATCAATTTCATAAGTACTCAAATGGCTTCTAAAATCACTACCCTCAACCAAAATGAAATCGCACCTTTGTTCGAGCAACTTGTATTTATCAAGAATAGATGTATATACTCCCTCTGTATCACCGGTTTGATGAAAATCAAGCATTTCATTACTGGTTAATCCATACATCGACGCATATTCAAAATCAAGATTATAGCGTGATGAAATAAGCCTGATATGATTATCCATAACTTCACCAGATCGAACTATTGGACGGAAGAAACCAATCTTATCAATATGACTCGAAAGAAAATCCATTATCCCCAATATGATCATCGACTTGCCGGCTTCTGCTTCTGCTGCTGCTATATATAAGTTTTTTGACATTTTGATTTATCAGGTTAGCCGATTATTGATTCAAACTGCAAAAGTATAATGATTATCGTTACAAATCAGTTTATGATTCAATTCCTATTTTATAATAAGTTTTCATATTTTTGGGTTTTACTAAATTGCAAGTATGAATAATAATTACACTTTAACAGAGGTTTCAAATAAACGAACCATCAGGGAGTTTCTTGATTTTCCATCAACTCTTTATAAAGACGACAAAAATTGGATTAGGCCGTTAGACATAGATATCGAGAAGATTTTTAATCCGAAAAAGAATAGATTATTTAAAAGAGGCAAGGCGATAAGATGGATATTGAAAGACGCAAATCATAAAGTTATCGGAAGAATTGCAGCCTTTTATGATGAAAAAACGGCCATAAAAAATGATCAGCCAACTGGGGGTTGTGGTTTTTTTGATTGCATTAACGACAAAAACACAGCAAAAATTCTGTTTGATTCCTCAAAACAATGGCTTGAAAAACAAGGAATGGAAGCGATGGACGGCCCGATAAATTTTGGTTCGCGCGAACATTTCTGGGGGTGCTTATCGGATGGGTTCTATGAACCTGTTTACAATATGCCATATAATCACTCATATTACAATGAACTTTTCGAGAGTTATGGCTTTAAAAATTATTTTAATCAGTTTACTTTTCATGCGCCCTTTGCAGCTGGTAATCTCGATCCTGTTATAAGCGAAAACGCTGCAAGCATAAGAAAAGATCCAACAATTACATTTGAGTTTCACAATAAGAAAAATCCCCAAAGAACCGCCGACTATTTTATGAAGATTTTTAATGCTGCCTGGGCTAAATTTCCAGGTGTTAAACCTGTAACACAAGAACAGGTAAATGCGCTTTTTAAATCGATGAAGCAAATCATAGATCCAAAACTGATAATCTTTGCTTTCCATAATAATTCACCCATTGCGTTCTTCATAATGATTCCTGATTTGTACCAAATAATCAGAAAATTCAACGGAAAATTTAACATCATTAACAAACTTCGGCTTCTATACTACCTTAAGGTTAGAAAAGTATGCACCAGATCGTTGGGGTTGATATTTGGTGTAATTCCCGAATTTCAAGGGAAAGGCATAGCTGAGGGTATGATAGTATTTATGGAAGATGAAATTACTAAAGGAGTAAATTATACCGATCTTGAGATGAACTGGATTGGCGATTTTAACCCAAGAATGATAAAACTTGTTAAAAAAATAGGAGGAAAAGTTAGAAAAACTCACATTACCTATAGATATCTTTTCGACAGAAATAAGGAGTTTAAGCGTGCAAAAATATTGTAACAAAATTACACCTGTCGAATAAATATCAATTTAAATTCTCACCTTTGTAATTAGAAACACCAAACTAATTAACAATGAAACAGAAAGTAAAAGACCTGCTCCATATCCTGGTAATATATTTAATTGCATTGTTTGCTGCCATATTAACATTAAAATATACACCTATTGCAAACATATTATGGAAAACAGCATTGGCTGATTTCATTGCCATGGTTATTGTTTTTGTTTTTAGCTTAAGACACAAAAACTCAAGTGTTTATGATCCATTCTGGAGTGCTGCTCCTGTTTTTATAGTTATTTATTGGCTTTTCAACTCAGGCCAAACGGATTTTTATTATAAAATCATATGGGTGGTGATCCTTATCTGGGGAACGCGATTAACCTGGAATTGGATATTAAGATGGGATGGTTTTGAAGATGAAGATTGGCGTTATATTAAAATTAAAAAGAAAACAGGGAAGTACTATTGGCCGGTGAGTTTTTTAGCCATTCACTTATTGCCCACCGCTTTAGTATTTGCGGGGCTTGTGCCTTTGTTCTACGCTTTTAATTCAACAGAAACTTCGCCTACATCATGGTTTACAGTATCCGCAGTTTTTATTACTATGGTCGCAATTTATCTTGAGAAAACCGCAGATGATACATTACGACAACATATTAAATCAGGAAACAGCAGTACCGAATTATTACAAAAAGGGTTTTGGGGCGTTATGAAATACCCAAACTACGCAGGTGAGGTTGGCTTTTGGTGGGGAATATATGCTATGAGTATTGTGGTAGATTTTTCACTGTGGTGGACAATATTCGGGCCCGCATCAATAACACTGCTTTTTGTTTTTGTAAGTATTCCGATGATGAAAAAACGACTGGCTAATAAAACTTATAAGTGATCAAATATCTCCACAAATCGAATTATACTCAATAGTTATTTTTTCATCAGTATAATGCACCATCCATTCCGATAATCGTAAAATTTAAATGGAATATTCATTATTGATTTTTTTTATGGAATGACTGTTATAATCGAAAATTCATAATGTTCACTTGGCTTTATTACCTTAAAAACAGCATATGCAGTTTTTGTATTTCCTTCTTCATCAATATCGCAGTTTCCACTTGCACCGGTATAATTAACGCCGCCCATTTGACAGTTGCTTTTCATTAAGCTCCATCCCATTTCAGGTGACACCTCTGTATTCCCGCCACTATCGTTAGAAACTGGTCGTATAAAATCATTAAGCATTTCCCTGAAAGTAGTCAGATCGGATATGCCGGTTTCTTGTAAGGTTTTCTCAATGGCTAACGCATAGAGATATCCTATATCATAAAATTGAGCATTATAGGATGCAACCTGTTGTTCATACTTTTCCCATAATTTGGTTTGAAAATAAATAAAGGCATTACTTGTCGTATCTGCTGAAGGGAATGCTCCGAAATTTTTAGGATGCCCGTTAATCTCACCTACCATATAATGAACAGGAGCCTGAAAAAGTTCATTTGTATAGAGCCCATCACAAAGTATAAAAGTAAGGCTGTCTAGTACATTATTACGATTCATTTCCGTCAGTCTGGTAAAAAAAGTAATAAAGGCTGTTGGGTTCAACATCGAAACGAATACTGCATCTGGATTTCCCGAAAGTAATTGATCTATTTTTGTTAAATAATCTGGGTCATCTGAAGAAAAGTTAACAAGAGTTTCTGAACCACTTCCAAATGCTTCTTGAAATGATTGCCCCAGATCAATAGAATAGGCGTCCCCCTCTTCAACGGCAATGGCTACATTTGCCAAATCATAAAGCACGGCTTGAGCAGAGAGCACATTCGCTTCGAATCCATCAGGCGGACAAAGGCGCTGAAAATAATCGGATATTCCTGTTAATTGTTTTGAGGTTGCAGCACCAGAAATTGTAGGAAAATAATCGGGAATACTTATATTTTCAACAATACCCAATGAAGAAGATGAAAAACAACTCACGAATCCAACCAGGTTTTTGCTTTGGTCAATTATTTCCTGACCTGCGGCAGCGGCAGCAATTCTTCGGTCGTTTCCTTCCGAACTTTTTATAACAAGATTTATCTTATAATTTTCGCCAATCCAACCATTCTCATTTATCTCATCAATGGCCATTTCTAACGCATTTTGGCGTAATAAGCCTTTTTCCATATCAAGTGGCAAGATAACACCCAGGCTTATATTAATGGGAGTAATTACAACAGGATCATCATTTTTGCATGACATAAAGCCAATGATAATAAATAATATTAGTGCTGATAGTAATGGGATAACAATTGATTTTTTCATAGCTATTGTTTTTGGTTCATTATCAATGATCTTGTAAAATTATTACATTTAAAAGTAGAATACAAGAATTTTTCAGTAAAACACTTCCATCCTTCTAATTTAATTCTCACCACAATAATTAGAAATGCCAATCTAATTAACAATGAAACTGAAAGTAAAAGACCTGCTCAATATCTTGGTAAAATATTTAATTGCATTGTTTGCAGTCATACTATCATGAAAATATACACCTATTGCAAATATATTGGTGCAATTTTGGGATTTAAAATTAGTCTTAGTTTTTTATCGCTTCCTCTTATTGGAATAAGTTCTTTTTATAGTGATATATTTTCAATTAGTGAAAGGATTGGTGATTTTATTATCAATGTGAGTGAGGCCATTGAAGAATATCAGAAAACCGAATAGCAAGGCAATTATTTAGGACTGCAAACATATAAACAAACCTAAAACTATTTATCTTGCTGATACACTGATATATAAACAAGTTGACCATTCTTGGGGTACATTAAAATTGATAATACATTTTGCAGAATATTTTTTCAATTTGAATTGTCAATGGCTTATGATTCGAAAAAAAAGATAAATTGTAAATCCCTGAAAATAAATGCATACCTTTGCAAAAAATTTCAAGTTTGAAAATTTGCGCTTTAATTTACTAATTCTCCTTCCATTATTAGTTATCATTGTTCTCTTTTTTAAACCTGAATTTTATAAACAATTTAAAAGTAGAAACTATGAATATTTATGTAGGAAACCTTGATTTCAAGGTAGATGAAAGTGATTTAGAGACTTTATTTGAAGAGCATGGAACTGTAAGTTCAGCAAAAGTGATCGTCGACAAATTCAGTGGCAGAAGTAAGGGCTTTGGGTTTATCACAATGGACAACCAGGATGAGGCTAGCAATGCAATTAAAGAATTAAACGGTACCTTATTAAAAGATCGTGAAATAGTTGTTAATGAGGCAAAACCTAAGAGAGAATTTTAATATTTAAGAGAATATTTTATTGATAGTAGGAAAAGTAAAATGGTACAATAATGTTAAAGGATTCGGCTTTATTGAGTCGGAAACTGGCGATGATATTTTTGTTCACCGAACTAGTTTGGCAAGCCCTTATAAAGGACTTCAGGCTGAAGAGGAAGTTACTTTCGAAATCAAACAGGGCGAAAAGGGCCTGGTTGCTATTAACGTTTCATCAGTAAATTAAATTATGGGTAGATCACAAGAAACATTTAACAAAAAGGAAGTAAGAAATAAAAAAGAGAAAAAGAGAAAAGAAAAAGAGAAAAAGAGGCTGGCCAGGAAAGAAAATGATAAAACAACCAGCCCTGATGACATGATCGCTTATGTAGACGAAAATGGCATGCTCTCTTCAACACCTCCTGATCCTAACAAAAAGAAGGTTGTTAAAGCAGAAAATATTGACCTTGCTATGCCTAAACGCGACTCTGGTCAAAATGCTGATCCCATCAGAAAAGGAATTGTAACATTTTTTAATGATTCGAAAGGATATGGATTTATAAGGGATTTGGAAACACAAGAAAGTGTTTTTGTACATGCAAACAGCTTAACAGAAGAAATAAGTGAGGATAATGTTGTAACCTTTGAAATAGTGTTGGGACCAAAGGGTGCCTCTGCAACACAAGTAAAACTTTTTAAGTAGATTACGTTAGTACAATAATTAATATTAACTTAACATAAGAAACCACTATTGATTATATTTTTGCATCATAAAACAAAGAAAAAAATTTCTTTGCAGAATTGGAGCGGCAATTGCCAAGTTAAAGTATATCGTCGCCAACTATAATTGAAATTTGAAGTCAAAACCTGTTTTCTATCAGGTTTTTTTTATAGGAGAATAGATGCTATTTCTAAACTCTTCTGGGTTTCCAGGCGAGTTATTTATTCTCATCAATATTGTAACTTTTCCACCGACGTTCCTCTCGCACAAGCAACAAATCAAATTTATTAGGCTGCAATATGTTTATATCTATTTGCTGCTTTTTTATTGGATGTAAAAACCGGAGTCCCACAGCCGATAAAAACAAACCTTTCCCTCTTAATAAGGGGCCACTACCATAGTGTTGGTCACCTACAATGGGAAATCCAATTTCTGCCATATGAATGCGTAATTGGTGTGTACGGCCTGTGAGCGGAAATAAATCAACCAGCGATAACCATTGAGTTTTTAAAGAATGACAACGACTTACAACCTTATACTTAGTATAAGCTTCTTGTCCGTTAATGGCAGTGTTTATTTCACCTGAATCCGGAGGTTTACCTGCCACTATTGCCCGATACCGTTTCTTCACTTCACGTTTTTCGAGCCGTTGCCCTAATGTCATAACGGCTAATGCTGTTTTGGCTACCAGTAGTAATCCTGAAGTTGGTACATCAAGTCGGTGCACCGGACGTGGCCATTTTAAAGCATCGGACTCCTTGGACGGATTGATGTTAGTCATCAGAGCATTTTGGATGGTGTAATATTTATTTCCGCTAACTTCAATCCCCGCCGGCTTATTAATAATAGCAAGGTGTTCGTCTTCAAATACTACTTCAAGTTTATAAACAAGGGGTTTTGGAGGTTTGAGCTCTAAATCTATTAAAGTAATTTCTTGCCCTTCTTCCACCCAATTACTCTGATGTCCGGGTTGATTATTTACTAACAATTCTCCCCTTTTGATGACTTTTTTCATGCTTGCACGTGATGGAACAGTTGTAAAAACTTCCAGTGCATAATCCAGCAAACGTAGTCTGGCTATTTTTTTCGAGACAGTATGATGTTGAATAATTAGCACAAGGTTTAAATTTTATATCTATCTTTATTGTGCTTGTTATTTCTTGAGATTTCTTTTTTTCAAGAAAAAAGTCGTTAATAAACGGCCGCACTCCTCTTCCATCACTCCTCCTGTAATATTTGTTTCAGAATGAAGAACCGAATCACCAATTTTGGAATATCCACGTTTAGGGTCGTATGCACCAAAAACAATTCTGCCAATTTGTGTCCAATACGAAGCTCCGGCACACATCATGCACGGTTCCAGAGTAACATAAAGAGTACAATCACCAAGATATTTCCCTCCAATAAAATCGGCGGCGGATGTAAAAGCCTGCATTTCAGCGTGTGCTGTTACATCGTTCAGCGTTTCGGTTAAGTTGTGAGCTCTGGCAACAATCTGGTTATTACAAGCAATTATTGCACCTACAGGAACCTCATCTCTTTCAAAAGCGGTTAAGGCTTCTTTGAGGGCTTCCTTCATAAAATATTCGTCGGAAAAAGTAGTTAGCATGGTTGCTTTTTTCTAAAAAAAGTTATGCCAATTATCAAAACAATTGCTGCTATAATAAAGGCAGGAATAAATGATGATTTAGCTGAAAACTGTTCGGGATATAATATACCCCATGTAAACAAAATAATATTAACAATAAAACCCGATAATATGCTTGCTAATGCCGCTTTACGATGCTTAAAAGCATTTTTTGAAACTAATGCAAATAACGTTATAGGAACAAAAAGGGCTATTGTTGAAATTCCAACAACCATCAGGTCTACAATATATGGGAAAACCAATGATACAAACAATGCAATTATTCCAAAACCAACAGTTGTAAATCTAATCATTGAATACATTATAGTCTCTCCTTTTGGTTTACCCCATCCTGCAAAATCTTTAACGGCAGATATTGATATAATATTCAAAAAGCTATCACCCGACGACATAAGTGCCGAAAGTAAACCAACAATCGCAAAACCAAAAATGAACCCGCTGCTATGCCTGTCGATAAAAATATAAGCTACATCTTTTGGGTCTAACGATTCGTTAGATATAATTCGAATTGCTATTCCTACAGCAGGAAAAATAATATAAAAAGGCAGCATTCCCAGGCCTGAAATTATACTAACTCTCCGTGCTGTTTTCTCATTTTTAGCGGCCAAAATACGCTGCCAGATGTCCATCCGCACTAAAACCGACCATGAGAGAAAAAGTGGCAACGCAACTAAAAATATCCATCCATAATACGAGCCATTAAGCATATTTGCAGGCAATTCTTCCAGTCGGTTAAACATGTCAGTATCATCAACAATACCCGGAATAAAAATTAATATTATCATAATTATAATTGCAACAAACTGGATCATGTCTGTTATAATTACTCCCGAAAGTCCTGCAATAGCAGTATAAAGGATAACAATAACGGCCGAAATAATGGCAGCAGTTGTATAGCCAATATCAAATGCAAATTTCAGCAAACTTGCCATTGCCACAAACTGTGCTGCAAGTAAAAAAAAGAAGATAAATATATTTACACCACTTACTGTTGCTGAGAAAACTTTAGTGAATCCAGGATTATCACTTGATGTATAATTGTGGTTTAGAAAGTGAGGCAAGCTGTATATTTTCTTTTCTGCACCAAAGGTTCTTATCTTTCCTGCAAAAAAGAACATTATCATAAAACCTATTACATAGGCTATGCCAATGCCAACCGCAGCTAACCCCGACTCGTAACCCATTGCCATTAAACCTATCGATGTTCCTCCGCCAACAAAGGTTGCAAGTACTGTAAACACAAGCGGAAGGGTTCGGGTATTACGGTTATTTACCAGATATTGCTCTAAGTCGGAAGTTTTAATGTGACGTAATGATAATACAATTACGACGAGCAAATAAAGTACAATCCAAAATATTAACCAGTTCATATTATCAATTCTTATCAATTATAATTGGTTAAAATTCTATTCAAAAATAGAATATTTAATTCAATGCCAAATTGGTTACAGCAGGAAGTCAATATTTCTTCTCAAACACTGATATCCGGTGCGCTTAATGGCAGAGTCATTAAAAAGTGTGTTAAACTGCTGGTTATCCAATTTTTCCCAATGTGTTTTAGTCATGCTCTTAAGATTTACACTTGGTTCGAATAAGGGTTCTTTGTGAGGTGAAGAAAACCTGTTCCATGGACAAACATCCTGACAGATATCGCAACCAAAAATCCAGTGGTTAAATTTTCCCCTCAGCTTAGCAGGAATGGAAGCACCTTTATATTCAATTGTTAAATATGAAATGCAGTTACGTGCATCTACATAGTTTTCTTTTATAGCATTAGTAGGGCAGTCATCAATACATTGGGTACATGAACCACAATAACTTTTGGGGTCAATATTGTCTTTATAATGAAGCTCAAGATCGATTATTATATGTCCGATAAAGAAAAAGGACCCCCCTTCTTTATTAATCAGGAGCGTGTTTTTGCCAATAAAACCTAATCCACTTTTGTGTGCCCATGCACGATCAAGTACCGGTGCGGAATCGACAAATACACGTGCATTACATTTCCCCATTTTTTCTTCAATAATATTTAACAGCTTATTTAGCTTTTCCTTAATAATAAAATGGTAGTCTTTGCCATATGCATATTTTGAAATATGATAATTGTCGGTTGAGGATAGTTTATGGCCAGGATAATAATTGTAAAGAACTGTTATTACTGATTTAGCATTGTCAACAAGAAGTTCAGGGTTATAGCGTTTTTTCTTATTTCTTTCAAGGTAACTCATTTCACCATGATTACCTTGCGATAACCAATGTTCCATTTTTGCTGCCTCGTTATCAAGGTATTCAGCCTTAGAAATGCCACAATCAAAAAATCCGATGCCTTTAGCGTTGGTTTTAATAAAATCACTTAAATATTGCTTATTTAACGATTGTAGTGGCATTTGTGACCAGTCAAAAGAGTTTTCTCTGTTTCGTTTCTTTAGTCTTGCCAAGATGGTCATAAGCTAATTGCGTTGCTTCCCTACCCCTTGGGGTACGCATTAAATATCCTTCCTGAATAAGGAAAGGCTCATAAACCTCTTCAATTGTATCACTCTCTTCACTAACAGCAGTGGCTATTGTTGTAAGCCCCACAGGGCCACCTTTAAATTTATCAATAATAGTGGTTAGTATTCTGTTGTCCATTTCATCCAAGCCGTTTTTGTCAACATTCAGAGATTTTAAAGCATATTGTGAAATCTCAACATCAATATTACCATTGCCAACAATTTGTGCGAAGTCACGTACACGGCGCAGTAATAAGTTGGCTATACGAGGAGTACCCCTGCTTCTTCCCGCAATTTCATTGGCCGCCAGGTCATCAATATTAACTTTTAATATAGTTGCTGAGCGTTTTATAATTAGAGCCAGTGTAGAGGCATTATAATATTCAAGTCGTGAGTTAATTCCAAACCTTGAGCGAAGTGGAGCAGTAAGAAGTCCCGACCGTGTTGTAGCTCCAATAAGAGTAAAAGGATTAAGTTTAATTTGAACAGACCTGGCATTTGGGCCTGTTTCAATCATTATATCAATTTTAAAGTCCTCCATAGCTGAGTATAAGTATTCTTCAACAACAGCACTTAAACGGTGGATTTCATCTATAAAAAGAACATCATTATCATTTAGGTTAGTTAGTAGTCCGGCCAGATCTCCCGGCTTATCAAGTACCGGTCCTGATGTTGAAATTATATTAACACCCAGTTCATTTGCAAGTATATAGGATAATGTTGTTTTACCAAGTCCAGGAGGGCCATGTAACAGAACATGATCCAGAGCATCGCCACGTTGCTTTGCCGCTTCCACAAATATTTTAAGATTATTAACAATCTTGGGTTGTCCTGTGAAATGATTAAAATATCCAGGTCGAAGAGTGTTTTCAAATTCTTTTTCTACGTTGCTTAAACTTGATCCCGATGCGTCAAGATTTTCATTCATTAATAATAAATTTATTGTAACAAAAATAGATGAAAATCACATAGCAATTCAACATTTTGGAATGTTCGGGATTCATTTGTTCTTTATGAGCCAATATTTTTGATCAATTTGGTGAAATAAGTTTAATAGTTCTAATAAATTTTTGTTAAATTAGCAGCGTTGATAAACTGTTGTTATAGATGTATAAAAATACGGTTTGCATATTATCGCGTAAAACCTTACAACAATGAAAACAATTCTTGTTGCCATCGACTTTTCAAAAAATGCAGAACATGCTCTTGAGTATGCGATTATGTATGCAGAAAAGTTATCGGCTTCAATTTATTTGATATGGGTTGATGACAATGTGACTGATGAAACCGTACTAGGAACTATTAGTGGAGAGCTCAGGATAGAAAAGAGAGCATATCTGAAACATCTAAATACAGAATATAAAGATAGAATTTTGGGGGGGAAGTTTGAAGTAATACTTCGGAAGGGAAGAGTGTATCAGGAAATAGCAAAAGCCGCCAGTAAAATTAATGCAGATATGATATTTGCCGGAACACATGGCGTTTCGGGTTATGAGCAACATTGGATTGGCAGTAATGCTTACAGGGTCGTTACACAAGCACCATGTCCTGTTTTTACTATTCGGAGTAGTTATCAGTTTGGTAGCTCAATCAGTAAAATCCTTCTTCCATTAGACAGCTCTTTAGAAACAAAACAAAAACTACCTTTTGTTGCTGATCTCGCTCTTGAATTTAGCGCCACAGTATATTTACTTAAAGTGTATAATACAACTATAAATGTTATCAAAAAGAGGATAGATAAATTTGGAGACGAGGCAGTTAGTTGCCTAACTGAGAGGGGAGTAGATTTTATTATAGAGAAAATTGAGGCTAACAATGTGGCTGTTTCAATTATTGAATACAGTAACAAAAATGATATTGACCTTATCGCTATTATGACTGATCAGGGAGTAACAACTGCAAATAAATTTTTAGGGCCATATTCGCAGCAGCTAATTAATAATTCAACTATTCCCGTGGTAAGTGTAAGGGCAAAAGTGCATTAGTTATTTGTAATAAAAAAATTATGAAAAGAATAGCAGGGTTAATATTTTTAATTGCTTTTATCGTTGGCAGTCTGTTTTCACAGAATACTGACGAAAGCAGAGTTATTGTTATTGGGGATACCAGGATCGACAATCTGGTTCAATTGCATATTGAACATAATAAAAAATATCCTGAATTCCAGGGTTATAGAATTCAAATACATATGGCATCAGGGAATGATGCACTTGTTATAACTGAGGAAGTAAAATCGGGTTTTTCGAAAAAGTACCCTGATATACCCGCTTATCTAACTTTTGGAGAACCGAATTATCGGGTACGTGTAGGCGATTTTAGAACCCGTTTAGAAGCTGAGAAGTTTCTAGAAAAAATAAGCAGAAAATACCCCGGAGCATGGGTAACTCAAGATTATATCAATCCGCCAGATTTACAGAAATTTAAAAACACCAATAGCTATGAATAAAGTCATTCTTGTGGGCATCGATTTCTCCGATTGTTCGATCAACGCCCTTGAACATGCAATAACAATCGCAAGGAAAGCAAACGCCAGTATCGCAATGGTATGGATTAATCATCTGGATTATTCCAAAGAGATCTTCTCTGTTGAACCTCAAAATATAGAGAAGGAAGTAACAAAACGATTTGAAGCTCTTGTTAAGAAATTCAAGTATCATTTGCACGGGGAGGAGTTAAAGTACTATATCAGAAAGGGGAAAGTATATAAAGAAATATGTAAAGTGGCAAATGAAATTGAAGCTTTTTTAGTTGTAATTGGAACTCACGGGTCATCAGGCTTTGAAGAATTTTGGATCGGCAGCAATGCTAACCGTATTATTACTGCCAGCACACGTCCAATAATTACTATTCGTAATGGCGTTGATGCAGGTACCGATTTGAAAAAAATTGTTATGCCATTAGATAGTACAATAATCACAAGGCAAAAATTACCGGTAACAGCATTATTGGCAAAGTACTTCAAATCTGAAGTACACATTCTGGGCATGTTTACTACAAGTTCCGACGATATCAGGTTCCGGATTCGTAATTATGTGGTTCAAGCGGAGGAATATTTTGCTGAAAATGATATCACTTATAAATCAAAATTTATTGAAGCTGATAATATTACTGATGGAACCCTTAAGTATGCAAAAAAAATAAAGGCCAATCTTATATCAATAATGACTGAACAGGAAACTACGACTGCCAATCTTCTTCTTGGCCCGTACGCATCGCAAATGGTTAATCATTCACCAATCCCGGTCCTTAGCATTCATGCTAGTAAATACTAAATAAACCACTATGGACTGAAAGTACCATAGTTTTGTACTTTGAATTAAATTCGTGATTCATATCTTTCAATAATTTGACCAATAAATTATACTACCTTTTTATTATATCACCATTCTTATTAAAGAAATGGTATTCCATTAACTGATAATCGTTTATTGGACGAATTTTAATCCACTTTTTGTATTTTAAGAACCAACGCATTTGGGTTGACATAAAGCTTTTTGTAAGGAAGGCATCAATATATGGATGAACACATAGGGTTAACATCTTCTCATTCTGATCGTGGATTAAATAATTGAGATTATTTTCAATATCATCAAGGAGGATCATGCTCGACTTAATTTCTCCTGTTCCATTACAGGTTGGGCATTTTTCAAGGACAGGCACAATCATTTCGGGTCTTACTCTTTGCCTTGTTATTTGAACCAGACCAAATTTACTTGGAGGAAGTATTGTATGTTTGGCCCTATCTTTCGACATTTCTTCAATTAATTTTTGAAATAATATCTTTCGGTTTTTGGCATCGTGCAAATCAATAAAGTCGATAACAATAATGCCTCCCATATCTCTTAACCTTAGCTGACGCGCAACTTCGGTAGCAGCTTCCATGTTAACAAGAAGTGCATTTTCTTCCTGAGAGTTCTCTTTATTTACCCGATGGCCACTATTTATATCAATTACATGTAAGGCCTCTGTGTGCTCTATAACCAAATAAACCCCACTTCTTATGGTAACAGTTTTGCCAAAGGAGCTCCTAAGTTGTTTTCCAATATTATAATAATCAAAAATGGGGACTCGTCCCTTATACCGTTTTACGATATCAATTTTGTCGGGAGCAATGGTGCTTATGTACGCTTTTGTTTCTTCATACAAAGTAGGATCGTTAACGTGAATCGAATTAAATGACTCATTTAACAGATCCCTTAGTATTTGTGATGTGCGATCAAGCTCGCTTAGTACTTTATGAGGTGCTTTAAGTTGCGATAATTTTTTAATGATACTCTCCCATTTTCCGGTAAGATCACGAAGATCAGCATCAAGCTCGGCAACTTTTTTGTTTTCGGCAACAGTGCGAATAATTACTCCATAATTTTCAGGCAGTATGCTGGTTATTAGCCTCTTTAAGCGGTTACGTTCGGCACTGCTTTTTATTTTTTGTGAAATGGAAATTTTATTGGAGAATGGTAAAAGTACCAGAAACCGACCGGGGAAAGATATTTCTGTTGAAATCCTTGGCCCTTTTGTGGAGATAGGTTCCTTCGCAATTTGAACTAAAATCTGCTGTCCGGAAATTAATACCTGCGTTATTTTGCCAGTTTTTTCAATATCCTTTTCGCGCCTAAGCGTTTCGTGAGATGTGAGATTAGCTTTCCCTAATACACCAAGTTTTACATACTTATTGAAAGTACGTATTTGCGGACCAAGATCGAGATAATGCAAAAAAGCATCCTTTTCATAGCCAACGTCAACAAAAGCAGCATTAAGGCCGGGCATTATTTTTTTTACCTTACCTAAAAAAACATCACCAACAGTAAATTTATTGTTGATTTGTTCCCTATGTAATTCAACTAGATTTTTGTCCTCAAGTAATGCAATGTTAACCTCCGATAAATTCGAATCAATAATTAATTCTCTGTTCACATTGTTTAATTTTTTAATTAATTAAATAACAACCTAAACGCAGGTAGCAATTTAAATAAATGAAGTTGATATTCGGCAGGACAAACAGTGTGGGTGTTGGGAGGAATCGAAAAAATAATAATAACACAAGACTATTTAAAAGCCTTGTGTTATTTTACGAAAGAAAAAATTATTTCTTCTTATGCCTGTTCTTCCTTAAACGTTTTTTACGTTTATGGGTAGCCATCTTGTGCCTTTTCCTCTTTTTTCCGTTTGGCATAATTAATTAGTGTTAATAGTTAATAACAAGCTATTTAGCTTTTACTTCGTTTACGAAAGTTTTCGCTGGTTTAAAAGCAGGAATATTATGTGCAGGGATAATAATGGTAGTGTTCTTAGAAATATTCCGACCTGTTTTTTCAGCTCTTTTCTTAATAATAAAACTACCAAATCCTCTCAAATAAACATTCTCACCATTAACCATTGTGTCTTTTACGGCTTCCATGAAAGACTCTACTACAGCCTGTACAGCCACCTTTTCAACGCCAGTTTTATTGGCGATTTCAGTTACAATTTCTGCTTTTGTCATCTCAAAGTTATTTTAAATAATTAAAAATTAGTTTCTTAGTTTGGTGGGCAAAAGTAAAACATTTTTTTTAAAGTAATGTTATTTAATTGAGTATTTTTTATTTATAATTAGTTCTTTATTAGTAATTTCGGGTATGGAGGGTTGCTTTTTTGCTTTAAATATTCATTTTTGTTTAGGAATAGTTTGGTAATACGAGCATTTTTGCTGGAAAAATACCTAATTTTGATTACTGAAAATAATATAAATATTTTACAAAATGGCTGGATTAAACAAAGTAATATTGATAGGACATATCGGGAAAGACCCTGATACTTTTACTTTTGATGATGGAACAAAAAAAATTAGCTTTTCGCTTGCAACTACCGAAAGTTATATGGACAGAACTACAAATGAATGGAGAGATCAGACCGAATGGCATAATATCGTGGGTTACCGATATTTGGCAGAAAAAAATGTAGCAAAGGGTGATCTGATTTATGTGGAGGGAAAAATCAAAAACAGAAAATACAATGATCGGGATGGTAATGAAAGGTATATTACCGAAATATTGGCTGAGAAAATAAATATGTTGGCCCATCCCAAAGGTGTAGATAGAAACAGTGAGTCAGACCCAGGAAATTATGGTAATCAAGGAAACCCATCTGCCGCAAATGATGAACAGGTTAAATCCGAGACTTCTGAAAATTCCACCACTCCTGAAGATGACCTCCCGTTCTAAACAACAGGAGGTTGGTACGCAAGTATTGTTTTTCTTAGTAATTTTGCCGATAATATTTTTTAATTTAAAAAATCATTTTGGTGGATGTTGAAACAGATTCTTTTCTAACCCTGCTGATTATAATCTCAGAGAATTTCTTTTTAGGGTTCACTACTGATATTGTTATTGCACTATTGGTGATTATTATTCTTTTGCTTTTCTCGGGTTTGATTTCAGGATCAGAAACAGCTTTTTTTTCACTTTCGCCTTCCAACATAGATGCGTTAAAGGTTAGGAACGGAAAAAAGGACAAAGCAATATTGCAGCTTCTTACTAAACCTAAACAGCTGCTGGCAACAATACTTATTTCTAATAATTTTATTAATGTTAGTATTGTTATTCTATCAACTTATATAACTGTAAACTTGTTTGATTTGCAGTCGAACAAAATTTTGATATTTTTTATTCAGGTTGTGGTTGTTACATCTGTATTGCTTATCTTCGGAGAAATTATCCCTAAAATACTGTCCAATAAAGAACCTGTGTCCGTTGCAACCCTTATGGTTTTACGGATGACGTTTTTAATTTGGTTTTTTAAACCATTAAGCAGTATCCTTGTTTCTTCAACTTCTTTTATTGATAAGAGAATGGGGAAAAAGGGTCATAATATTAGTATGAGCGATCTTTCGGATGCTATTGAAATTACATCCGACACCAGCGTAACCGACGATGAAAAATTCATACTTAAAGGAATTGCAACTTTTGGCGAAAAAGAAGCAAGTGAGATAATGGTTTCACGAGTAAATGTTACAGCAATTGATTGCAAATTAAGCTTTAATGAAGTAATTGACGTAGTGCTTAAATCGGGTTTTTCGCGAATACCGGTATATGATGAAACTCTTGACAAAATATCGGGCATATTATATATTAAGGATTTATTATCGTGTTCAGGAGATAATGAGGACACTGGTTGGCAAAAGCTTATCAGGAAACCAGTTTTTTTTGTGCCTGAAAACAAGAAAATTAACGATTTGCTGCAAGAGTTTAGAGATAAAAAGATACACGTAGCAATTGTTGTTGACGAGTATGGAGGAACTTCAGGTATTATTACTCTCGAAGATATTATTGAGGAGATTGTTGGTGAAATAAGCGATGAGTTTGATATGGAACCACATCAGTTTAAATACGAGAAGATTTCTGATAATACATATATATTTGAAGCAAAAACACCGATTGTAGATTTTTGCAAAATACTTAATCTGAATGATGAAATATTTGATGATGTAAGGGGTGAGTCGGACTCCTTGGGAGGTCTGATTTTAGAATTTGAAAGTAAGATTCCGGAATCCGGTTCAGTTGTCAGCTTTAAGCAATTCAGGTTTGAAATTACTGATGCCGATCAACGAAAAATTAATGAAGTAAAGGTAATAATTAATGATTAAAAGGCTGCCAAGTAAATTGATTTACAGCCTGTTAGTAGTGGCAATTGTTTTTATGGCTTCGTGCAGCCAAAATTACACACCATTACCAAGGGGTTATTTCAGGATAGAACTTCCTGAGCGTAATTATATAATGTCGGACACTACTTTTCCTTACTATTTTGAATATCCAGAATATGCCAAATTACAAGGCTCACCACATAACCCCAATCAAAAATATTGGATTAACATTGAATATCCACAGTTTAAAGCAACTGTTCATTTAAGTTACAAAAGTATTGATGACAATCTTATTACCTACCTCGAAGATGCTTATACACTAGTCTCGAAACATATTCCCAAGGCAGAGGAAATAAACGACAGCCTTATAGTGGATAATGATAGAAACATATATGGATTAACCTACAAAATAGAAGGCAACGGTGCAGCATCACCCTATCAGTTTTTTGTAACCGACAGTGCCTCACACTTTTTAAGAGGAGCTCTTTATTTTAATATAATACCAAATAACGATTCACTTGAGCCGGTTATTGATTTTATAACAAGCGATATCGAACATCTTATCAACACTCTGAAGTGGAATGATGATGCGAATTGATTTTAGTCGCCTAAAATTATCACTCCGAATAAAAATTAATCATATTCTGAATTGCTTTTGAGCAAACAGGACAAAAACTATCTCCTCCAAAGCTTTTCATCATACAATCGTGCATTGGTCTGTAAACACCTTTGGCCACAAATCCGCCACCTTCAAAAACACCAACTTTGTTCTTATACTTTTCAGTATCAGGAGTGGGAATTGGAATTCGTTTTTTAACCATATCCTTCCATTTACTATCAAAATCAATGAGAGTGGTAATATTTGATTCCCATGGTTCGGCATTAAGATTGTAAAAATCATTGTATGAGGTTGAGGAATTGTAATATTCATCAGCAAGGCCCACAAACCCATGCCCTAGTTCGTGAATAAAAATCTCGGATGATTTTTCGTTGCTGTTAACGCTAACGTTGTAATAATTGTAAATGGCACCACCCCCGTATTTTTTGTTGTTGACCAAAATATAAATTTGATCGTATGGAGCATTTGCTGCAAGGTCGCGCACACTTTTGTTGTCAATGGTCATGCAATACCTTTCGCTGTCGAAAGTGTAAAAACTGGTGTTGAGAATTGTTTTTTTCCAAACATCGTCGGCAGGAATATCATTTCCTGAATCATCACTAGGGGCCAATATACCTCTGATATTAAATTTGTCTTTATTTTTATCATAAGGCGCATATTCAAAAAGGCCTTCGGCAAATACTCGGCAATCATCAATAAAAAGCCCCATCTCTTCTTTTGAATATCCATCAGGTAGAATTAAGATATCAACATTTTTATCCGTAGCCCCTGATATATGAACATCAAACGAAGGATATACTAATCGTTGGTCACATTTGATGAAATAGTTTTCTGGATTTACTTTATATCTGAATTTTTCCTCAAATATCCCATCCCTGTTTCGGGAGTATAATACTACATCAACATTTTGTTTCGGATATGGGAAAACAACGGCTTCTGAAAAAGACCGTTTGGTTTCGCTTGCCTCATTTGTTGTTTGCCATTCGCCAAAAAGTGTAGAATATCCCCTTGAGTAAAGTAACGAATCATTGGAAGTATTAACTACTTTAACATAATATTTGCCGTACTCAAAAGTATCAACAAGATTTACTTTAGAGCCTCCCCAATACGGTTCCTCAATAAGCTCATCGAAATAATAATCTTCCTCACCGGTATTACCACTATGGTAATAATCCATACGCAGGGTTTTGTCATGAAAAAACTTGTCGAATTGGGCAAAACCAACCAAATTAACAGCAATTAGTGTAATTAAAATAAGATGTTTCATTTTATCTATTTATTTTGGTAATTGATTAGAAACTTTTTCTTCATCAGGCGATAACCATCCTCCTCCGAGAGCTTTATAGAGCTTCACATAAGCATTTAACAGATTCATCCTTGTTTGTGTGAAATTTAATTGAGCATCAAATAACTGTCGCTGTGAATCCATTACTTCGAGATAACTTGTCTCACCTAATGAATACCTGTTTTCTGAAAGCATCTCTGCATTTGCTGCCGCCTCATAACGCATTTCCTGTGCCAGAATTTCTTCTTTCAATGTTTCAATACTTATCAGTGCATTCTCAACCTCGCTAAATGCCTGTAATACTACACTTTCATATTCATATAACATTGCTTCGGCTTCGTATCTTGCCATTTCGACTCTTTTTTTATTTTTCCCAAATTGAAAAACAGGACCTAATAAACTCCCACCTACCGACCAGGCTAACCCTCCCGTAGTAAGTGTGGACAGATCGTTGCTTGCAGCACCAAGTAATCCTGTTAAATTTAGCGATGGAAACCTCATTGCCTCCGCTACTCCAATTTGAGCATTTTGCGATTGTAACAATGCTTCTGCCTGCTTAATATCCGGGCGTCGTTCTAACAGCTGTGATGGTAATCCTGTTGGGATATCAGGTGGGACTGCCATGTCAAAAAGACTTGTTTCTGTTGTGATGTAACGAGGATTATGACCAAGAAGAACACTGAGTGAATTTTCGGTTTGCGCAATGGCTCTTTTATACTGTGGAATTGCTGCCGCAGAAATGGCTCGCTGAACCTGTGATTGGTTTAAATCAATTTCTGCAATAATGCCCCACTTATATCTTGCTTCGATAATTAGTAACCCACTATCGCGTGAAGCAAGTGTGTTTTCGGAAATAAGCAACTTCTCTTTATTGTTAAGAAGCTCAAAATAAGTGCTGGCAACATTTGCTATTAAACTCATTTGAATAGTACGCATACCGTATTCACTCGCCAGAAGGTTAGCCTTTGCAGCTTCGGTCAACCTAATGTAACTACCCCAAAAACCAATTTCCCACGACAATTCAGGGTAAGTAAAAAAGCTATTTGATGCCGTTGGTTGTTTAATGCCTGCATAATTACTTTTGGAGGCACCCGCCGAATACCCAAGCGAGGGCCATTGGTCGGCGTTTGTATATCCTATGTTTGCCCTTGCGGCTTCAATTCTGGCAGCAGCAATAAGTACATCTTTGTTTTCATTAAGTGCTGTTTTAATTAAAGTATCAAGAACCGGGTCGTTAAATAATTCCCACCATTGTAAATTAATAACCGTATCAGTTGCAAGTGCATCAAATCGAAATTTTTCTGGAGAGTTATAATCAGGCTTCTGAAAATCCGGCCCTAATATACAGCCTGACAGGAGGATGGTTATTACAAATGTGAGCATTATAATCTTTTTCATTACAATATTATTTTTTCAAAAGTCTAACTAAAAAAATCAAACAGGTACTTATTATTGAATTCGATTTCGAACTGCTTAAGAAAATCGATGTACTCTTCTCTAAATGTTGTTTTTCTGTGATGCTGTTCCTGGTATTTGATGTAATTGTATACGTTATCAATATGTGATCTGCTGTAAGAAAAAGCACCATATCCGTCTTGCCATTGGAACTTCGATCCGAACCAATTTTTGTTGTTGATGAATAGAGAAGAGCTTCTTTTCAATTCCCATACTGTATCTGAAATGGTTATGGATGGACTTATTCCGAGAAAAACATGTACATGATCAGAAACTCCATTAATGATGATTGACTTGTGTTTTAAATTTGTAGCAATGCCACTCATATAACTAAACAACTCTGAGCGGATATTTTCCTTTAATAATCTGTCTTTGTATTTAACTGCAAAGATCAATTGGACATATAATTGCGTAAAAACACCTGGTTTCATATTTTTGTTTTTATCAATAAATCGCCTACGGCGAATATCGTTAATTATGTTTTCTTACAATAATTATAACCGCTACGCGGTAATAATTATTTGATTGTGTTTTTTGCCCGTAGGGCATTAAATATTTGTAAAAATCAATAAAAGAGTGATTTATTCCCCGTCGGGGATTAATCACTCATTTGTATTATCTGAACTACTCTCAACTTCCAAAGCCATCATCTTATCCCTCCTCTTTTCATATCCCGAAATTTTCCCTATAAACACAAAAAGCATCGGGTACATAAATACACCTAGGAATGTTGCCACCGACATACCTCCAATTAGAGCCATTCCCATCACTTTTCTGGCTTCAGCTCCCGAGCCTGATGCGATTACCAGCGGAAAAACTCCGAAAATGAATGCAAAAGCTGTCATAAGAATAGGCCGGAACCTCGCTTTGGCGGCACTTATTGCTGAGGCCATGAGGTCTTTACCCGTTTTAAACTCATCATTAGCAAATTCAATTATCAGAATTGCATTTTTGGCTGCCATTCCCACCAGCATCACCAATGAAATTTGTGCAAAAATGTTGTTTTCAAAAGTAGGGCTGATAAGCCTTGAAACCCAAAGGGCGAATAAGGCACCAAATATTGCAAAAGGTGTTCCCATTAAAATACTGATCGGCAGTGACCAACTTTCGTATTGTGCCGATAGTATTAGAAATACAAACACCAGCGAAAATGTTAATATCATGATTAATGAACCTGAGGCTTTTTTTTCCTGAAACGACATAGCATTCCAGGCATAACCCATGTCGTTGGGCAATACCTCCTCTGCTACCTCTTCCAATGCTGTCATTGCCTGGGCGCTCGTATAACCAACACCCGGATTACCAGTAATTTCCACAGCTCTGTATAAGTTAAACCTATTAGTATAATCAGGACCTGATATGTCTTTTACGGTTACCAAAGTCGCCAAAGGCACCATCTCCCCAATGTTATTTTTTAGAAAGAAGTTATTTATTTGTTTTTTATCAACCCTGTATTGTGGCTCAGCCTGAATATAGGTTTTATATAATCGACCAAACCTGGTAAAATCGTTTACATACGAACCTCCCATAAACGCTCCTATTGTATGGTATAGTTCATCCAGCGGAACACCAAGTTTAAGTGCCTTTTCTTTGTCAACATCAATATATCGCTGGGGTACATTTGCCTGGAAAGTGGTAAAAGCCCTTGATATTTCAGGCCTGCTATTTGCTTCTTCAACAAATTTTGCTGTATTTTCTGCAAGATAGCCGGGCGTGTTACCTCCCTTATCCTGGATCATAATACTAAAACCTGACCCATGACCCAGTCCGGGCAATGCAGGTGGGCCAAAGGCAAATACCTGAGCTCCAAGAATTTTTGTAAACAATATTGGGTTTAGCTGGTTGATAATATCTTCTGCCGTACGGCTCCTCTCATCCCACGGCACCAAATTAATAAACATAAACCCCGTATTTGAGGCTGATGCACCTGAAAGCATACTGTAACCTGCTGCTGTTGTTACGTACTTTACTTCGGGTATTTCCATAATAAGTTTCTCAACTTCTTTGGTAATAGCATTCGATCGTTGCAGAGAAGCTGCATCAGGAAGCTGAATGTTAACAAAGAAATAGCCCATATCTTCTTCGGGAATAAACCCTCCAGGAACCAAGGTTCCAAATAATGCTGCTGCTAAGCTTATAATAACTATGAATACTAAACTGCGTTTTAATTTACGAGCTACAATATATGTGAAACTCATATAAGTGTCGGTGGTTTTGCCCATATATTTATTGAACACACCAAAGAACCTCCCTAAAAATCCACCATATGGAGTTGGGTTTTTTAATAATAATGATGATAAAGCAGGACTCAATGAGAGAGCGTTTATCGAGGAAACTATTACGGAAACCACTATTGTAATTGCAAACTGCTGATATAAACGACCGGTTATCCCTGCCATACCTGCAACCGGGATAAATACTGCTATTAAAACAAGAGTAGTGGCAATTATTGGCGCTGACACTTTTCGCATTGCTTCAATAGTGGCTTGTTTTGCACTCATTCCCTTAGCAATGTTTACCTGTACTGCTTCAACAACAACAATAGCATCGTCAACTACAATGCCAATGGCAAGTACTAATCCGAGTAATGAAAGAACGTTGATAGTAAATCCCAAAACGGGGAAAAAGATAAAAGCTCCTACCAGTGAAACCGGAATAGCTATGGTAGGAATAAGAGTTGCCCGCCAGTCCTGGATGAAAATAAAAACAACAAACACTACCAGGCAAATGGCTACTATCAATGTAATTACAATGTCTCTAATGCCGGCAGTAATGGGTAGTGTTGCATCTAACGAAACGTCGTATTTAATGCTTTCAGGAAAACTCTCTGCCAGTATTTCCATTTCTGCAATTACTTCTTTACTTAGTTCAACAGCATTTGAACCCGGAGACTGGTATAGCGCAATAACAGCGCATGTTTCTTTATTTAATCGGGTATAGGCGTCGTATGATTCAACACCAAGGTCGATTGTGGCAATATCTTTTAACTTTACCTGTGATCCTTCAGGTGTAGTTCTGATGACAATATCGCCAAAAGTTTCGGGCGAACTAAACCTAGCGGGCAAACGTACAGAGTAGGTAAATTCAGTACCTGGCGGGGCTGGTTCTGCGCCAAATTTTCCGCCCGGAACAATAACATTTTGCTGATTAATTGCATTTTGTATCTCCGAAACAGTAATTCCCATTTGTGCAAGCCTATCGGGCTTTACCCAAATTCGCATTGAGTAATCGGATGCGCCAAGCACATTAGTCCTTCCAATTCCTTTAATTCGTGAGAGCTGATCTTTGATGTTAATAAGAACATAGTTTCCTAAAAAATCCTGATCATATCTTCCATCGGATGTAAGAGTTATCAGCATCAAGATATTAGGTAGAGATTTCTCGGTAGTAACACCAAATTTGGTAACCTCTGCCGGTAATTTAGCAGACGCTGCACTAACGCGATTTTGTGAAAGTACGGTATTCATATCGGGGTCGGAACCAATAACAAACGAAATATCAATCGACATTGTACCATCATTGGCATTAGTCGATTTCATATATATCATATTGTCAACTCCGTTGATTTGCTGTTCAAGAGGAGTAGCTACCGATTCTTCAACAGTTATAGCATTTGCGCCGGAGTAATTTGCTCTAACCTGTACCACCGGAGGTGTGAGGTTTGGATACTGCTCAAGCGGTAAACCCGACAACATTACAAGTCCTAAAATAAGTATAACAATTGCAATTACCATTGCAACAATAGGTCTGTGTACGAAAAAAATTCCTTTAGTTTCAGACATATGAATACAATTTATTGTGGATTTGTTCTGTTTTCAAACTGAGTAACTTTTGCAACTACAGGCATTCCAGGTTTTACTTTTTGAAGTGCATTAATAACAACTTTTTCATTTGCATTAAGACCGCTTTCAATAATCCAATAATCTTCATATTTAGGTCCTGTAACTACCTGTCTACTTTCAACCCTGCTGCTATCATTAATAACATAAACCGAGTGAGCACTCTGCAATTCCATTACACAGCGCTGGGGAACAATTAAAGCATCAGTTATTTCATCCATTTTGGCCCTTACTTTTGCAAATTGTCCAGGTCGTAATAGTTCGTCGGGGTTTGGAAAAGAAGTTTGAATAAGCAATGAACCTGTTTCAGGATTAACTTCCCTGTCGATGAATTTAACCCGTCCGGTGTGTTTAAATGTAGAGCCATCTGATAAAATTAATGTTAGCTTACCATCTTTATTTTCTTTTTCAATATAATTGGCATCCTTCTCTTGCTTCGAACTTTCAATAAACCTACGTGCAATGCCGAGATAATCAGCTTCAACGAGAAAAAACTCAACATGGACTGTATCGATGGTTGATATTGTATTTAAAATTACAGGGTTGGGGGCCTGTCCTACAAATTCGCCTACATTAGCCTGCGTTTTACCAATTAATCCTGAAATTGGAGAAATAATACGACAATATCCCAGATTAATATTTGCCAGCCGCACACTCGATTCAACAGCTTTAACATTGGCTGCCGCAGCATCGTACTGGGCGTGAGTCGCATCAAGATCGCTTTGACTTACAGCATTTATTTTAGCAAGAGGGACTATCCTTCCAAGATCACTTTCAGCTTTTGCAAGGTCTGTTTTTGCTTCAGCAAGCTTGCTCATTTCAACTGCAAGTTGGGCTTCTAATGATTGAGGGTCAACAGTATAAAGTAGCTGTCCTTTTTTTACCCAGGTGCCCTCATTAAAATGAATAGCATCTAAAAATCCGCTTACTCTTGTCCTTATAGGAATATCGTATTGCCCATAAACCTGCCCTATAAACTCCTGATATATAGGAACATCTTTTTGAATAACTTCAACAACAGGGATTTCGAGAAGATGCCGGGGTTCTTGTTTTTTTTCGCCACATGAGCTAATTATCAATAATATCAGCATAATAATGCTGTACTTTATTTGAATAATAATTGATTTATTCATAGCAGCTTTTTTATGTGAGAATGAGGATATTTACTTTCGTAGAATACAAATATATTAAAATATTATGAACCGTTTTTCAATATTATTGTTTGTTGGGCTTATGTGAAAACAAAACTTGCGCTATGTAGCAAATAGCAATAATGCATATTAAAAAACCGCCAACTTATTAGTTAGTGGACCCACCAGGACCAGTGATATTTTCTAATGCGCTGAATATCAATTACCTTAAGATTACAAAATCAAAAATAGGGTAAAAATCAGAGTAAAATGTTTGGCAGTAAAATTTTGTGAATTCTTCCTCTAAAATTAATCCGCATTTTGATAGTTATTGATCTTGTAAACTGCATCCATAACTTCAATTGAATCAGAGTACAAATTACCTGTCATTCGAATTTTCGTATATTTATTGATTATTTTTCATTTCAATCCATGAATAAGCATCTTAAAATACCTACATTGATTATTATCATGCTTATTCATTCTATTGGGAGCATCTATTCACAACCTGAGAAATATAAGTTTCGGCATATAACACCAAAAGATGGATTGTCTTCACATAATGTTCATGTTATAATGAAAGATTCATGGGGATTTATGTGGTTTGGGACAAGTGATGGATTGGATCGATATGACGGATACAATGTCAAATCTTTTAAAAACAATCCGGAGGATTCTACATCAATTTCCAATAATGTTATAACAACAATATATGAGTATAATTCCACAGAATTATTTGTAGGAACTAGAAAGGGAGGATTAAACCGATTTCATTTCGACTCAGAGAAATCTATCAGATATCAGCACAATCCAAATGATTCATCCTCTCTCAGCAATGATCAAGTTAATGTGATTTGCAGTGACACTTCCGATCTGCTTTGGGTGGGAACTCAAAACGGACTTAATTTATTTGATCCATTTAATGGAACATTTAAAGTGTTTAAGCAGGATGTTAACAATTGGCAAAGTAGAAAAAATCAGATTAACGAAATTTATTGTGATCATTCCGGAATTTTGTGGATTGGTACAAATGACGGTTTATTTCAATTTAACAGAAGAAATCATGACTTTAAAGCTGTGGAATTAACAGCTTCAACAACATATATTGGAGAGGGTGAAAGAATCATTAATACAATTGTTGAAGATCAAGATCATGTTCTTTGGGTGGGAACTGATTTTCTTATTTTTAAGATAATTGATGGACAGCAAAAATGGGTTGGAATACAAACAGAAAGAGCCAGGTATCCTTCTAATTACTTTATTAATGATATTGTTAAATATAGCGATAAGAATATCAAAGATTTATGGATAGCAACATTAAGTGGTTTAAACAAGTACAATCAAAAATCAGGATTATTTACTCATATATACAGAGATTCGGATAATAGCTCAAGCTTGTCGAGTAATGCTATTGTTTCGCTCTTTCTGGATAACAACCGTTTGCTTTGGATTGCTGGTGAAGACGGGATTGATATGCTTGATTTAAACAACCCTCCTTTTCATCATATTATCCAGCCAGTTGGAAAATTTAGAAAGTCGTCCATTGCTTTTTTTGAGGATACTGATGGGAGTTTTTGGATCGGGTCTCCTAATGCAGGCTTAATAAATTATGACAAGGATTTAAAACTAATTAAACAATGCACCCTTGTACTTCCGGATGGCAATATTCCATCAAATTACAGCGTATTTGAAATCCTGGAAGATTCAAAACACTTTATGTGGATTGGAATGAACCGACCTTTACCTGGTATATATCTGTTTGATAAAGAAAAGGAATCATTTACAAAAATTCCTTGTGATACCTCGAATAATCATCCTGAACCAAAAGAAATGAAGGCTATGGTTGAAGACCATAATGGCATTGTTTGGTATGGTACGAATTCAGGCTTATATTGGTTTGATAACACAAATTTTGACTCTTTATTTATTAGGTATGTTGATAACGAAATGCTTTCTCATTCATGGATAAATGATTTATACATAGACAATAATGGTGATCTCTGGGTCACATCCCTAGCTGGTCTTTTTCGGCTTCCAAAGGAAAATAAGAAATCAATGGATTTTATCGAATTTAGTTCTGATAATATTGGAGATGAAAGTTATCAAGGAATGCCACTTGGTATTATCCAAACAAAAAGTGGGTTGTATTTCTTGGGGACTACTGAAGGATTATATGCTTTTGATCCTGCTTCTTATAAATTTTCTAAAATAGAAAAGGAAAGTGAACTTATTGGTGAAAACAAAAAATTTTCAATTATAGAGGATAAACATAAATCTTTATGGTTGAATACATGGAAAGGTCTTATCCGGTTTAATCCTCAGTCACCTGAAAATGAAAGCCCAATACTATTCGATATTTCAGATGGATTACCTTTTGAAGGTTATAATGGGTCTGATCCCTACCTCAGCAAAGATGGTAGAATATTTGTGCCAGGAAAAGGAGGCAAACAGGATGGTTTTTTTTACTTCCACCCGGATAGCATAAATTATAATAAAAATATTCCTCCTATAGTTGTTACACGATTTTTGGTTAATGATGTTGCTATTAATCTGTATGATAGAAATTTTTCAAAGAAATATATAGACCTCAATTACAACCAAGACTTCTTTTCATTTGAGTTTGCTGCGCTTGATTATATTAATCCTGAAAAGAACAATTATGCGTATTATCTCGAAGGATTAGAAGATAGTTGGATTTATTGTGGAAAGAGGAGGTTTGCAAATTATACAAATGTCCCCCCCGGGAAATATATATTCAGGGTAAAAGGGTCTAATAATGATGGGTGCTGGAATGAAACAGGTGCTTCCATTTTCATCAGAATTCATCCACCACCCTGGGAAACATGGTGGGCCTACTTATTGTATGTTCTGTTCGTGCTGGGATTATTTTATGCATGGAGGCAGTATGACCTTAAGCGCCATAGATTAAAAAAACAACTTGAGGTAGAATACCTTGAAAAGGAAAAACTCAGTGAGCTTGCCAGTATGAAATCAAGGTTTTTTGCGAATGTTTCTCATGAATTCCGTACACCTTTAACTTTAATCTTAGGACCACTTAGAAACCTGAAGAAAGAAGTTGTGTCTGATAAAGGCAAAAAAGATTTGAGTATTATTCAACGAAATTCTATCAGACTGCAGCAGCTTATCAACCAATTGCTGAATCTGTCGAAGCTTGAATCTGGTAAAATGAAACTTCAGGTACAAAAGCTAGATGTTATTCAATTGGTAAATCGGTACACCCAAAATTTTGAATCCCTTGCTACACAAAAAAAGATTATACTTAAATATTTGCATGATGAGGATGCGATTTTTGTTTGGATTGACACAGATAAGATAGAAAAGATATTATATAATCTATTGTCCAATGCTTTTAAATTTACCCCTAAAGGGGGTTCGATTACGATTAGAATTAGCATGGCGGCAAAAGATAATATCAATAAAAAAGAAGTTCATATATCCATTTCGGATACAGGCATGGGTATTAGAAAAGATCAATTGCCTCATGTTTTTGACAGATTTTACCAGGCAAGTGCTTCGCATAAATCAGATTTGGAAGGAAGCGGTATTGGGTTGGCTCTGGCAAAAGAACTTGTAGAATTACACCATGGCAAAATTAGTGTTAGCAGTCAAGAAGGAATAGGAAGCGTCTTTAACATATTCCTGCCAATGGGGGATGAACATCTGGAAGATGGTGACAAATTAATGCTGCCTAAACAGATAGATAATCAAGAAGTGATTGAAGAAATTATTGCTGAAAGTCATGAACCTGACTCTGATAATCATAAAGAAATATTACAGTCTAAGCCAATCCTGTTAATAGTTGAAGACAATTCTGACCTGAGATTATATATTCGAGGTCACCTCGAAGAGGATTATAATATAGTTGAGGCTTTTAATGGAAAACTAGGATTCTCGCAGGCTATTGAGATAATTCCTGATTTGATCCTCAGCGACGTGATGATGCCTGAAATGGACGGTTACGAGCTATGCTCCATAATCAAAACCGATGAGCGTACAAGTCATATCCCATTGATTCTTTTAACGGCCAGGGTGGCCCAGGAGAGTAAAATTGAAGGATTGGAAACCGGTGCAGATGATTTCCTTACGAAGCCTTTTGACCCTGAAGAATTACGTATACGGATCCGTAACCTAATCAATCAGAGAAAGAGCCTAAAGGAGAAGTATATAAGGGATGTTCGATTGAAAGAAATTCATGAAGGGAGTGAAAATGAAGTTCATATTTCCATCGACCAAAAATTTCTCCTTAGGGCTCGGGAAACGGTGAAAAAATATTTATCAGATGATTCTTTTGATATAGCTGTCTTCAGCAGTGAAATGAATTTGAGCCGTACACAACTCCACAGAAAATTACGAGCACTGATTGATCAATCTGCAACAGAATTTATACGAACGGTCAGGTTGAACGAGGCATCAGTGTTACTCAGGCACAAAACCGGAAACATTTCAGAAATTGCCCTGGAAGTTGGATTTTCCAATCCCGGGTATTTTGCCGAATGTTTCAAAAAGCAATTCGGAATACTCCCCTCACAGTACGCTAAAAAGTTCAGTTAATCCTACCTCATAATTCTTTTAAGATAAGAATTGGATAAGATGGAACATATCCTGTATTCTTTGCAACATGGATGGTAGATATGATAGTCCCCTTGGTATTAATTTTATAGAAAATTAAACATTAATATCGCATATTATGAAAACAATTACCAGACCTTCAACAATTTGTATGATCTTATTGTTAATGTTATTCACTCCTATGAAGGGCCAGGAGCTTTCAACCGAAGCTCTTGAAAATGCACCTTACTTTTTTAGTAAGCAGTTTTCGAAACAAACATTGCCTATTGGCTATATTAAGAAAAGCCCAGGACATTTATCAAAAAGTAATTGGAATGCTATAATAGATTCAACATGGGGCCCTGGCTTACCTGTTGATGAAAAGCTTGAGATATTTGATCTTTTTTGGCAAACCATTGATGCGGAATTTGCATGTTTTCAGGATTTGATAGTTAACTGGAATTCTCTCGATTCATTATATCGTAGTGAAATAGAGGATACGGTTAGCAGAGGGCGATTTGCAGCTATCATGAATCATTTGGCAATGGCATTAAAAGAATCACATACAAATTGTGAAGACAAAAGCGTATGTAATTACACATCTTCAGCTCCAGGAGTACCTTTGTTATGGGTTGGAGCCTGGGGCGACAATGGGCATTTTGGTGCAGGATTAACTCCACTTGCAGATAGCTCTCTGCTTGTTTACAAAGCCATTGCTGATCATCCCTTGGGGTTAGTGCCTGGCGATATTGTATTAGGCTATGATGGTGTTCCATGGAAAATTCTCTATCAGGATCTCTTAGCCGCACAGTTGCCAATACATGGCTGGTGGTGGGGAAGCTCTGAGAGTTCATATCTCCATTCGTGGTTAATTAGTTGCGGGTTAAACTGGCACCTTTTTGATACTATTGATATTTATAAATATGGTTCCGGGAATACAATTCATTTATCAACAAGCCCTTTAGCAGAGTTAGATACAGTATTTTTCTGCACAGAGCAAATGGATGTCTCAGGAGTGCCTATGCCAGATTACTATAATGAACAATTATTCAATTATGGAATCATTGATGGGACACAAATCGCATACATTTATAGTTGGGGGTGGTTCTGGGATGCTGAAGATGAATTTTATAATGCTGTTGATGACATTATGAATAATTATGAAACAACCGGATTGATAATTGATTTTCGGATGAATTATGGTGGAAATATGTTCCTAAGTAATCCTGGATTAAGTTTACTCTTTAATACTATTGATACAACCATTGGGGTGGCTAGACGATCAGATCCTAATAATCATTTTGCGATGGCACCTTATACGCCCCCATCAGCTTACATAATTCCAGGTGATTCATTGATATATTATGATAAACCGATTGCTGTCTTAACAGGTCCTGGTGCAATCAGCTCAGGTGATCAGGTAGCACTGAGAATGAAATTCCACCCTAGATCACGATTTTTTGGAAAATCAACTGCAACTGCCTTTAATGGCCCAACAGTTTTAGACCTTGGTAAAGGAGCATGGTATTGTCGTTATGCTAGAGGTGATGCTTATTTAGTTACGGAACCTGAAAATTATTTGACACATGATGAATTTGAAGTCGATGTTGATGTTTGGCATAATCCCGATGATGTTGCCCTAGAAATTGATGCGGTTGTGCAAGCCGCAGTTAGTTGGATCGATAGTATAGTTGTTGATATTAGTGAATCAAATCGAGCGTTACCCATGATTAATATATTAAAATGCTACCCAAACCCATTTTCCACATCCACAACAATTGAATACATACGTACAAAACAAGGTAATACCTATATAACAATATTCAATCACCTTGGTAAAATTGTTGAAAGAGTAGAACTAGGGATTTCTCAAGTGGGGAAACAACAATATTTGTGGTACTCATCTGACTTGCCTAACGGCATATATTTTGTTCAGGTGAGAGCAGGGCAAGAGGTGGCTACCAGGAAGATTGTTAAGATGAGATAAAGGTAATTAGATTTTTTCGTCAACATTGACAAAAATTCTAACAACTTGCAAATTAAAATAACTACTTTATCTTTGAAACGTAAAAACCTCACAACCAATAAGTTATGAGGTTTTTTAATGTGGACCCACCAGGACTTGAACCTGGGACAACCTGATTATGAGTCAGGGACTCTAACCAACTGAGCTATAGGTCCCGTTATTTCAAGCCTGCCTAACGACAGTCAAGCAAATTCGAAACTGAACGAATTCAAATTCGGGCTGCAAAATTAATAATAAATATCTGTTATTAGTATTTTTTGCGCAAATATTTTGATGCAATCAATATCAGCTTCCGTAAATCGCAATAAGAAAGAAATAATACTGTTGTGTTATTTGCTCTATCGGCAAGTTCCCTTCGATCCGCCTCCATAAAAGATGGAAATACCAAGGATGAAACCAAAGTTGTACCAGCCACCATTGTTGTTAACTTCATAAATACCAACATTATCACTAAACAAACTTATGATAAATGTAAAAAGGGAAATAAATCCGTGCCATAGGCCCATTAAAAATCCCGCAGTTTGTTCATTGAAATTTTCACTGCCCGGGGCACAGGAAGTGACTAAGAAAGTCATTAGAATAAATAATAACCAAAGATTGATTTTCGATTTTTTCATGATTAATATATTAATTCGTTGTTTTAGAATTTTCGAAAATAGTTAAATACCTTGCTGTTATCTAATTTTAATTCAGATAAAAGCCTGCTCCGATAAAATAGTCAGTATTTGGTATTTGCATTACATACGTAACTTTCACTTCTTCGTTCCCGCTTGCCGGGTTGTTCCAATAATACTCATAATATCCTGAACCTGCTGATTCAACAATGTCAATCATATCGCGTATAATAAATGCTCCATTTATGTCCTGGATGTCAAAAATGCTTTCTCCCTGAAGTTCCGGGTTGGCACCATGAGCAATGTTTATACCATTTAGATTGTTGATGAAGAAATATCCAGAGCCATCGTCAAAAAAGCGAATATGATCGATAAAATCACGGCAAAATTCAATCCTGTCATTTTCTTCAGTATAAATATTCTCGAAAATTCCTGCAATTCCTTTAGCCATGGTAGATGTAGCTTCCTTTAAAATAATTTCTAAAGCACCAAAATAATCATAATAATTATTTGCAGGTTCACCATAAAAACCCGCACCAATAAACCAATTTGCTGATGAAATAGCTGTTACAAAACTTAACTTTCGCTCATTAACACCAGTAGTAGGGTTTTTGCGATAATATTCAACATACCCATATCCCGAATACCTAACTGTTTCAACCATTTCCCGAATAAAGTACTTGCCATTTTCATCCTGCACATCAATTCGGGAAGTGCCTATAAGATCAGGGTTTATGTGGGCAACCACCCATGCATCGCGTAATGTTTCAACGAAAAAATAACCTGATTCATCAGCAAAAAAACGGGCTTCATTCACAAAAGCCTGACTAAAATGCGCCCTGTTAGTACTATCTGTAATGGTATTTGAAAAAACTGTTTCAAACCCTGTACTAACATTTGTAGTATTAATTTCTACTATTGATTTATCCAGGCTGTACTGAGAAATCAACTGGTCTCCGGGTTCAAGGCAGTCGCAGGTTGTACACGATCCGAAAATAAATAATGCTAATAAAATTATGGGTATAATTAGCAATTTTAATGTTTTCATTTTAGGGGGTTCAGTTTAAATGCAGACGCTAAAGTAGTTAAATATAATATTATTAGCATGCAGTATGTGTAAAAAAACTACGGATTTCTATTCGTTCTTATCAATTTATTACTTTTATTTGCTATATATAAAAGACCAAATGGACATAAAAAACATAATCTTCGATTTTGGCGGTGTTGTACTGGATATCGATCCGCAATTAACTATTAATGAATTTGTTAAATTTGGCTTTAACGACTTCGATAAACTGATGACTTCTGAATTCATCGATGAAATAATAGGTAAGTTTGAGCGCGGGATAATAACCCCTGAGGTGTTTCGAACAAAACTCAGAACTTTTTTAGAAATTGAAATTACCGATCAGCAATTGGATGATGCCTGGAATTCGTTGCTCTTTGATATCCCAAAAGAAAGAATTGAAATTATTGAAAACGCGAAGAAAAACTACCAGATTTTTCTATTAAGCAACTCAAATGAGATTCATTATGATTTATTTGTAAGAGATTTACAGTTGCGCTTTGGTTATCATGAATTCGATGAGCTGTTTCATAAGGCATATTTTTCGTTCGACCTGCATTTGCTCAAGCCAAATCCTGAAATTTATGAATTTGTGATTTATCAGCATGGATTAGTACCAGAAAACACCTTATTTATTGACGACAAGACCGAAAATATTGAGGCTGCAAAAAAACTTGGGTTAAAAACCTATCAATTAAATAAACCAGAAAGAGTAAGAGATATATTTAAGGATGGTAAGCTTGTTTCTAATCTTGATATCAGATAATTACTTAATTAGATGGACTTCAGGTTTTTGGTTTAAAGTGTTGGGTTTGGAGGATGGTTACTTATAAAATAATCTTATTTCTTCAAGTATTATTATGATCTGATCGATAGTAACAGCCTCCATCAACTTTAATCTAAACGGTTTAAAATTTGGGTATCCTTTAAAATAATTCCCCCAGTGCTTTCTTATTTCAAGTACTCCCCTTTTTTCTCCTTTCCACTCAACAGATTTTTCCATCTGAATTTTACCAATTCTTATCCTTTCCTCTATATCAGGTGATTGCAATATTTCTCCGGTGTCCAGATAATGTTTTATTTCGCTAAATATCCAGGGGTTCCCATAAACACCGCGACCTACCATAAGCCCGTCAACGCCAAAATTATCTTTAAAATATTTTGCTGATACTCCATCAACAATATCACCGTTCCCAAACACGGGAATTTGCATTCTGGGATTATTTTTCACCTCTCCTATTAATGTCCAATCCGCCGGAATACTTAGTTTTTGTGTACGTGTACGACCATGAATTGTAATCGCTTTTACACCAACATCCTGCATTCTTTCAGATATATCAATAATTTCCTTGTGTTGGTCATCATATCCAAGGCGCGTCTTTATAGTTACCGGTAGTGAAACAGAATTTACTACTGCCTGTGTCATCTTAACCATTTTCGGAATATCATTTAGTATGCCCGACCCGGCACCCTTAGCAACAACCTTTTTTACAGGACAGCCATAATTAATATCAATTAAGTCGGGATTGGCACGCTCGGCGTACTGGGCTGCTTTTACCATGGAGTCAATATCATGACCGAATATTTGAATTCCTATTGGGCGTTCAAATTCTTCAAAATCAAGCTTTTTAACACTTTTAACTGCATCCCGAATCAACCCTTCTGATGATATAAATTCTGTATACATAACATCTGCTCCAAACATTTTACATATATACCTAAAAGGAGGATCGGTTACATCTTCCATGGGTGCAAGTAAAATTGGAAACTCACCAAGGTTTATTTCTCCTATTTTTACCAACGATAGTTTGATTTAAGTAAAGGCTTCAATAAATTCTTTGCAAAAATATTAATTTTGCACTTCTTTAAAAATCATTCATATTAATGAGAAGAACAGCGTTTTTAAGTTCACTATCGCCATTTGGGAAGCTACTATTGCTTTTTGGTATTGTAATAGTATTTGCCGTCGTTACAGCATTTGCCGGTCTGGTAGCCGGTATGGTAATTTATAATGCCACACTCGCGGAGCTTTCAAATTTCATTTCTAATCCTGTTACGCCTAATGCTGTTTCCTTCCTTAAATTTTATCAAATGATTAACCAGATTGGTATATTTATATTGCCAGTTTTTTTCTATACGTTTTTAGTAAGCAACTCTTCATTTAAGTATCTTTCAGTTAATAAAGCACCCATGCTAATTAGTATATTGGTGGGTGGGCTGGTTATTTATACAATATTACCAACTAACAATTATTTAGATGAATTAAACAGAAATATGAACCTCCCTGATTTTCTTTCAGGCATTGAAGATTGGATGCAGGAAAAGGAAAATAAAGCAAGAAAATTAACAGAAATATTGCTTAGCACTAGCTCTATTACCGGATTAACTATCAATATTATTATAGTGGCTATAATACCTGCTATAGGTGAAGAATTGTTATTCAGGGGGTTGTTATTAAAGCTTTTTAACGAACTTGCCAAAAACATTCATATTGCAGTATTAGTATCGGCGATAATATTTAGCGCCATTCATTTTCAGTTTTATGGATTCCTGCCAAGGTTAATGCTGGGCATGATATTAGGGTATTTATATGTCTTCACCGCTAATCTTTGGGTTCCGATTTTTGTCCATTTCCTAAATAATGCCTCTTCAACAATAATATATTATCTTCATTATAATGGTTATATTAAAATTTCCATGGAAGATTTCGGGGCTTCATCAAATGTTGCGTATATAATAGGAAGCTTGCTCATCACCCTATGGCTTATGTCGTTGATTTACCAAAAAGAAGGAAGCAACAGAATTACAAAGACAAGATAGGAAAGCCTTAAAAATCAGGAATAAACAAAAAAGAGGCTGTCTCGATTACTTTTGAGACAGCCTCCGTTTCCATGAAAAATCAAATTTCTACTTCATATTAACAAGCGCATTAAAGTCGACATTGTTATAATATTTCAAAAACTCTCTATTAGTTGCAGCAACACCGGCTACTTCAGGATCAGCTTTAATTGACTGTCCTAAGTAATCCAACATATTGGATTTATTATCCTGACGAGCAGCAGTAATAGCGAGTAAGAATAATGTTTCGGCATCCTGTGGAGCACAGTTGAAAGTCTTCTCGGCTCCGGTTGTATTACCATTTAGCAATTGTGCAAGACCAAGGTTAAAGTCGCATGACGCTCCGGCAAGGAGAGTTTCGGCTTTTGCATAGTCGCCAAGACCTATGTTAGCAAGACCAAGGTTATAATTTTCATCACCGCCAAGTTCTTTTGCTTTAGTGAAGCATCTCTCAGCTTTGCTATAGTTTCCGGTTAACATATTATATACGCCCATGTTATTATTCATCTCGAAAGAATTTTCATTCAGTTCAAGACCTACTGTTAACAGTTCCTTGGCAATTTCAAGATTGCCTTCTGCCAATTCCACAGCGGCAGCGTTACTAACTGATCTCCAACATTTAGGGTAGTATTCAATTATTGAACCATAAATAACTTTTTTAACACCATTGTCATCGGTAAGTGTTGCAGCATAGAATAATTCTTCTATGTCAAGCGATTGTGGACTTGAGGTTGAAAGTTCAGCTAATTCAGCATCTGTTTTCTTAGGCTCAAATGTATTAACTTTGATTTCGGCCCGCCTTAACGGAGGAAGAATATCACGCTCTATTTCTGGATAAATAAGTATCATGTTCCTTATTTCTTCCTCTTTCTTGGTTTGGTCAGCAGAGTTAATAACATTTAAGATTGCATTTTTGTCTTTGATATCAGAATTCTTCACGGCCTTCATAAAACCATTCCAATCCGGACCGTTTGAAGTAACAACAAAATCAATTCCTTCAGTAACAATTAGCTCATTTTTCTTTGCGGCTTTGGTGATTTTACTTTCCATATACTTCAGTGCTGTTTGAGCTCTGCGCTCTGATAGCCCCTTATTGAAAGTTTCTTCTCCCTCAGGTGAAGCCCAGCCATCGATTGTTATATCATCCAGCAACCAGCCTTTTTCCATATCCCCAATATTATTTTTAAGAGCATTGAGGTTATTTTCATCTATGTTAAGAGGAAGTTTCCAGTTTAGATCAGCGAGGTTAACTTTAAAGAACAGATTTGCTTGCTTAGTACTAATAGTAACTTTTTGATATGCATCGGATGCCCATGCTAACAATTCGGTATTGCGTAAATATTTTGAAGTGTGAATGACACCATCAGCAAGTTTTCTCTCCGGAGCAACAAAAACTTTACTTCCGCTAGCCTGGGCTGCGGCACAGTTTTCATAAACTTCGCCATCGTAAGTATAAACAACCGGCGCAACTACGAATTCGCTCATATTCATTGCAGGATCATAAGGAATTTTACTAATGTAGATAAATGAACCGCCATTTGAGTAGCTAACAAGAGTACCATCGCCCGTTACATCTTCACCTTTAAAAAATAAAGTTGAAAAAGCTGTTTCACCGCCGTCGTACTTCAACACAGGAGTAAAACACATAACTGCTTTCTTGTCGAAATATTTAGGAGGAAAGGTTCCTTTAATTGTAACTTCAATTTCATCACCCTTTTCTTCCAATGGATTTGGGATGGCTTGTATCTGAACTTTTTCGAAGTTTGCAGCCATGTTTTTATTTTTGTTGCCACCGAATTTGAAGCGTGCACCTAAGTTAATATGTGAATAAACGTCATTTTTAACTTGCATTGCTCCATGAAGAACACCATCGGCATAATCGGTATCCATCCATGTATATGAATAATCGCCATATATGTCCCACTTATCGTTTACATTAAGGTTGATGTTAACTCCAAGCGGAACAGTGAATTCGATATTTCTATCGTTAAGCCCGTTTCCTGTTCCTCCCGATTTAATACCTTTTTGCCCCTGTGATGCAATTATAGCATCTGTTGCAAGATCAAAAGTTTGTGATTGCCACTGGGTTTGTCCAAAACCGGCATGAATACCAAAGTCGATAAGTCTGTCGTTGTAACCGCTAATTAGGTTTGACAAATTGATACCTACATTTAGGTTTCCACCGTAATAATCGGCAAGAAAATACATATCTCGTCCCCATTGCGCATTAGGAACAGATAATGTTGGTACATCTTTCTTTTCCCCTTCGAAGAATCCTCTCTCTAAATCAGCATAAACGCTAAAAACTGAAGTAAGTTGACGTCCAAAACCAAGGGCACCATTAATATTAGTATGGCCAAAATCAGGTGCGAAATCATACCTGCTTAAATCAGCATGTGACCATGTAGGCCCAATTTCACCTTCAACAAACCAATAGGGTGAAAAAGAAGAAGATTTTTTTTCTGCATTTTTATCTCCACCATCTTCCTGAGCAAAGAATGTTAGAGGTAAAGCCATAATAAAACTTAGTATTAAGGCTTTCGTGAAAATAGAATAAGATTTTTTCATGTTAGTGATTTTTATTATAGAAATTATTTTCCAAAATTAATAAGTAACATAGCTTTAACAATTGTTACCAACCGTAAAGATATAACAATCTATTTGTTAATATGGCAAAAGTATAAAATATTGTTAATAATTACACATATGAATATTATTTTTACGACAAATTATAGTAATGGTTACAAAAAACAACAACTATTTCAATTTTAACACTATATCCCATAAAACAATTCCAACAGTTACGCTAATGTTTAATGAATGTTTTGTGCCCCATTGAGGTATCTCAACACAATAGTTGGACATAGCTATAATATTATCATCAACACCTTTAACTTCGTTACCAAAAATCAGAGCATAGATACTTTCATTACTGGCCTCAAAATCATAAAGCATAATACTATCTTCAACCTGCTCAATTGACACAATTATGTAATTCCTTTCCTTTAAACTTCTTACAGCTTCCTCTGTGCTTTTAAAATAAACCCACTCAACTGATTCAGTGGCGCTAAGTGCCGTTTTATGTATTTCACGATGGGGGGGCTTTGCAGTTATGCCACATAAATAAACAGCTTCAATAGCGAATGCGTCGGCCGTTCTAAACACCGAGCCTATATTACTAAGACTTCTAATATTATCGAGGACAACAATTATAGGGACTTTTGGTGACTTCTTAAAATCATCAATACTCAACCTGTTTAACTCTTCATTTAATAGTTTTCTTCCCATTGGTACAAATTAAAGCAAAAATAATGGAATTATGAGAAAACGGGGGAATAAGGGGATAGGGTATAGGGAATAGGGTATATGGGGAATAGGGGAATAAGTGTATAGGGGAATTTGGCTCACACATACCCATTTGCATTCATCCCCTTATACTTTACTATCCAATCACCATAATTAAGAAACTTACATGTAATAATTCTAATTAAAGCAGTCTGTGTATATTTGCGTATAAATAACCATCATGGATTGCTAAAAATAATTAGTGGGAAAAGAAACCAAATATGCTGAAACACCTTTGATGAAGCAATATAATAGCATCAAAGCTAAATATCCGGATGCTTTATTGCTTTTCAGAATCGGAGATTTTTATGAAACTTTTGGTGAGGATGCTATACGAGCTGCCAATATATTGGGTATTGTTCTCACAAAAAGAAGAAATGGAGCAGCAGCATATGTTGAGCTTGCCGGCTTTCCTCATCACTCGTTAGATACATATTTGCCAAAATTAGTACGTGCAGGACACAGGGTTGCTATCTGCGACCAGCTTGAAGATCCTAAGCTTACTAAAAAAATTGTAAAACGTGGAGTTACCGAGTTGGTTACTCCGGGAGTAACACTTAATGATAACGTATTAGAGCAAAAAGAGAATAATTTTCTGGCAGCCATCCACTTAACTTCGGGAATTTCGGGAATTGCTTTATTAGACATAAGTACTGGAGAGTTTTATCTTGCAGAGGGCAATATAGAATATATCGACAAGCTACTTCAAAGCTTTTCACCAAGCGAAGTAGTTATACAACGCCAAAACCGCGGGAAGTTTTTGGAATTGATGGGCGATAAATTTTATTTGGCATTTTTTGACGATTGGGTTTTTTCAATTGATTTTGCTAACGAATTACTTCTAAAACATTTTAGGACGTCGTCTCTTAAAGGGTATGGCGTTGAAGGCATAAATAACGGAATTATAGCTGCAGGTGCTGCGCTGCATTATCTTTTTGAAACACATCACCATAAACTAAGCCACATCAACAAAATAAGTCGCATTGATGAAGGCAAATTTGTGTGGCTCGACAAATTTACAATGCGCAATCTTGAGCTAATTCATCCGCTAAGTCCCGGAGCTACTACTCTGCTGGATGTTATCGATAAAACCGATTCACCTATGGGTGCCCGACAAATGCGGCGATGGATTTCATTACCATTAAAGGATATTAAATCGATAAACGAAAGGCTTAATATTGTTGAATATTTGATGAAAGATGAAAGTGTTGAGTTATCAATTCATAAGGAAATAAAAAAAATAGGTGACCTTGAACGTTTAATATCCAAGGTTGTTACCTCGCGGGTAAATCCACGTGAGTTAAAACAACTGCAACGAGCGTTAGTTGCCACCGATAAATTACGAAACATCTGTAAAGATTCGGATGAATCCGCATTAAAACAAATTGCAGAAAAGCTTAACCCGTGTTCTTCATTATCGAACAAACTCAGCATCCAGTTAAATGAAGAACCACCGGTGCTGATTAATAGAGGCCGAGTTATTGCTGATGGTGTTTCACCTGAACTTGATGAGTTAAGAGCAATTTCCACTTCAGGAAAAGATTATTTGAAAGGGCTTCAACAACGTGAAGTTGAGCTAACCGGAATATCGTCGCTTAAAGTAGGTTTCAATAATGTTTTTGGCTACTACCTGGAAGTTACTCATACCCATAAGGAAAAGGTTCCAGCCGAATGGCACAGAAAACAAACACTTACCGGATCGGAACGATATATAACTGAAGAGCTAAAGGAATATGAGCAGAAAATACTCGGGGCAGAGGAAAAAATAATCGCCATTGAGCAAAAGATATTTGAAGAAATTGTTCACTATGCAGCTGAGTTTGTAACACCTATCCAGTTAAATGCTTCACTTATTGCCGGATTGGACTGCCTAGCCTCATTTGCCAAAATATCAAAGGATAATAATTATGCAAGGCCCGAAATAACCAATGATTATGAACTACACATAAAAAAAGGAAGGCATCCAGTTATTGAAAGCAACCTCCCTCCAGGTGAAGAATATATCGCCAACGATGTGTACCTCGACAATCAGAACCAGCAGATAATAATACTTACCGGACCAAATATGTCAGGTAAATCGGCACTATTAAGGCAAACCGCTCTAATTGTGTTACTAGGACAAATGGGCTGTATGGTACCGGCAACTTCAGCGAAAATAGGACTTGTTGATAAAATATTTACAAGGGTTGGGGCTTCAGATAACATTAGTTCGGGTGAATCAACATTCATGGTTGAAATGAATGAAACCGCGAGCATTCTTAACAATATTTCTAACAGAAGCCTTATACTGTTAGATGAGATTGGAAGGGGCACCAGCACTTATGATGGTATTTCGATAGCCTGGTCGATTGCTGAATTTCTGCATAACCATCGTGCCTATCGAGCTAAAGTGCTTTTTGCCACTCATTATCATGAGCTTAACGATATGTCGCTAACGATGAAGCGGGTTAAAAACTATCATATAAGTATTAAAGAACACGGCAACACCATAATCTTTATACGGAAAATGAAAAAAGGTGGCAGTGCACATAGTTTTGGAATACACGTTGCAGAAATGGCTGGTATGCCGAAAAAAGTACTGGACAGAGCAAAACAAATGTTATTAATTCTTGAGAAAAATCAAAGGGGTGAACCAGGCGACAGGCGAAGTGGGGAACTTAACAAAATTGTAAAATCAACATCTGCCGACGACAACCTGCAGCTCAGCTTCATCCAGTTAGATGATCCATTGTTGCATCAAATTAAAAACGAGATTCTTAACATCGATATTGACACACTTACTCCTGTTGAAGCTTTGATGAAACTAAATGATATTAAAAAAGCATTAGGTTCCTGATGTGCAAGTTACTTCACAACTATTCCATGTATTTTATTTAGCATGACTCTTCAAGGTCTTTCCGACTTAGGAAGGTAAGGGCATTATCGAAATTTTCAAAAAATATTTTTGGAATTTAAAAAAAGTAGTACATTTGCACCTCTAAATTTTGAGCGAGATTCATTTTTTAGAAACGCGGGAATAGCTCAGTTGGTAGAGCACGACCTTGCCAAGGTCGGGGTCGCGGGTCCGAGTCCCGTTTCCCGCTCAAAGTCCCGAATCCGGTAAATCGGGTCGGGATTTTTTTCTTTGCAATATAGGCTCGAGTGGTGGAATTGGTAGACACGTTGGACTTAAAATCCAATGAGCATCGCGCTCGTGCGGGTTCAAGTCCCGCCTCGAGTACTTTTAAAGTCCCTAATTACTTTGTTAATAAAGTGTTGCGGACTTTTTTAGTTGTATTTTCCCAACCATTTCCCAACCACTATCCAATTACTTCAAAATTCATGCAATATTTCCCAAATTAAATACCTCAATCTCTTTTATTTCACAACACTATTTAAAGAGTATCTATACATATGCACCCAATCTACATATGTTATAAATCGCATTTTTGTTTTTTAAACTGTAAATGTATGTTAATGACCTTTTCGGTTTTGGTATTTATTTGATACCCCCCTCCTTGTTATTAGAATCTAAAACAAGAACTCTGATTTTATGTTTTCATTCTAAATTAAACTACCTGACAATTAATATCTTATGAGATAAAATAACATTGTCAACATTAGCATTCAACAAATAAATACCACAGGGCAAGGCACTTACATCTATTGAAATATCGGAAGTGAGAGTGTGGAGATTGTGTTGATTAGAACTAACCTGATTACCAAACATATCAAATAGGCTCAATAAACAAGACTTATATGCTATTGGGGAATCTATCTTTATGTTTATGAAATTTTGGCAAGGGTTTGGATAACTATTTAAATGGGTTACCAATGAAGAATTATTTTCCTCAATACTTGTAAAATCCCGATAATATACCGTAGCACTTAGTCCTCGAGTTATCATCTCAATATCCTGCCCTCTTATCTTGATGTAAATCCATTGATTAGAAGAACTTCCTATCCAATTATTTGACTCCCATTCAAAGGCAGATGAATTTACAATCCCAAAGGAAAAAATATTTTCACATTTTCGCCTATTTTTCCATCCATCGTTGACCCATTCTTGATAGATAAGAGAAGTTAAATTATTATCCGAGTCGTATTCATAATTGTATAGATGGAAGTTGACCCAGCTATAACTTACCCATTCTTGATATAGTTGTGTCTGAACCGTGTTATATACATTATAACTCCATGTGTACGACCTGTCATTAACCCAACTTGTGTCTTCCCCTAATTGATATGTATATGTTAAAATATTATAATTATTATCAAAAGTTGAGATGGTCATTTCATTATTAAACCAAGTATTGTCTTCCCAATACTGAGTGGCACGAGTCAATTCGATACCATTTATGTCATAAGTTAGATACATCTTGCTACTATTGACCCATTCATTATTTTCCCAGTCTTGATATAACACATGTTCTAATGTACTATTATCATTATAATAATATTGTGAAATACGACTTTTGAACCAAGAACCTTCAGGATTATATCTTTCTTCTAACAATATTGATGTTTTACGGTTATTGTTGTATGTATATGTATTTAATCTATCATTCATAGATTCATCTTCAGATAATATTGTTAAAACATCCCCATTAGAGTTATAAGTGTATATCCTACTCCAAATAGGCTCACTCCACTCATTATTTTCCCACCTTTGGTTTGTTCGTGTTAGCCAATTTCCATCAGTATTATATGTGTGTGTAAGTAAGTAATTATTAAACCATTGGCCATTAGTATAATATTGAGTTAAAGTTGTTAACATATTTCCATCAGAATTATATGTGTGAGTAAGGAACAAAGAATTTACCAATTCATCATTAACATACGTTTGAGTCAATGTTGTTAGCATATTCCCGTTATTATCATATAAATAAGTCACTTTTACATTTCCAGTAAGAGTATGAATAAACACAGAATCTACTAATACATTATTAACATTTTTATTTTTAAAATGTTTAGAAGGTTCAATTTCTTGAAAGATGTTGTCCTTTGTTAAATAAATATTTGATAATTCTGACTGACTTTGAAGTTCAACAAATGTTGATAACAATAAAAATATTAGTAATAGTTTTTTCATGATTAATCAGTTTTTGGGGTTTCCCAAAAATTAAGTAATATATTTGATTATAAACCATACTTTACTAATAAATTTATGTTGAGGTTGATACAACTTAATTTGTTTTGTTTTCTGGTTGCCATTGTGTTTCTAATAATGTGGGCACTCTCCCTCTCCTTAATGAATTATGTATTTATGATTACCGAATCTTATGTACGTGTAATTACCAATTATTGTGTAGCTTTATTTACTGATAACAAGTTGCAGACTTGCTTAATCGTGAGCAAATAGATTATATTGCTTACGGGATTATGATTGCAATATAATCATGAATAAATGAGAAGCAGATATAATACTGTTAGCATGCAAGAAGCATGGTATTTCTTTAACGATGCGTAAGGAGGGGAGTGTATATCTGGTTACTTTTATTGACCGAATTGAGATTAGAAGTTTTGGGGGGGCAAAACTTATTACAAATGGTTTGGTAATTGAGGGAAGACATAAAAAAGAGATCAAAGATCAGGTTAATACAATGCAATTATATCCTAAAATTAAATTTTCAAATCATCCAAAGAAAAAAACCAGACCTGACAATGGTATTTCATTTGCTGAGCGAAGGGGTAAAATTGAGGATTGAACCCCAAAAATGAATTGATTAGTGAAAATTTGTTACTACATTAAAGCATTGGCCCCTTAATTTTGGCCTTGTTTAGGTTTGAGCTTGGAAGGTGAGATTGTTGGGAACAAGTTACAAACTTGCGCCAGAGCGACGGTTGTTGGGTGCGAAAATATAAATATTTTGTTACATATTTGACATCTATTTAAATATTGTTTACTTTTGTAACAAATTAAAACTAAAACCATGGATGCTATTGTAGGTAAAAACTTCAAAGCCTGGCGTATGAAGATTGGATATTCACAAGAAGAAATTGCTAATTTTCTTGGAATTACTAGGGAAAACATAAGCTATTTTGAAAATGGGGAACGTGATATTCCTATTAAACATCTTGAAAAAATATCTGATTTATTCGGTATTGAACCTGATCTATTATTTAACGAGGATATGTCTGTACAAGATGCTGAAATGGCTTTTGCTTTTAGAAATGAGGAATCAACATCAAATGAAACAATGGAGAATATTTCTAGATTTAAAAGAATTGTGCAAAACTATCTTATGATGAAAAGAAAGATAGATGCAACTAATTAAATCATAGAAGCCAACAGTAATATTTAGATTTTTAAAAATGACGGAGCAAGAAATTAAGCAGGAGGCATTTGAGTTAAGGCGGAAATTCGGATTTTCTGGTACAGAGCCAATTCGCTTAAAAAGTTTATTACTAAAGGAAGAAATACTGACATATTTCACTCCTTTGGATGATGACTTTTCGGGAATGGCGATAGAGGCTAATAGCACAAAGTTCTTGATAATTAATTCAAATCATTCTTTAGGAAGGCAACATTTTACCATATGTCATGAATTGTACCACCTATTTGTTGATGAGGATTTTACTCCACATCGCTGTCAAACAGCTACTTTTAACAAGGCAAATAAGAGTGAATATTGGGCAGACACTTTCGCTTCTCATTTTTTATTACCTGAGTCAGGTGTGTTGGCAGAAATACCTAAAAATGAATGGAGAAAAGACAAGATAAAGCTCGCAACTATTATAAAAATTGAACAATATTATGCCTGTTCGAGGAGAGCTTTAATTAACCGTTTACTACATCTTAGGTTAGTATCTCCTGAATACCGAAATGAATTAATTGTGAGCATAAAGAAAACGGCTCAAATGCATGGATATCCTATAAATCAATATGAAGCTGGTAATGAAGGCGAATTTTGGGGTGATTACGGTAGTTTAGCAAAAGAATTGTTTGATAATGAATTAATTTCAGAAGGAAAATATGCTTCATTAATGAAAGATATCGGAATTGATATTTTTGAAAATCTTGATGATAATGGAGATTGACCCAAATGCCAAAATACTTCTTGATGCTGATGTCCTGATACATTTCATAAGGGGAAACCAAATCGGTAATTTACACCGTGTTTTTAATAATGAGCTAATTTTAATTGACATTGTATTTAATGAAGTTTTTATGGGTTCTTCGTTAAGAACTCCTGTTGAAAACCTAATAAAATTTGGATTTGTAACTGAAATGAAGTTGGATGATGCAGGAAGTGATGTTAAACGTGAATATTATAGACTTACAGGTTCGAGAGGTGGAAACTTAGGAAAGGGAGAAAGTGCCATTATGGCTTATTGCCGATATAATGATGATGTATTAGCAAGTAGTAATCTTACAGACATAAGTAATTATTGCGAAGAACATGGAATAACATATCTTACTACTATGGATTTTTTAGCTGAGGCTTTCAGAACTAGTTTGCTAAAAGAAGCAGAATGTGACGAATTTATCAAAAGTGTAAAAAGCAAAGGAAGTAAACTAATAAAAGGAATTGACAAAATACGTGACTACCATACAAGATAAGTTTTATTAAAATAACAAAACATAATTGAAAGTCAAATAGCCCTTTTCTAAATGAAAAATATAAAAGCTGAAAAGAAAAAAGAGGCTGTCTCGATTACTATTGAGACAGCCTCCTTTTAATTTTTGTTATATGATATATTTGATTATCAATTCTTTGCTCTTCCCTTTCGGGTTGAGTAATTGATTTTAAGTGCACCGGCTTTTCGAAGCTCTTGCTTAACATCGGTAACAATACCCATTTTAGTCATACCATGTACTTTAAGAGATGTGGTAATGAATTTGCGGTCGGCTTCATCTCTATCTTCTCTTTCCTTAGCCACAAACTCTTGAATTTCATCAATATTCGCGAAAGTATCGTTTAACTGAATACGTGAATTTGTTCCGTAAAGTTTTGATTTTACAGGCGGACCTATATAGATATAACTAACCAATGATTTTTTATCGAGTTTTTGAACTTCGGTTGCCTGAGGCAGTTTTAGTTTAACTTTCAAACTTACTTCCCGCATTACGGTGGTTACCATAAAAAAGAACAGTAACATGAAAATAATATCGGGTAGCGACGATGTGTTAATCGATGCTGAGCCCTTCCCTTTTTTCATTTTAAATCTTGACATGCTATTTACCTCCTATATCTTCGGGTTCAGCTTCGGAAATACGCACAGGAATTGCACTATTAATCCCATTGATCTTATTCTCATCAATCAGCTGGTCGTATTTAAGCCCAAATAACCTCATTGATAACTCATCCTTCATCTCATGAAAAGCACTTGCAAGTTCATTTTGAACAGTGATGTACATTTCATACGATGTTCCTCTATCATTTTTAAGAGAAATAATTCCCTGCGACATATCCATTTCTAATCCAAGCTCTTCAATAAACTTTGGTTTATACTCGGGATAACTTGCATCATTAGGATGAATTGCCATAAAGTCAATCGCAATTCGTTTCAGCATACTTATATCTCCTGGTTTACCATCAATAAGTAGTCGATCGTGGCTGTTGATAAGTACCTTCAGTATATTGCGATCTTTTACAATAATATCCTCAACATTATCCTCAACAGGAGGGGGTAGTTTTCGGGTGATACCTGTATCTACATCCATTGTTGTTGTAACAAGGAAAAAGATAAGCAGCAAAAAAGCAATATCTGCCATCGATCCTGCATTTATTTCAGGGGCTGCCTTTCTAGCCATAACTCAAATTATTTAAATATTTTAATTACTGAGGAATACAGAATAGCAACAACAGTCAGGCCAAATGCAATATAAGTTGCATATAAACCTACACCAACCATTTTTGATGTTTCAGCAGTTGTTTTTAATTCTTCAAGCCTGTATTCAGTAAAATCGTTACCAGCTAAAGAGTAAGCAATTACTATAACTACAACAGCTACAGCAATACTAATCAGCATCTTAACTATATTCTGGGGATTTGTAATAAATCCGTAAATGGGTGATATAACCATTACTGCCACTCCAATTATAAGCAATATTTTGGCCCAGTTAATAAAGAGTTCTGTGTCGAGCAAATCAGCATAAAACAATACTCCGGGAATCACTGAAAGTGCCAGCAACAGGTATAGTATCCATCTTGTAATATTGGCAATATTATCTTTCATGACTCTTATTTTTTATTGAATTGATTAAGAATATCAATAAATGCTATTGAGCTATCTTCCATATCATTCACCAGATTCTCTATTTTAGAGATAATATAGTTATAGAAAATTTGCAGGATAATAGCAACTATAAGTCCAAATACTGTGGTTAACAAAGCCACTTTGATACCATCAGCAACAACTGTAGGTGAAATATCACCGGCAGCGGCAATGGCATCGAAGGCTTTAATCATACCGATAACAGTACCCATAAAGCCAAGCATAGGAGCAAGAGCGATAAATAAAGAAATCCAACTTACACCGCTTTCAAGTCGGCCTGTAACAACACTTCCGTATGCAATTATTGCTTTTTCAACTTCTGCTAAACCATCATTATAACGATTTAGGCCTTCGCCGAAAATACTTGCAACAGGTCCTCTTGTGGCACGTACAACTTCTTTAGCATTATCGATACCACCGTTTTCAAGTGCGGATTCAACATCAACTAACAATTTTTTGGTGTTAATTGAAGCCATGCTTAGGTAGATAATACGCTCAATGCTAATGGCAAGGCCAAAAATAAGAGCCAATAATACAATACCCATAAATCCTGGACCACCTTCAATAAAATTTTCTTTTAAAATTTGATGAAAGGATTGTGGTTTTTCAGGTTCTGTTGCTATTGTTGCAACATCCTCAGCAATTTCTTCTGCTGTGGTTATTGAATCACCAGCAATTGACTCAACGATGGCGGTAGTGTCTTCAGCAACATAACCCTGTGCATAAGTATAGTTTGAAAACGCAGCGGTAATCAACATAACAAATGAAAGAAAGGCAATTAATTTTCTCATGATTTTAAAAATTATTTTCAGTTTTAGTTTCACTTTTACGAGCGGACAAAGTTAAAAATATATTTTAAAAATTTACTATTACTTAATATGTCCTGCATAAATTAAACGACAAAGATATAAATATATGATTGCTCGGATAAAAATATTTTAAAATAATATTAATTCCATCAGCATTAAACTCAATTGATGTTATTCTAATATCTCCTCAAGTATAATCAACTGCACATCAGTATCAACCATGTCTCCTTCCCGAACGGCAATTTTTTCAACAATAGCATCATGTGCGGCAACAATGTTGTTTTCCATTTTCATAGCTTCTACAATAAGAAGAATGGTGCCGCGTGTTACTTTATCGCCTTCTTTTACATTTACCTTTATTACTTTGCCGGGCATTGGGGCAAACAGACTTCCTGTGTCGTCGCCGTGGCTTAAAAATAATCCGTTTCCACTGCTCAGAATATCTACTCTTTTTACGTTAAAGAGAAATCCATCGATACTAACAAAGCTATTTCCTATATTATCGGTTGATACAACAGCTTTAATAGTTTGTTCACCGATATTAAACACTACACTGTTTTCAGTTTTGCTTGTCAACGTGGCAACATAGCTACGATCGTTACTGATAATATAATAATTGTTTTGTTGAACCTTTTCCAATTCCAGTGTTTCTTCTGTTTCGTTAATAATAAAATTTAGTTTCATAACATTTCGCCAATAACCAATTTCTTCCCAGGTACTTTTTTCATCTTTATCATTATTAATGTTTAGCGTGAAAAGTGCCAGTGCGGTTAGCGGTATTATTTTATCAAATTTTTCTTTTGTTTTATTAATGGTTTGAAGGATTTCATCAGTATGTTCGTCACAAAATTTTGTTGATAAGCAGTTATTTTCAAAGGCATCGTGTTGCAATACATTAATTAAATATGGGATATTTGTTTTTATTCCGTGAATAATAAAATTTTTAAGCGCAGTTATACTGTCATTTATCGCTGTTGGCCTATCTTCTCCCCAAACAATAAGCTTACTTATCATTGGGTCGAAGAAGCTTTGTATTGTTGTTGCTTTATCAATCGATGTGTCGATTCTTACATTTTTTCCTTCCGGGAAATCAAGTAAAGTAATATCGCCCGGTGAAGGTATAAAATTATTTGCCGGATCTTCGGCGTAAATACGACTTTCGATTGCATGACCATTTTGACTAACATCTTTCTGTAATAAACGCAATTTGTTACCTGCAGCCACAAGTATTTGTTCTTCAACCAGATCGATTCCTGTTACCATTTCGGTAACCGGATGTTCAACCTGGATTCGAGTGTTCATTTCCAGGAAATAATAATTAAGGTCTTTATCAACTAAAAACTCAATTGTTCCAACACTGTTATAACCTACTTTAGCAGAAATGTTAACAGCTGATTCACCCATTTTTTCGCGCAATTCAGCTGTGAGGGTTGGGGAAGGTGATTCTTCAATAATTTTTTGATAACGGCGCTGGATAGTGCATTCTCGTTCAAACAGGTGGATTACATTGCCATAATTGTCGCCGATAACCTGAAATTCAATATGTCTTGGTTCTTCAATATATTTTTCAATATAAATTGTGCCGTCGCCAAAATAACTTAGGGCTTCGCGGGCGGTTGATTCCAATACATTTTCCAGTTCTTCGGGATGATAAACTATACGCATCCCTTTACCGCCACCTCCGGCGGCCGCCTTTACTAATATTGGGAATTTAATTGAACTGGCATTCTTTAGCAGTGTTTTGGTATTGCCGGTAATACCCTCAGTCATGGGAACACCAATTTCCTTTACAAATTTACGTGCCTCAATTTTATTGCCCATTAAGGTAATTGCATTTGTGTTAGGTCCGATAAAAGTAATTCCGGCATTATCACAAGCTTCAACCAAAAGGGGGCTTTCTGCTAAAAATCCGTATCCGGGATGCAGACCATCGCAATTAGTTTTTTTGGCAACATCAATAATTTTTTCTATGTTGAGATAAGTATCGCTCAGTTCCTGTACACCAATGCAATAAGCCTCATCGGCCATTCGCACATGTAGCGAATTTTTATCAACTTCCGAATAAACAGCTACTGCCCTTATCCCTAATTTATTTGCCGATTTAATTATTCTTACGGCTATCTCACCTCGGTTTGCAATTAATATTTTTTTGAAAAGTTTCATTATATGTTTAGTTGTTATTTGTTGTCGTGGTTGTCGTTGTTGTCGTGGTTGTCGTGGTTGTCATGGTTGTCGTTGTTGTTGTTGTACTTACTGTTGCTATTTAACCTGATAACCCGATAACCCGATAACCCGATAACCCGATAACCCGACAACCCGACAACCCGATAACATTTATTATTTATTTCGTCCAATTCGGTTTTCTCTTTTCCAAAAATGCAGTCATACCTTCTTGTCCTTCATCTGAAGCGCGGAGTTTGGCGATTAATTTGCTGGTAGTTTCAATTCCTTCGCTTATATCTTTTCCGAGAATATTTTTTATTAATATTTTAGTTTCCCTAACGGCTCCTGGAGCGCTACTTTCAAACTGTTTAAGCAGATCGTTCAGCGGATTTTCATCCTTTTCGCTATCGTAAACATGGTTAACCAGATTCCATTTTTGTGCTTCCTTTGCGTTAAATCGTTTACCTGTCAGCATTAATTCTTTTGCGCCAAATTCTCCTATTCTTTTAATAACAAAAGGAGCAATTGTTGCGGGTGCAATTCCCAATTTTACTTCACTAAAAGCAAAGTTTGTATTTTGTTCAGCAATTACAATATCACATGCTGCGAGCAGTCCGTTTGCTCCACCAAAGGCAGAGCCATGTACGAGGGCAATTGTTGGAATAGGGCAATCATAAACAGAATTAAAAAGTCCGGCAAGCCGTTTTCCGTCTTGCACATTTTCATCAAAGCCAAATTCTGCAATCCCTTTCATGTAATTAAGGTCGGCACCTGCGCAAAATGATTTTCCATTGCCTCTAAGTACAATTAGCCTGATAGAAGCATCTTTGGGTATTTCTGTAAAAGCAACTGTTAGTTCGCTAATCATTTTTGCGTTCATAGCATTGTGAACATCAGGCCTGTTAAGGTTTATGAATGTTGCTACACCTTGTTCTATATTTATGGTTTGAAATTCTACTTTTTTCATATGCTTAAGTTAAAAGTCGAAAAGCTCATGGGTTGTGGATATTTACACTTCACTGATTACAATTACATTCTAAACACCCCAAATTTTTGCTCTGGAAATTTTTGGTTTAATGAAGCTGCAATTCCCATGGCAATCACTTTACGAGTGTCAACAGGATCGATAATGCCATCATCCCAAAGCCTCGAAGTGCTGTAATATGCCGACCCTTCTCTTTCATATTTTTCAAGTATTGGTCTGCGCATTTTTTCAATTTCTTCGTCAGGCATTTCTTTACCCCTTGCTATGTACTGATCTTGCTTTACTGTTACCAGAACTGTTGCAGCCTGTTCACCTCCCATTACGGATATTTTTGCATTTGGCCACATAAACAAAAGCCTTGGATTATAAGCCCTGCCTGCCATACCGTAGTTGCCGGCACCAAACGAGCCTCCGAAAATTATAGTGAATTTAGGGACATTAGCATTGGAAACGGCGTGAACCATCTTAGCACCATCTTTAGCAATCCCTCCTCTTTCAAACTCTTTCCCAACCATGAAACCGGTAATATTTTGCATAAAGATCAATGGGATTTTACGGGAAGTACATAGTTCGATAAAGTGTGTTACTTTTAGTGCTGATTCCGAAAAAAGGACTCCATAATTAGCAATTATCCCAACAGGATACCCCATTATATAAGCAAAACCGGTAATAACGGTAATAGCATATTTGGCTTTAAACTCCTGAAACCGGCTTCCATCAACCATACGCATTATTACTTCGCGCGGATCAACAAGTTTTCGCAGATCGACGGGGGCAATACCATATAATTCCGTTGGGTCGTATAGTGGTTCCTCAACAGGAACTATATTAAGTTTTTGTTTATCGCGACAAACCGGATTTTCAAGAATGTTACGACATATTTGAATTGCATGTATATCGTTTTCTGCAAAATGGTCGGCTACACCCGAAATGGATGTGTGAACCTCAGCACCTCCAAGTTCTTCAGCGGTAACTTCTTCCCCGGTAGCAGCTTTTACCAATGGCGGGCCTCCCAGAAAAATTGTTCCTTGTTCTTTAACAATTATAGTTTCATCACTCATGGCCGGAACATAAGCACCACCGGCAGTACATGATCCCATCACAATTGCTATTTGAGCTATTCCCATAGCTGATAATCGGGCCTGATTATAAAAAATGCGTCCAAAATGATCCCGATCAGGGAAAACAGTATCTTGCTCAGGAAGATAGGCCCCGCCGGAATCCACAATATAAACGCATGTAAGATGATTTTCCATCGCAATTTCCTGGGCACGCACATGCTTTTTAACGGTATAGTGCATATAGGAACCACCTTTAACAGTAGCATCATTTGAAATTATCATTGTTTCGCGCCCATGAATCACGCCAATGCCGGTAACAATTCCGGCAGACGGATAACCATTGTTATACTGATTGTAGGCAGCAAGTGGTGAAAGCTCCATAAAAGGGGTGTTAGGGTCGAGTAATAAATTAATCCTTTCCCTTGCCAATAGCTTGTCGCGCTCCTTGTGTTTGGCAATGGCACGCTCTGAACCACCTCTGGTATTTTCTTTGAGGATAGCTTTATACTCATCTAATAAACTAACAAACTTCTTTTTGTTGTTTTGAAACTCAGGTGAGTTTGTGTCGATCTTTGATTTTAATGTAAACAACGTTTTAATTGTTAAATGTTAATGATAAAAACCCAACTGATTTTCAGCTGCTTTATTGGGAGTGCAAGTTTAGACAAAAATGGGGAATAATGAAAGAAAAACTGTTGTGAAAATTGAGGTTGAAGTTTGAGATGGTTCTCCAATTTCATCATAAGTTATACCGAAGTATTTAGCAAGTATTCTATTATATTGCTCTTCTCTCTTTTCACCTATAATTCTATTACTCATTGTTACAGCATATAAAATATTAAAAATCAAAGATATATAATAGTATTTTCTTAAACAGGAGAAATAGAAAGTTTTTTTAAATATTATCATTCAATAAGAATGAAGAAATTAAACTTATTAGTTTTTTTTCAAAAAACTTATCAATTTTTTGGGATCTTGTCTGTTGTCCCAAAAACCCGTAATAATGATATTTAAGTCGATCTTTTTATACAGGATACTATAGTGCCCAAGTGAGATAACCCTTGTGTTACTCAATTCAGTTTTTTTGCCTAATTTGGGATGGGTTTTAAGTAGTACAATTCTTTCCTTAATATTAATGTTTAACTTTTTCGAGTATCGGGTGCTACCATTTCTCTTATTCCAATACTCAAAAACATAGTTTCTTTGTTTTATAGCCGTTGCAGTCCAAACCAGTTTTAATCGAACCATTGTTTGTCGAGTTTTTCCAATTCAGATTCCGAAACCAAATTTCCATAACCAATATCTTGTTCACTCATCATCAACAGTTCAATCTGTTCTGAGGTAAGAGAAATTATTTCCTCTTTTTGAGTAGAAACAAGGATGTTTTCAATCGCTTCCAATAACTTTTCGTTTTTAGCAGCAAGAATTCTGTCGATTAATCGGTTCTTGATGTTATCTATTGCGGGCATGTATATTTTTTTGTAAAGATATGATTTTTCGCTTTCAGTTAATGATAAAAAGAGTAGTCCAATATAATAACTTCACAGGACGGCAGGTTTAAGAAAAAATTAGTAATTAAGAAAAGAGTTTTTCAATTGTCAACTCTTTTCTTTTCGACTTTTTATATTAAATTTGTCACGCAAATGGAACGTCAGTTTTGATGCATTCCAAATTATTTTTTGAAAATTAAATTTGATATAAATGAATTACCCAAAAAAAGTAGTAATAGGCGACATTACCGTAAGAGACGGATTTCAGCACGAAGAGATATTTGTTCCCACCGAAGCCAAATTATGGGTGTTGGAAGAAATGATATTATCAGGCATTAAGCATCTTGAAGTTACAAATTTTGGCAATCCTGGTGGGATGCCGCAATTTAAAGATGCCGATATGTTGTTTAAAAAAATTCGAAAAAGCAAGAAAGTTGCGGGAATGATGGATGATGTGAGTTTAACAGCCGTCACCATTCGTGAAAGGGCAATCGAAAGAGCTATTCAAGCCAAAAAGGAAGGGTGGGGCCCCGACAGAATATTGCTTATGGTTTCAACCAGTGAAATCCACCAGAAAAAAAACTCTGGAATTTCGCTTGCTGAGTATTGGAAAATGGCCGAAGAATGGATACCTAAAGCGCATGATGCCGGCTTAACTGTTAATGGAACTGTTAGCACAATTTGGGGTTGCCCCATTTCAGGACCCACCGAACTTAGCGCAGCTGTTGATTTTACCCAAAGGTGGTTTGATATTGGCGCCAATGATGTTGAACATGCCGATCATGATGGCAGTGCTTCTCCCGACCGGGTTTACAAATATTTTTCGATGTTGTTAGACAAAGTGGATAACCCTCACAAACAAATAGTGCATCTTCATACAACCCGTGGATGGGGGCTTGCTAATGTGCTGGCGGCCTTACAGGCAGGCATGACAAATTATGAAGCTACCCTTGGTGGCCTTGGCGGACAACCTGCAAACTTTGTTGACAGAGTTCCGGTTTCAGGAACCGGAGCATATTATTATAAAGATGCCGAATCGGTAGGATTAGTCTCGTTGGAAGATATGGTTGTTATGATGGATGAAATGGATATTGAAACAAATCTTGACATTGATCGCATCCTTAAAACTGGAAAAATGGTTGAAAAAATTCTTGGTAAACGGCTTAGATCAGAAACTATTAATCAGGGAAGAATACCAAAAGAACTCTCCGGGAGAAAGTAGATTTTTGAGGTTAGATTACATTAGAATAAAGAAGGCCATCTACAAAAACTAACATAAAGGAGCACTACTTTGCGATCCAAATGCGAAGGAAACCTGAACAGGATGAACCGGATTTTGTTTATTGAATTTTTTTTTTCATACTTCAATATACATTTGTACATTTGCACCTCAATTTTTTAAAAATTTTATTATGGCAGCAATTGGTAATATTAGAAAGCATTCAACCTTTCTTGTTATAGTAATAGGTGTTGCATTAGCAGCATTTGTTCTTGGCGATTTTGCAAGAGGTGGAGGCGGATCGCGTAACGTTAATGTTGGCGAAGTTGAAGGAGAAGAAATCACTATTATGGATTTCAATTCTGAAGCAGAAAAAAATATAGATGCAACAATGCAACAGCAGCAAAAAGACAGATTGACATCTGATGAGATTTTTTCTGTTAAAGAGCAAACATGGAATGATATAGTGCGTCGTGTTATTATGGATAATGAATATGATGCACTTGGCTTATCGGTTACAGCCGATGAACTCTTCGATCTCATTCAGGGCCCCGACCCACATCCTCTTATCAAACAATATTTTGCTGATCCAAATACTAAACAGTATGATAGAAATCTCGTTGTTCAGTATTTACAAAATATGGAATCATTACCCGATGATTCTAAACTCCAATGGATTAGGTTTGAGAAATATATCAAAGATGACATGCTGCGAAATAAGTTTAATGCACTAATATCAAATGGATATTATGTTCCGACCGACCTGGCTCGTGTTTTATACAGCGAAAAAAATGATAAGGCAAATATTGATTATGTTGCCGCAAAATTTATTGATATAAATGACAGCCTGTTTAATCCATCTGATGACGATTATGCGGAATATTATAGTAATCATAAAGAGCAATACAAACAAGATGCCTCAAGGGATATTGAATATGTAGTACTCAACATTGTTCCTTCGGCAAAGGATATAGAAGATTCAAAAAGGGAAATGGACCAGATTGCAAAGGAATTACGGGAAACCGTTGATGTAGTTCGTTTTGTTAAGGTAAATTCGGATACACCATACGACAGCAGCTGGTTCGCACCCGGAAAACTTCCTGTGCAAATCGACTCTTTAATGTTTAATAGCAAAATTGGTACTGTTTCGGATCCGTATTTGTTAAATAATGAATTTCATGTTGCCCGTTTAATGGAAATAGGCAGAAGACACGACTCAATGAGGGCTTCTCATATTCTAATTTCTTATGCAGGCGCTTACAATGCCCGCCCTGAGGTTACCCGTGATCATGATCAGGCGAGTGATTTGGCCGACAGCCTGTTCAATGTGCTGAAAAGGAGCCCTGGTAAAATGGAAACCCTTGCCAAAGAGTTTTCTAACGACCCTTCTGTTGAACAAAATAATAGCGATTTGGGTTGGTTTGAAGATGGTAAAATGGTTTATGACTTTAATGAAGCTGTGTACAACACTAAGGTTGGCACCTTCACAATAAGTGAAACCCCGTTTGGTTTTCACATTATCGAAGTTACCGGTAAAAAAGACCTGGTTAAGAAAGTTAAAGTTGCGATGATAAACAGAGAAATTTATGCCAGTGATGAAACATATCAGAAAACTTTTGCAGTAGCCAGTAAAATAGCTACAGAGTGTGAAACTTTGGAAGATTTTAACAATGCGCTTACAGAACAGAGTCTGAATAAACGTACCATGCCAGGTATCCGTGAAATGAGCAACTATATTGCCGGCCTTACAAATCCCCGACAAATAATACGCTGGGCATTTAACGAAAATACTGTTACAGACCAGGTTTCGAGTGTTTTCGATTTGGATAACATGTTTGTAGTAGCTGTACTGACAGCAAAAGTAGATGAAGGTTATCCAACCTTGGAACAGGTTAAGGATAGAATAAAGCAAAAAGTATATAATCAATTAAAAGGTGAATATTTTACTGATAAAATGAATGAATATAATGACGACCTTGCGGAGATTAAAGCCAATATGAATGTTGTTGATAAACAAGTAAATCCATTATATTTCTCATCACGTAATCTGCCTGGTTTTACTATTGAGAATGAGGTTATGGGAACTGTATTTGGCATGAAAAATGGTGCGATTTCTAAACCAATTATTGGCAACTCAGGTGTTTTTGTTGTTAAAGTTAATGACATAACGCTTGCCGGCGACATCACTAATTATACATCGGTAATTACTGAACTTCATACAGAATTTAAAAAACGAGTTGATCAGGACTATCCATTTACTGCAGTAAAAGAATCTCTTAAAATCGTTGACAACAGGATTGACTTCTATTAGAAAAGGAGACTTCTTTAATAAAATATTTGAGCTGCTCATTTTCGGATGGGCAGTTTTTTTGTTCTATAATGTATCTATATTTACTACTTTTGCTACTATTTTACAAATATGAAGACTATATACACCATTATATTATTTACAATAATTGCAAGCCTGACATCCTATAGTGCATTTGCGCAAGGGAGTAAAGGCCACGGGAAAACTCCTGCCGTTTCAAAACAACGGATGAAGATGGATGCATATGCGCTAGCTAATATTAAATGTGAATATAAGCTTAATCATATGAATTTTACGGCTAACGGAAATGACCCGATGCTGATCGCTAAGGTTGAGAAATTAAGAACGGATGAAGCAACTTTCTTGCAATATGCCATTAATCGTTACAATGGTTCAGAAGCCCTGCTTCGAAAATTTAACAAAAAGGTTGAATCGGCTGCGGCAAAACTTTCAACATGCAAACAACTGAAAGCACTTGAGGAAAAAATTGCAAAAGAGAGTATTGAAGTACCTGATGATGATCAGTCTAAGCCAAACGACAAAAAATAATTTTCGGGGTTAAACAGTTTTCCTGTATCTCAAAATCGAAAAACTAAATAGTACAATAGCAAACACAGCGAGTATTATCAAATCTTGTTGTATATCGGCAAGTCCCGACCCTTTTAACATTATCATACGGTTTATTTTAATGAAATATGATACAGGATTAGCATAGTTCATTATTTGTGCCCAGTGAGGCATACTTTCTATGGGCGTAAACAGGCCGCTCATAAGAATAAAAATCACAAGAAAAAACCACGAAATAAACATTGCCTGTTGCATCGTATTTGTTAATGTTGAAATAACAAGGCCAATTGATAGAACACCAACAAGGTAAACTGATGCGACAAAAAATAATAACCCAACACTACCAATTACGGGAATGCCGAAAACAAAATATGCAAGTAATAACCCTATGGCAAGGTCGATGTTGGCAATTATCCAAAATGGAATAAGCTTGCCTGCAATAAATTGATATTTTTTTATTGGTGTAACATTTATTTGTTCAATGGTACCGATTTCTTTTTCTTTCACAAGGTTCATGCTGCCTAAAAACATACCAATAATTGTAACCAATAATACAAGTATGCCTGGCACCATGTAAGTTATATAATTCAGCTCAGGGTTATACCAAAATAATGAATCAATTTTAATTGGCATTCCAATATGTTGAGAAGGATACTGAGCAATAATTATATTTTTATTAAAATCGCCAATAATCGATTGAGCATAAACCAGCATCATACTTGCAGCACTTCCGTTTATGGCATCTGTAATTATTTGGATATCACCTTTTTTTTCGTTGATAAGTTTTTTCTCAAAATTGGGTTCTATAATGATAAGCTGTTCTGCTTTGCCACTTTTAATCATCTGTTTTGCAGATTCAAAATTATCGGCATAACCATTAAAATGATAAAATGATGAACCGGAAAACTTGTTTACCAATTCGCGTGATGTAGGAGTGCGATCGTTGTCAAGCACTATAAGATCGACGTTTTTGATTTCAAACGTAGCAGTATACGACAATATCAATAACTGCAAAACAGGGATAATAAAAATTATCGGAAGCATTGCTTTATCCCTGAATACCTGAATAAATTCTTTTTGTAATATGTAGTATAATGTTCTCAATTATTCTAATCGTATTTTAAATTTCTTAATACTCATTCCAATAAAAAATAAAGTCATTCCTGATATAATTAAAGTTTCTTTCCAGAAATAACCAATTCCTGTTCCCTTAAGCATTATGTTTTTTACAATAATGATAAACCACTTTGACGGCATAATATGACTTATATATTGTAGTATAAGTGGCATGTTTTTTATTGGAAAAATAAAACCGGAAAGAAGTATTGTTGGTAACATTAACGCAAACATTGATAGCAGCATAGCCTGTTGTTGAGTTTTGCTGGCTGTGGATATTAAAATCCCAAGTGCAAGTGACATTATTATAAACAAAAGGCTTTCGGAAAGTAACAGTATCAAACTGCCCTGAACAGGCATGTGAAAAACAAATCGCGCAAGTAGTAGAATTATTATAAGGTTAATAAACGAAAGCACAACATATGGCATTACCTTACCAATAATTATTTGATACGGTTTTAGTGGCGAAACAAGTAATGCCTCCATGGTGCCCATCTCTTTTTCGCGTGTTATTGAGATTGAAGTCATCATAGCAGAAACAAGCATGAGAAGGACGGTAATTATTCCGGGAACAAACATATAAACACTCTTTACCTCAGGGTTATAATACATGTTGCTTTCCACATTTATTTTAACAGGCAGATCGCTCAACCCTTTCATTAATACAAGAGAATAGGTATTTATTATTCCGGATGCGTAAGCATTTATTATGCTTGCAGTATTTGGTTCGGAAGCATCAAGTATTATTTGAACACCGGCTTGAGCTTCGGTTTTCAGCTTGCGGGCAAAATCCGGTTCAAAAACCATAACTGCTTTAATTTTTCCTTGTGTAAAAGCCTCTTCAATATCGTTTTGGCTGGTGATGTTTTTTTCAAGAAGAAAATATCCGGAGGAGATGAGTTTTTGTGTAATTTGATGTGTAACTATATCTTTTGAATTATCAAGAATAGCAATTCGGGCGTTAGTGATATCGTTAGTAATGGCAAAGCCAAAAAGTAGTACCATAACCAGGGGCATACCAAATAATATCACCATTGAACGGTAATCTCTGAAAATATGAAAAAACTCCTTTTTTATAAATGCTCTCATTTGTGATGATAATTGTTATTTGTTATATGTTATTTGTTATACGTTATTTGTTGGCTCAACTTTTAACTAATAACATATAACTTTTCTACCTTGCTATTTTTATAAATACGTCGTTCATTGTGTTCACACCATAGTTGCTTTTTAATTTCGCAGGTGTATCTAAAGCTTCAATTTTTCCTTCCGACATTATTGATATCCTTTCGCAATATTCTGCTTCATCCATATAATGTGTGGTTACAAATACGGTTATACCTTTATCAGCACTTTCGTATATCATTTCCCAAAACTGACGCCGTGTAATGGGATCTACTCCTCCCGTTGGCTCATCTAAAAAAACCACTTTCGGATCGTGCATTATTGCCACCGAAAATGCAAGCTTTTGTTTCCACCCAAGTGGAATTTCACTAAGAACAATATCCCGTGTGTGTTCCATTTTTAGTTTTTTCAGGAAGAATTGTGTTTTTTCTTTTATCTCTTTTCCTGATAATCCGTAAATACCACCGTAAAATCTAAAGTTTTCTTTAACTGTCATGTCGTTATACAATGAAAACTTCTGACTCATATATCCTATATTTGCTTTAACTTTATTTGGATACAAACTTACATCGTAACCGGCTACAATAACTTTCCCCGATGTTGGTGGTGAGAGTCCGCAGAGTATCCTGATCGCAGTAGTTTTGCCAGCTCCGTTAGCTCCCAGGAAACCAAAAATCTCACCTTTATAAACATCAAAAGCAAGATTGTAGTTGGCCGTAAAGCTGCCAAACATTTTTACCAGATTAGTAACTTCTATGATTTTTTCTTTTTGGTTCACGACTTTAGGTGTAATTGAGGGGTATAGAGGAATAGGGTATAGAGGTATAGGGTATAGGGTATAGGGGTATAGGGTATAGGGTATAGAGGAATAGGGGAATAAGGAGGTTTTCGTTTTAAACTTTTATTTCCAGTATGTACTATATTCCCCATATTACCCTTTAACCATATCCTGATCCATCAACGCCAGAAAACAATCTTCAATTACCGGTTCAACTCTGTTAATAGTTATGTTATGATAACCGCTCTCTGAAAGATGTTTATGAGCGTTTTCGGTATATAGCAGGTCATCATCAATATTTGATGTGATATGGATAGTTTCACCAAAACGAAACACATTGCTCGTATTCATCAGGTTATCAAGATCGTAAATGAGTTTGTGCATGTTGTTAGCGCTTACTGCAAACAAGCTGCCTTTAAACGATTTAACAATATTTTCAGGTTTGTCAACAGCCAGTAACTTACCGCCTTGGATTAGAGCAACATGGTCGCAAAGTGCTGCTTCATCCATATATGGGGTAGAAACAATAATTGTTATTCCTCTTTTCTGCATTTTTTTAAGGAGCTCCCAAAATTCCATCCTCGAAACCGCATCAACCCCGGTTGTGGGTTCATCAAGAATAATTAATTTAGGGCTATGAATAAGCGCACACGACAGGGCAAGTTTTTGTTTCATACCTCCTGATAAATCGCCAGCCCGCCGTTTTTTAAATGGTTCAATTTGAATATAAATATCTTTTATCAGATCATAGTTTTCTTTCAGCGAAGTATTGAAGATGCTGGCATAAAAATTCAGGTTTTCTTCCACTGTTAAATCAAGATATAACGAAAACCTGCCAGGCATATATCCGGTGCTTTGCCGTATTTTTTTATAATCCTTTACAACATCGTAATCACCAACAGTAGCAGTACCTGAGGTTGGAATTAGTAAACTTGTTAATATCCGAAAAAGACTTGTTTTACCGGCACCATCAGGGCCTATGAACCCAAAAATTTCTCCGGCATTAATACTTAAGGTAATATCTTTAAGTGCTTCAACATCATCGTAACTTTTGCAAATTTTATTTATGTTAATATGTACTGACACCTTGAACGCCCTATATTGAATGTATTATGATCGATGATCTACGAGTTTTTTAATAAATAACAATTGCTCAGCTTAATAACCTAATCAATGAACAATGAGCCCGTTCCGAAAAACAAAAAATAATATTGTGGAAAAAAAAGCTTTCGGAGCGGACTCAAATATTTAGCAATTGGATACTATTTAACCCTGGTCCAATAAGTGGTTCTCCCTAATAAACTAAAGCCAATATATCCTCTGATTTTTAAATTATCAAGGTTGTCTTCATCGGGGAATTCCATATAACAGCTGTAGGTTTTGCCACTTTTAGGATCATAAATGTCACCATCTTCCCATTCATCCTCATCAAAAACAAAATCGGTGAGCAATAAAATGCCCAGGCTTGGACGAGTTTTAAGAGCCGGATCCGGATTGTGTTTGTCAAGTTTTGGCTTTCCGGTATCAGGGTCGATAGGTATTCCTAACCAAATAATTTTTCCATAAAATTTGTCACCTTCTTTATAAACATCAATGTGCGCATCCTTGTCTTCGTTAAGCCAAACGCCAAGAATATCATCCGCAACTACTCCCTGTGCTTGCACTTGCATTAAAGGGGAAATCATCATGCCCACAAGGGCAATTAGCATACTCATTTTTTTCATAAACATTAATTTTAAATTAGTTATTATTTATACTTAACATTAATTAGTGAACCGAACCTCGCCCGGCATACCTATTTTAATTGTTCCGTTATTTATTACTGTAATTTTTATAGCATATACCAAATTTACGCGCTCCTGCTTAGTTTGAATAGTCTTGGGTGTAAACTCAGCGGTTTCCGATATCCAGCTTACTGTTCCGTTTACAGTTGTGTTTTTGTTTTTTGATTTATCAAATGAAACCTCAACTTGCTGACCAATTTTAACATTCGGCACTTGCGCACCGCTAATATATGCTTTTAATTTCATTTGAATGAGATCAGCAATTTTATATAGTGGTTTGCCTATTCCTGTAATCTCACCATTTTCGGCATATTTAACAAGTACAGTTCCTGTTACGGGATTTGATATGTTACATTTACTTATAGCATCATTTATCTGTTCAATTTGGATGTCAACACCTTTAATTTGATCGGAGATACTATTGCGTTTCGTATTAACAGCCAGTATTTGTTTTTTTATCAGATCGACACTGCCGTTTACATCATCCAATTGTTTTTGGGTTGCGGCACCCTCCTTAAACAGGTTTGTGATTCTTTCCTGGTTGATTTTTGTGTTTGCCAGTTGTTGTTTTTGAACTTCAATTTCGGAACTGAGATTACTAAATTGTGATGCAATTGTGACCTTTTGTTGAGCAAGAAGTTTTTTGTTAAGGTGTAAAACTGTTGTGTCGATTAAACCTACAATTTCGTTCTGTTTTAGCTCTATTCCTTCCTCCGGTGAAAATGAAATAATCTGGCCGTTGGCTTGCGCAGATACAATTACTTCTGTGGCTTCAAAATTACCATAAGCATCAGCTTTGTCGTTATTATTATCACACGATGTTATGATGAAACTAATAATTAACAAGTATATAATTTTTTTCATAATGACGGATTTTTATAGTTTTCCAATTGCGGTTATATATTGATATTTGGCAAAAATCAAATAAAGCTTATGTGCTTCCATATTTAGTTTTGCTTTTGATAACTTGTTTAACTCAATAAGATAAGTGGTTGAGGTTATGGTGCCATTATTAAATTGAATAAGCGAAGTTTTTACAATATTATCCTGTAATTCAATAATTTCATCGTCTGTTTCAAGTAACTTTTTGTATTTAGACATATTTTCAATTCGTTGAAACAAATCTACTCTTAATCCCTGGTCGAATGATTGTTTTTTCGAAATGATTATTTCATTCTGAATATTTAAAATTTGCTTTTCGTTATTTACCTTATTCCAATCCCAGATATTCCAGTGTAAACGTGCACCAATCATGTAATAGTCGTCAAAATCGTTGTTAAGCATATCATATCCCGGACGACCGTAACCTGCTTGTCCGAATGCAGAAAATACGGGTCTTCGTTTTGATGTAGTTAATGTTTTTGTTACATCTATCTTATGCTGCTGTTTGGTAAATAGCAGATATTCAGGTCGGTTATTTATATAATTATAATTATTTATAGTCAACTCTGGCGTTATCATCGCTTCTGCAGAAGTTATTTTCAGTTTCGTAAGCTCGTTTAAAGCTGCTAACAGGGCTGTTATATCAGCTTGTTTTTCAATTATCTGCTGGGTAATATAAATCATTTCAACCTTTAATTTATCAACCTCCGATTTGAGAATTGTTCCATTGTTAAAGGCTGACTCAGCATCTTTAAGACTAGCATTAATGCTCTGTAATAATACATTTAGAATTTCAATATTTTTCTTCAAAAAAATAATATTGAAGAATAGATGGTTTACTTTTTCTTTTATCTGATATAGCTCAATTTGAACCTGCTGATTTGAAATTTCCATGTCGGCTTCAGTAACAGCTTTTTTTCCTGAGGTTACACCCCCGTCATAAATAATTTGTTGAACATTGAGATTGAGTTTGTACCAATCTTTGCTTAGTTCAGGGTTAACAAAACCCTGTATAGGTGGTATTGGCATTTTTGTAACGTCCGACTGATAGCTTATCTGGCCGTTTAAGTTTAAGGTGGGATAATAATTGGATTTTGTGTTTTTTACATTTAATTCATAAATGGAATTATTGAGTTCAGTTTGTTTAAAGTTAGGATAATTAACCAAAGCACTTTGTTGACATTCCTCTAACGAGACATGCTCTGTTTGCTGGGGCCATAGCTGTAAAAATGAGATACTAATAATAGCTGTTAATATTAGTTTTTTCATGTTTGTATGATTTATTTTCTTCTCGTGCTATCAGGATATTTAATCCAACATAATCCATTGTTTTATTTTTGCAGAAGCACAGAGCAAATCTAACATTTTATTTATTTCTGTAACAATATTATTGATCCATGTTGAAATCCTTAAGTTTAAGCTTGTGTTTTAGCTTAATTAAATAGTTGAAAACCCCATCGAATGATAGAACAACCGAACAATTGAACCCTCGAACAATCTTTTTATATCTTTACCCGCACAAAATGGCTCGTTATGTTGAAAAAGTACTTTACTATAATTATTTTTATCTTTTGCTTTGGTTTTATTTCAGTAGGACAGCAATTCCATGGTGGTGTTATTGCCGGTTTAGCAGGAACTCAGGTTGCCGGCGACACATATTCAGGTTATAATAAAGCAGGAATTTTTGCCGGTGGCTATGTAAGTATTGATGTAGGTGAAAAATCGGCGTTTCAAATGGAGCTAAGTTACTTTCAAAAAGGGAGCCGTGAAAATCCAAAAGAGAAGAATGGTTACAAATTTTATTTGTTGAGATTGAACTATATCGAATTACCGGTTTTGTATCAATTTAAGGCAGGTAAGTTTATAATTGAAACGGGGCCGTCGGCAGGTATTTTAATGGGGTATTACGAAGAAAGTTTCTATGAGGTTATCAGTGATAATCCGGCAAACAAACCAGCCAGTATAACATTTCAAATAAATCTGGGTTTTAGATATTTTATTTCGCAGCATTATGGAGTTAGTTTAAGAACTAACAACTCGCTTATGAATGTTTTCTCCCGAAACCAGGACGGTGATGTTTGGCGGTTTTGGGACCATGGCAGATATAACGATGCTTTAGTGTTGTCGGTTTTTTATCAGTTTAGGTAACATTAACTCAACTATATTTGCGATAAATTATGTTTGAGTGAAAAAAATTCTTCTAATACGAACTAGTTCAATCGGCGACATAGTGCTTACCACTCCCGTTGTTCGTGCAATAAAGCAGCAAACAGATTATGAACTTCATGTTCTCACAAAAAAACAATATTCAGGTATTTATCATGCAAATTCTCATGTAGATAAGGTTCATTCCTTTAGCAAAAATATTACCGAATGCTTAACCGGCCTCAAAAATGAAAAGTTTGATATAATTATCGATCTGCAAAAAAACCTGAGATCCTATCAGCTAAAGCGTAAATTGAAAATTAAGAGTTATTCATTTCCCAAGCTAAATATTGAAAAATGGCTGCTGGTTAATCTTAATATAAATAAGTTGCCTGATGAGCATATTGTTGACAGGTATTTTAAAGCCGTTGAATCCCTTGGTATCACTAATGATGGAAAGGGACTTGAATATTTTATACCCTCAAGAGATGAAGTGGTCCCTGAAAATATTGATCCACGACTTAAGGATGGCTATATTAGCTTTGTTATTGGTGGCAGGCATCAAACTAAAATATTACCTTCTGAAAAGGCAGCACTAATAATTGCTAAAATTAAAATGCCGGTAGTATTATTGGGCGGGACAGATGATAAAGAAAGAGGTGAAGAGATACTTAAGCTGGCTCCAAACTCAGATATTTTTAACACTTGTGGTGCGTTGAGCATAAACCAGTCGGCGTCGGTGGTAAAGCAGTCGGATGTTATTATTACAAATGATACAGGACTTATGCATATTGCGGCTGCTTTAAACAAGCCGATAGTGAGTATATGGGGTAACACGGTTCCTGAATTTGGTATGTATCCTTACATGCCTGAAAACATGAGCAGTTATTTTATTTCTGAAGTAGAAGGCTTAAGATGTCGCCCATGCAGCAAACTCGGCTATCAAAAATGTCCTAAAAAGCATTTTAAGTGTATGATGGATCAGGATGTGGATGCTATTAAAGAAAGTGTTAAGAAATTTTTGTAAGTTTGTCACAATAATCAAGTACTTTGTATAACAATCTCAAAACATATCGTGATTTTGGTTTAACCCTTGCAATTTATACTATTGTAATAATCTGTATATTAGGCACATACCCCCCCCCCGTTAATTATTCACTTACATTTTCCTGCAACTGTTTATAAAAGTCAAAACCATAAAAAATATCAATCCAACGATTGGAAGTTATTTGGAATATGTTTTAAACCGATATGTAAATTTACGCTTTCAAATAAACTAATATTCTTATTATGCAAAACCAACCTAAGCCAATATAGCCACACCTTGCAGATGGAGGCAAATCCTTACAAGGGTGTGGCTATAATTGTTTATGGGAATGCTCAACCAAAAGCCAAATTAAAAAAATGACATTAACAAAAAGAAGTAAAAAATGAAAAAATATATATTAAGCATTATAGTTATTGCTATTATGACTGCCATTTATTCATGTAAAAAGGAAAATACCGATCAAGCGGTAAAACAACAAGATGAAATGATGGTGCGAAGCAAAAAAGTAGTCTCACTTATTAAACAATTTGATGAGAAAATGAATAGTAATTTAAAAACAGGTGAATTGATTGATCTCGATTCGGCAGTATGGAATATGGAGGCATTACAAAACTACGATTACGCATACCCCGATTCCTCAACAAAGGATTTCGTACTTATGAAATCGCACTACTCAATTGCTGTTGATGCAAATAACAAAGTGTTAATGAGCGATGTACAGGTTGTTAACGGGCTAATGGAAGATACTCTTATTTACCAACTTTCGCAATTTCCGGAAGAAGTAAAATGCATGAAATTTTGGGATGTGGCTTTAGATAGTGTAGTGAGTACCACTGCTTACTTGTCCGCAACCGGTGGTTTTGGTTTTAATTTGCTGATAGGCACTTACTGGGGGTTTGATGAAGATGATGACTGGCTGTGGGGAACACTTGGACAGGAATATGGTGATCCTCCTGTTGGTAAATGCGATGGCACCCAGGTTGGGGTTTCCGATGGTTCGGATGAATTGCAATGGAGGCTTAACAACCCTGCTTTACAGCTTGCAGAGCCTTATATTTTTACGGACCTTGAAACTCATGAAACAACAGGTTTTGAGTGGGAAACCGGTGGTGTTTATCAATTATATGTTGGTTGGGATTATCCTGAAGATAATTGCCTTACCAATGATACACTAACGTATTACCTGCTTAACTCGCACGACATTATTAACACTTACGATTATGAGGGCGGATTAAGACCTCCCACTAAATCTTTTGCTAATGTTGAGATCAAAGATGAGCTTCTGCTACTCCCTTATGATGGTCAACATTTACACTATTATACTATTACATATGGTACCATTACATTGGTGGGGTTGCCAGATTAACTAAAAACTTCCGGATAGCACACCTTCGTTGCTATCCGGATTTTAACATTTCAAAATATTATTTTATGAAAACACTTCTTATAGCTAATACATTGTTTCTGTTGTTTTTTACATTAAACCTCAACAGCCAGACCACCACATTTGAGTATCTTTTATCCACACCTTTGGATGAATTATTTTGGGATATTGTTGAAACACCTGATGACAGCATCTATTTATGTGGTAGTTTATCTACTACAGCACATCCCAATAAAAAATATGGGTTAGTGGCAAAACTGGACAGATATGGTTATCTGGTTGACAGCAATATAATTTCTTATCCGGGGAAAAGCTTACATCTAGCCAATATAATACCATCAAGCGATCAAGAATATGTTTTGGTTACCAGTATTTTTGATACCATCGGAACCTACAAAAATGCAAGTTTGGTTCTATATAAAATGGATAACGATATGAATTTGTACTACCAAAAAATATTTCATTTTCCTCCAACATATAGATTTGATCATTTAATAGCCAACATGGCATCCAGTAGTAATATTGCGGTAGCTGTTAGTGTACGACTACCTACACAAAGCAGCAGGTCTTTTTTTTACGAATTCAACAGTGATTTCGACAGCCTTAGGGCAATTTATTATCCCGAAGGACCAAGAGTAATATCACATATTCATGAATTGCCTGAAAACAATTATTGGACAATAAATATGTTGCTTAATCAGTATGAGCTACTTGATTCTTCGTTAAATATTATTGAAACCCAAAAAGTACCCAATAGTATTACATCAAATTATGGCTTAGCCTGGGATACCGACACATCGTTTTACCTTTTGGGAGATGGAATGGATTTCAATTTAAACCCTCACAATTTAGCTTTCATAAGGCAATATCATCCAATGGATACATCTAATCATCTTTATAACTATTGGAGGGATACAGATACTGTTGATTTTCCAGCTACATGGAACGGTATCGATTTTAAAAATAAAGACTCCATATTTATTGGTGGCACAAGGAATATATGGCTTGGTTATTACAACCCATGGCCCTCATGGTTTGTTGTGCTGCAAACCGATAGCTTACTCAACATAAGGTGGGAAAGGTTTTATGGGGGTGATGCTTATTATTTGATGGGAAAGTTAATAGCTACCAATGATGGGGGTTGCCTTGTTGCCGGAACCCGTTACGATTATTTGAATGTTACCGAACAGGAAACAGATATTATAATCTTAAAACTCAACAGCGAGGGCTTGCTTACAGGTAACGGTGACAAGCCTGCAATTGAGATGCATGAAGCCATCGTGTACCCCAATCCTGGCAACGAAGTGATAAATGTTAGGATTGCCACCCAGTACAAACATTCGGTTTTTGAATTGTTTGATATTAATGGCAGGCACGTTTTAAAACAAAACTTTACAGGTACACAGGGAATTGTTAATACTACTTTTCTTGATCATGGCACATACATTTACAGGATAACAAGTAATGATGGGTTGTTTGAGAGTGGAAAATGGGTGAAGCAATAACAACTCCCTACTCTCTCCCTATTGCCACAAAAGGATTATTCACTTTCTCAAACCCAATGCTTGTATCAGGGCCGTGTCCGGGATAAACCACGGTTTCATCAGGCAGCGCAAACAACTTCTCCCAAATACTTTGTTGGAGTAAGTCGTAATTTCCGGTAGGCAAATCTGTTCTGCCAATGCTTTGATTAAATAACACATCTCCTGTTATAACAAAATTATCTTCCGGCGAATAGAAACACAAACTTCCATTGGCATGTCCGGGAGTATACAATACTTTTAATTTTGAATTACCAAACTTTATTTCTTTATTTTCATCAATGTAATTATCAATATTTTTCACCTTATCCATGGTAAGCCCAAATGTTGCAGCATAGGCGGTTGCATTTGTTAAAAACGGAACACAATCTTTGTGAGCCGTTAATGGGAGGCTGTAGGTATCGGCAATAAAATTATTTCCCACAATATGATCAATGTGAGCGTGAGTTAGCATCAGCATCACAGGTTTAAGGTTGTGGTTATTTATATATTCCGTGATTTCTGTTTCTTCAAAATCACCGTCCATACCGGCGTCAATAATAACGCACTCCGCTGTTTCGTCGTAAAGCAGGTAGGTATTTACCTGGAAAGGATTAAATGCAAATTTTTTTACTGATATCATATTAATTATTAGTTCAATTGTTTAAAATAATTTTGATTGCCAAAAATAATACATTATGATTCTCATAAGTAGCATTTTAATAAATTGGCTTGGATTTTGTTATATTTTAGCACTTCAAAACGGTGCTGTTTTATTGTGAAGTATTTTGTAACAAATAGAAAATGTATTTACCGGCTTATATTGTTGATGGCCGTATTAGCTTTTATATCACCTCTTAATTCTTTAGCTCAGTTTTATAATGGCTCTAATCTAACATTTGGTAAAAATAGGGTGCAGTACAATAATTTTCACTGGACTTATTACAAGTTTCGGGATATTGACACATATTTTTATTTAAATGGTATGGAGCTTGCGCAATACGCAGCAAGATATGCAACTCAGCAAATCCCTGTAATAGAAGCAAAACTTGGGAGCTTACTCGATAAAAAAATCCAATTGATTGTCTTCAATAATCTAACCGACCTAAAACAAAGCAACATAGGTTTAATTACAAATGAGGATTATAATATTGGTGGCATTACTCACATTATCGGGGCGAAAGTATTTTTATATTTTGACGGTAACCATGTTAATTTTGAAGAGCAAATCCGAAATGGAATTGCTCAGGTATTGTTCAACCAAATGATGTTTGGCGGCACAATGGGGCAGCAGGTAAAAACATCTATTTTTTTCTCGCTTCCCGACTGGTATAAAGTTGGGATAATTTCATGGCTTGGTAGCGATTGGAGTGTAAAATATGATAACCGTGTTCGAGATGGAATACTGTCGGGCAGATATGATAAAGTTAATAACCTGACCGGTGAAGATGCTGTATATGCGGGTCATTCGCTTTGGCGGTTTATTGCTACACGCTATGGAAAATCTACTGTTAGCAACATTATTCATATGACAAATTTGAGTAACAGTATCAACAAAGGGTTTATGTATGTTACCGGACTTTCGTTTAAACAGTTAACTCTGGAATGGAAAGAATATTATCAGGCAGAGTTTTCGAAATACGCCGAAAATGAGAGCATCCCCTCCAACCTTTTTAATATAAAATATAAGGATGACATTCGATACAGACAGCCTCATATTTCCCCTTATGGTAATTATATTGCTTATACTACTAATGAATCAGGTAAATACAAGATTTACCTTTACGACCTAACAACTGGTAAAAAGAAAAAATTATTTAAAAGAGGCGTAACTATTGATACAAAAACCGATTATTCCTATCCTTTACTTTCGTGGCATCCAACAGGAAAATTGTTGGCATTTATTATTGAAGACAAAGGAATGCCCTGGCTTTACAGATACAATATCGGGGATAAAGAAGTTACAAAACAGATTATTTACAATATTCAAAAAGTAACCGACTTTGGGTTTTCTGATAACGGACAGCTTTTTGTAATGTCGGCAGTACAAAACGGACAATCCGATTTGTTTGTTTATAACATTGCAGCCAGCTCATTCTTTAAAATAACTGACGATATTTATTCGGAATTGAACCCAAGGTTTATTAATAATTCCAGCCAGATTGTTTTTAGCTCTAACCGAATTAACGATACAATTGGAAAGGAATCTGAGTTAGTAGTTGGTGTTCCTGAAAATTTCGACCTGTTTGTTTATGATTATGCAAACAGAAACCCGATATTAAAACGAATAACTAACACCCCTATTGCAAGTGAGATAATGCCTGAATCGTATGGTTACAATACGATTAGCTATTTGAGTGATGAAACAGGCATTTACAATTCATATCTTGCGGCAATCGACAGCTCGGTAAGTTCGGTTGATACCGCAATACATTATCGATATTTTGTTCATAAAAAGGCAGTTACAAACTATTCGCGTGATATTCTAAGTCAAAATATAAGTTATAAAGCGGGCAGGAAGGCTTCAGTTGTTTTTATTGATAATTTGTATAATATCTTTATAGAGAATACCCCTTCATTTTCTACGGCCCACAGCCTAATCCCCGACACTACTACCTATATGTTGCAACTAATAAAGGATCACAAAATTAATCTGGCAAAACAGCAAAAAAAGAAACAAATTCAAAGGAGTAAGGATGCTAATCAAGTGATGGTTATTGAAGCACCACGACTTAAGAGATTTATGAATGTTTACAAAAATGAAAAGGGGGATGAAATTTTAGGGGTAGGGGATTCAGACTATCAGCTAATGGAAAATAATCGATATAGATTTAACAGAGATGGATTCGTTACTACCCAGGGCGATGAATTATTAACGATACCTAAAAGGTTAAATTACAACGTTTCGTATTTTATAAACGACCTCGTATCTCAGGTTGATTTCAACTACATAAATTACGGATACCAGCCATTTACCGGCGGCGGTGGTCCAATTTACTTAAATCCGGGTTTTAATATGTTTTTCCAGATAGGCATAAACGACTTAATGGAAGATCATCGTATAGTTGGCGGCGTAAGGTTGAATCTTAGCTTGATTAATAATGAATACATTTTCAGCTACTCGAATCTGAAAAAGAGATTGGATAAAGAAGTTGTTTTTCATAGAAATACTCTGGAAGGTGTTAACGGCTACACAATTATGAGGGTGCATTCGCATGAAGCTTTTTACATTCTAAAATGGCCGTTTAACGAAGCCCTCAGCCTAAGGGGAACTGGAATGTTTAGAAACGATATGTATATAAAACTTGCTACCGACCAAATTAATCTTGAGGAGCCTGATATTTACAATAACTGGGCAGGGGTTAAAGGTGAATTGGTTTTTGATAATACACGCAGCCTTGGAATTAATTTGTATTCGGGTATGCGATATAGTGTGTTCGTTGAGTATCATCAACTAATAAAAAACAACAGTAATAACCTGATCGTATTTGGTTTCGATTTTAGGCATTATAAAAAAATTCACCGAACATTTGTTTGGGCTAATCGTATTGCCGGAAGCACTTCACTTGGGCGCGATAAACTAATTTATTATATGGGTGGAGTAGATAACTGGCTATTCCCAAAATTTAATATGGATACACCTATTGATTACAATCAAAATTACGCATACCAAACCCTTGCAACAAATATGAGGGGTTTTGATCAAAACATTAGAAACGGAAATAGCTTTGTTGTAATAAATTCCGAACTACGTTTTCCAGTATTTCAGTATTTTTCGAAATCACCCATAAGTTCTGGCTTTTTGCGAAGTTTTCAGATAGTAGGCTTTGGTGATATTGGCACCGCTTGGACCGGTACTAACCCATATTCACCTGAGAATTCGTTATTTACTAAATATATTAATAGTGGCCCGATGCATATATCAGTTGAAGTGCAAAAAGAACCAGTTGTTGGTGGTTTTGGTTTAGGCGTCCGTGCTACTTTGATGGGCTATTTTATAAGAGGAGATGTTGCTTGGGGAGTTGATGATTACAGAGTACGCCAACCTGTTTATTATATTTCTCTGAGTTTGGATTTTTAATCAATTATCCTAAGCTTTTTCCCCCACAAAACTATGCCAAAATAGAATAAAAAATTTTTAATGTTAATTTTTATTTATAACAACTTAATTACCCGCCTTTTATTTTTTATACACATACCATGTTAATAAATATTATTGGTTACCCAGAAGTATGTGTCGTATATTGCATCGTTTAACAGATAGCCTTTTCTTGATTGTAGAGGATTCAATTACAGCGACATAGCAAGTAAAAAGTTTAATCGTAGTATAACTAATGGAAAATAATTTACACATAAATTTCGAAGAAAAAACTAAGGAAAATAAAGACCAGCAAGGGATACAAAAGAAAGAGGAGAAAAGTTTTTACGATAAAGTTTTAGAAGAAAGAAAGCGTTTGGAAAATAAAGATATTGCTATAGAAACTGTAGCGAAAAATAAATTGAAATTTAGCAAATCACCTGAAGCATTATCGACACCATCAGATAAAAAAAAGCATTATAATTATGAAGAGGTATTTGATTCTGCCACAAAATATTTTAATGGCGATACACTTGCTGCAAATGTTTGGATGAATAAATATGCCCTGAAGGATTCTGACGATAAATTTTTTGAGCTAACACCTGATGATATGCACAAGCGCCTGGCTAAGGAAATTGCCAGGATTGAAAAAAAGTATATTAATCCGATGTCGGAAGAGGATCTGTTTGATGTACTTAAAGATTTCAAATATATAATACCTGCCGGAAGCCCCATGGCAGGCATTGGTAATGATAACCAAATATCATCATTATCCAATTGTTTTGTGATTGGTAATGAAGGAGATTCGGATTCATACGGTGGCATATTAAAAATTGATCAGGAGCAGGTTCAGCTTATGAAGCGCAGAGGAGGCGTTGGCCATGATCTTACTCATATACGTCCAAAAGGAAGTCCTGTAAAAAATACTGCCCTAACTTCTACTGGCGTTGTTCCTTTTATGGACAGATACTCAAACTCTACGCGTGAAGTTGCACAGGACGGACGAAGAGGTGCTTTGATGTTAAGTATAGGTGTAAAGCACCCAGATTCAGAAGATTTTATTGATGCAAAGATGAAGGAGGGCAAAGTTACTGGAGCTAATATTTCAATTAAACTCGATGATGAGTTTATGAATGCTGTAAAAAATAATATTCCTTATAAACAACAATATCCCGTAAATTCTGACAGTCCTAAATATGTAAAAGAAATTAATCCGGGCGATCTTTGGGAAAAAATCGTGCGAAATGCCTGGACTTCAGCTGAACCTGGGATACTTTTCTGGGATACTGTAATCAGAGAATCGATACCTGATGCATATTCTGATTATGGTTTTAAAACAGTATCAACAAATCCATGTGGGGAGATCCCGCTGTGTCCGTATGATAGTTGCAGGCTACTCGCTTTAAATTTATATAGTTACGTTGAAGAACCATTTACCAAAGATGCATATTTCAATGGGGATAAGTTTACTGCACACGCCCGCATAGCACAGCGTATAATGGACGATATCATTGATCTGGAAATAGAAAAGATAGATTTAATTCTCACAAAAATTGATGCCGATCCTGAGGCTGATGAAATTAAACATGTGGAAAGAAACTTATGGAAGAAAATTCGTGAAAAATCAATACAGGGAAGAAGAACAGGAATTGGTATTACGGCCGAAGGTGACATGTTGGCTGCTTTGGGACTGCAGTATGGATCGAAAGACGCAATAACTTTTTCAACTGAAGCGCATAAATTACTGGCTATTGAGGTATATCGCGCATCAGTCGATCTTGCTGAGGAACGCGGAAGTTTTGAAGTATTTGATGCCACCCGTGAAGTTAATAATCCATTCATACAAAGAATAAAAAAACATGCACCCCGCGTATATGATAAAATGGTAAAAGTGGGCCGCCGCAATATTTCATTGTTAACAATCGCTCCAACAGGCAGTATAAGTATTTGTACTCAAACAACTTCCGGCATCGAGCCTGTTTTTATGGTTGCATACAAACGTCGAAGAAAAGTTAACCCAAATGACAAAAACGTTACCATAAACTTTATTGATGATGTTGGAGATGCATGGGAAGAATACAATGTTTTTCATCCTAAATTTGAAACCTGGTTAAAAATTAACGGGTACAATATTGACGAAGTTAAAGCTAAAAATGATGATGAGCTGAACAAAATTATTAAACAGTCACCTTATTATAAAGCTACGTCGGGCGATATTAACTGGGTAAGCAAAGTGAAAATGCAGGGCGACATTCAAAAATGGGTCGATCATTCAATAAGCGTAACAGTAAACATTCCGGAAAACGCAACCGAAGAACTTGTTAGTGAAATATATTTAACTGCTTGGGAAAGAGGGTGTAAGGGAATGACAATATATCGCGAAGGGTCGCGGTCAGGTGTGTTAGTTAGGGGTGATAATAAAGAAGATAAAGATGAGTTTCAAGACTCAAAAGCACCCTCACGACCAAAAACCATTGAGGCAGATATCATCCGTTTTCAAAATAATTATGAAAAATGGCTTGCTGTAATTGGCAAAATAAATGATAAACCGTATGAAGTATTTACAGGAAAAGCCGAAGATTTTTATTTGCCACCATATGTTGATTCAGGTTGGGTTACTAAAAAAAAGCAAAAGGGGGAGCGGTCGCGCTATGACTTTGAGTTCAACGACAAACAAGGTTATAGGATCGTGCTACCCGCACTATCACGGTCGTTTGAGCAGGAATTTTGGAATTATGCGAAGCTTATCTCAGGTGTACTACGACATGGTATGCCATTAACATACGTTATTGGGTTGATTTCTAACCTTAATGTTCCGGAAGATAATATTAATACCTGGAAAAATGGAGTTGTGCGAGCATTAAAACGTTACATTCCAGATGGTACAGATGCCATTGAAAAAATTTGTCCGGTGTGCAAGGAAGAAACCGTGGTGTATGAAGATGGTTGCCTGATATGCAAATCCTGTGGCCATACAAAATGTAGTTAAAACAACATTAATTCTTAAATAATATTCAAGCCGCTTGAAATTAGCGGCTTTTTTTATGTTTGATTTCTTAAAAGGCAAATTAGTAATATTTTTTTTACTTTTACTGTTCCAATTTTTGGAGATAGTAATAACGATAATGGAGAGGTGTCCGAGTGGCTTAAGGAGCACGCTTGGAAAGCGTGTGTACGCCAAAAGTGTACCGCGGGTTCGAATCCCGCTCTCTCCGCCAGTTAGATATGAAAAAACACGAAGAACGCTGCAAAATACTGATTTTGTGGCGTTTTCATTTTTATGCCTATGAGAGGTAATGCTAAATAAAGCATATAAATGAAGGTGTTCAGGTGAGTTATTCGGTGTCCTAAAAAAATATTTTTTTGGGACACCGAATAAGGCATCGCGCAGCTGTGTATCAGTAAGATACGTATCGTAAAATATGCCATTTTTTGCTAAATAATGCAAAATAATGCAAACCATTAGGTGTCCCGGGTGACCTGAAATGAAGTGATTTGTATTTTAACTGAAATCAAAATCGGTACAAACTGTAGCTAACAGGTTGATTTTGCGCTAATTCTCACCCCCATATAATTTGGAAGCTCTTTCAATGAACTTTAATTTTGAACCTATTAAAACTATGAGTTATGAAGAGAGCATCATTCACAGTTCTGTTTTATCCGAAATGGAACAAACCTAACAAAGACGGTACCTATCCTATTTATGCCAGGGTAACTATTAATGGCGAAAGAGCCGAGTTTTCGCTGATTAGCAGCATATTAAAACAAGATTGGGATAGAAAAAGAGGCTGTATAAAAAGTAATACACCTGAACTTAAACAGTATAATACACGCCTAGCAAATGTCCGTGGAAAGCTGTTAAGGATAAAGCAGGAGTTCGAATTAGCGGGATTCGAACCCACGTCCCAACTGATTAAAAACTCCTATCTTGGAATTGAAGAAGAGGATCGTACAATACTGGGCATATTCCGTGAGCATAATGATTGGTGTAAAAGCCTTATTGATATTGACTTTGCGCATGGTACATGGCAGCGTTATGAAACCTCGTACAAGCATACGTCCGATTTTATTAGTTACAAGTACAAGAAAAAAGATCTGCCGTTAATTGATATCAGCCCGATATTCATCAGAGATTATGAGCATTATCTTAAAACAGTAAGAAAATGCGGACATAACTCAACTGTTAAGTATATCAAAAATTTCAACAAGATAGTAAGAATTGCCCTGAATAATGGCTGGTTGATAAGAGATCCCTTCGCTAATGTTAAGTTCAAACTAAATCCGGTTGACATGAGTTATCTGACAGAAGAAGAACTTGAGACAATAATGAGAAAGAATATCATTGTAGAGAGAATTGCACTTGTAAGGGATGTGTATGTATTCTGCTGTTTTACCGGCCTGGCATTTGTTGATGTAAAAAGTCTGAAGCATGAAGAAATACATGAAGAAAACGGCACTTACTGGATAAAGAAAAGGAGGCAGAAAACAAAAAACTGGAGCCATATACCAATGCTTAAACCGGCAATCGATATAATGAACAAATACCAAAATGATCCGTTATGCTTACAAACGGGATTAGTACTTCCTGTATATACAAACCAAAAAATGAATGCCTACCTGAAGGAAATAGCTGACATCTGTAGTATTAAAAAGAACCTTAGCACACATAACTGCCCGTCATACTTTTGCAACAACTGTAACGCTGGCAAATCATATAAGCATTGAAGTAGTCTCGAAAATGCTTGGACATTCCAGCATAATGATGACAAAAAAATATGCAAGGGTAGTTGATGACCTGATTTATCGTGATATGCAGAAAATCAGAGGTAAATACGACAGAGGTATGTTATCAATGTAAAATGAAGTTCCCCGCCGCAAGTAGCGGGGAATAAAACTCCTAAGATCCCTTGTCTACCGCTCGGGATCCCTTCCTTTACTGTCGTTATGGCAGGCAGGAGTTCGGATAAATGATTTTGGTTATAAAATCATAGTTTCACTGGTCTAAGGCCGGTTCGAACCTTAACACGAACTACACCTTAAAACCCCTTAGCATACAAATATGTAGTGAAGACAACAAAGGCAAGGACAGCAATCCAGCAATAGCCTGTGAGCAGGAATTGCTGTTCATATATCCTTGCCTTTGATGGCTGAACAAATAAATTTGCTAAGGGTGTTTAAAGGGGTTGCACATAAGAGAAAAGTATATTTCCTTGTGCATTATATTATATGACATACCAAATGAATATTGTTTACGAGGTAAGTAATTAACAGCCGGCCCAAATGAAAAACCATCCTTGTTACCACCAATAAAAATGCCGGCATAAATTTTAGTTGCACGATCAGGTTTATTAATAGTTACAAACTGAGTTGAGTAACAATGCTTTGGATAAAGCGTAATAAATGGAGTGCGCGAATAAATCCGGTTCATAAACAGGGTGTCAACGATAATAATAAAGGCCATACTATCATTAGTAAGAGTATCGATAACGCCGACTTTTTGAAAATATGAACTGATGATAAAATCAGTATCGATAACAGCATCAGTGTAAACTATTATACCGGTATCACGATAAACAAATTTTGGAACATAGGTGGTATTTTGAATTGTAATGGTGTCGGTAAAAACTTTAGTTACGGTTACCGTATCAGAAACAACTATTGACGGGACGGGGCTACCGTAACGATTGTATAGTATAACAGAAGCAACGACAGCCAAAGCAAGAAACAGTGATTTCTTCAGTATTTTAACCATTGGAATTATTTTGATAAATTTCTCTCAAAATGGGGAGCATCATAAAAACCCCTGAAATGGCCACCCCATTGGTTTAAGGGATTCAGATTTTCCCAGTACTGGCCGAGCTCTTCAATTAACGGATCGGTATATGTAAGAACGCCGTTAACAAAGAAGTTGAAATCGACTGCAATACGTCGCATGTGGTTACTTACAAGGGTACGGGATCTTTGTTTACTCGACAATAACTCAAGCCTGCGATCTTCAGACCTGATGGTTAAGCCGTGATAATATAATAATTGCTGGTCGATTGTACGATAAGCTTCACCAAGGGTTAGTTGAACTCCTATTTTACTAGCTTTTTGGATGAGTTTTGCAACATCCATGGCGAATTCCTGTTGATGTTTTTGTAGGTACATGGGATCATCTTTTTGATTATTTAACTTCGCGTAGTATTTCTTTTACATCAGAAATAATTATTTTTTGATCAGATTTTATCTCACGTACGCTTTCGCGGAGAAGTTCAACATCTTTATAGTGAAACTCTTTAAGTTCGATTATACGTTGTTCATTAATCTGAACTTTAGAAACAATAATGCCTGTAGCCCTGTACATTGTTACAAGACCGATGATAGAAACAACTATTAAAGAAGCAGCTATGCTGGCAAACCATCGTATGAATCTGGACTCCGTAGAAGACATGAGAAAATAATTATTGAGAACTATATTTTGATTTTATAAACAGCTGGAATGATTTGGCACCGGCTGAATAAGATAGTAGGGTAATAATAATGGGTAGGCTTTCAGAAAGAGTAACCTCATCTATAAAAACACCTGCAACAGCTAAAAAAAGAGCTGTTAAAGCTGATAGAAATGTAACTAGCCTCGTAGAGCTTTTATTGCCGTTATCATCATCAAAAAAACCTGATTTATTATCCATAATAATATACTAAAAAAAGTCCGGATCAGCTCTAAAACGAAGCTGATACCGGACTGAGATGAAGAGAGAGAGTCAAAGAACCACGCTGGCAGCATCAACGCCAGCTTGAAACTTAATAATACCTTTAGGGGAACCCTTTAACAACTTGCTAAAGTCGTAAGATAAAATGTGAAGAGCAGTTTGAGCACCCACCCATTCTTCAGGCAGGGTAACAGAAGCATTGGAATCACTACGCTGTGCAGCATCTTGAAAGATGGCAGCCTCATTAGTTAAACAATTAAATATGATAAAAGTGAGCATACTGTCAAGCTCATCGGGTTTGCTTGTTGCAGGATCCCAGGAAATATTCATTACCTGATCAACCTGACCGGTGAAGCTAACATTTTTAACGGATTTACCAACAAAATCACAAAGAACGATTTTTGTATGGTCTAGTTCAGGAGGGTCACCCACAAAAGCATTTTTAACATTGATACTTGTGATCTTGTTATAAGGTGACATCTTTCTGAGACTGCCGGCATATACCTCATTGATAAGAGGCAGAACTTGCCTGATAAGTTCAACTATGGTGGAGAACTTAGTACGTTGGCGTACCTGACCGGGGGTACGTGGGTTTTTAACGTCAAGTGCTTTAGCGCGCATTACGTTATGGCCAAACTGGGTACTGAAAACGGCGGTTCCAAATTTCTTTTTGGACTTGCCCGTTATTGGATTTTGAACTATTGCCATGATTTTAAAGTTTTAGTTAAAAAAATGGGACTTGGTACGGAGTTACTACGGAGTTACAATGGAGTTGTATAGAGTAAAATAGTAATGTCAGTACATCAAGAACCGGCACTAAAATAATCTAAGATATGTATTAAACAATGGGTTTTGGGCACTAATTACAGCGCATGTAGGTTTTTGCGTTCAATCGCATTAATCTGCATAATTGAAGGGACGAAAAAAAAACATTAATGTAGCAAATGTAGCAAATGCAGCAAAAACAAAACATTTTTATGCCGGGTGAGAAAAGGTGCAAAAAAGAGAAATTCAAACGGAGATCAGTTTAATGACCTGGTTGTCATCCTAATATTAAGAACAAGGATTGAATTAATAGTTATTCACAGGTAAAACAGCCTTGAGCAATTTATCATAGTTACAATATGGACTGTTTTAGATTATCGGGATCGTACTGCAGACAACAAACTTTATGGCAGCAGGGCTGGCGTGTTTTTTGCTAAGCGCACAGGAGAGTGGGTGTAGCAATTTATGGAATGAAGCAAGAGATACAATGAAATAAGATTATGAACCAATGGATAGTATGAATTAAACATTGTTAAAAAAATTGCTACTCCCACGTGCGTTGGTGAGGTTGCCTGGCATATTGAGTGAGTAAGGGAGCGAAATATGACGGGCTACCGCAACCAAAGAGGGCAAAAAACATGTCAGCCCGAACTACATGCAGGCGAGCATGAACAATAAGCTGATTTACATGAATGGAATGTGAAATATTCTGGAATTTTCAATTTTCACTTGTTGATGATTAATGATTGTGATTCTTAACCTGAAAGGAGCGAACGGCTTGACTTGCGAGTACCGGCTATGCTTTAATGGAGCAAGGGGAGCATTGTTAGTTTAGCCGACGTCAGGAGGCTAAGCGCAATGCGATGGTCAGGCATGCGGGAGGGCGGAATGGTGCATAGTTGGAACGGAGCAAGCCGGAGAAGTGAGCGACACCAATTCTTCTAATTCTGTGTCTGCCTTCGCTGAAGCTTTGGCGGACGGAGTGAAAACAATAAAAACATATTGGGTATGGCGCTGCACGCGGTAGGATGTTTTTTTGTAGGATCAGGGTAAGCCGGTGTGTAGGGGCAGCGGCTATTTTACATAATATAGTTATAGGACATAAGCCGGTTGAGGTGGGCTTTTCGAGCGTTTGTACTATAACTCATATTATGTAACTTAGCTATGGGAACTGGCTTCTCTTTTAACAGAAAATTTGAAAAAATGAAATTGTGGTTAATGTTCAATATCCATTACTTGAAGTATTGAAATAGAATCTTCCAGACAAGAAATTCCATTAGATTATTTACTTTATGGGATTAGTATATTTACCTATGACGAATGGACAAGAAACTGGAATAAATACATAAAAACCAAACCTGGCAAGGGTTTGTAAAAATGGTGAAAAATTTTCATAGCGAAATAGTGTGAAATCTTAATTATTATTTCGTACTTTTCCATTTTCATTCCAGAAAACATGATTTATGATACAGGTTATTGTTATCGATGACGAAGATCATATTCGCGATTCACTCGCGAAACTACTGGCCAGACATTGTCCACAGGTTGCAGTTGTTGGTACAGGATTCAGTGTGGATAGCGGCATACAGGTCATCAGGGAAATTCACCCCGATCTTGTATTACTCGACATTCAAATGAATGACGGAACCGGTTTCGACTTGTTGCAGAACTTTTCTCCTATCGAGTTCAAAGTTATTTTTATCACCGCTTATGATCAATATGCATTACAGGCATTTCGTTTCTGTGCAGTAGATTACCTGCTTAAACCCGTAAACCCGGAACAACTTGTTGCTGCTATCGACCGGGCCGGTTTATTGATCAGCGATCATCTCAACGTGCAAATGAACGCGCTATATGAGAACCTGAAATCTGTTGCCAGACAAGATAAGAAGATTATCTTAAAAACAGCTAATCAAATCCATTTGCTCGATTTGAAGAGTATTATCTGTTGCGAATCCGACAGTTGTTATACAACAGTGCATACCTCCGGAAATGAACACATCATGGTTGCAAAAACATTAAAAGAATACGATGAGATGCTTACAGGGTGCGGGTTTTACCGTGTCCACAAATCCCATCTGATCAACCTGGCACATATTAAACGATTCGATAAACAGGATGGTGGAACTATTGTGCTGACCAATGACCTTAGAATTCCGGTGGCATCGCGGAAACGGGAGGAGGTACTGGAATTGATTGAGCGAATGGGAGAATCAAAATGAACAAAGAACTAACTGGCCATGCGAAAAAAAATATTCATTTTACTGTTTTTTTTCTCCTCGTTCACTGCTTCACCGCAGGATATTAAAATTATCTCCCATCATACAATCGACAGCTTACAAAATTTAATATCGACTTCTGATATAACAGATCAAATTACAATTTTGAATACGCTTGCATCATACTATGCACCTTTTGATTTTGACACGAGTATAATGTATGCCAGCCAGGCAATACGTCTTGCAACCGTGTATTCGAACACCACTAATGTAGCACTTGTAAAGGCTAATATAGGAAATGCCTACTATTATAAGATGGACTTCAAAAACGCACTTCTGTCCTACCTGTCGGCTTTGAAAATTCTCGAAGAAAATAATGAATGGAAAGCATCAGGTGACATCTGCCTGCAACTAGGCAATATCAATTTCTTAATTCGGAGAAGTGAAAAGGCCATTTCCTATTACCACAAAGCCCTTGGTTATTATCAGGCATCTGGCGATGAAATCTCTTCATCTGCTGTTTACGAAGCCATGAGCCTGGCAATGGACAATCTAAATTATAAGCCAAAGGACAGCGCATTGATCTATGGGAATAAACTCTTGAAATACTCACAGAAGATAAACGATCATTACCGGGAAGCGTTGGCTTACATCATCATAGGACAGATCTATTTAGGCGACGACAACTCAGTAATAAAAAAACAAAAAGCACTTGCATATAATGATTCGGCATTGATCATTGCAACAAAGCATAAATATGATGATCTTATTTCAATAATCTACCTTAACCTTGGATGTTATTATGACAGAAGTTCCCCATTTTTCGAACTGACCGGAGATCTTGCCTTATCACAATCCTATTTTGGAAAAGCATACACTGTTGCCAATAATATTGGAAGCAGTTACCTGATGGCCATGATCCTGAATTCGTTGGCAAATATTGATATTGAGGAAAGAAAATATGCTCAGGCTGAAATCAAACTGAATGAAAGTGAGGCAAGATTTAATAATTTTTTCCAATTCGACTGGAAAAAAAACAACCTGATCATAACAGTTTATTTTCTTGCACTACGTGAAAGAAATAATATGTACAACTCCAGGTTTAAGCTGGCCATGGCAAAAGGAGAATACAAAAAAGCCGTTGAATACCTTAATTCATATTACCTGTCGAGAGATACCATGAATGCAGCACAACAAGTAAGGCAACTCGAATTGCTTATGGCTGAGGCTGATGCCGAAAAAACAGATCAGAAGATCAGGTTGTTGTCGCAGGAAAATGAATTAAATCGATTGAGGCTTTTAAAGACAAGATATCTTTTGGCCGGAGCCGGATCGGGGATTTTTATATTTAGTTTGTTCCTGCTGCTCTTCTTCCAGCGAAAAAGATTTAAAGCCGAGCAAAAATCCCTTTTGCTTGAACAGAAATTGCTGCGATCGCAGATGAACCCGCACTTTATCTTTAATTCGCTTGCCAGTATACAAAATTTTGTGATCAATGAAAATTCCGACCAGGCCAGCATTTACCTGTCCCGGTTCTCGAACCTTATCAGGAATATACTCGATAATTCGATAGAAGAATATGTTCCTCTTGAAAAAGAAATAAGTACCATCGAAAATTACCTGGAGTTGCAAAAAGTGAGATTTGCCGGCCAGTTTGAATGGGTGATAACAGTAAATGAAATGATTGATGATGCGAATATGCTCATTCCTCCAATGCTGGCCCAACCGTTCATCGAAAATGCAATCGAGCATGGCATCAGGCACAGAGATACAAAAGGCCACATTGATATCCGTTTTCACCTGGAAGAGGGGCTTATACGTTTCGAAGTGGAGGATGACGGTGTTGGCAGGGTCAAATCGCACGAGATTGAAGCAAAACATAAACCAAGACACCGCTCCATGGCTACTTCGCTAACTCGTGACCGCCTCAATACTCTTAATAAAAAACTAAAATATAAAATACGGCTGGAAATTATTGACCTAACCGACAGCATGGGGAATGCATGCGGAACGAAAGTGACCTTTGGAATACCGGTGTTGTTGAAGTAACTAACCTTAAGCTACTGGCTTTGGTTACGAAGTTTGTTTGAAATAAGAAGTAAAAAGCGATTAATCCATATTTTAAATGAATACGATAATAAGACATATTGTTTTTTCAATTCTGCTCCCCTCAGTTTTGCTGATTGCAGCTTGCGGGCACGACAATTCCCCTTCCCCTTTGAAATTCAAAGCCTATGGTTACAATCCAATTTTAAATCCGGGAGAACCCGGAACGTGGGATGAACTTATGCTGCTGGGGCCACAGGTATACTGGCACGACAGTTTGTATTATCTTTTTTATACCGCCAGCAATATCAATGGCAAAGCGGCAGTTGGCCTTGCAACCTCAAAGGATGGATTTCATTTTGAAAAATATGCTGGAAATCCCATATTATCTCCTGATGGCAATGGTTTTGATGCATACCTTGTGGCGAATGCCATATTGCTTCAACATGATACAGGGTGGGTGATGTATTTTGGTGCCGGTGAACTGGCAAGATATGGCCCGGGACAATCCATCGGCCGGGCTACTGCAACAAGTATTATAGGTCCATGGATCAAAGATGAAAAACCCTTATTAATGACCGGAAGTATGGGGGAATGGGATGCAGGATTTGTATTTCCAGGTTCGATTGTTGAACTTGATGATGGCAGCTACCGCATGTATTACACAGGCGGAGGCGATTTTCAGGGAGAGGTTATTACCCACACCGGACTGGCAACCTCAGGAGACGGTATAAACTGGAAAAAATATAATGATCCCACCACCGGGCAGCATCCATTTTTAGAAAGTGATCCTGTATTGCCTGCCGGGAATAAAAAAGAATGGGATAGCCACATGACCTGGATGGCATTTGTTTACAACACACCGGAAGGCTTTAATATGTATTACACGGGTACGACTTATATTAAGGGATTAGACAAAAGTTCTATCGGGTTTGCATCAAGCCGGGATGGAATTCATTGGACAAAACACCCGGATAATCCCATTTACAGGGTAGAAGACGATTCTTTCCTTGCAAATATTCATAAAGATGCAATCATTGAAGGACCCTGGCTTGTTTTTCATGACACTGTTTGTTACATGTATTATGACTATGGTGTAATTGTAGGAAAAATTGGTATGGCAACTGCGGTGGTGAAGTAATCATTAAGACGTGGGCGTTTAGCAATTAAATGAAATTATGAAAAAACTAATTTTAAATTTGATCCTGAGTTTATTTGTCCTAAGTTTACCAGGATGCAAACAGGACATTTCCCCTTCCCCTATGAAATTCAAAGCCTATGAGCACAATCCAATTATAAATCCCGGTGCACCCGGTTCATGGGATGAACTTTCACCTTCGGTTCCTAACATCGTATGGAGCGATAGCATTTTCTATCTTTTCTATATGGGATGGAATACTTCTGGCAGAATAGCCATTGGTCTCGCATCTTCTGACGATGGTTTTCATTTCACAAAGTTTGAGGGAAATCCAATAATATCCCCTGATAGCAAGGGCTTTGATGCTTTTGCTGTGGCCGCCCCAATCGTGATGAAAGATTATTCGCTGTGGATAATGTACTATAACGCACTTGAAACAGCGGATTATGCCCCGGGCCCCTCAATAACCATGGCATCGGCCACACAACCAACAGGGCCTTGGTCAAAAAAAGAAACAGCGGTACTGACCTCAGGCAGCAAAGGAGAATGGGATGCCGGTTTTGTAATAGCAAGTTCTGTTATCAAATTGGAAAATAACAGCTACATCATGTATTATACTGGTGGAAAGGATTTTTTTGAATTGAAAGATTTTAATATCGGCATGGCCACTTCGAAGGATGGTGAGCATTGGAAAAAATATAATGATCCGGCTACTAAGGTTCATCCCTATGCTGAAAGCGACCCTGTATTCATGGCTGGAAAGGCTGGTGATTGGGATGGCAGTTATGTTTGGATGCCAAAGGTTGCCAGGTTTTCAGAAGGATACAATATGTATTATACGGGTATTAAAGTCAGTAAAAAAAAGGTTTACGGTGCAACAGGTTACGCCTTCAGCAAAGATGGTATTCGATGGGAAAGATATACAGGAAATCCGGTGTACAATGTAGAAGATGATCCTTGTATAAATAGCCCGGCTGATGAAGCAATCATAGAAAATCCATCGTTTTATTATATGGATACCCTTTGTTTTATGTTTTATAGTTACGGCACTGAAGGACAGGGAATAGGTTTAGCTACTGCAAAAGTGCCAGTTGGTTATAAATAATAATCTTCTTTCTTAAAATGCAGATGAAAGCAGTCATCATTGATAATATGATTTAATCGATTTTTCATTGATAGTTATTTTTATATGTATTGTATTTAACACTGAGTTTCGAACTTAGGACTCCAAACACATAATTTCCATTCGCGTTCTCTAAACAAATCCTAGCATTCTCTAAACAAATCCCGGCGTTCACTTAACAGGTTCATTTCTGATATTTTGGCAGTGTATATTTGAATTTAATAACCTTAACATAATTCTTATGAAAAAATCACATTTACTTCTCTTCACATTTGTCCTGATCGGATTCAAATGTTTTGCACAATGGGAACCCCAAAATTCTGGAACGACCAAACGACTCAAGGACGTTTTTTTTACAAATGTTGACACGGGTTATGCGGTTGGCAATAATGACACTGGTGATGGTGGAATTATCCTTAAAACGACCAATGGTGGAATAGATTGGATAACATTAATGATTGCGGATACCTTAGAGTTCAATTCAGTTTATTTCACAGATGCTAACACAGGGTATGTGGCTGGTAGTAAGCAATACTGGAGCAATCCTGCAATTATTTTAAAAACCACAAATGGAGGAATCTCCTGGTCAATAGTATTTAATTACTCATATTCAAATGAAAGCGGTGCGAGCCTGGTTTCCGTCTATTTCCCTGGCCCAAATACAGGTTACGCGGTTGGTAATATTATGTATACCAGTATGGGTACTTCCCCATTTATCATAAAAACCTCAAATGGGGGCGCAAACTGGACTATTAATGATTCTATTCCTGGTGATAAACTAAGTTCTATATTTTTTACAAGTATAGATACAGGTTATGCGGTAGGGGATAATAAAGTCCTTAGAACAACAAATGGAGGAACTAACTGGGAAGTTCAGACATTATCAGTTGTAAATATGAAAGATGTTTTTTTTGCCAATGCAAATACAGGTTATATTATCGGATCTATGCACGAGGGCTATTCTGTAGAATTAAAAACAATTGATGCAGGGATTAGCTGGTCTCCATTAAACATCGGAGGTATGTTCCCTCCATTGCCATTCCTTTCGATCTATTTTACAGATGCAAATACTGGTTATTTCGTTAATGATGAAATATTTAAAACACTTAATGGAGGGGGTAGCTGGATGAACCAGTATATGGGTGAGTATTCTTATACATCTGTCTTTTTTCCGGTACCTGATACTGGCTACATTGTTGGTTCAAATGGCACCATCCTTAAAACCATAAATGGCGGTATAACAAGAATAGGTAAAAAAGAGAAGTCTAATAAACTTTTTAGTTTTTATCCCAACCCAGCAAATGACAATATCACCATTTCCTCTACTTCATTAACCGGCATTACACAACTTTTAATATTCAATGTGAGTGGGGAAAAAGTAATAGAACGCCAGTTAACAAATATTGAAACCCAAATCAGCGTCAGCGCCCTGCCAGGTGGCGTTTATTTCGTAAGGCTGCAAAATGAAAAGATGGTGGAGATTGGAAAAATTGTTAAAGAATAAAAATTATAAAACTAAATCCTATGAAAATATTTATCACTTTTTTGGTTGCGCTGGTTGCAATAAACGGTGCAATGGCACAATGGGTACCACAGAACTCAGGAACAACCAATAATCTTAATTCCGTTTATTTTACGGATGCGGACAGGGGATATGCAGTCGGGGATGGGGGGATTATACTGAAAACATTTGATGGAGGAATCAATTGGAAAATGAAGAATTCAGGAACTGTATTCAACTTGCTTTCTGTTCAATTTACCGATTCCCTTACGGGGTATGTGGCAGGAGATAACAGTATTCTGTTGAAAACAATTGATGGTGGCGAAAATTGGATAAATCAGTCTATTAGTGTTTCAGCTGATTTAAGTTCCATATCCTTTCCAGCAACGGACACAGGCTATCTGCTCGGTTTTTTTTATGATTGGCAATTCAGCGATACTCTCTACACTTATATCTTCAAAACCAATAATGGTGGGAACTTATGGACAATCAGTTATCTTTATAAAACCATCGATGATGTTGGCTCCCCATATCTTAACTCAGTCTTTTTTCCTGATGTCAATACGGGCTATGCTGTTGGCGCAACAGGGAGTATGATGTATTGGCCATACTTGGTCAAAACCATAGATGGTGGAATGAACTGGACAAGTCAAACATTGGGGAATTTTGAATTCTTTCGTCTGTCATCGGCCTATTTCCTAAATACAGATACGGGTTATGTGGTTGGGTCTGGCGCCTTCAATACATTAAAAACCATAAATGGAGGAAATGATTGGACTGGATTAATTTCCAATGATTTTTATTCGCATAATTCAGTCTATTTCATTGATTCGGAACAGGGATACCTTGTGGGGGGCCAGAGTTGGTCAAATGGTAATATTATTAAGTGCACGGAGGATGGTGGCTATGTATGGACAACTCAATATTCAGATAACCTTTCCGGGAATTATCTTTTATCGGTCAATTTTGCAAATGACACAACAGGATATGCTGTTGGCTCTAACGGTGTCATTCTCAAAACCATTAATGGTGGTATAACTGTCGGTCTTGATGAGGATCACCAATCAATCAATTGTAATATTTATCCAAATCCCACAAAAGACATTATCACCATTTCCTCCCCTTCATTAAAAGGCAATACTCAGCTTTCAATCTTTAATGTCAGCGCGGAAAAAGTAATGGAAAAACTGTTAATAGATATTGAAACCCAAATGGACATCAGTGCACTGCCACGTGGAATTTATTTCTTGCGGCTGCAAAATGAAAAGGTAGTGGAGGTGGGGAAAATTGTTAAAGAATAAAAATTATAAAACTAAATCTTATGAAAAAGTTAGTATTTCTAATGTTTGCACTGGTTGCAATAAACAGTGCAATGGCGCAAGGTTGCCTGCCCGAAGGTATTACCTTTACAGAACAGGAACAGATAGATAATTTCCAAACCAATTATCCGGGGTGCACTGAAATTGAAGGGAATGTGACCATTTCATCAAATGTTAACAATCTTAATGGGTTAAGTGTAATATCTTCCGTTGGGGGTCTTGATATTTATGAAACCTATTCATTAAACAATCTGGAGGGATTGGAAAACCTGACTTATGCGGGACATATTTCTATTGAAGCTAACAACTTAACCAGCCTGTCAGGTTTGGAAGGGTTAACCTCTATTGAAGGATACTTTGCGATTAGTTCCAACAATTCCCTTTTAAACCTTTCGGGTTTAGAAAACCTGACTTCCATTGGAGGACTTTCTATATATGATAATAATTCCCTTTTAGACCTATCAGGACTCGAAAATTTAACTTCCATTGGGGGAGACCTTTATATTACTAGTAATGATTTATTGATCAGCCTGGCAGGGTTGGGCAATGTAACTTCTATAGGAGGATGCCTATTTATTGATTACAACAATTCCTTGATCAGTCTGACAGGACTTGAAAATATAAATCCGGGTTCTATCACCGGTATAAGTATCAATAACAACTATTCTTTATCAAGTTGCCATGTTGAAAGTAATTGCAATTTCTTATCCAGTCCTAATGGTTCGATTGATATATATAACAATTCAACGGGTTGCAATAATCCAACAGAAGTCGCTGACTCTTGTGGTGTTTCGCTACCATGTCTTCCATATGGCAATTATTACTTTTTTAATCAGGATGATGTAGACAATTTTCAGATAAATTATCCCGGTTGTTCAGAATTACAAGGAAATGTTTGGATCAAAGGAAATAATATTACAAATTTAACTGGATTAAGTAATGTGAATTCCATCAGTGGAAATCTAACTATAAGTTGGAACGATTCTCTGACGAATCTCGATGGTCTTGAAAACCTGGCTTCAATTGGGAGCTCCTTTTATTTAGGTGATAACCACATTCTTACAAACATCCTGGCTCTCTCAAGTTTAACTTACATTGGGCAAGACTTACGGATAGATTACAATGATATGTTAACGAGTCTTGCAGGGCTGGAAGGTTTGACTGCAATCGAAGGTAGGTTAGATTTATCTCATGACTTAAATCTCTCAAGTTTGTCAGGACTGGATAACCTGACCTTTATAGGGGATGACCTCTATATTGGAACATTGACATCTCTGATCAACCTCCAGGGACTTGAAAACCTAAGCACAATTGGAGGTTCCCTTAGTTTTGCATTTAACTCCGCACTGATCAGTCTAAGTGGCCTTGAAAATCTGGATTCAATTGGGGGGTCCCTGAAGATTCATTATTTTAACAATGCTTTGGTCAGTCTGACAGGACTGGAAAGCTTGACTTCAATAGGAGGAGATCTGGAGATAGATAACAATAGCTCTTTGAGCAGTTTGTCAGGACTGGGGAATTTGACCTCCGTCGGTGGATATCTATCTATTGGTGCAAACCATGCATTGATCAGTCTGGCAGGATTAGAAATGTTATCATCCATTGGGGGTAACCTTGAAATCAACACACCGGTGCTTTCCAGTTTGAATGCTTTAGAAAATCTGACTACCATTGGTGGCGAACTTCTTATTGCTCAGTGCCATTCATTGAACAGCTTTTCCGGACTGGAAAATTTAATGTCAATAGGGGGTGATTTAAGGATATTCTACAACCCAATCCTTACCAGTTTATCAGGGATTGATAACATTGCAGAAGGATCGATTGATAATTTATCAATTTACATGAATGCTTTACTTAGCTCTTGTGATGTCCAGAGCATCTGTGATTATCTGGCTAGTCCGAATGGATACGTTTATATTTCTGGTAACGATCCCGGCTGCAATAGCCAAGAGGAAGTGGAAGCTGCATGTCTTGTAGCGGTAAAAGAAATTAAACCAGGAAATGGAATCACAATCATTCCGAATCCCACAAACGACAAAATCACCATTTCTTCTCCTTCATTAACCGGCATTATCCAGCTTTCAATATTCAATGTAAGTGGAGAAAAAATAATAGAAAGACACCTATCAGATAATGAAACTCAAATCGACGTCAGCACGCTGCCACGTGGAGTTTATTTCGTACGGCTGCAAAATGAAAAGATGGTGGAAGTTGGAAAGATGGTTAAAAATTAAAAAACTAATCTGATGAAAAAGTTAATCATTCTAATGTTTGCGCTGTTTGCGATAAATGGTGCAATGGCACAATGGTTCCCCCAGAATTCGGGAACAACCAAACGACTTAAGGACGTTTTTTTTACAAATGTTGACACGGGTTATGTGGTTGGCAATAATGACACTGGTGATGGTGGAATTATCCTTAAAACGACCAATGGTGGAATAGATTGGATAACATTAATGATTGCGGATACATTAGAGTTCAATTCTGTTTATTTCACAGATGCCAACACAGGATATGTGGCTGGTGGTAAGCAATACTGGACTAATCCTGTAATTATTCTAAAAACCACAAATGGAGGAACCACCTGGTCAATAGTATTTAATTACTCAAATTCAAATGGAAGTGCAAGCCTGATTTCCGTTTATTTCCCTGACCCAAATACAGGTTACGCGGTTGGTAATATTATGTATACGAGTATGGGTACTTCCCCTTTCATTATAAAAACCAATGATGGGGGCGCAAACTGGACCCTAAATGATACTGTAGTAGGGGAAAAATTGAGTTCCATTTATTTTACCAGCGTTGACACCGGTTATTTGGTTGGTGAAGGTGATGACTTAGATTGGATAATCCTTAAAACTACCAATGGAGGGATAGATTGGACATCTACTAATTCTGGGGTGCAATGGAATTATGCTGGTTTATCTTCAGTTTTTTTTCCTGACGCAAATACAGGTTATGCTGTCGGTAGGAATGGTTGGGAAAGTGGACTAATCCTTAAAACCACCAATGGCGGAACAGATTGGATCGAACAGTCATCAGGAATAAGCCAATTATTAAGATCCGTCTATTTTAATAATGCGGATACAGGTTATGTGGTTGGTGGTGTGTCTATCTATAATACCACCGATGGGGGAACAAATTGGATCGAACAATCATCAGGAATAAGTCAAGGATTAAATTCAGTTTATTTTATTAATGCGGGTACAGGTTATGTGGTTGGTGGGAACGGTACAATCCTAAAAACTACCAACGGAGGACTGACGGGTTTAAATGAAATTAGTTATTTTTCCGAATTTCTTAATATTTATCCCAATCCTTCAAACAACAAAATCACCTTTTCCTCCCCTTCATTAACCGGCAATACCCAACTTTCAATATTCAATGTGAACGGAAGCAAAGTGATTGAAATGCAGTTAAACGATAATGAAACTCAAATAGACATCAGTGCCCTGCCACGGGGAGTTTATTTCGTGCGGTTGCAAAATGAAAAGATGGTGGTGGTAGGGAAAATGATAAAACAATAGATAGTTCCGGGTTCCTGGATTTGTGTTCTGAGAAAGAAACATGAATCCTGAACCCAAGACGTTGAACTTTGAACATCGAACTTTGAACTTAAAATTATGCTCCGAACACTCATCATAGACGATGAATACCACATCAGGGATACGCTTACAAAATTGACCAGTCTTTTCTGTCCTGAGGTTCATATTGTGGGGGAAGCTTCCTGTGTAATAGATGGAATAAAAAAAATACTGGAATTGCATCCTGATCTGGTGTTTCTGGATATCAACATGAAAGATGGTACAGGTTATAAGTTGCTTCATTCGGTGCACCCTGTTCGCTTTAAGGTAATTTTCATATCTGCTTTTGATAAAAAAACCATACATGCATTCAAACTCAGCAGCATGGCATACTTGCAGAAACCTTTCCATCCAGCTGAGATTATTGAAGCCATTAAACAGACAGCGCTTATTGAAGCAAAAGATTTTGATAAGTATCTTGAAGCTTTGGAAGTGAATGCACGGGATTGTGTTTATTGAGTAGCGAATTCAACTTTATTTTAACTTCGGGCTACTTTTTAATATATGGATGGGTTATCTTTGAATTTTATAGCTTATTGATGAAGATCCGAAACATAAACAAGAAGGGGCCTCTTTTTTGATTTACTTATTTGAGATAATCGATAATATCAAAATAAGAAGCCGAATTAAACAGGGTATTACAAAATCATTAATAGAAAGTTTCGATTCAAATTTATACTATCTGTCAGCACTTTATGGAATTATAATTTCGGATGGTGATTTATTTAAGAAATTTGTTGAAGCAGCAAAACCATCACTTACTAGAACATCTTTTAAATCAGTATTTTCCGGAATACCTGACAGACTTAATTATAATCTAAACATGCTTCTAAATCTATGTTATAAATATAATATTGATTTAAACGAAAAGTTGTTTGAAGATTTTAGAGGGATAAGTCATTATTATGATTGGTTACTAAACATGAAGGAATTTGATTACAAATTATTTAATCCAAAATGGGCTAATGAATATTTAACAATATACTATGCTCAAGAAATAAAGAAGTATCCCATTATTAAGATGAAGATTTGTGAATACCTAAAAACTAACAAAGACCCTCAACTTGAGAGAGATTATATTGAATTGTATTGTTAGGAGAATTAATTATTATATATATTAATTACTGATTTACAAAGAAGTCTGCAAGGTCAAGTCCTTCTCTTCTTTGCTCAATCGTTGCATATCTTTCGATGTAGTCAGAAACTTCTTTGTGTAAGTTGATATCGGCGGCTTTTTTAAGCCAATAGTTATATGCACCAATATCTGGAAAAGCTACTACCCTCCTACCCTTTAGTACATTGAGTTTGGAGGACTTGAATTCGTTAAGGTTTCCTGCTGCGAGCCGTCAGCAAAAAATGATAAACTCTTTATGTTTTTGTAGGATTTCCAAATTGTAACAAAAAAAGAAGTAATATTTTGCGATAAGTATCGAAATTCACTACCTTGCGCAAAAAATTACTCTCATGAAGAATACAAAAGGAAATCAAAGTCTCGAATCATGGGTAGAGGAGCAGCTTTCCAGAGGTAAGTATACATTTTCTTTAAATACATTAAGAAAATCATCCCCGGATCAATCTGATACAGCTACCAAGTTTGCCCTGAAACGTCTGAGTGATAAAGGTAAAATCCTATCCATCTACAAAGGGTATTACCTCATCATCCCACCCCAATACTCAACCAGGGGTATACTGCCTACCTCGCTCTTTCTGGATCCATTTATGCAGTTCTTACAAAGACCATACTATTTGGCCTTATTAAACGCGGCAGCTTATCATGGGGCGTCTCATCAGCAACCACAGGAGTTCTTCGTGATAACCAACTTTCCGGTACTCAGATCAACGCAGAAAAAGGGAATGAGGATAAACTACATCAGCATTAAGAACATTCCTGCAAGCCTGCTGGTGCAAAAGAAAACAGAAGCAGGTTATATTAACATATCCAACCCTGTGCTTACAGCTACTGATTTGATTCATTTTGAAAAACGTATTGGTGGGATTAACCGGGCAGCTTCGGTGATTAATGAATTAGCAGAATCAATCAAACCTGGAGATTTTAGTGCCGAATTGATTGCGCATGCATCAGTCTCAGCCATGCAAAGGTTAGGATATATACTAGAGTTTGCCTGTTCTCAGGAAAACTTAGCCGATCATCTTTTTGAATCACTTAAGAACAATCAAATCAAATTTTTCAGGATTCCCTTGAAAGCTTCGCAGAAAGCGATCAACTATCCCACGGATAATAGATGGAAAGTAATTGTAAACACCGAGATAGAAATTGACGAATGATTCCACAAGCATTTATAACGGAATGGAGTAATATAACTCCATGGCAAACAAACGAACAGGTCGAGCAGGATTTGGTTATAAGTCGTGCCCTTGTTGAGATTTTCTCAGATGATTGGTTATCCAAAAGTCTGGCCTTTAGAGGGGGCACAGCCTTACATAAGCTCTACCTTTCTCCACAACCAAGGTACTCAGAGGATATAGACCTAGTACAAATACGGGCAGAACCCATCAAAGAAACAGTGTTACGACTGCAAAAAAGCTTATCCTTTTTAGGTGAAGCCTCAATAAAGCAACGCAAAGATGGGATACAGCTTAAATTTCACTTTGAATCAGAGTTTGCTCCGGTACAGATGTTGCGATTAAAGGTAGAGGCAAACACCAGAGAACACTTTTCTGTGCTTGGTTATCATGAAGTTCCTTTTGAAGTAGTTTCCTCTTGGTTTACCGGAAGGTGTAAACTGACTACATATCGACTTGAAGAACTTCTGGGGACTAAACTAAGAGCTCTTTACCAACGTAAAAAGGGAAGAGACCTTTATGACATGTATATTGCGCTAACCAAGGAACCAGGACTTGATAATGAGGCTGTGATCAAATCATACCGCAGCTATATGGACTTTTCTCAGGGAATCTCGCCAACGCAACGGCAATATATATTGAACATGGAATCCAAGATAAATGACCCTGAGTTTTTAGGTGACACGAATGCTATATTGAGGCCGGAAGTTATTTATAATCCACAAATAGCGTATGAATTGGTTAAAAGGGAGTTGATTGAAATGATTTAATACATTGTTTCATATGGTGTTGGTTTACATATTGGGTTCTATTTTACAAAAAATCAGCGATATCCAATCCTTCTTTTCTTTGTTCATCAGTAGCATGGATTTCGAGATAGTTGCTTATATCAACCTTAAAGGAAAAAGTTGAAGCTTTTTGCTGCCAACGGTCGTATGCGCCCAGGTCGGGAAAAGCAACGACACGTCTACCCAACAGTATTTCAAGCTTTGATTGCTTAAACTCATGCAAACTGCCGGTAGCAAGCCACAAATAACAAGGGAGTTTACCAATGGCAATTACGGCTGTCTTTTCGCTTTCCACCAATGCAACAGGCGTTGAGGAGTCGGCAGAAAGGATGTGTTCTCCGAAAAGGCATTGTTTGAGATTGAAGGTATTGGCTGATTTAAGCTCGGGGTGAACCGCATGGATCCAGTTTGTTGGTTTATGTTTGTTACGGTGACCGGTTTGCGGATTATAGGAAATGAGTTTACCTGTACGTACATTGTTCCCAACATCTATTTGCCAAAAAATGGTGTATGTTGATCCATAAATATAGTATGTTCCAATTTGGTAAAGATTTAATAGGTGTTGCACTACCTCCGGCTGAAAAATTGTGTTTAAATAGGTAACAAAATGGTTGCCATTATAATTTGTAATGGAGTTATCCAATATACTGGCAGGTACTTTTGAAAATATGCTACCCTCCTCCCCCTTTTTTGAGATTATTTTTTTATAATTATCTGGTCTTTTTTCAGGTAACTTTTCACGACGTGGTGCATCAGGATTATCATTGAAATACTGTTTCGGACTGTAGTGATATCCGCAGTTATTAGCCCTGTTGCAAATACCTACATGATCTGCAAGATATTCACCGGTTATGGTATCGATATACCTTGTAAACTGATTAGTTTGTTTGCATGACGGACATGTAAATCTTGAATTTCTTCCGTTGTATTTTTCGAGCATAAAAAGATACATTGCTACTCCCTTTCTGTTTTTATGATTTTTATGGATATGGTTAGAGTCATGATATTTAATGTGTTATATTGTGTGTGCGTTAATCTGCACCTTTTCTCACTCCACCTAAAAATGTTTTGTTTTTGCTACATTTGCTACATTTGCTACATTGAACATTATTTTATCTGCTTTGAGCAGTAGATTAAATGACCAACTGTGGTACGGTGAAAACTGAATTTCCGTCCTTCCAAATGCTTTTTGAAAACACGGTTGCTGAATGCCATATAATTGTTGTCGCGGCAAAAGAATTTGTATTCAGTATAAATCTCCTTTAATGGCATTGTATTATTAATATCGGGGGCATAACCAAATTCTTCTAGAAACAGGAAGCATGTATCAGCTTCATCTTTATATTGGCGAATCTGATTTTCGACAAGGGAGCTGTGAGTAAACTTATGGTTTACCGTAAGTCGTTTAAGTCCCTCAAGCACCCAATTAAGAACACCGGGTAGTTCTTTGTCGATTATTTTATATGCCAGGCTTTTGTCTTGTTCGTTTTCGGGTATTATAACATCGAAGGGGATAATCAGAAACCTGCGGAAATAGGCATTACTATGTTCAACATCACGCGGAAGTTCGTTTGTATTAAAAATGAACTTAGCATAATTTTCAAGAATAAAAGGTTGTCCGTATGGCAACCTTGCTTCAATTGGTTCGCCGGAAACCAGCTGTTTAAAAAATGCGGTATCGAGCTTGCGGTTTATTTCCGAAGCATAGTTTACAAGCTTATTGCCGATCATAGCGCGGTAATAACCGTTTTCATCGGTAAGCTTGGCAAGCGAGTAGTTTGAAACATTTTCACGACTAAGCAGGGCATTAATAATATCAAAGAAGACGCTTTTACCATTGGCACCTGCTCCATACAGCAGTATTGTTTTTTCCAGTTTAAGCAATGATGAGGGGATGAACACATAGCCAATGTATTTACTCAGTATATTTTGTAATTCAACATGAGGAAGTACCCTGTTGAGGTATCTCATAAACAGAGGTGCGGCAGCCATGGGATCATACCGGAAAGGTAATTGGTATTTTAAGAAATCACCGGGGCAGAAGCTCCGGAGAGTAACCGTTTCCGGAGAAAGCTCAAGTGTACCATTAACAAGGTTTATAAGAGTACTGTTTGTTCGGCCTGCAGGTGCGGGCAGGTCAGCAACAGCGAAGAATTGAGAGAGAAGCTTTTTGCGGAAATCGAAATGCCGTGACCGGAGCAGCTGCACCCCCAGCTTATGACTTACTTTGCCGAGAAACTGCATGAATTCATCATCGTTAAGATGATACCAGTATGCACCGTTGTATATGTACGAGAATCCGTTGTGTCTGCAAATATTCCATGAGTTTTTTGTTGCAAGATCCATGGTGGCATCAATTGAAATAACAACAAGCTGCCAAATGGGAACATCACCGGTATGGTCAACTCCTGATATCTCGCGAATATCGATCTCTTCAACTTTTTCAAGGAGTTTATCGAGAAGGCCGCTATGAGGCACGAATGACGGAAGTATCCTTTTTTTGATGTCGCTTACTACACCTTCTTTAGTAATACCGCTATCTTCCATAGCGTTTCAGCTTAAGGGATTCATCGATATAATGATCATCGAGCATCCTCTGTATATCCTTTACTTTAATGTAAACTTTACCATGTATTTTACTGCCAGGCAACAAGTTCTGCTGACGATAAAACTGTAAAGTGCGTTTTGAAATACGAAGTACCTGGCAGGTTTCCTGTAAATCCAGCCATTCGTTACGCATGTTTTTAACTGCAGGATTGATCTGTAAGGTTTTGCTGATCTCCTCAAGTTTTTGCATGATGATTTCTATAGTTTCTTCGTTTAATATGCTCTCTTCCATGATTTTTTTTATTGATAAACAACATGACAAAACTATAGCAGTGCGGAAACGAAGTCAATATGCAATGATTGTGTAAGGTGTTGTAACGTTTTGTTAATCAGAAAGAAAAAAAATAATATTTTATGTAATGATGGTGGAAAAAGGATGAAAACAATAAATAGTTACAGCAATAAGGTGATAACAGGAGAAAATAGTTCACAACCTTGTGCAATGATTGCAACTCTAATAAATTAGTATCTGGATCAAAAGTGATTCAACCAGGTATGATATCATTTGTTTTGTTTCCGGAGTTCTTTGTTTACGACGTTAAGCATGCTAATAATAGCATCCCTGGTAAATTCAAGATCGCTCTTGTTTGGTTTATAAATCATATTCCGGACATATTCGGAACATATTTCCCCTGATCTGGATGTAATGAACATACGGGATATTTTACGTGAAAGCTCAGCGGTATTTGGTTCATTCAACAATCCGCCAACACGATTAACTACGTAAATAAATGCACCGAAATTAGATGTGGTTACATTAATGTTCATTTTGTTATCCTCATTTGTAATATTTTGATTTGTGTTAGAATATTTAATAAACATTCCGGAAATTTCAACATTTTGTTTTAGCTCATCAAAAGTATTAATGACCAATTCATAAATCTTTTTACATGCAAGATATTGCAAGTGTTGGAATTTAGCAACATGTATGCGAGGCCCGCGTTAATACCATCCGTAAACAACGGGTTGAGCATGTCAGACACAATATGTTTTTTGTCAATTCTTTCATATACAATGCTTGCGGTGTTATCAGCATGTATTATTGCAAAAAGCGCCAGTATCTGCTTTAATTTAGTACAAAGAGGCAGAAGGTCTTTCATAACACTACCGGGTGATCCCGATTCAGCCTTGTATATATCAAGATGATGATTAAAATGACTGATAATTTTGATGGTATGGTTCTCATAAGTATGATGATCATTGAAACTATTAAATGAGAACAGGTAGAAGGAGGAGGTAACCGGAGATTGAAACAAGCGGTGTTTATAATTGCCAGCGTCCATTAGGTTAGCAATGCAGAACTCAATGTCAGTATTTTCGAGTTCGCCATGGATAATATCCATTAAATTTTGATAATTGTTCATCTATATATTTTTGGGGAATATTTATCAGAATATAAATGCTGCAAGAAGCAACTATTGACAACACTTTGGTTCATTACCAGAAATTAAGTACGATTTTGGATAAGATTATAATTCAATTAGATTAAGATTTACTGATATTGGTTGTCTGCTTACGAGCAATTTAACAAATTTTAAGATTTGGATTATGACGATTGAAGTTGATAGTGGGATGAGGTGAAAATTTATACTAAAATAAATTCTTAATAGTAACTAACTAAGCCTCTCAGATCAACAAAAATACTACCTTAAAAAAATTAGATAAATCTGGTGAATACTGTAATAAAATAATATATATTTGTTGTGTTAAAACAACATAAATGTGAAATAAATAATATAATGATGGATGTACACAACAATAAATGGGTGGCCATGAGCGATCATGCTATTGTTAAAGAAATAGGAGCATTTCTTAAACATCATCGAATAGCACAAAACCGTACACAAAAGGAAATTGCTGAAAAAGCAGGAATAAATCGTACTACACTAAGTTTGCTTGAAAGCGGTGAAGTTGTAAAACTATCCACATTGATAAAGGTACTGAGAATCCTTGATCTGTTGTATATACTTGACGTTTTTAATGTAAAGGAAGAGATAAGCCCTATTGAATACGCCAGATTGAAAAAGAGCAAGAGGTTAAGGGCAACCTCAAAAAGTGAAAAATCAACTAATGATAATAAATCGGAATGGTAGATGTTGCAGAAATAACAATATGGGGAGAACTGGCAGGAGCAGTAAGGTGGGATGAAACAATGCAGCTGGCCAGTTTCCAGTACGGAAATGATTTTCTGGCTAAAAATCTGGATTTGTCACCAATAAAAATGCCTGTCAGCAATGGTAACAGGATATACAGTTTTCCTGAATTGTTACGATCTGGGAACACCGTGGAAAATGCATTTAACGGGTTACCGGGGCTGCTATCAGATTCCCTGCCAGACAAATACGGAAACAGTTTGATCGACTCGTGGCTTTCCCAGCAAGGAAGATCACCACAATCAATGAACCCAGTTGAGAAATTGTGTTTTATCGGAGCTCGCGGCATGGGAGCTTTGGAATTCCGGCCGGCGATATTTAAGAGGTCGAAAAATACATTTGCCATTGAAGTAGACAGCCTTGTACAGCTATCAAATCAGATACTTAATCAGCGTGAATCATTTTATACTAATCTCAGTAATAATGAGAAAGAAGCTATGAAGCACATAATTAAGGTTGGAACATCTGCCGGTGGAATGAGAGCAAAGGCAATAGTAGCATACAACGAGAAAACAGGTGAGGTCAGGTCAGGACAAACACGTGTGCCTAAGGGATTTGAGCACTGGTTGCTTAAGCTGGATGGAGTTAATGAAAATCAATTAGGGGTCCCGAAAGGTTATGGGCGTATTGAAATGGCATATTACCTGATGGCACTGGATTGTGAAATAACAATGATGAAAAGCAGGTTGCTGGAAGAGAATGAACGGGCACACTTCATGACTATGCGTTTTGACCGTGAAGGAAGCGATATAAAACATCATATACAAACATTTTGTGGTATACAACACTTTGACTATAACGATGTGGTTAGTTACAGCTATGAACAGCTATTTCAAACTATGCGGATGTTGCGGTTGGATTATTCACAGGCTAAACAAATGTTCAGAAGGATGGTGTTTAATGTTGCAGCAAATAATTGTGACGATCATACAAAAAACTTCGCATTCAGGCTCAGGCAAAATGGTGCATGGGAGCTGGCCCCTGCCTATGATGTTTCTTACTCATATGACCCAAAAAGTATATGGGTCAGCCAGCATGCACTTAGTATTAACGGTAAGAGAAAAAATATTTCAAAAGACGACCTGGTAGTTGTTGGAAAACAGATGAACATAAAAAAGTCGGAGAGTATTATTAAACAGATTTCTGAGGTAGTAAATAAATGGCCGGACTATGCTGACGAGACAAAAGTAAGTAACTCTCAGAGAGATACAATATCATCGACTTTGATGCTATTATGATACCAGGAATTAAAGAAATAGGATGTGACTTAAGTGATGGAAAAAAGTGATTTTTTACTATTGACAAAGAACAAAAATTTTATATCTTTACAAATGAAAAAAAGAGTTCCTAAAAATATGGGGTAGAGAGTTAGGCGGTGTCCCTTAAAAACCGTTCTTCGTAGTAACCACATATTTAACGATATAGGAGTGTAAGGTCGAATCCCGCCCTCTCCGCCAATTTACTATGCAGAAATTTAAATAATCAAAACAGTTTTTTATTAACTTGCGGGCTAAATAAATTATCATAGTTAGAGTTCATAATTTACAACGATCGAACCCTCCTACTCCACTTTGTGCTACTGATAATGCTCAGGCAACACACTGTTTACGAATCCGGCGGGCATACAATCGAATAGATAACAACATAAACCATGAATTTTGAATTAACTGAAGAGCAACAATTAATCCGTGAAACAGTTCGTGATTTTGCTGAACGTGAAATTAAACCTGTAGCAAAAGAATTAGATGAAAAGGCAGAGTTCTCGTTTGATCTCACAAAAAAAATAGGCGAACTGGGATTGTTTGGCATGTATGTGCATGAAAAATACGGCGGACAGGGTCTTGATACCATGTCGTACATAATAGCCGTTGAAGAGCTTGCCCGTGTTGATGGCTCACAAGCCGCTACCCTTGCTGCCCATAATTCGCTTGGAATTGGCCCATTGTTTGATTACGGTTCCGAAGAACAAAAACTTAAATATCTGCCACAGCTTTGTACTGGAGACGCTCTTTGGAGTTTCGGCCTTACTGAAGCAGGTGCCGGCTCCGACTCAAGAGGTACTAAAACAACTGCCGTGCTCGAGGGAGATGAGTGGGTAATAAACGGCTCTAAAATTTTTATCACAAACGCATCGGTTGATATATCAGTGGGATGTACTGTACAAGCAGTTTCGGGTGAAAAAGATGGAAAAAAAATATTCACAACAATTATTGTTGAGAAAGATACCCCTGGATTTAAACGTGTTCCCATGCATGGAAAAATGATGTGGAGAGCATCGGATACTGCCGAATTATTTTTTGATGATGTTAGAGTTCCTAAGGAAAATCTTCTCGGAAAAGTAGGCGAAGGTTCACATATTATGCTTCATACTTTAGATGGCGGCCGACTATCAATTGGTGCAATGGGACTTGGTTGTGCCCAGGGTGCTTTTGAGCTAGCACTTGCCTATGCAAACGAACGGAAACAATTCGGCAAACCCATTTCAAAATTTCAAATAAATGCCTTTAAGTTAGCCGACATGGCCATGAAAATTGAACTCGCACGCAACCTGCTTTACAAAGCCTGCTGGCTGAAAGACGAAGGAAAACCATATACCAAGGAAGCTGCAATGTCGAAGCTATATTGCTCCGAAGTTGCCAAAGAAGTTGCAGATGAAGCCGTGCAAATACATGGTGGCTATGGTTTGATGAAAGATTATGATATCGAGCGCTTTTATCGCGATCAGCGATTATTGCAAATTGGTGAAGGGACTTCTGAAATTCAGAGACTGGTGATTTCAAGATTAATAGGGTGTTAACAAAGTTAGCTTATAGTTGTAATAACGTAAAATAACAAATGACAAGCATTAAATTTCAAAAAAATAACAATGATCAAAAATTCAATGATCAAAACAGTTTCGGAAATTTGACATTTGGAATTTGTTTGTGATTTGTTTTTTTTGGTTGGTGGTTCATTTTTAAATATTATACATATGAATAAAGTAGTGAAAAATGCAAATGAGGCAATAAAGGGAATGCAGGATGGGCAAACTTTTATGCTTGGCGGATTTGGTTTAAGTGGTATTCCTGAAAACACTATAAAAGCTCTTGTGGAGTCAGGGTTAAATGATTTAACCTGTATTTCGAATAATGCCGGAGTGGATGATTTTGGGCTGGGACTACTGCTTAAAAAACATCAGATTAAGAAAATGATTTCATCATATGTTGGTGAGAATAAAGAGTTTGAGCGACAGCTTCTTTCAGGCGAATTAGAAGTAGATTTAATTCCTCAAGGCACATTAGCTGAACGGCTTAGAGCCGGTGGAGCTGGAATCCCTGCTTTTTATGTACCCGCAGGTTACGGAACTGAAGTAGGTGAAGGTAAGGAATCACGTGAGTTTAATGGGAAAATGCATTTGCTCGAATTTGCCCTTACCGCCGATTTTGCAGTAGTAAAAGCCTGGAAAGGAGATACGATGGGCAACTTGATTTATAGGGAAACAGCTAATAACTTTAATCAAGCCATGGCTACGGCAGGTAAAATTACAATTGCCGAAGTTGAAATATTAGTTCCTGCCGGCGAACTTAATCCTAATGAGATTCATACGCCCGGAATATATGTTCAAAGGATATTTCAGGGAGTGAATTATGAGAAAAGAATTGAGTTTGAAACGGTAACTGAGTAATTATGTTGTAAAAAACTAAAATTAGAAAAAATGAGTCTAGATAAAAATGGAATAGCAAAACGGATTGCACAAGAGTTGAAAGATGGTTATTATGTAAATCTTGGCATCGGAATCCCAACATTGGTTGCCAATTATGTTCCCGAAAATATAGAAGTTGTACTACAATCAGAAAATGGATTATTGGGTATTGGACCATTCCCGAAAAAAGGAGAAGCTGACCCGGATCTGATAAATGCCGGAAAACAGACAGTTACAACAATCCCCGGTTCTTCTTTTTTCGATTCTTCACTTAGCTTTGCAATGATACGAGGTGGTCATGTTGACCTAACCGTACTGGGCGCTTTTGAAGTAACCGACAAAGGAGATATCTCTTCATGGAAAATTCCCGGTAAAATGGTAAAAGGAATGGGAGGAGCAATGGATTTAGTAGCAGCAGCTAAAAACATTATAGTAGCAACAACTCATACCGACAGAAATGGAGAACCTAAACTTAAAACAAAGTGTGACCTGCCTTTAACCGGTATAAATTGCGTAAAAACAATTGTAACAGATTTAGCGGTGATAGAAGTAACCGATAAAGGTTTTAAACTCTTAGAAAGAGCACCGGGTGTAAGCGTTGAAGAAATTGTGGAGAAAACAGGCGCTCCTCTTATTGTGGAAGGCGATATTCCGGAAATGAAATTGTAGTTTGAGAATAAGCCTGGATGTAAGCGTGTTCGCTTACATTTTTACAATATTATATTTGCAGGCTCGATGCGAGTGTCCTCCCTTGCATTATTATTAAACACTATCCCGTTTTGTGCGGACGCTTAAAACAGGGTCATGGTTTAAATATCTTTAAAAATACTTTGGAACTTTTTAGGACAGCAACATGGGTTTTACGTTCTTACTGTTATGAAGGATGGTAAAGTCCTGTCAAAAAAAAATATCATTAATTAATTTACCAATTAATTTAAACTCAGTATAAACTAACAAATGTAGATGTTTATATGTGTTGTATTTGTATTTTTACGATTCATTCTTAAACATATCTATAATGAAAAAAACACTCTTAATTTTCGCATTATTTGTTGGAATTATAACAATTGGTTTTTCCCAACAAACTTATTCCCCTTATTTTAAAGTTGCCGATTTTGATACAGGCATTGCCGATGTTACTACAAAAGTTAAAGACGCAATTAAGGCTGGAGGCTTTGATGTAATTGGAGAATATCACCCTGGTGAAAACGATAACCTTTATGTGATTTGTTTTACAAACAAAATGTTAAGCGATTTAAGTCTTGAATTTAACGATCGCGGAGCACTTGCCAGCGTGCTAAAGGCAGGTATTATTAAAAAAGATGGTATAACAACCTTAAGTATTATTAATCCTGAATATATGTTTTTGGCATACTGGGGTAATCAACTTGATGGCCATGAAGCCCAATTAACTAAAATGTCTGAGGAAGCCAAAGCTGTTTTTTCAACCATTGGCAAACTAACCCCCTTTGGTGGCACTCTTGAAAAAGAAGAACTCGTAGATTATCATTACAAAATAATGATGCCTTATTTTACCGATCCTGATGATCTTGAGGATTATTCGTCGTTTGAAGAAGGGCTTAAAATTATTAGAACAAATTTAAGCGAAGGAAAAGGAAATACAGTAAAAGTATATGAGCAAGTTTTTGTTGATAAAAAAGTAGCTGTTTTTGGAGTTGGCTTATTAAATAAGGAAGAAGGCGAAGCACATTTTTTACCAATAGTTGGTGAAGATCACATAGCAAATTTACCTTATGAAATTATATTACAAGGTACTGAAGCCACTATGCTTGCTGGAAAATACCGTATTGCACTATACTGGCCGGAGCTCACAATGGGCACTTTTATGAAAATTATGAGTACGCCGGGTGAAATAGAAGATACCATGGAGGGTTTGTGCGAGAAGGACTAATACTTTTTGCTTTGCACTTTTTTAAATAAAATGCATTGGATAATGATACCAACCTTTTAACCACACTAATTTTCTACCAAAAATAAATCCCAAAAAAACTTGACATTTGCTTTTTTTGTTCTATATTTGTAGAGTTAATTTTATAAATGAAGAACAATATGCAATTACCCAATGCCGAAGAACAAATAATGAAGTACCTCTGGAAGCTCGAAAAGGCTTTTATGAAGGATATCCTTAATGAGTTTCAAAGTCCTAAACCTGCCACAACTACTGTTGCCACCTTATTAAGAAGAATGATTGATAAGGATGTTGTGGGTTATACTCAATACGGTAAAAGAAGGCAGTATTACCCAAAAATCAAAAAATCAGAATATTTCGCATCACATATAAATGGACTGATCCATAACTTTTTCAACGACTCTGCATCCCAGTTTGCATCTTTTTTTACTTCAGAAACAAACCTGAGTGAAAAGGAGCTTGAGGAATTAAGGGACATTGTAAATAAACGAATCAAGAATAAAAAATAGCGAAAATGGCTGAATATATTATTAAAGTATTTTTTTGTCAGGTTATTTTATTCCTGTTTTATCACTTTTCCCTTGCAAGAGAAAAGATGCACCAATTTAACAGATACTACCTGATCTTCTCATTGTTGTTTTCGGTTATCATTCCCATGATTAAAATTCCGGTTTATTTTCCTACTGCTGTCAATTTCTTATCAATAATATTTCCTGGAAACAGTGTCGAGCTTTATAATATTGAACCATCAATAATTGCCGAAGATAAAGCATCGTTTCCTTTTTCAGCATGGTTAACAGGTTTCTATATTTTGGCTTTGCTTATATTTACTATTCGTATGATACGAAATTTATTCCTAATAAACCTGGTTGCGATGGTTTACGAAAGAATTGAATTCAATGGATACGAAATAATATTAGCGGAGAGCAATATACTACCTTATTCATTTTTAAAAAGGATTTTTGTTAATCGAAGTGATTATGAATCCGGCAAAATTAGTGATGAGTTATTAATGCACGAGTTGTATCACATTCAGCAGCGACATTCTATTGATGTTATTTTAGCCGAAATTATCCAGACATTATTCTGGTTTAATCCTATTCTGATTCTCCATAATCGGGCTATCCGGCTAAACCATGAATACCTGGCTGATAATGCTGTAGTTAATAATCAGGTTAAATTGTGTGATTACCAGAAGGTACTGATTGATGCTGTATCAAAAAACAATCTTTTGCCGATTACTAGTGGATTCAGTGCGACCTGGACAAAAAAGCGGTTAATGATGATGTCAAAAAACAGATCGGTGTTTTCATCATCTTTTAGAATATCATTGGCAATACCAATAATTTTTCTTATAGCTGTGAGTTTCATGTGTAGTAGTGCAAGCGACCTGGCAAAATCGAAAAGGGAACTTATAGCTATTTTTAATAATTATCCAAACTTTTATGGAAGCTGGGAAGGTACCGGACGATTCAACAATATCAGCCTAAATGATGAGGTGGGAAAATTCCCCGTTAAAATAACAGTTAAGGATGATAAAACAATTGAAGCTACAGTGGGTGACGCATTCCTTTATGATATTAATATACTAAAGGTAAGGTATGGAATCGAAATTCAGGCTATGTTGAGCCAGCCGGTTAGGGAAAATGAAAAGATAAATAAAGATCGCATAATACTTTTGTGGGTACTTCCTGAAATTGATACGAATAAAGTAGATGTTGATATTCATTTAAAAAACAACTTTTTTTTCGATGCATTCATGAATGTAGGAGGTGTAATACTAACAAAATCGGAACATCATTCGGATGAGTAATATATAAATTTAAACTTTACTGCTATGAAAAAAATTGTAACGTTAACTTTCATCTTCTCAATTTGCTCGTTGTTTATTCAGGGTCAATCCATTGAATTGTTGTTTACTGGCGATAATAATGGTAATCATGTTACACTCGACAGCATCTACATTAAAAACCTGACCCGGGAAGGAGATACTATGCTGTATGCTCCTGACAGTTCCTTCACTTTATTGTTTGTAGGTCTTGATGAATTTCAAGCAAATACCGATGGTGCAATCAGATTATCTGGAAATTTCCCGAATCCATTTATTGACAAAACAGAGTTTAATCTTTTTGTCAGTCAGGGTGGCATCTTAGACATCAAAGTTTTCAATCTGCTGGGTAAACATGTTGCTCAATTTCAACGAAATATCGATGAAGGAACACATCATTTCTCATTTATTCCCGGGGGTGAACAAGTTTACATATTGTCAGCCACTTCCAATGGACTAACGAGCAAAATCAAGCTGTTTTGTACATCTGTTGAGAAACGGGCTTGCAGGATAAACTACCTTGGAAATGATTTTAAAAACAATGAACTAAAATCATCGGCCATAGTTGATGATTTTGCTTTTGAACTGGGTGATAAACTACTCATGGTTGGGTATGGTGAATCCATAGAGTCCGGAATGTTGGATTCACCCGAGGAATCAACAACTTATACATTTCAGTATGCAACCAATATTCCATGTATTGGAACGCCAACTGTGGATTATGAAGGGCAAATATACAATACTATTCAAATTTTAAGTCAGTGCTGGCTCAAGGAGAACCTGAACGTGGGAAATAAAATCAATTCACCCGAAGTCCCTACAAACAACGATACAATCGAAAAATACTGTATGGGAAATGCTGAATATTACTGTGATATTATGGGAGGACTATATTACTGGAATGAAATGATGCAGTACACAATTACAACCGGAGGGCAGGGCATTTGCCCTGAAGGCTGGCATATACCGGATGATATGGATTGGCAGCTATTGGAGGGCGCTGTTGACAGCGTATATAAAATAGGAAATCAGGAGTGGCAGAATAACAATTGGAGAGGTACTGACGCAGGCGGAAATCTGAAACAATCAGGTACATCATTATGGGAGCCACCAAATAACGGTGCAACTGATGCTTTTGGTTTCACCGCTCTTCCGGGAGGATATTTTGTGCAGGGTGAATTTTGGGGCCCCGGTTACAAAGGTTATTTCTGGAGTTCCGAATACATAGGAAAATATTACCGTAATATGGATTGGAACCAATCCCTAATAAACAGACAACCCCTGAGTGGATCTAGTGGTGTAGCCTTTTCTGTTCGCTGTGTTAAAAATTAAGAAAATATAATATGGAAAAAGAAAGCAATTTATTATTGGCAAAATATCTTCGTGGTATAGCTAGATATACGTTACTTGTTGTACTTGTTCTTGTGTTTATTTTCGCGCTTCTATCCGGCTCGGGCGATTACGGAGGCGGTTTAAAGGGGATTCTTTATAACAGCCCAAATGCCTTGCCATGGTTCATTTTATTGATCGTGCTTTTTGTTGCATGGAAATGGGAACTTGTTGGGGGTATCTTAATTACACTGATAGGTATGGCTGCAATGTATTTTTTTAATTTCCGGGGACCCAACTTTTTCTGGTTTACTTTTTTCCTGTGTTTGGGTATCATTATTTTCGGGTCATTCTTTATCATAAGCTGGTATCTTGACCGAAAAGCAAAAAATTATCCGGAAGTGGCTGATTAACTTTGACTGTTTTTTACTGACAAAAAAAGTGGATACCAGCAACCACTCAAAAAAACAGGCCTGCCCCGTTCAGGCATTCTTAGCGGGGGCGACACCGAAAAGCCATACGAGTAGGACAAAATTAAAAACTAAAATAAAATGAAAAAATCAATCAAAGTATTTCATTGGTTACCGCGGGTTATCTGCGTTCTCGCCATTCTGTTTATAAGCTTATTCGCAGCCGATGCTTTTGCGCCCGGGCTTACCATCTGGCAACAACTTGCTGCTTTCTTCATCCATCTCATTCCATCCTTTGTATTACTGGCCTTGCTTATTGTTGCATGGAAATGGGAAAAAATCGGTGGTATCATCTTTATAGTACTAGGACTCGGGATGAGCCCTATCATCTTTCAGCACAATTACAATATGAACAACTCCATTGGCATGAGCATCGGCATCATCCTAACGATTACTTTTCCATTCGTTGTTGTGGGAATTCTTTTTATTGTGAGTCATTTTCTGAAGAAAAAGAATCTTCTTAAAAACCATACTGTTTAAATAAAAACCAAACAATTTCATATCATGAGTTTACAGCAAGTGAATGTCAGTGACTCATTAGAAAGATAAGTAATAATTTAAAAATAAACTCGTATGAAAACAAAAAATGTAACTAAAATAATCGGGGTTATTATTGCAATAATCTTCTTCTGCGGGTGTTCAGGATTGAGCAAAATTGCACTTGAAAAATTTATTTCAGGAAAACAAAAAGTGCTTGTATGCCCGGTTCATATCCTTTCTAATCAAGAAAGTACATACGACACAATTATGGCTAAAAAAATAGCGGCTTATATCAACGACAAGAAATATGCTGATGCCAGTGTAACTCAATTATGTCCACCTCCCAACAATGAATGGAGAGCTGATGAAGCCAAAATGTTGACTATCAGCATAGACCTTTTTATTGAATATGTAAAGACAATTAATTTACCAGATGACACCTATATTCTTTATGCTGAATTTTTTAAATCCGGGCAAAATACGAAAGTCAGAGCAGTACATTACTGTCTTCTCAATAATAAAGGAGAAATAGCTATGCGGGGTCTTATAAATTCCCATTGGGATGAATTCAAAAAAGTGAATCCAAAAACAGATGATGATTGCGTTGCTGTTTTTATTAATGGATTTGAAGAAAAAATGAAGAAATAAAAGCTTCACGTATCTTAGACAATCAGCTGTTTTTCCTGATTAAAAATATACTGCCTTAATTGTTTTATATGACTTTCGCTAACACTCACAGCCCAATAATCATCTTGCCAATTAAATTTTGCTTCTATCAAATTGGATTGATTTATAAAGGGCTCTCTGTTTTTAGTGGGAAAAACTAAATGAACCCAGATTCTGACCCAACTAATATTGATGCTATTTTATGTGGCTAAAGCCAAATTTAATTATTTTTCTAATCAGTCAGATAAATCTGACTGCAATAAATCATTTTCTTACCTCAATCAAATAAACATGAAGCAATAGACATTCGTTTTTTTCATTTTCTATTTCAGTTTGCTTTAGCAAACTGAAAATAACAAAGAAAGTAAATTGGCTTTAGCCACATTATTTCTACTCACCCATTAATATCCTTCAAAATCCGGTTAACTTCTTCTTCGGTATTATGAAGCTTATCCTTGCAGACATTAATAAGCTCAGCAGCTCGCTTAACTTTAGCACTTAACTCATCAATGTTAACGGCTTCATTTTCAATGATGGATACAATTTTTTCAAGTTCCTCTATTGCTTCGGAGTATGTTATTTCCTTTTTCATCGTTAAATTATTTATTGGTTTTTTCAATTGACTGTACTTTACTTTTAAACCTGCCTTCATAAGTTTGGGTTTCAACAACATCATCAACCGTTAGATTTTTTGAATTTAGTACTGGGTTTCCGTTAAATGTTGTTATACTATATCCTCTTTTCAGTATGTTTTTTGGTTCCAGTATACGCAGTTTGTCATTTAAAGAGTTTAGCAATAAACCATCTGAGGTTAATTTTCTTGTTGCTGACAAAATCAATTGTTTCGCTATTTGTTGAATTATATTTTCCTGTAACAAAATAAGTTGTAGAGGTTTATTCTGAATTAAAGATGATAATTCAAACAAAACCGGTTTTTGTTTTTCAACAAACGAAATAGCTGAATGGTTAAAGTTATGAGCTGTTAAAGTTAAAATATGCCTGCCGGCGTGAATAAGTGTATCCGTGTTACTTTTCAGCAATGCAATAAAATTATTTATTTTAATTTTTTCGAAATCCGATATTTGTCTTGATTTGTTAAGAAGTATCTTTTGTGCGTTATCTATCCTAACCGAAAAATTATGAAATTTTTGAATTAAATAATAGCCTACATCAGTGGGGGTTATTTTATTTTTAAACGCTACCAATTCAACAACAGTTTCGTTTGTAGCATGCCCTATGCCGGTTATTATAGGAAGAGGGAAAAGCGCCACCGCCTTTGCCAGCTTAAAATTGTCATAACTGCTTAACCCTATATCCCCACCCCCACCGCGAATAATTACTACAGCATCAAAATGCGTGTGTGCCTTTTTTATTCTTTTGAGCTGTTCAGTTATTGAACTTATTGCCCTTTCACCTTGTAGTATTGCCGGAAAAAGCATGAGGAAAAAACGGTAACCCCATTCATTTTCGATAATTATTTTTTTGAAATCATGATATCCTTTGCTTGTTTCAACCGATATTACAGCAATTCGCTGCATAAGCAAAGCAGGTGTTAATTGCTTGTTACTATCAAATATACCCTGCTTTTTAAGTTTCTCTATCGAAAGTAGTTTTTCTTTAGCCATTTCACCAAGTGTAAACGAAGGCTCAATATCATTAACATGCAAGCCTAAACCGTAAACAGGGTGATAACTCACTGAGGTTCTTATCAGTACTGTCATTCCATCAGAAAGAGGCTCTTTTGTTACACTTAAAAATTTATTGTTGATATCGGTAAAGTGACCCGCCCAAATTGTAGCCCGAATCTGCGCAAGCACAACTCCTTTTTCTTTTTCAACAAGGTCGGGATAGCAGTGACCGCTTTTTGGATAATAATTAAGCTTCGCAATTTCGGCCTTTACCCAATATGAACCGGTATAGGTTTTCTTTATTACCGACTCAATACTTTTTGTTAACTCTAAAAGAGAGTAGTATTTTCTGGTACTTTTTTCTGACGTATGTCCGGACATGTGCTAATAGTTATCATGAGTAATGAATCCAAATTATCCAATCTGGCAAGACTTAAATAAATGTGGAACAAAGATAAGCTCTTATCTTTATTTTTGAGATACCCAATATGATGGGTTTTGTATTGAAGTTCCTCTCCATACTTCAAAATGCAATTCTGTTTTGCCATCGAGGTTAGTATGTATCCTGCCTATCAGCTCTTTGGTATCAACATCGTCACCTTTATTAACAAACACTTTATCCAGGTTTGAATACACCGTAAAAAATTCGCCGTGTTTAATAATAACCGCAATATTAGTGTTCGATATTTTTGTTATGCTTACTACTTTACCACTGAAAACAGCTCTCGCTTCTCCGTTTTTTGCCGTTATTATGTTGATGCCGTTGTTTTTGGTCCTGACTTTTTTGAGAACCGGGTGATTATGTACACCAAATGTTTCGGATATCACTCCTCTTTCGGTAGGCCATGGCAATTTCCCCTGATTAGAAGCAAACGATAAACTAAGTTCTTTCTCAGAAGGAGTAAGTTCATAGGTGCCCCCTGTTGTTGCATCCTTTTTTGGTGCTATTTCGACAGCAATTATTTTTTGAATTTGTTTGGCAAGTATACTAGCTTCTTTTTCCTTGTCTCTAATTGAATTTCTAAGATGCTTTTCCCTTGACTGAAGGTCGGCTTTAATTCTGTTTTTTTCAGCCTGTTCCTTTTCTATCTCCAGTATCTCAGATTGTTCATTATCTAACAGGTTCTTTTTTTTCAATATCTCATCCTTAAGCTGGACTAAAATTTTACTTTTTTCTTCCTCTGTTTCCTTAATGCTTTCAGCTTCTTTTCTTATATAACTGCTTATCTGGTCAAGATACCTCATACGCTGGTATGCCTGATTTATGTCGTCAGCTGAGAAAAGAAAAATAAGCTTATTGTAGGCAGTTTTATATCTAAACGCATGCCATGCAATTTTGGAATATTTCTGTTTTAAAATTCTTAGTTTTTCATTGAGCTGAAAAAGTGCAGATTCGGTTTTATCAATTTTGTTGTTTAGCTGGTAAATTTCTGTTTTAAGCGTTGCTATTAAATTCTCCCTTTTACTGATTTTAACATTTAATAATCGGAGCTGATTTAAAGTGGCAGTTTTATTCGTCTGGGTTTCGCTCAATAGCTTGTTTGTATAAGCAATTTCTTTTGTAAGCTTTTCACGCTTGGCTTCTAACTGCTTCTGGTCTTCCTGGGTGAATACCTGATTGTTAAAAATCAAAACGAAAAATAATATGCAAAAACGCTTACCAATCATTTTATGTTAATAATTGTTCAAATTAAAACAGGTTTTCATATTTATCGGGTATTTTGAATGGAAAACTCAGCGGATCATTTATAGTAGCTTTATTAAAATCAATGTTAATAAAAACTGATTTAAGAGATGTTATTTCGATAAGCATATTTGAAGGAAATAATTGACCGTCGATATTCACATAATTGCTGTAATAAACCCGTAATTTATTTACATCATCTTCTCCCTGTTCTTTTAAATCAATACGTGCAATTCTATATGTTTCCGGATCGAGCCAGATTTGTTGTACCAACACCCTGGTATCAATTTCACCTTTTTTAATGAAATGTTTAATTTTTCTTCTTTCACGGATTGTCATTCTGTACATTCCGTTATCAACTGTTGATCTGAATTTATTAACATCGTATTGAGTAAGGTCGTTTCCAACAAGCATCGATTGTAATAACGAATAATCTATAGTTGTATTCAAAACGCTGTCAACAAGATTGTAACTACCCGAGAAATAGGTTTTGTTAAGCCGGTTCACAAATTTTATAGAGTCGTTAGTGAGCAATACTCTCACTGCTTCAATACCCAATGCAGGAGTTATTGATATCCATATCAGGCTGTCGTCTTTAATTCTAATTTGTCCGCGCAGGTTTGTTTTGTTTTTATCCTGTTCGTAAACCAAATTAAATTTAGCGTTTAAATAATTGAATTGCATTTGGTTTTCGAGCATTCGGGAATACAGAAATGAAAATCCATGCTCTTTCAGGGAGGTTTTTAGCACATGCTTTTTTGATTTACATGAAGTGCCAAATAACCCTAAAATAATCACGATAGCTAAAAACAAAATTTTATAGAGTTGTTTATTCATAAAGAGTTTTGTCTTTTATTTTTTTATCAAGGAGATCCGAATAATCGCTTTTCTCACGAGCCTGCATCCAATATTTCAGAGCTTCTGTTTCTTTATTTAATTTAAATAATATATCACCGTAATGCTCAAGAACCACGCCACTTGAACTGCCAGAATTATTATATGCTTTTTCTATCCACTCAAGTGCTCCGCTATAATCTTTCAATTTATATAACACCCATGCATAAGTATCCAGATTATTACTGTTGTAGGGATCGATCTCAATCGATTTTGCAGCCATCTGTTTTGCTTTATCAAGATGATGGTTACGAAGCGAAAGGTAGTATGAATAATTATTAAGCACAACCGAGTTTGCAGGATTTAATTTCAATACTTTATCGTATGCTGAATAAGATGCCTCATAATTTTCCAGCTCATTATATGTATCGCCTATTGATGAGTAAAACTGTTCGAGTAATGCATTATTGTTTACAACGAATTCTTTACCTGATTCAAAGAAGGCCTTTGCTTTTACATAATCTTTAATTTGATAATTACCAACTCCTGCAAAAAAGTACGGCAACGGATAGTTTGGGAAATAGTCGATGCACTCCTCCGATTCATCTGCAAGAGCAGTATGATCATCAAGATATAAATCGCAAAATAACAATTGCTCCCAAACAACATAATTTGCTTTTCCCGATTTTACAATATCTCTGAAAAGCGGCCTTACCTTTTCGTATTCTCCATTTTCGTAAAGCATTGATGCATAGAATGAGGTGGCAATCGGATCACCCTCATGAACTTCCATTAATATTTCCGATAGTTCAAGTGCATGCCTCTTTTGTTCACTGGATAATTCACCCTGGTAATAACCTACTAACAAATTAATCTTCGTTTTAAGATCGAGTGCCGGATTCGATAGCCCCTGTTTTAATTCAGCAACCGATTTATCATTTTCCCCTTTTTTAGCATAATAGTCAGCGAGTGAAATGTGTACATAAGGATCATCAGGGTTTATCTCAACTATTTTTTCATAGGCCCGTATGGCTTTGTCATCCATGCCATTTTTTGAGCAGTATTCTGCCATCAAGGCATAGTAACGGGGATCATCAGGATTTGATGTTATTAGCTTTTCATACTCCTCAACACCTTTTTCGGGATTATTTAATTTAGTATAAAAATCTGTTTTTTGAGTTATGATCCTTTCGTTTACACCAATAATATCCTCAATTTTATCGTAGGTACTAATAGCATTTTCATAATCACCGGTAAATTGATAGGCGAAAGCAAGCTCGTAGAGGAAATTTAGATCATACGGATTATTAGCAACAATTTCCTCATAAGCTTTCACATAATCATCATAGTTTTCATTAATCCTCGATATTTTTGCGTAGTATGCTTTGTACCATATATTTTCAGAGTCAATTAAAGTAGCTTTTTTTGATTTGGCAAGACCCTCATCACTTCTGCCCAGAGCTGTTAATATACGAGCTGCTTCATAATTTGCAGCCGCATCATTGGGATTAATTTCAATAGCATTTTCGAATAATTCAAGTGCTTCCTTCAGGTTGCCTGTTTCTTTTTTTATCAATCCACGAGCAAACAAATCAGCCACTTCATACCTTTGTTTCTCGGTAAGTTCTTTTGGTTTTTGTTTTCTTTTTTCCCTGCTGTTCTGTGAAGTTGCAGAAAAAGACAATAGAAATGCTATTAAAATCAGAGTTATTGTTATGTTAAATTTCATTTTTGTTTGAGATAGGTTGTTGTGGTTGTCATTGTTGTCGTAGTTGTCGTGGTTGTCATGGTTGTTAATGTTTAACCCGATAACCCGGCAAAATTATTTATTTCCCTGTATGTCCAAATCCTCCTGCGCCTCTTTCTGTTTCCGATAACACATCAACTTCTTCAAGTTGTGCCTGCACATGGCTTGAGATAATCATCTGCGCTATTCGCTCACCATCTGAAATAGTAAAAGCAGAATTCGATATGTTAACAAGAATTAATTTTATTTCACCGCGGTAATCAGCGTCGATTGTTCCCGGAGTATTTAACACAGTAATGCCATGTTTGGCAGCTAATCCACTTCGTGGCCTTACCTGGGCTTCAAAACCTACGGGTAATTCAATAAAAAGCCCGGTAGGTATTAAGGCTCTTTCAAGTGGCAATAACTCAACCGGTTCTTCAAGATTTGCTCTTAAATCCATTCCGGCGGATGCAGTTGTTTCATACTTAGGTAATTCGTGTTTTGATTTGTTTACTATCCGTACATGCATTAAAACATTATTTTAAAGATTAATAAATGTAGTCGATCACTACATACTTCAAGTGCAAAAATAGTTAAAAATGAAAGGAAGAAACTGAAAATCTTGTCGTGTATGATTCAAAAACCCCAATTTAACTTATAAAAAATGCAATTTCAGTTTAACTGCTGCTCCCCCATTTCGACATTCGTACCCTTGCGGTGTATAACACGTGATAAAGGGAAGGAACGATAATAAGCGTGAGGAATGTTGCAAAGCTTAAACCAAAAATTACAGTCCAGCTCATTGGGCCCCAAAATATAGCATTGTCGCCACCGAAATATATGTCAGGGTTAAAGGTGTTAAAGAATGAAATAAAATCGATGTTAAATCCTGTTGCCAACGGCATAAGGCCCAGTATAGTTGTAATAGCTGTTAATAATACCGGACGCAACCGTGTTTTACCTGCAACTACAATACATTGCTTAGCATCTTCAGGCGACATAAATTCATTTTCGGCAAGGCCAAGTTCTTTTTTCTTCCTTTGTTTTAAAAGGCCGATATAATCAATTAGCACAATGGCATTGTTTACTACAACGCCGGCAAGCGAAACAATACCAACCCCTGTCATTATAACAACAAAATCCATTTTAAAAGTTGCTAATCCTCCAAACACTCCAATTGTACTCATAACAACGCTAAACATTATTATTGCAGGTTTTACAAATGAGTTAAATTGAGAGACCAGGATGATCATTATCAACGCCAAAGCAATTAGCAGCGCCTTAGCTAAAAATGCCATCGACTCAGCTTGTTCTTCCTGTTCGCCGGTAAACTTATATTTGCTACCGGCTGGCATACTATAATCAGCCATAACTTTTTTGAGCTCGTAATTAATTTCGTTGGCATTATAACCTTCAAGTACATTTGAATAAATTGTTATCAGCCTGTTACGGTCTTTCCGGGTTATAGCTCCGTAAGTTGAACTATATTTGAAATCGGCAACAGCCGATATTGGCACCTGAACTATTTTACCTGACGACTGGCTCCGGAAAGTTATCCTCTGGTTTATAATATCCGAAATATTATATCTGAACTTGTCGTCAAGTCTCATAACGATCTTGTAATCATCTTCGCCATCTTTAAAGTCAGATATTTCTTTTCCAAATAATGAAGTACGTATGGCATCTCCAACCTGGCCAGTTGATAATCCGTAGCGTCTGACTTTTTCACGGTCGATATTAACGAGAAGCTCAGGTTTGCCAACATCAAGATCAATTTTTAAAGCCTCAATACCCGGGATGTTAGCTTTATTGATTTCAACCCTTATATTATCGGTAAGTTTTAGTAGCTCTTCAAAATCGCTTCCGCTGATTTCAAGGTTTATGGGTCGGCCGGTGGGAGGACCTTCTTCTTGTTTTTCAACCGATAGCGTAATTCCGGGATAAAGACCAACCATCGCATCCGACAACCGTTCAAGAGTTTTTGCAGTACTCTTTTCTCCGCGGTCTTTAAAATCAATGAAGTTAATAGTTATCAACCCCTTGTTAGATCCTCCACCTCTTCCGGTAAAACTTTCGTGCTGGCCTACGGCACCCTTTCCGGTAACAGTTAACACCGATTCCACAATATCCATGTCAGACTCCAGCACTTCAAAAACTTTCTCTTCAAAAACCCTCATTACCGAGTCGCTTACTTCAATATCAGTGCTTATAGGTAACTCGGCCAAAACATTTATCAGCTTAGGGTCGGATGAGGGAAAAAATTCGATTTTCGGATTGCCGCTAAAATAAAATTGCATCGTTAATATCATCAGTAGGAAAGTCCCGATAATAAGTAATCCTGGCACTTTTCCTTTTAAAGCAAATTGAATAAATTTTATATAGAAATTTTCGAGCCACGCCAGCGCAACTCTTTGAAACCACATTGCCAGCCGTGACAGGAATAGTAAATTTAATAATCCTATGAAAGCAAATATTAATAATAATGTTCCAATCCAGTTAATCTTTGCAGTAAAAAACACCAGTGCTAGAATTATGAGAATTCCCATTAAAATGATACTTTTTTTCAGTTTGGGAAGACTTACATTTTCTCCCTTTTTATAGAAATCGGTAAAAACCACCGGTATTATCACAAGTGCAACAAACAGTGAAGATGATAGAACAATTATGAGCGTTAACGGCATGTACGACATAAATTCGCCCATAATGCTTTTCCAGAACAGCAAAGGGAGAAATGCAGCAAGTGTTGTGGCAGTTGAAGAAATAATGGGCATGGCAACTTCGCCGGTGGCCTGCTTTGCCGCCTCCAGCAATGAGTACCCTTTATCGACAAACCTATAGATGTTTTCAGTAACCACGATGGCGTTGTCGACCAGCATGCCAAGCGCAAGAATTAACGAAAAAAGAACGATCATATTTATTCTGTAGTCCATCATCCCCATTATCATAAACGACATAAACATCGACATTGGAATTGCAAAACCTACAAATAACGAATTACGGGTACCGAGAAACAGGAATAATATAAAAACAACAAATATTATTCCCATAATAATGCTGTTTTCGAGATTGCTCAATTGCATTTTAACTATATCGGATTGGTCGTTAGTAATTGTAACTATCAGGTTTTCAGGAATGAGCCCTGTTGTGCGGGCCTTATCAAGAAGTTCCATTACCTGTGATATGGTCGACAGGAGATTTTCGCCACTTTTTTTCACAACCTGCAGAGAAACCACGGGCTGACTGTTTAAATAAGCGTAGCTGTCGCGATCTTTAAAACCGTAATCAACAAAGCCAACATCACGTAAATAAACTATGTCTCCATTTTCACTTTTTACAATAATCTTTTCAATTTCAGCAGGATCGACAAATTCGCCTATAATTCTGATAGTTCGTTTAATAACTCCCATGCGCATATCGCCACCCGACAAAGAAATATTTTCAGCCATCACGGCATTCTCCACATCGCCAAAGCTTACCTGTAAAGTGCTCATTTTAAAAGGGTCGAGTATAATCTTAACCTCTTTCTCAGTAATCCCTGTAATAACTACTTTCGATACTTCAGGTATAATTTCAAATTCATCCTTCATATCTTCAGCAAAATCTTTAAGCTCATTTACACTAAAATCTCCTGAAAGATTTATGTTTATCACCGGAAATTCTGATAAGTCGATATCTTCAACCATAGGGTCGAAAGTTAAATCATCCGGTAGTTCATCTTTGGCTTTGTCAACCGCATCTTTTACATCCTGAAGTGCAACTTTAATGTCAACATCTGTTCGAAATTCAACAAATATACTTGATGCATCCTGGCTGGAAACCGATGTCATATCTTTTATTCCCTTAACCGATTCAATTTCTTTTTCAAGAGGCCTTGTAATCAGATTTTCAATATCAACAGGTGGATTTCCCGGATAAATTGTTTGTACCATTACGGTTGGAATATTAATCTCGGGAAAAAGTTCCTTAGGAAGTGAAACGTATGAGTAAAATCCAAAAATAATAGTAACTACGGCAATCAGATAAACAGTGTTTTTATTGTTCAATGCCCAGCTGGAAAGCCAGAAATTCCTTATAACTTGTTTTGAACCGTTATTTTCAATATCATTCATTTGCTACAACTATTAATGTAAGAATCACAACTCAATTTAACCAACAATTTTCACCACCGAACCATTCGATACATTGTTAAAACCATCGGTAATAATAACATCTCCGGCTTTTAGCCCGTCAACAACTTCCGTTTTATCTAAATACGATACTCCGGTTTTAATATACTTTTTAATAGCTACTTTGTTGTTATTGCTGTTACCTATTAAATAAATAAAAGAACCGGTCATGTCTTCTTTAATAATATTAGATGGGAGAACAATTGACTCGCCGGTGTTATAATCGTTAATTTTAATATTTGCAAGCAGGTGCGGTTTTAGCTTCCCGTCATGGTTTTCGATTTTTATCTGAACCACAAATGTCCTGTTTTGCTTGCTGATAACATTGCCTGTGCGGTAAACAGGTTCGATGTATTTCAATTCGGGGAATGAAGGAAACGATATCTCTACAATATCCCCCTTTTTTATTACCGGAAGATGAGCCTCCGACATTTGAAGAGTAACATAAAGTTCATTGATATTAACAATTTGCATTAACTGCATTCCAGGAACAGCAAGCTCTCCCTTTTTAAGAAATATTTTTTCAACAATACCGTTTATCGGCGATTTAATAATCGCCATATCGTGCTGAGCTTTAAGTGTAATTAATTTGTTTTCCATACTCTCGAAATTATTCTTCGATTCGAGATATTGCCTTTCGGAGCCAATATTTTTTCCCCATAAAGCCGATTGTTTTTCGTAGAAAGTTTTTGCCAACGCCATCTGCGATTCAATTTCCTGGATGCTTTTTTCAATAATAACGGTATTTAATCTGGCAAGTAACTGACCCTTTTGCACATATTGGCCTTCATTAACTTCAACTGCAATTATTTGTCCGTTAATTTCAGGACTAATAAATGCCTCATTTATACTTTCGAGCTCTCCGGTTGCATCAAAGTAATGCGAAAATGGTTGCACAACAATAGATTCAACTTTAACAGGGATTTCGAGTCCTGTGTATTCCTGTTTAGAGCCTGCCTGTTCAATGTCAGCGATTTTCTTATTGAGTTCTTCAACCTGTTCACGATATGATTTTAGTTTTTCGGAGTTCGAAGTATTATCGCTATTTGAAGTACATGACGATATGAAAACAATTATTGCTACTATTAATAATAAACGGTTCATTCTATATTGCTTTTATTGATTTAAAATATTGTTAAATTTTTGATCAAGAATTTTCCTTCCTTTATCACTTACAATGCCAAAAAGATGATATCTGAAAATTTCGTCAAATAAATTTGTTGAAACCAGTTCTTCAACACTAAAAATATCTGAATTCATAATCCCTTCAATTCGCATCAGGTTAAGCCTCGAAATTATATCTTCATTAAGATCGTTACGATAAAGGCCTTCTTTTTTGCCCTTTTTAAGATTGTTTTTTACGCTTTCGAGTATTCGTTTATGTTTAATTTTTTGAAAGTGAAGATAAATGTCAGGATAATATTTTCGCAGGTCGTGAACAAAAGCAGGTTTATGATTTTTGATCATTTCAACCTGAATTTCATAGTAATAAAACAACTCGTTGATGGCATTGGTGTTACGTTCGTCAAGTATTGAAAAGTCTATATTTTTTTTGCTATCGTGATATGCCAGAACTGCCCAAACCAGATCTTTTTTATCTTTAAAGTGCTGATAAAGAGTTTTTTTTGAAATAGCAAGCTTGTGAGCAACATCATCCATTGTTACTCCTTTAATACCGTATTCAAGGTACATACTAGCAACACGAGCCACAATATTTATCGCCTTATCGTCCATGAGTTCCTGTTTAATATTTAGTTAAGATTTTTTCCAGCTCTTCTCCTGTTTTTAAAAGCGTAAGCGCTGAATTAATATATTGGTTTTCAGCATCCAGAAACTGATTATGAGTGTTTAGCAAATCGAGGCTCGATGCCATTCCTTCAACATATTTTTGTGTTGTTTTGTTATATATTTTTTCGGCTGTCTTTCTGTTTTTTCGTTTGTTTTCAAACACAAGATATGCATTCATATATTCGTTTTTGGCAGCATCATACTGAAGTTTTAGCTGACTAACAAGCTGTATTTCCATAACTTCCATTTGGTTGTAGGTAATTGTAGCTTGTTTAACTTTCGATCTTCGTTGTCCACTCGAAAACACCGGAATTTTCATATTAATACCCAAAGCCGAACTGGAATACCACGTACCGTTTTCATTGAAAAAATCCCACACCTCGCGCTGCGCCTGAGTTTGGTAATAGAAATTAGCAGAAATTGAGGGCATATAAGCAGCTTTCTCTAATTTTATCTGTAGCCAACTGAGTTCTTTTTGTTTGGTAAGCGAAATGAAATCAATATTCTGATTTACATTAAAAGGATTAGTAAAAATGCCGGAATTATACTTCAAGCTAATAATACCTTCCATATTATCAGTTAGCACAACACTGTCGGCGTCGCTTAACCCAAGATAAAATTTCAGAAAGGCATGTGACATAATCAGTTGATTTTTTAAATAGAGAGCTGAAGCCTCGAGATCAGAAACTAATAATTCCAACTGGTCAACATCAATATCTTCAGCAAAACCAACTTTATAAACTTCCCTTGTTTCTGCAGCCAACTTTCGTGTAATTGCCAAAGTTGAGTCGATAACGCTAAGCCCCTCTTTAGCCGACAATGCAGAATAATATGAATTAGAAACCAGTTGTTTTACCTCAGCTTTACTCTTAAAAAAATCAGTGCTGGTTTTTTCAAGATATTTACGGGCTGCCTGAAGCCCCACTAAATACTCGCCACTAAATATTAATTGAGACGCCGAGGCGCTAAGGCTTGCGTCATAATTAGTGCCAAATTGAAGTTCCATGGTTTGCGTAGGATCCCTAAAATCGGGAATTACCATTATTGGGCGGGCAATGTTATCATTATAGTCAACATTAGCATTTACTTGTGGCAATCCGATTGAAGTTGATTCTTTAACGCGGTATTTTGCTGATTCCACATCTTTGCCGGCATTGATTATCTGGTAATTATTATCCATGGCATAATCAATAGCTTGTTTTACTGAAAGATGTAAGATTTCCTGGGCAATAATGTTATTGGTTATAAATAAAGTAAAAACCAGGACTATAAATTTATACATGTTGTCGTGAGTTTAAATAAATTAATTGCCAAAAATAGTAAGAAATTACACTCAGGAAACTTAAATTACGTTAAAAGTTTATTTTGTTTTTATTAAATGGCAATATAGATAGTTGTTGTCCTCCTGATCCGCCTGAGGCGGAGAAGGAACTATTTAATGTTCAAATAGATACTTCGCTGCGTTATCAATGACAATGGCTTGGGATAAGGGTTTGCAATGTGGATTTGCGTTATTTACTCCTTGAAATTTGTAGATTTATTTTTTTGCTTCAATCAACAAATTAAGCATGCTAATGCCGGCTTCGGAAATAACAGTACCCGGCCCGAAAATAGCCACAACTCCTGCATCATATAGAAATTGGTAATCCTGATGAGGGATAACACCACCTACAATAACCATGATGTCTTCACGGCCAAGCTTTTTCAGCTCAATTATAACCTGTGGAACAAGCGTTTTATGGCCTGCAGCCAGACTTGACACTCCCAGAATATGTACATCATTCTCAACAGCTTGTTTTGCTGCTTCTTCGGGGGTTTGAAAGAGTGGTCCAATATCAACATCAAATCCAATATCAGCATAACCGGTAGCAACAACTTTTGCGCCCCTGTCGTGGCCATCCTGCCCCATTTTAGCAATCATAATTCTCGGTCGACGACCATCAAGTTTAGCAAACTCATCAGCAAGCTCACGAGCCTGCTTAAACGACGCGTCGTTGCCAGCTTCAGCAGCATATACCCCTGACACTGATCTTATAACTGCTTTATATCTTCCCATAACTTTTTCGCAAGCATACGAAATTTCTCCGAGACTTGCACGATTTTTTGCAGCTTCAATTGCTAATTCCAATAAATTGCCATCACCTGTTTCACATGCCTTTGTTATCGCATCCAGGTTTTTCTGAACCTCATCGTTATCACGTTCAGCTCGCAATTTTTTCAGTCTTTCGATTTGCGACAAACGGACTGCTGTATTATCGATTTCAAGGGTGTCGATTGGGTCTTCCTTTTCAAGCTTATATTTATTTACACCTACAATCACATCTTTATGAGCATCAATTCTTGCTTGTTTACGGGCAGCAGCTTCTTCGATTCTCATTTTTGGCAAACCCGTTTCAATGGCTTTCGACATGCCACCCATTTCTTCAACCTCCATAATATGTTGCCATGCCTTATGTGCAAGTTCATGGGTTAGAGATTCTACATAATATGAACCCGCCCATGGGTCGACCGAGCGGCAAATGTTAGTTTCTTCCTGTAAATATATTTGAGTATTACGAGCAATACGTGCCGAAAAATCTGTTGGTAGCGCTATTGCTTCATCCAAAGCATTTGTATGAAGTGACTGCGTATGACCAAGGACGGCACCAAGGGCCTCAACACATGTACGTGCAACATTATTGTACGGATCCTGCTGGGTTAAACTCCAGCCCGAGGTTTGCGTATGAGTACGCAAGGCCATCGACTTAGGATTTTGTGGGTTAAACTGTTTTACGATTTTCGCCCACAACATTCGACCTGCACGCAATTTAGCAATCTCCATAAAATGGTTCATCCCCGACCCCCAGAAGAATGACATTCTGGGTGCAAACTCATCAATTTTCAAACCTGCTTTAAGACCGGTTCTGATGTAGTCGATACCATCGGCAAGAGTATATGCCAGCTCAATATCGGCAGGAGCACCAGCTTCCTGAATATGATATCCTGAAATTGAAATTGAGTTGAACTTTGGCATCTTTTGCGAAGTATATTCAACAATATCTGCAATTATGCGCATTGATGGTTCGGGGGGGTAGATGTACGTATTACGAACCATAAATTCTTTAAGAATGTCATTTTGGATTGTCCCCTGCAATTCTTCAATTTTAGCTCCCTGTTCCAAAGCCGCCACAATATAAAAGGCTAAAATAGGCAACACTGCTCCGTTCATTGTCATCGACACTGATATTTCACTTAACGGAATCTGGTCAAACAGTATGTGCATATCCAATATTGAATCAATGGCTACACCTGCTTTACCAACATCACCAACAACACGCTCATGATCACTATCATAACCACGATGAGTAGCAAGATCGAATGCAACACTTAGGCCTTTTTGACCGGCAACAAGGTTGCGGCGATAAAATGCATTGGATTCTTCGGCAGTCGAAAACCCGGCGTATTGCCTTATTGTCCATGGACGGGTAACAAACATTGTTGCATAAGGCCCGCGTAAAAAAGGAGAGATGCCGGCAGCATAATCAAGATGTTCCATGTCCTTTAACTCCGAAGATGTGTAAACCGGTTTAATGTCAAATTGTTCATGGGTTTTCCAATCGGCAATGATATTATTTTCAAGCTCCCAATTAGCATTTGTATTGCTTGTTTTGGGATTGTTATCAATATTTATGTTTTTAAAGTCAGGTTTCATCTTTTGTAATGGTTCTATAATTCGACTGCTCTATTGTTCAACTCTTTCAGGTCCGGTGCACTCTGGAAGATTGATATTTAAGTAAGTAGTAGTTTTTGATACCTAATTAATTCTTCCAACAAGTTACTTTTAACATGTATGAAATTTGTCATCCCTATTTCTTTAAACCGGCCAATCAAGTCTTTTGGGTAGCCTGCCAATACAATAATTGTTTCTTCTTTAAGTGCATTAAATATTGGCTCTACAATATCGGCATATTCTTCATCAGAACTGCAAATAACCACAATTTCAGGCCTGGCAACTTTGGCAGCTCTAATTCCTTTTTCAATAGTTTTAAATCCCGGATTATCAATAATTTCAAATCCGGCGCAACCGAAAAAGTTGCCTGCAAACTGTGCTCTTGCTTTTTGCATTGCCAGTTTACCATAAGTAAACATCCAAACTGCTGGTCGCTTATTTTTTTCTGAAAATTTGTCAGTCCTTAAACGTAATTCTTCCAGTTTTTCGCCTCCGCGATAAAGAATAAGAGGTTCAGCCTCGCCGTTTTTTTCTGTATTGTTTTTTTTGAATTTAAACTCCTTGTTATAGTGTTCACCTATATTTGGATATTGATTTACTCCGAGCAACAACTTTTTTCGTGTTGCTATATCCTTATCTTTTTTTGAGGCTTCATCTCTAATTGTCTTCTGGATAATTCCTTTTTTGAAAGCACTCAAATATCCGCCTTCTTCATCAATTTTCAGGAACTGTGCCCATGCATTGTGAATTAGTTTATCGGTAAGGTTTTCGATATAATATGACCCTGCGCCAATATCAGCAACTTTGTCGAGATATGATTCTTCTTTAAGTACAAGCTGTTGATTTCGGGCTATGCGTGCAGAAAATTCCGTTTCGGTTTCATAAACCGAATTAAACGGCAAAACAATTAATGAGTTAATTCCACCCAGTATTGCCGACATTGATTCGGTTGTTGTACGAAGCATATTAACATAAGGATCGTAAACAGTTTTATTCCATTGCGAATTGGTGCAATGAATATACATGGCTGCATTTGAGGCATCAACTAACCCATATGCGTTTACTATCTTCGCCCATAAATATTTTGCCGCCCTTAACTTTGCAATTTCCATAAAATAGTCGGAACCAACAGAAAAGTGAAAGCGAATTCGAGGTGCAACTTCGTCGATGTCGAGTCCACTATCAGTAAGATAGGTGAGATATTCTGCAGCCATTGCCATAGAAAAAGCCAGCTCGTTAACAATTCCTGCTCCAGCATTATTAAATATTGTTGCATTAATATTCAAGTATTGAAATTTTGGCAATTGTGCTGATGCAGAGTGGAGTTCTCTCAACAAATCCAGGTCTTTATCTTCCGATTTGCTAAAGTGTCCATTCTGGCTGAAATCACCAATAGGATCATATTCAACACAGCCTCTAACTTTATCGGGATCACGATTATACTTTTTTACAAGTGAAATAATTATTTTAACAATTTCAAGAGGATAGGTACTGTTGAAATTAAGCTCTACTAAATCGGCACGAATGTTTTCACAAAGATCTTCGATAGATTGAACATCAGGTTTGAAATTCTGGTCAAAGTAGTAGCCTAATGAATCAACTCCTTTAAGACTTATATCCACAGCCTTACGATTTGCATCTGCTATGTTTTGTACTTTAATATCCTGCCTGACGAGCCATTTATTATGCCTGATTTCATTACCTCTGACGTATGGAAAACTCCCGGGAAAGACATTCATATGAGGCAGATTGCGTATATCTTCACTTCGATAAAAAGGCTGAACATCAAATCCTTCACCCGTTTCCCACACAAGTTTCTTATCATAATCGGCATCTTTAAGGTCCTTTATAATTTTTTCTTTCCATTCTATAGTTGCAACAGGGAGAAATTCATCGAAGAGCTTTTCTTTATTCATTAGAATAACATTTTAATATTTGGCACGAAATTAATACAATAATATTGTTAGAAAACTGCAATCCTCAAAATTGCGAATCTATTAACAGAATGAGCTTGCTAAAGAATTATTTTGTATTCTGGTCTGAAATCAATATCTCAAATCTTTGATTATCACATTTTAATGAGTAATAACAAATAAACTAATGATGATAAATTGTTTGTAATTTCATTAAATTAAACTAATTTTACATCAGAAATAGCCAGCAAATATTATTAATTATGAAATCGAAACTTGACAAGGAAATGCTTGATGCATCAAGAATGAACTCAGATAATTGGAAATGGATTTTTTATTATAACCCCAACGATCCGAGAATATTTGTACGTAAGTTAAATCGCAAAATGGGATGGACTATTAATTGTGGAAATATAAATTCCTATATTGCTTTTGCAGGGATTATTCTGATTATCACTATCTTCAAATATTTATTATAACAATGTACCGGTCGGGATTTGCAATCCCGATACCAAGTGCCTCGGATTTTAAATCCGCTTCCCAATACATCCGGATTACAAATCCGGAAGAGCTTGAAAATGAAACCTAAACTCGAAAAAGAGCCAAAAACAAAAACCAATTTGTGTAAGTATTTCTTAACCTACTGGATTTAATTGCGATAAAGAACTCGAATGATCGATATCAATTAATTATCATCTTTTTTCTTCGTAATGAAAAACCCAATTAGCAAACCTATGCCACTCATTAGAAATATAGAAGCTGAAAATGCAACTTCTTCCTGCATACCTGCTAAATTAAATAATAAGCTACCGAACAGTATACCTGTTCCAACACCAATGGCAATAAGAGCAAGATTTAAGATTACAGTATTCCAAATGGGTTGTTTGCTCGTAACCTTGTTGCTGGCAAAAATACTTACATCCTAGCCTTTCTCAATTAAGGCCATCCGTTCTTTATGGCGGGTAGTGTAAAACAAGTAACATATCCCAAAAATCATGATACATAAACTGATAAATACAAGTGCTGCTTCCATTTTATTAAATTTTAAGATTAAAAATTTCCTTTTATATCTTTGACAAACGAAAATACTTTCTGGTTACAGAAAATATTAGAAATTCTGTAACTGTTGTTTTAAATAAGTGTCCAAAAAGGTAATGAAACCAATTGATGAGCACATATATATTAAAAGAACACTTGAGGGAGATGTGCACTCGTTTGGGGAAGTTGTGAAAAATTATCATTTGATGGTTTATACAATGGCATACAGGGTGTTAAAAAACCGTGAAGAAGCAGAAGAGTTAGCTCAGGATGTGTTTTTGAAAGTTTACCAATCGCTTGCCGGTTCTAATATGAAGTCGAAATTATCAACCTGGATTTATCGCATAACCTACAACTCATCAATTAACAGATTAAAATCTCAGAAAAGAAAAATAGAAACAACGGAGCTTGATTATTCCGTTGAATTTGATAACTTAAGTTTACCTGATGCTAATTATAACATAAACCAAAAAGAAAAACGAAAAATTATAATTGACGCGTAGTTATTTAGCACCAGATATTTCCGTTATGAAATTATGACCATCAAATGTAGTGAAAAGCTCGTTAAAAATGTTCTTGTTATTTTTTCTGGCAGTTGAGATAAAGCCTTCAATTCGCGCATAGAATTCGGCACCTTTAAAGCTTCTGAATGAGTTTGATATTTTCTGCTTTAGCTTAGTTGGTCTTTTATCTCTTTCGGCCAAATTGTTTGTAAATGGCACTTGTTCGTTAAAGGCAAATGCCAGAACAGCATCTTGATATTTGATTAGTCTTTCGACGAGATTTCTTCCTTTTGTACGTTTATAACGACCTCTTTTTCCTGATGTTTTTAATGGTGGCGGTTCTATTTGCTCGCCTATTTTACAGATTAGCTTGAGCCTATTTTCGATAATCTGTTTTTGTTTTACTCTTTCACCAAAAGGCATTTCAAAAACATTCATCAAAAATGCTTTGAACGTTTTTGCCCATTTGCTTTGCTCCGTATCTACCAAGCCTTGTAATTCTCTCAATATATGTGCACCGCACATGGCGTGTTTATAATTTTTAAAACTAAAATAGCTGCTCCATGAGTCATGTACAAGCCAGCCCTTGATTCGATTGAGTATGGACTTGTCGCTTTCTAATGCTAATTTTCCTCGGTTCGGATGTACAAAAAGATACGTAAAAAAAGGAGTGCTGGCTGTATGTAACCATTGTAATTTTCCTTCTATGCGTATACCTGTTTCGTCAGCGCGAGCTACATCATTTGAACTTATTTTTGATTTTATGGACTGCTCCGTATTCCATAATTTATTATAGCATTTCTTAGCTGCAGAAAATATTGTTGATTCGTTAATGGGATAGCCAAATAAATCTGTAAACAACAGCTGTATCTTCTTGTATGGTATTTTGTAATGTACATTTAACATCACAACATACGACTTTACGCCATTACCATATTGAGATGGAGCGTTAACTCCTTGAGGAACTATGCCTTTATTGATTAATCCACAAACAGGACAGCTTGCTTTGTGTATCTGGTATTTGGTAACTTCCAATTTTGGTTGAGGTAAATCAAAGACTTGACGTTTTTCGGCTAAAGTAAATTCTGATTGGTGAAATTCATGTCCACAACTACAAATATCTGGTATGCATTTTACAATTTTATCTGGGTGGGTAATTTGATGCAAGTTGTTGCCTTTGTGGTTTTTTTGACCGCCTTTTTTACCTTATGATTCTTTAGGAAAAACTGGCTTCTTTTGATAACCATCACTTGATGGTGGTTTACTGCTGTTTGTACTATTGCTGTTTAGTTGTGCTTCTAACTCCGCAACCCTTGTTTTAAGTTGAGTGTTCTCTTCTTTGAGCAGTGCTAAATCTGCTGACATGGAATCAATCCGTTTTACTAATTCCGATATGATAAAATCTTTATCCACGTCTGTTAAATAGTTTATCAAAACTAGTGGTTTATATGCAGGATGTCAAATAATTACAAGTTTTTTATTAAGATAGGGCAAAGTTTTTTGTTAATAACAATGGAATTTTAAAGCTCAAGAAAATTAGTGCAAAATATGGTTAACAAACGGCTCAAAATTGTTAATAACCATTGTTTTTACGAAAAGTTATAGCCGTCCTTTATTTTATTAGATTTGAGCTGCTAAATAAAGTACGTTACAATTACCTTTTCGGCTTCCGGAAGTTTTAATATTGCGTCAATGTAATAGTTTAGCACCTGTAGGATAAGTGATGTTTTTTTCCTGGGCTGTTGTATCAACTAATATATCTTAGGTCTTTATCTCATCTTTTCTGGTTTCTACGGATACCTGAAATATTTTTTCAGCT
>JACNJS010000018.1 GCA_014382445.1 Bacteroidota bacterium
GGTAAAAGAGGGCTTCAGTTGTCCACGATTATTTTGTCCACCCCGTACGTTCGTTCCTCACTACGGGGCAGGCCCCGTACGGTTTACCCCGTTGGATTATTTTTATCCAACCGGGGTCGTTCCCTGTTAAATATGCTCCGCATTTCACCCCAGTACGCCACAGTGCGGTCGTTCCTCCCTACTGGGTAAACTTCGCTACGTGGCTGGCAGGGCGAGTGGGGCAGGCGAATTATGACTTCGCTGCGCTTCAGGTTTTTTTTATCATCGGATTGAGCGGATTTAACGGATTATTTGTTTGACACCCCGTAAAGCTTCGCAACCCTGATACAGTCGTTCCTCCTTACAGGGCGAGTAGGGCAGGCGAATTGCTCGGCGCTGTGCTTGAGCTTCTTTTCGTGTTAATTTGTGTAATTAGTGGATTGTAATTTTCGAATCATTTCTCCGGCGTCTATATTTATTTTTGAGAATGCGAACCATTTTTTGCCGAGGTCTTTTAATGATGCTCCTATGTGGTAAACAGTTTTATTGTCAATTATTAGGAATCGGTCGTGTGATTTGTTGAAAACCCTAATTTCTATACTTGAGTATTGGGCATTAAATCGTTCAATGTCTAATTTCAATTGCTTTGTGATATTGGAGGAATAGATTGTTGCCTTTACATCTGGTTTTCTTTTAGACAATAAGACCAAAACGGTCTCATCAATGAAATTGTCAATCAGTACGATTGATTCTTCTGCTGACTTAATAATATCAGCAACGAATTTATAAGCATCGAAAATTTGTCCATCATAAAAGATTCCTTGTTTTGGCTTAAAAGATTTATCTTCAATAGCGTCTAATACTTTTTCTAATACTACATTTGTTTGCTTTTGACCTGTTTCTAACTTTTCTAAACGCTGGAATACTCCAGCATTTAGTGATAAAAACTTTCTCATTTGGACAAAACTTTTGATAATCTTAATGCTAACGTCAATGGCCGTATCGCTTTTAAGTATGGCAGATAGCATTGAAACTCCCTGCTCTGTAAAAGCAAAAGGCATTTTTCTGATTCCCATTGTTTCTTTTTTGGATATCACAATTTGTGACATCCAAACCTCCAGTTCGTTTTTTGTTAACTGAAACATAAATTCTTCAGGAAATCTTTTTATATTACGTTTTACTGCTTGATTTAATGTTCTTGTTTCAACTTCGTAAAGTATTGCCAAATCTCTATCTAGAATAACCTGAGTATTTCTTATCGTTAAAATTTTAGTGTTTATATTTTTAGATAACTCAATATTTGTCATTTAGATAGCTTTTTTAAAACGAATGAATAGAGTATTTTCCAGAAACAAACAGCTTGGGGTGTGAAATAGTCAATATTTTTAGATTAGGCTACATCAACAAGAAAGTTGCATTTTATCGCAGCAGAATTCAAATTTCCCAATATTTCACACCCTAAAGCATCGAAGATTTGGCCATTGTAGAAGACACCTTCGGTTGGAGGAAGATTTGTTTTGAGTTGAAATTCAAATTCACTAACCTTATTTTTTATAATATGTACATCATTTTCAATACTGTCGAGTCGATGATTAACAATATACCCTTTTAGTAGGTATTCTTTCAAGACATTATTAGCCCATATACGGAATTGAGTACCTCTTTGTGATTTGACTCTATAACCGACGGAGATGATGACGTCAAGGTTGTAGAATTTCGTATTGTATTTTTTACCATCCGCCGCAGTTAGTAAGGAATCCTTACGTACTGAAGATTCTAGCAATTCGGCTTCCTTGAAAACATTGCCAATATGAAGAGTGATATTATTCCTTGTAGTTTGAAATAATTCAGCCATTTGATTTTGTGTAAGCCAAACAGTATCATCTTCTATGCGAACCTCAAATGTTGTTGAGATATTATTTGGTTGATAAATGATGATTTCGCCTGGATTCATAATACTTGGTTTTATATTTTTGGACACTACCAGTACCCATGTGTTCCAAAATGGAACATGTGTTATTTTCGAGTAACTCTACTATCTTATAAATTTATATTAAATGTTTTGTGTACGAATGATTCTTTGTATTAAAGGTGTCATTCGCCATAGGAGCCTCGTCTTACTACGTTGCCCCCGCGCCAGTGATTGAAGCGGTAGCTTGTTGAGATGGCGACAGTAGTTTTTGTTAGTAAACGGAGGCTGACGTGAGGAAGCCCACGGATTACTTATAAAAACACTGTTGGCATGAAACAACTACAAGCGGAAAGCACGGTTGGCGCCCAAATAAATCAAGTGATATTATGGATTCTTTCAACTGATTTATGATTTGTTGATCCGATTATTTTTCTTCATCGAATTAAACGAATTGAACGAATTTGGTTTGTGTCAGATTTAATTCGTGTAATTTGAAGATGATTTTTTTCAACTAATTTATTATTTGTTGAGCCCTGCCTAGCCGGCAGGCAGGCGCGGATTTTTGTCATCCCCGATACGGTTTACCCCGTTGGATTTTTTTATCCAACCGGGGTCGTTTCCTATTAAATATTGCTTCGCATTTCATCCTGTACAGTCGTGCCCTGTTAAATATGCTCCTGATGAAATATTACTCCTGATGAAATATTCCTTTGGAATTTCACAGGATAAATTCGTAATTTCATCCCATACAGTCGTACCTCCTTACGGGACAGGCAGGATAAATCCGCATTTCATCCTGTACGGTCGTGCC
>JACNJS010000046.1 GCA_014382445.1 Bacteroidota bacterium
AATTCAAAATTATTGGAGTATCCTATAAACCACGAACTGTAATCATTATACGGTATATTAAGGCTGTCGTTTATATTTGCAACTGCAGATGATCCACAATATATTTCCGGAAAAGAATCATTATCAAGGTCATCTATAACTAAGTTTACAAAATGGGCACCGATTGACTGGGAGCTTTTAATGGAGTTGTCCTGATGATCATAAACAAAAACTGCTCGGGGTTGCCTTGAAAAACCTGCATTAAGAAAAAAAACCATTTCGTTAAAACCGTCATTATCAATATCTGCTGATTTAATAGTGCTAATTGCAAAGTCAATTTTTCCAGCTCTTTTCCAGACCGTAGAAATAAATTTTTTCTTAAAAATCATTTTTTTATCAGGAAAGGGCTGAACTGCACCCATAAAAACCGAGTCCTCTTTATAATAGAAAACGTATATCTCCGAATAACCATCATTATCCAGGTCAGCGCAATAATAACGTTCCGGTTGTTTTTGGAAATAACCATGAAAATTCCATTGATCATAATTAATACCGGTATTGGTAACTACCTTAATGGCAGCCTCCCCATTTACAATGTTATGAAATACCATAACACATTCATCTATCCCGTCATTGTTAAGGTCGTAAAAATTTTTATGAGAGTTGGATTTATCTGCCAGTTCTTTTTGGGTTAGCTCAACTTTATATTTAGATGTTGGATTGGGTAGAAAAAAAATAATAGCAAGTGAAATAGGTATTGCCAGAAAAAAAGGGCTGGCAATAATATTAAATAATATTGTTTTTGGGCGATTGTAAAGCATTAGTTATTGAACTAATTAGTTTTGGGTAAATTTAGAAAAAATCCTGAATGCTTTGAATTAAATTGAGCGTTAAGCCTAATTTAAACATTACAGAAAAATGCTAACAACACTTTTTAAAAATTACATGCCCAATTTCACCATTAATTCAATATTTTTGCACAATGGATACTATACGACAGGAACGAATAAACAATCTACTTCAAAAAGACCTTGGAGAGATATTTCAGGTTGAGTTAAAACATGTATCACGAGGCGCGATGATAACTGTTACAAAAGTTAAGGTTACCCCGGATTTATCTTTGGCAAAAGTTTACCTAAGCTTGTTTGCTACTTCTGATAAAGATGAACTTCTTAAAAATATTCGCAGCCATACAAAAGAAATTCGCGGGAAACTTGGAAATAGAATTCGAAATCAGTTGCGAATTGTTCCTGAACTGAGTTTTAACATTGATGACTCTCTCGACTATATTGAGAAAATTGATAATCTATTGAATGAATGATAGAATGATTGAATGATAATATAATTCTATTTAAACATTTTGGTATTCATACATTAACGCATTCACACATTTAAGCATTTATTCACACAACTACCTTCAAATGCAATACGATCCCATAAAAAGAAAACTTGGTGATGTTTTTAACCGGTCGCCACGATTGCGAAAACTTTTTTATCGACTGCTCGACATGCTGCTTCTCCGCTCATGGCACATACGAAAACAAATAAAAATCTGGGGGAAAACGGCACAGGGCAAACAAAACATACTTGATGCCGGTTCGGGATTCGGACAATATGATTATTATCTCGCCACAAGAAATAGAAACTGGCAAATTACTGGACTTGATTTAAAACAAGAACAAGTTGACGACTGTAATAACTTTTTCGGCAAAACAGGTTTGACTAATGCCTCCTTTCAATTTGGTGATTTAACAAAACTCAATGAATACGAAAAATATGACCTTGTTCTTTGTGTTGATGTAATGGAACATATCGAAGAAGATGAATTGGTTCTCAAGAATTTCTACAAAGCACTGAAAGATGGTGGCATGCTGTTAATTTCCACTCCATCGGACAAGGGTGGCTCCGATGTTCACCATGATCATGATGACAACGAAGGTGATGGCAATCATTCATTCATCGATGAACATGTACGCGATGGATATGGAATTGAAGAAATTTCGGAGAAAATGAAACAAGCAGGATTTTCTAGTACAGAAGTTTATTACCAATATGGTAAACCGGGAAAATTAGCGTGGAAACTTAGCATGAAATATCCGATAACTATGCTTAATTCCTCTTATTTGTTTTTTATAATTCTTCCTGTTTACTACCTTATTATTTTCCCGTTTGTGCTAGTTTTAAACTGGTTCGATGTAAAACTGAAACACCGTACCGGAACCGGAGTTGTGGCAAAAGCATGGAAATAAAATGAGGATTTACAATTACAATATCATACTTCTTTTTAAACGAATACTTCTTATTGTGATTCTGTTTTTTATAAGCAGGCTGTTTTTTTACATTTATAATTTCGGGTTGTTTAGCGATATTGGATTGTGGGAGCTGATCAAGATATTCATCATTGGAATCAGATTCGATCTTTCGGTGATATGTTATTTTAACCTGCTGTTCATTTTAATTCATTTAATCCCTCTTGGTAGTATAATTGCTCTTCGCCCGGTGCAGTTATTTCTGAAATTGTATTTTGTTATTGTTAACGGTATACTTGTATTTGGCAACCTTGTCGACTCTATTTATTTTCATTTTGTCCAAAAACGGTCAACCTTCGATATTTTCAAATTCATATTTGTTAGCGATGATGTACCTACACTCCTGCCTGGTTTTATAGTAGACTATTGGTTTGTCGGAATTATATGGCTTATAATTATCGCACTTGCGTGGATTGCTTACCCCAAATTAAACAAACAGAAGCTGGACAAAATTGCTCCGGTTTACAAAAAACAAAAGAAAGGTGTTCATTTAGCTTACAAATTATTAATAATGATTGTGTTATTGGGATTGTGGTTAGTTGGGGCAAGAGGAGGGATTCAGCTTAAGCCGTTGTCGATAATAGATGCATCAAAACATGTTAGCGTAGGTAAAATGCCACTGGTTCTTAATACGATTTTTACGGTAATGACAACCTTTGGCCATGAAGAGTTGATTGAAAAAATTTACTTTCCCAAAAATCAAACCGAAAAAATATATCCGGTATCACACAAGTTTAATTATCATGAAAATGAGTTTAACAACAAAAATATTGTCGTTCTGTTACTGGAAAGCTTTTCGAAAGAATATATTGGTTCTTTAAACAACTATAAAGGATATACCCCTTTTCTCGACTCATTAATGCAACATTCGCTGGTGCTGGAAAATGCATTTGCAAACGGGTTGCGGTCGATTGATGCCTTACCCGCAATTGTAACAGGTATTCCGGCTTTAATGGATGATCCTTTCATAACATCCGTTTATAATACAAACCTTACTAAAAGCCTGGTTATGATACTTAAAGAAAAAGGTTATTATTCTGCATATTTTCATGGTGGCACAAACGGAACTATGAATTTTGATGGTTTTGCCGGATATGCCGGATTTGATGATTACTATGGCCGTTTTGAGTATAATAATGATGATGATTACGATGGCTATTGGGGCATTTATGATGAGCCGTTTTTACAATATATGGCTTATAAATTAAACTCCTTTAACCAGCCGTTTTTCGCATTTGAATTTACTTTAAGCTCTCATTATCCGTACGGCATTCCTGAAAAACATAAAGGAAAATTCACAGAAGGCACATTAAAAATTCACAAAGTTATAAGGTATGCCGACTATGCCCTACAGCAGTTTTTTAAAGCTGCGAAAAAAATGCCATGGTATAATAATACTTTGTTCATAATAGCGGCAGACCACCCTGCACAATCTGAAATATCAACCAACGTTGATGACATTGAAGATGAAGGACAAGTACTAAATCAACATTTAATGAGCTACTATAAAAATAGTTCTGGTCGCTACGCAATACCGATTATCTTTTTTAGCCCGGGCGACAACTCGTTAAAGGGCAAATATTCTTTAACCGTTCAGCAAACCGACATTTTTCCAACAATCCTTGATTATCTGAATTATGATGAGGCCTTTATTGCTTTTGGAACAAGCATTTTCAAAGATAGCGCACAACGAGTTGCCATACAATATGTTAACGGGCTTTATCAACTAACTTCTGGTAAATATTGTCTGCTATTTAATGGAGATATAAGCACCTCCTTGTATAACAATGCAGAAGACCCTCAACATAAACAAAACCTTATCAAAACAGAAGTTGTTATCGCCGACAGTTTGGAAATAACTTTTAAAGCCTTTCTTCAACAATATCTTACAAGGATGGTAAATAATAAACTGGAGGTGGATAAATAATATTAATTTTGAAGATACTGGATTCCAAAAAACACATATGCGCCTGTCCTTTTTCATAGCAAAACGATATCTCATTTCAAAGAAATCGCATAATCTGATAAACATAATTTCATTAATTTCTGTTATCGGATTATCAGTCGGCACAATGGCGCTTATTGTTGTACTATCAGTTTTTAACGGCTTTGAGGATGTGATTAAATCGCTTTATACAACCTTTAATGCCGATTTACAAATATCCGCAGTAAACGGAAAAACCATTCATTACAATAATTTTCCGAATGAGGAAATAATGAGTGTTCAGGGGATTAGTGGAATATCTCAGGTAGTGGAGGAAGATGCGTTATTTAAGTACCGCGATAAACAACATATTGCAAGGATCAAAGGGGTATCGGATAATTTTATTGAACTCTCACGAATTGATACAATGACAGTTAATGGTTCATTTATTCTCCAGGAAGGAAATTCAGATTTTGCTGTTGTTGGTGCTGGCATTGCATGGTATCTGGATATTTATCCGCAAAATATTACAAATTTGCTATCTATTTTTGTTCCCAGGCGGGGAAATGCCTCATCGTTTAATTTTGAAAATGCGTTCAATAACAGAGCTGTTCACCCAACAGGTGTTTTTTCGATCCAGCAGGAATTTGACGAGAAATATGTTTTTGTGCCCCTGCGTTTTGCCCGTGAACTACTCGAATACACCGATGAAGTTACCAGCATTGAAGTACGATACAAACGGGGAGACGATGATGATAAAATCCAATCCAGAGTTCAATCAATAGTTGGAAAAGATTATCATGTAAAAAACAGGTTTCAGCAAAACGAATCGCTGTTTAAAATTCTGCGTTCCGAAAAAACCGCAATTTTCTTAATTCTCGTTTTCATACTTATACTCTCATCGTTTAATATGATTGGCTCGCTTTCAATACTTATAGTTGAAAAAAATAAAGATATTGGAATATTAGCAAGCATGGGAGCTGATTTGAAACTTATTAAAACAATATTCATTACCGAGGGTATGTTAATTAGTCTCATTGGAAGTGTTGCCGGATTAGCCATTGGTTTTGTAATATTATTCATTCAGGAAAGTTATGGATTACTACAACTTGGCGGTGGAGATGGCGCTTTCGTAATTTCAGCTTATCCGGTTAGTATGCAGTTTATGGATTTTGTTTATGTGTTTATTACAGTTCAGGCAATTGGCTTCTTTGCAACCCTATATCCCGTTGTGTATCTTACAAAAAGAATTTACAATAAATAATTTGTCTTATGACTGAACTTTTCAACCAAAAGAATTGTCTGTATACTACTTTGATAAATAAGATTCACTTACGATAATTTAACACTTAGGTGGCTGTCGAAATGTAAAAAAGGTATTACTTTTGCCTTAATGTAATAAAAATGAACCTTATTGACATATCTTTTAATCAAAAACAATCTGCAAAACCAATAGTCATGCGAAAAATTTATCTCTTTACCTTGCTTTTGTTAGCAATGATATTCAGCTGTGTATCATCTGCTTTTTCAAATAATCAAACAATTGTAGTTAACCAGTCGAAGCAATCAAGCCTTAATTTAGTAAACAGTATGCCCGACAAACTGGAATTTACTTCTACAGTAGGTTGGATAAACATCCGCAATGTTAAAACCGACAACGGAACGTTTGTCCGTCTGAACATCGACAAGTTTGGGAAATCTTCAAAAATTGGTTTTCCTGAATTGCCTGTTATGCACAAGCTAATCGAAATACCATTGAATGCTGAGGTGGAGATTAAGATTACCAACTATAAGATTACGGAATATAATCTGACCGAGCGTGGGATAATAACAAATATAATCCCAAGGCAACCCTCCCAGCCTAAATGCGGCAACTCACGTCAATTTGAAATTGACAATAATACTTATGCAACCAATGCCTACTACCAGGAAGAATTGGTATCAATCGACGTATTAGGAGTTTTGAGAGGAGCCAACATTGGCAGGTTAAATATTTCGCCCATAAGATATAATCCTGTTACAAATATAATACAGGTAGTTGACGATGTAGAGTTTGAGGTTTATTTTCATAATGCAGATTTGCATTCAACAGTTGAGCAGAAAGATAAAACAAGATCACCCTACTTCGATGGTATTTATAATCAGCTGCTTAACAATCAATATCAAACAAATACACGGGATTATATTACTCAATATCCCGTGAGTTACATTATTGTTTCCGATCGCATGTTTGAAGATCAACTACAACCATTTATTGCATGGAAACAACGCAAAGGATTTACAGTTACTGAAGCCTATACTGATGAAATAGGTACTTCGTTACAACAAATAAAAGATTTTATTGAAGGGCTATATAATGCCGGAACTCCTGAAAATCCTTCACCTTCATTTGTATTATTTGTTGGCGATGTTGCTCAAATCCCGGCATGGAATAACGGCGATGGGGTTACCGACAGAAATTATGTTGAATATACCGGAGACCTGTTCCCAGAGATTTTTTACGGCAGGTTCTCAGCTGAAAATACTGTCCACCTGCAACCATATATCGACAAAACCCTGATGTATGAACAATATACGATGCCAAACCCTTCATACTTGGATACTGTTGTGATGGTAAGTGGTGTTGATGGAAGCTATGCAACAGATTGGGGAAACGGACAAATTAATTATGGTACTATAAATTATTTTAACGAAGACCATGATATTTTTTCAAATACATATCTTTATCCGGCTTCAGGAAGTAGCTCTGCTGCCATAATACAAAACGTAAGCGATGGTGTTACTTTTGGCAATTATACAGCACATTGCTCTCCAAATGGATGGGCCAATCCATCATTTGTAATAAGTGATATCGCTGGACTGGAAAATCAGGATAAATATGGCCTGCTTATTGGCAATTGTTGTTCGTCAAGTGAGTTTCAAACAGTATGTTTTGGTGAAGAAATATTACGTGCCGAAAACAAAGGTGCGATTGGTTACATCGGTGGCTCAAACAGTACTTATTGGGACGAAGACTATTACTTTGGTGTAGGGGTAGGCGTTATAAGCGAAAATCCTCCTCCTTACGAAGAAACAACCTTGGGTAATTACGACAGGTCGTTTCACGATCACGGCGAGCCATTTTCCGATTGGTTTACAACTATGGACCAGGTAATTTTTGCCGGAAATCTTGCCGTATCCGAAAGCGGTTCTAATCTGGAAGATTACTACTGGGATATTTACAACCTCATGGGCGACCCGTCTTTAATGATTTATTACTCGATACCGGATGAAAATTGGGCAACACATGATCCGTACATAATGATCGGAACAACTTCTTTTACAATTAACACAGCTCCATATTCATATATTGCTCTTAATCGTGATAATCAAAATATAGTATCTGTATTAGCAGATGAAAACGGATTGGCAGTTCTTGAATTTACTGGGTTTGCCGTCCCTGGCTACGCTGAATTGGTTATAAGTGCCCAAAATTATCAGCCCTACATAGAAGATATTCAAATATTTGCACCCGATGGTCCCTACTGTATTTATGAGCAACATACAATAAACGACGATTCGCTTGGTAACGGAAATAACAAAGCTGAATATAACGAACAGGTGTTTATTAATCTTTCAATGATTAATTACGGCAACGATGATGCTGTTGATGTAAATGTAACTATTTCAACTGCCTGCACAGATGTAGTAATTGAAGATGCCGGAGAAATTTATGATACAATACTTGTTAACGAAATAGTTACGCGAGAAAATGGATTTTTGATACAACTATCCGACGATATTGAAGACATGACAACCATGATATTCGATGTTATTGCTGTTGACAGTCAGGACTCAACCTGGGAAAGCCAGTTTGAAATTACAGCATTTGCCCCTAAATTAACACCATTAGACCTTATTGTTGATGATAGTGAAACAGGGAATGACAACGGAAGACTCGACCCGGGTGAATCTGCCATTATTAAAATTAAAACTACCAACACCGGTCACTGTGTTGCTTATAATGTAACTGCATCATTGCTTGCTTACAATCCATATGTAACCGTACTTAGCGGTGATACCACACTACCTTTACTTAGCACCTTTGGAGCCAGTTATCCGCAATTTGAGGTGGTGGTTGCAGATGATGCCCCAATAGGTGTGTTTGCTGAAATGAGGTATCAGCTTTCGTCAGGAGGTTATTTTGTTGAACGTCCTTATTATCCAAAGATGGGTCTGTTGCTTGAAGATTGGGAAACAGGTAACTTTTCCAAATTCGAATGGCAGTTTGGCGGGCATCTGCCATGGGTTATAAGCAATGCTTATCCCTACGAGGGAAACTATGATGTTATTTCTGGCACAATAGGTAATAGCCAAACCAGCGAGTTCTGGATTCAGTATCAGGTTATGTCGTCCGACTCAATTAGTTTTTACAAAAAAGTGTCTTCAGAAGTTGATTATGACAAACTGAAATTCTTTATCGACAATACTCTTCAGGATGAGTGGTCGGGAACCTCACAAAGCTGGACAAGAGAGACTTATGCTGTTAACGCGGGAGTGAGAAAATTCCGATGGGTGTACCAGAAAGACTTCTCCGGGATTGGCGGTGCTGATAAGGCATGGGTCGACTATATAGAACTTCCGACCATGATGGTTACTACTGTTTATGCCGGTCCTGATGATCATGTGTGTGAAAACAATGTATTCCAATGTGCAGGATCAGCAACTAATTACGATTCTGTTTTATGGGAAACATCCGGTACAGGTAGCTTCGACAATCCTCAGTTGTTAAACCCCATTTATACACCTTCCGATAACGATATCCTTATTGGTAATGTTCTTTTGAGCCTTAACATTATTGATGTTGATGGATTGCCGGCAAGCGATGAAATGATTTTGAGTTTTAACTATCTACCCACGGAACCCGCAATGCCTGTAGGTCCTGAGCAAATTGACCTCCAGGTAGTCACAGAAAGTGAATATACAACTGAAATTACAGATGGTGCTGATTTGTATTTATGGACACTTTATCCACAAGATGCAGGAACTATTTCGGGAACAGGAATAACGGGAACCGTTACATGGTATAATCAATACGAAGGTGAAGCATGGGTGAAAGTTGTTGGAGAAAACAACTGTGGACAAGGTGAAGTATCAGATTCATTACTTGTTATTGTTTCTAATCCTGTTGGTATAAATAAAATTTATGAGGATCTAACAGTTAGCATTATCCCTAACCCAAACAATGGCCGGTTTGTTCTCGTTATTACATCACCAGAAAATAGCATTTTTGATGTTTCGATGGTTAATGCTCTTGGCAAAAAAATTATTGAGTCGTATGCCAACGACTTCAGCAGTGTTAAGGAAAAATCATTTGATGTTAGTAATGTGCCGGAAGGCCTGTATTTTATTATTGTTCAAAACAGTACCAAGCGTATAGCTAAAAAATTGCTGATTAAGAATAAATAATATCTGTGAAAATGATGATTATGTAGTATTACTTAACATATAGTCTAAAGGCAACTATTAAATATTTTTTGTTGTCTGTTAAATTAAAAACCGATCATAAACAGATCGGTTTTTTAATTCTCGATTTATATGGCAAATATGCTATTTAAGGGATATTGAATATATTTGTCGAGTTAAACTTTGGCAATGCCATGTTGACAACAAATTTTTAGTACTAATCAAAAAATTAATCAGATGAAACGATTTCTAATTTTTACACTTGTAATTACATTAACAATAACTCTTAATGCATCTGAGTGGATTGAATTGCAAACAGGTGGGCAAACTTCTGAGAATATTGATCTTGTTTCATCAAACATCAGCACATCAAAAATTCACTTCATATTAAATGGTTTTTGGAAACATGATGTAGAAACTAGCAGGGGAACAGCATGGAGTATAAATGCTGAAAACAGTGGTTCAATATTAGTAAGCGGAGCTCCCGATTTGCCATTATTTGCTACATCGCTTATTATTCCAAACCAGACCAAAATGCAAATAAAAATTGTTTCATCACAATATAAAGAATTTCAAAACATTTTGATTGCACCTTCAAAGGGCAACCTGATGCGTACTGTTGATCCGGCAAGCATTCCATATGAATTTGGAAAATACTATACCGTAAACTCATACTATCCGGGTGAAATAGGAGACTTAAGAGAGCCTTATATTGTTAGGGACTTTCGTGCGCAAACCGTGCTGATTCAGCCTATGCAATATAATCCAATAACAAAAACATTAAGAGTTTATTATGACATTATTGTTGAACTAACTGAAAACGGCATCTCAACAATCAATACGTTACCTTCTAATAACCATGCTGATAATATTGTAAATGAATTTGATATTATTTATACCCGTCATTTTCTAAACTATAACAGTGCCCAGCGTTACGATCCTGTTAGTGAATCCGGAAATATGCTGGTAATCTCATATGCTGATTTCATGGACGAAATTCAACCTTTGATTGATTGGAAAATCATGTCAGGTACGCCTGTTGAAATTGTTGATGTGGCTACCATTGGAGGTGATTCCCTCATTAAGGAATATATATCAGATTACTATAACGACAATGGTCTTACATTTGTACTACTTGTTGGCGATGCTGCTCAGGTTCCAACAAGTTCAAGCGGAGGAAACGACTCGGATGTCGATTATTCATATGTTGCGGGCAACGACCATTATCCTGATTTATTTGTGGGAAGAATCTCTGCGGAAACGGAAGCTCATGTAATAACTCAGGTAACAAGGATATTGGATTATGAGCAAAATCCTATTGCGGATACTGCCTGGTTCACAAAAGCTATTGGTATAGCATCAAGTGAAGGAACCGGTGATGATAATGAATATGACTATGAACACATCCGCAATATTGGCGACAACAAATTAATTCCCTTTACTTATAACCATGCACATGAACTTTTTGATGGAAGTCAGGGAGGCAATGATACTACTGGTAACCCAACATCAACAATGGTAAGCAATGTTATAAATTCAGGGGCAACAATAATAAATTACTGTGGACATGGCAGTACTAACTCATGGGTCACATCAGGATTTTCAAGCAATAACGTTAACTCACTTACAAATTATGGAAAACTGCCATTTATTTTTTCGGTAGCTTGTGTAAATGGCAATTTTGTAGGCGGAACATGCTTTGCCGAAGCATGGCTCAGGGCTGAAAACAATAATGAACCTGCCGGAGCAATTGCCACATTGATGTCTACTATTAACCAAAGCTGGTCGCCTCCTATGCGTGGCCAGGATGAAATGAACGACATCCTTACCGAAGCCTATTCCGATAATATCAAACGCACATTTGGTGGAATTGCCATGAATGGTTGTATGAACATGAATGATGTTTATGGTTATGGCGGCTATGAGATGACAGATACCTGGACAATATTTGGTGATCCGTCACTTGAGATAAGAACAGCAATTCCTTCTGATATGATAGTAACACACGTTGATTCACTATTTTTAGGAGCAACTTCAACGTTAATCGGTTGTAACGCAGAAGGTGCGCTTGCAACATTAAGCCTGAATGGCGAAATATTAGGATCAGTAATTGTTGAAGGAGGAATTGCGACTCTAACATTTAATACATTAAGTTCTGTTGGCGTTGCCGATTTTGTCGTAACAGCATTTAATTACCGCCCATATATTTCAACTATTAGCATTGTTCCTCCCGAAGGACCTTATGTGATTTATGCATCAAATTTAATTAACGATTTAGCTGGTAATAATGATGGCCTAATGGATTATGCCGAGAATATTCTATTAACCCTTGGACTTGCAAATGTTGGTCCTGATGGGGCGGTGGGTGTAACAGTAACTTTATCAACAACGAGTGAATTTATTGAATTAGTTACTGCGGTAGCCTCATATGGTAATATTGCTTCAGGGGATACGGTATCAGTTTTGGATGCTTTCGAATTTAACGTGGCTGATAATATTCCTGACGAAATTATCGCACACTTCCAGGTATCGGCACAGGATGAAAGCGGTAATGCAGCCTGGGAATCATCCTTTATGCTAACAGGCCATTCACCAAATTTAGTTTTTGGTGGTTTTACAGTTGATGATTCAGCTGGAAATAATAACGGTAAAGTTGAGCCCGGTGAAACAGTTGATATTATAGTTGCAATATTAAACACCGGATCTTCAGAAGCATATATTGTAATGAGCGAACTGCTTTCATCCAGTGAATATATTACTATAAACAATGGCCTACAAACATTGGGTAATTTGCCGGGACATGACACGGGAGAAATTGTTTTCAGTATTACTGCTGATGGTGATACACCTGATGGCACTATTGCATCGTTCGATGTAAATATAATGGCTGATCATGGTATTACCGGAACCGGCAGTTTCTTTACTGTAATCGGGCAAAAACCTGTTTTAATTATTGATCTGGTAAACAGCAACTCTGCAGATTCAATTGAAACATGTTTAGATGTGCTGCAGGTAAGCAGGGATGTTATTACCGACTGGACTTCTGATATGAGCATTTATAAATCTGTATTTGTTCTTCTTGGAATGTATCCTGATAATCACAAACTAAGTGCCGATGAAGGAGATATGCTAAGATCGTATCTTGAGAATGGCGGGCGTGTATTTATGGAAGGTGGGGATACCTGGGCTTATGACCAACAAACCAGTGCCCATGAGCTTTTTCATATAGATGGTATTACTGATGGATCGGGCGACCTGGGCACTATCGTTGGAGAGTATGGCAGCATCATGCAGGGTTACACATTTGAGTACGACGGATTAAACTCCTATATTGATCGTATTGCGCCAAAATCGCCGGGTGTACTTATATTCAGAAATGTTGATCCTGAATACGGTACAGGTGTTTCGTTCGAAAATGAAATATATAAAACTATTGGCACGTCGTTTGAGTTTGCCGGTTTGGTTGACGAAGAAGGATCAACAAAAGATGGTGTAATGGCCGAAATACTTTTCTTTTTTGGAGTTGATTACATGTGGACTGACATTGAAGATAATTCATTAAGTAATTTTGGTATTAAAGCTTATCCTAATCCGGCAACAA
>JACNJS010000097.1 GCA_014382445.1 Bacteroidota bacterium
CCGTTTCAACATCCTCTCGTGTACTAAGTTTAATGAGATAAAATCCAGGTGGTTTTCCTGTCATCGAAACCTGGTACAACCTTTTATGTATTAGATCTTTCATGAAAATTCTCTCACCTTGTATCCCATGAACCTCTACTTTGAAAGGTAATCTGTTAATATCTCCATGGAATTTAATGAAGAACGAATCGATTATTCGACTTGGAAATACACTGAAGCAAGTTCGATTTATCATGAAATCCTTGTCAGCATTTAGGTTACAGGCATGTAAAAGGCAGGTTTTATTCTAATCTTGGGATGCTAAAAAGAGAATCCAATATCAAAATTAATATATCCAGCAGTGCCACCTTTTCCAATAAGTGTAAAGTACCCTGCACCTATGTTAAAAGCAGATTTTCGACCTATTTTAAACCTTGCTCCGATGGATGGATCTATCATAAACCCAATTGCTGCGAATCTAGGAGTTGCTAAAAATGTGTATCCAGCACCTAATCCGAAATAAGGGGATACTTTTTTATCGAGTAAATGTGCCCGGAAATCTAAAAATAGAGGAAGCACTAAATTTGTAATGCCATCTTGAGTAAAAACTTTTACACCGGTACCAAAACCTAAATAAAAATAAGGATTGAATTGATAACCATTAATAAAATCGAGTTTAATCACAATAAGGCCCTTTGCAACGTCGCCTAAACCAAATCCACATCCAATATTTACAATTCCAAGATAACCGGATGTACGACCGGAACTACTGTTTAATGATTTGCCAGCATTCAAAACAGGTTCTTTGGTCATTTTTTCAATTTCATCTAGTTTATAGACAAAAACACTTCTATCAGCAGTCTCAATTTTAAGAGATACATTGGGAACCTGTTCAATAATTATCCCCCGAATAATACTACCATTTTTCAAATAAACAACATCCTGATAGTCTTGTTGAGCGAAGGCAAAGATTCCAATTGCAAAAAACAAAAAAACTGTAAAAATCTTTTTCATAGTAACTGCTTCTAACTTTTCCCTACTCGTTTGGCTTTTCAGTATCGCCCCGTTTTTATGTGGGTTCTGGACTCCACTTTTTATAGTAAAGTTTTGATTGTCACTCAAGATTGGGTAAGATCAATTGATAACTTGTATTCACAGATCACTTAATAATGTTATCATCTTGGTTTCTCCAGATTTTTTCTTATTCGTAGTAACCTTATAAATTACTACATCAGTATCTGAACCCCCATTTGAAGAAACCGTGACCGTATTTTTTATTTCAACATCTGTATTTCCTGTGTTATAAACTGTAGTTTCCATGTTATAAACTTCTTTTGAAGAATGTGCCTCAATTAAATTATCTGAAATAGGTAAGTCCATTTCTACGGTACCTTGACCTTGAGCCCATCCACTAATGCACTCTTCTCTAACATGAATTTTTTCAATTTCGACGTCTCCTCCTAAATTAGCAACTTTTATGGTCCATTGCAGTGAACTTCCGTTACTTACAGTTGTAGGAGTAACGCTATTGGTAACTGAAATTGGACCTGGATTTTCTTCTTTTTTGCTGCAACCAGATGACAGAATTCCGATAAATCCTGTAAATAATATTATAGTCAGAATTTTGTAATTTGTTTTCATGCGATAATAATTTTGATTTCACTTTTACATGGATTATCCGTTATTATCATTCACGGTTTGTTCTTCGGTTATTTCTTAATTATCTTTTCTGATAATAACAAAACTCCATGCATGTCTATAATCTCAACAAAATAGATTCCTTCATGTAATTCAGAAATGTTAATTGATTCATTTTCAGTTCCAAGTTTTGATGTATAAACAACTTGACCTAAGGAATTGTAAAAAGTAATATTCACATTCTGTTTTATTTGCATTTTAATAAACAACCTATCTGATGTTGGAACAGGAAATATATCTACTCGTTTCTTCAACAAGCTTTCATGTACATTAGTGGCAAAATCAACGGATACATTATCAAACCAGGCGGTTCCTTCCTGAACATGTAGTTCAAGATTGTTAAGTTGGTTTTCTTCTGGAATTGCTGAACGTGATTCGAAACCTTTAAAATCTCCATTAATCCAATAACTTAACATGATCATTGAAGAGGAGATCCATTCATATCTGATTCTCACTTTATACCATATGAATGATGAATAATTCCCAAGTATAAGAGATCCACCTCCACCTAATATTGTTCCATCTCCTTTAAACATTACAAACGCTCTTGAAGGATTTGACCAGTGGGTACCTTGACGCAGTCCAACACCAGCTCTGTCTGGATGAGCACCTGTTAAAATTTCATCTCCATTTCTAATTAAAACTTCTACCTCATAAGGACTGTTTAAATAAATTGGATGATATGCAAGTGCACCCCAACTAGCACCTACAACCCCATACATTCGAAGTGATTTTATTCCTTGGAATGCTATTGTGTTATCAATATAATTGGAAGAAATGTTCGTAGCGTTACCATCTGGGATCCAAGTAGATGGCCATGTCCCTGGAGTGTAAGATTCAAAACCATCAAACCAAGGTGATTGGCCATATACCGTTAAAGTTGGGAATGAGAACCATGAAAAACATAGAATCAAAGCAACTTGACTAAACAATGTAAATCTTTTCATAATATTTCGTTTTTGTAAAATTTCGTTAAAATTAT
>JACNJS010000038.1 GCA_014382445.1 Bacteroidota bacterium
GTGTTTTCATAATCACCCCTTAAAAATTAATCCTTCCCGTTTAGATTTCGGTTTTACAATCTTACCGCAATTAGCACACCTGTCATCATTTTCATAAACATACCCAACTTTACAATATGGGCACGTACTTCTTTTCCGTTTCATAACCCTTTACACTCCTTTTATTGGAATATTAACAATGCCATTTAGCAAATCACTCATTTTATCCCCTGGCAATTTATATTTTATTATGTCTTTGCCCCATTTTCTCATTATGGCCTCACATTGTTGCCGCTCTCGGTCTATTGTCCTATGGCTTACAACGCCGCCCGGATTGTCTGCATGCTTACAACTACAAGCATATTTGTTAATTCTTAATATCTTTTTATATTTGCTTAATAATTGGATACTTATGTCATAATCTTCTTTTAAAAATAATCGCTCATCATAAAATAGATTGTGCTTTAAATGCGCAGAAAACGGCCCCAGAACCGGAGAGGTTAAACCAAATGGCTTATATTGCATATATGATCTTGAATCATCATTTAGGTTTATCCCCCAATACACACATCCAAACTGATGAGCCAAATTGAAGCCGCACTCGATAACATAAGCAGCATCTTCTTTTGATAATTTCCGCCTTAATTTCTTTCCTGGTATAATCTCACCAATTTCATTATATTTGCTCTCTGTTGTCATTATACCACTTACATCATCATCAAGCATAACCAATGGCATATCGATGTTTTTTAATATCCAATTACGCTTTTTCGCTATATTACCATCTGATTCATCTGGAATAACTATCATTCTTTTGATGGGTAAAACTTTTATATATTCATCTCGCTGGCTTTCGGGCAATATATATTTAGCAGATTTAAAATATTCAGAACCAGACAACGCATTAGACCTTTTATATGTTGGGATACAAATATTTATTTTATTTTGTCCAGCCATTCGCTCCCCTTAATAACTCGGCCAATTCCCGTTGGCCTGCCCGGAATATCTAAACAATCTTTAACTTTTTTCAATCCAAATTTATCAATAGCTACCTGCCAATCAAAAGCATTATCAAAATATAAAACCACATAATTATGTTCAAGTAATAATTCTTTTGAAAACTCAACCTCTGGCTTTTCTGCATCAGGCTCACGCCCACCAAAGATATTTTTCAATTCATCTTCATTTAAGGCTGTGAACTCTAAAGATTCTACGCTCATTTCCTTGATTAATTTATCAAGTGCTTTATTATCTATCTCGGCCAGCTCTGCTAATTTGTTATCAGCTATCATGTCAGCATATTCCATGTCATCTGTTTCATAATCTTGATAATCAATAGGCGCATGAGATATTCCAGCCTTAAAAGCAGCGATCAGCCGCCCATGACCTTTAACAATTAACCCAGACCTGTTTGATACAGTTATAGGCATTCGCCATCCTTGCTTAATAATAATCTTGCTTAATAATTCAATCTGTTTTGCCGGGTGGGTATTCGGATTCTTTGGATTCGGTTTTAAATCAACACATGCAACAATGGCATCATGTGCGCACCACACTGGAATATTATCTGCGTTTGCTCTTGGTTTCTTTTTAGTCATTCCTACCCCCTGAATAATAACCCTTCACGTTTTGACTTCGGTTTTGAACTGAACCCGGTATCACCCTTGGCAACCGTCGTGGCATTATATGTGATTCCAAGTTTCGTTCCAAGCATTGCCATAACAGAACACGCATTTTGATAAACCTGTAAATATGGGTTCTGTTTTACCCCTCCAGTGCTGTTTTTTACCAGCTTGCCAACTTTGCCGATTTGCTCAAAGGCATCATTGGCAATTGAAGCTGATTCGCAATAAGCCCGGAGCATGTCATAATGCTGTGGCTTAAAATGATCCGGCTGGTATGCGCCCATGATCCTTGTCCAGATCTGACATGCCGGTTTTGTCATGCCGGGCATTGGTGATTTACGTTTGTTTTTTGGCGCTGGCAGGACTGTTAAGCCTGCTGATTTTGGGCCACGATTTCCCATTTATACCTCCAAAAGTTCAGGCTTATTATTTTTAATCCATTTAATAAGCTCTATTAAATCAACATGAGTACAATCGCTTCCGCATTGATTCATAGCCTCAATGACAAGCCTTCCACCACGACTAACTATCTCGACCGGATACCCCTCGCAATATTCTGTCACTCCATTTAAATTCATAATTTATACCTCCAATAGTTCAGGGGTTTGATGGATATTTCCGATTACCTCAGAGTATTCCATCATGTCTCCGCTCATATCGTCTGGTAAACATTTACCGTTGATATCTTTTTCCATAAATGCTGCTGATGAATCATCCCAAAAAATTATAGATTTACTTTTCTTTTCAACCGAGAAATCATAACAATAATCTGGTATTTCAAATTCAAGGATATCACCATCATAAATCTCTTTTCCGTTCTTGTCTTTCAGGCCGGTGTATTGCATGATATTATCACCATCTTTCAAAAATCCAAAAAATCTACTTAATCCAAAATATCCATATATCGGCATTGTCAACATTAATCCCTGGCTCCATGCTCTAAATTTAATTTCTCTCATAACTACCCCCTAAATTTATGGTTTACTAAAATCCTGACTGCAATCTCGCTCTGGGCGACTAAGAATAAAAAGGATTTGATCCCCCTACCC
>JACNJS010000032.1 GCA_014382445.1 Bacteroidota bacterium
AAACAAAAACTCAAAAATCAACAAAAATGCGGCAACGGCGCATAGCAAACCCGTTATGCACTATGCAAAGAGGAACTTCTTATTAAAAATCAAATGTTATGAAGAAGGTAATGTTACTTTTGGTTTTGTTTTTTTAAATTGAAGTGATGGTTTATTCGCAACCCTGCCTCCCAGAAGGAATAACATTCACAACTCAAGAACTGATTGATAGCTTTCAAACAAATTATCCCAATTGTACGGAGATTGAAGGAGACGTGTTTATCTACGGATCGGAGAATATTACAAATTTATACGGGTTAAATATATTGACTTCAATAGGAGGAAAATTCTTTGTTGTAGGTAATCAATCGCTCATTGATTTTTCGGGTCTGGAAAATTTGATTGAAATTGGTGGGTTTTTTCATATTGGAGATTATGATGGAGCATTTGGATTTTACAATGAATCTTTGACAAGTTTATCAGGATTAGAGGGATTGACTTCGATTGGTGGTGATTTCTGGATTATGTGGAATGAAGCTCTGACCAATCTTTCGGGACTCAGCGGATTAAGTTCTGTCGGCGAAAACTTAATAGTAAATGCAAACGAATCATTAGTAAGTCTTACAGGTTTGGAAGGGTTGAATTCAATTGGTGGGGACCTGAAGATATCATCCAATTCCTCTTTAAATACTCTTTGGGGATTAGAAAACCTGGATCTCTCCACCATTAATTCCTTATCTATTTATTACAATAATTCATTGTCAACATGTGAAATTCCAAATTTATGCAGTTACCTTGATACGTTAAATGTTCCTTTAGCAATTTATGGAAACAATACTGGATGTAACAATCCTTCTGAAATAGCTGAAACTTGTGGAATAGAATTTTCATGCCTTCCCTTCGGTGATTATTATTTTGTGTCTCAAGCTGACATTGACAGTTTTTCATCAGATTACCCTGATTGCACGCAATTACAAGGGAGCACGTTCATAAGGGGTATTAACATCTCCAACTTATATGGATTAAATATTGTGACACGAATAGGTGACGGTGGTCTTCACATACAAAACAATGAATTGCTGACAGATTTAACAGGCTTGGATAATTTGGAAACAATTTCAGGTAATCTTATAATTGGAGGAGAATACCCTTCTAATTGCAATAATTCTTTATTTACTCTCAGTGGCTTAAGTTTGCTAGATACTGTAGGAGGAGGGCTATACATTGGATATAATATAAATCTGTCAACTTTCTCAGGGCTGGAAGGATTAAAATCAATTGGGGGGTACCTAAATATTGTCCGGAACATTAATCTGACAGATATTTCAGCGTTAAGTCAACTGTCAAATATTGAGGGTGACATGGTTATTGGGGGTTGGGTGCCATATCAAGGTAACTTCATTCTTCAAAGTTTGTCTGGATTGGAAAATATAGCTCCAAATTCCATAGAAAATCTGGTGATTGGACATAATCCTGTATTATCTGAATGTGAAGTAGTGAGCATTTGTGAATATCTTGCTGCACCTATTGGTGATGTGAGCATTTTTTTCAACACTACTGGTTGCAATAGCCCTGAGCAAGTAGAAGACGCTTGTGAATCAGTTGATATTTTCAAAGTGGCTTATAACAATAAAATTTCATTCTTTCCAAATCCCGCAACAGATAAATTGATTGTTTCTACTAATCAAGAAATGAAAATAAAATCATTAAGTATATACAACCAGCTTGGACAAGAAGTAGTGCATAAAAACAAGGCATGTGAGAAAATAGACGTATCAACTCTTGATCAGGGTATTTACATTGTTGAACTAGAATTAATTGAATTAAAGGTTAGAAAAAAGCTGATAATTAAATGAAAAGCACAGTGCATAACAGCAGCTCATAACCCATGGTTGGTAATGAATTTTAACAATAGGAAATCGTATATTTAACAGTTAAAATAACTAACAAAATTCATTCGAAAAAAACAACCACGGGTCATAGCTGCAATACGTTATGCCACATACTAAGAAAAATTCAAAATTACTTGCGATATATACATTTTATATATACTTTTGTAGTATCTAAATTTGAATAGCTATGAAAACAGTATCATTAAAAATTGACGACTCCATTTTTGGAGAAACGGAAAAAATCCTTTCAAGAATTAAGAAACCTCGCAATAGATATATTAATGAGGCGCTAGACTTTTATAATAGATTCCAGAGAAGACTAATAATTGAAAAAAGACTCAGAAAGGAATCGGAATTAGTAAAAACGGACTCAATGTCAGTTCTTAAAGAATTTGAGGAGATCGATTATGCAGATTAAACAATATGAAATTTGGATCGCTGACTTAAATCCAAAAATAGGAACTGAACCAGGGAAAACCAGACCAGTTTTGGTGGTTCAAACAAATTTACTTAATTCAATTCCACATCCTTCAACCATAGTTTGTCCAATTACTACAAATGTTAAAAGAGACTCTGAAATTTTAAGAATTCACCTTGATAAAGAGACTACTAATTTACATCAAGACTCTGATATTATGTTGGACCAACTTAGAGCAATAGACAATAATAGATTAATTAAGAAAGTTGGAAACCTACCTAAAGAATTAATAGAATCCGTAAAAGAAAACATTCAGATAATATTAGATTTAGAATAAAGTACGTGGCATAACAATGTATATACAAAATAGGCGGGATAGTAGTAAATTTAAGGGTTGTAGCCCGTTTCAAAATTCTAACGGTTTGATGAGTTTGAAGCTCGCAGTCACCTACTTTGCATATACTTAACGTTACCATGCATTATGACCAACTCAAGAACAGAATGACAGGGCTTAAAAATTTTAGTTAAGTTTTAGTAGTTTTGTGAAAAAACATATAATGAACAATTCGGACATTAAAATATATCAATCACTGGATGGACAGACTGAAGTACAAGTAAAGTTTGAAAATGAAACTGTTTGGTTATCACAAAAGCAAATGTCTCAATTGTTTGACAAAGATACTGATACAATTGGACTTCATTTAAAAAGCATTTACAAATCAGGAGAGCTGGACGAGATTTCAACTACCGAGGAATCCTCGGTAGTTCAACTTGAGGGGAGGCGAAATGTAAAACGAAATATAAAACTCTACAATCTTGATGCTATAATTTCTGTTGGATATAGGGTGAACTCAAAGCGAGGTATTCAATTTAGAATTTGGGCGAACAAAATATTGAAAGAATACCTAATAAAAGGATATGCGCTTAATGAAAGAAAACTAAATGAACAAAATGAGCAATTAAAAGAACTTCAAAACTCCGTTAAAATACTTGGAAATGCATTGACCTCTAAGACCCTTTCAAACGACGAAAGTACCGGATTATTAAAAATTATTTCTGATTACGCTTATGCTTTAGATATTTTAGACCAGTATGATTATCAGAGTTTACAGATACGAGATACATCTGGTAAAGAGTCATATCAATTAACATATGCAGAAGCAATAAATCAAATTCGGATAGCAAAAAAAGCGCATGGGAATAGTGATTTATTCGGACATGAAAAAGATGATTCATTTCAAAGTTCCGTAGCAACAATTTATCAGACTTTTAGTGGAATTGATTTATATCCAAGTATAGAAGAAAAGGCTGCTAATCTTTTATATTTTATCACGAAAAATCATTCGTTTTCTGATGGAAACAAGAGAATTGCGGCTTTCCTGTTTTTATACTTTCTGGAACGAAATGGAATACTATTTGACAAAACCGGAAATAAAAGAATTGCTGATAATACATTAGTAGCACTGACTTTAATGATAGCGGTAAGCAAACCTGATGAAAAGGAAACAATGACAAAAGTGATTGTAAACTTAATAAACAAGAAAAATTAACGCATGGTAACACGCAATATACTCCATAATTTTTGCCGCAGGCGCAACACAAAAATTACGTAGCATATTGCCACCGTTAGGCTTTATGCTGAGAACAAAATTGAGAATTGACTAATAAAAAATAATTGACTATTTTTGTAGAATGATACGATTCAATGAATACATAGAAATTAATTCTGAGAAGAGATTTGGGAAACCAATAATTATTGGAACCAGAATATCTGTATATGATGTATTATCTTGGTTGTCAAATGGAATGAGCCGAGAACAAATCATTGCAGATTATCCAGAATTAACGGAAGCGCAAATAAATGCTTGCCTGTCTTATGCTGCAAATAAAGAACAAAGACATTTATATGCATCATGAATTTACTCTTTGACCAGAATATTTCATTTCGACTTATAAAACAAATTATAGACTTATACCCAAATGCTAAGCAAGTCAGAGAATTAGGACTTGAAAATTCAACGGATTTTGAAATATTTGAATTCGCAAAAAGAAATGACTACACAATAGTTACTTTTGATTCTGACTTTTTCGATCTGAATACATTACATGGATTTCCTCCAAAAATTATTTGGATAAGGACTGGAAATACAACCACAAAAAACTTAGAAACAATCCTCAAGGACAAATACGAATTAATAAAATTATTTATTGAAGAGAATTACGGTTGTCTTGAAATAAATGGTTAATAAAACACAAAAGCCTAACACACGCTCATACTGCATACCGCAATTAGTTGTAAATATGAACATTACGTTTATTAATATAATATATTTGTCACAGAAAAATATTTAATATTAATGCGCTACGCAGCATAGCGCCAACGTTGGCATTCATGCTGAGAAACCGCAGTGCACATAAGAAAGTTTGGTGAAAAAGGTTATTTTTGAAATAAAAATTTGATGGCAAAAGAATCTGAAATTATATTTTACCAAGGAGATGATGGAAATGTGAAAATTGAGGTTTTCTATCACGATGAGACTTTTTGGATGACTCAAAAGAAGATTGCAGAGTTATTTGGAGTGCAGAGACCTGCAATAACAAAACATTTGAAAAATATCTTTGAATGTGGTGAATTAGAAGAAGAATCAGTTAGTTCCATTTTGGAACATACTGCCGAAGATGGGAAAAATTACAAAACAACGTTTTATAATCTTGATTCGATTATTGCAGTTGGATATCGTGTAAACTCGAACAAAGCCACAAAATTTAGAATTTGGGCAACAAAAGTTCTAAATGAGTTTATAACAAAAGGATTCGTTCTAGATGATGAACGTTTAAAACAAGGAAAACATTTCGGAAAAGATTATTTTGATGAGTTACTTGAAAGAATCCGTGAAATTCGGGCAAGTGAAAGGAGATTTTATCAAAAAATAACCGATATTTATGCACTATCATTAGATTATGACAATTCTGATTTCTTGACAAAAGATTTTTTTGCCTCAGTTCAAAATAAACTTCATTGGGCAATAACTGGAAAAACAGCTGCCGAGATAATTTACACATCAGCGGATGCTAAGAAGCTGTATATGGGATTAACGAATTGGAAACATGCTCCAGATGATAAAATTCTAAAATCTGATATTTCGATTGCTAAAAATTATTTGAATGAACAGCATATTAAAGAACTTAATCGGATTGTTTCAGCATACCTTGATTTAGCAGAAAGCAGAGCCGAAAGACAAATTCCAACGACTATGCAAGAATGGATTAACTTCTTACACCAGTTTTTAGAGTTATCAAGCTTCCCGATTCTCAAAGACAAAGGAAAGATTTCAGCTTTAGAGGCAAAATTAAAAGCAGAGCAAGAATTCGACAAATACAGAAAGATTCAAGATAAAAACTATGAATCTGATTTTGATAAAGAAATTAAAAGGTTGAAAGGAGAAGAATAAAGCACGAAATGCCAACACGCGGTCATACGCAATGCGGGGTAATGTGGTAAACTGAACATTAGAATATTTAATAAACATAGCTGTAGTTTGATAGGTAAGTGCTCCGAAACCCGCACTGCGCATACCGCCAACCGTTGAGCGGCATTAGAAACAGCATTTGGCATAAAATAGAATTTAAAATATAATAAAGCAGGGATGCAAATTATGGATACATTAATAGAATGGTTTGGAGGGAATATATACAAGAACACAGTTGCCACCGTGGCACTTCTTATAACTGTAACTCCTTTGATATGGCTTGTTGTCAGAAAAATTATAATAAAAGATAATGTAAAGAAAATAGGCATAGCCTTCAAGGAGACTGTCGCTGGTCTGTCTTCTCCGAATCTTGAAGTTCGCATGTCATCCGCAATATTATTAAGACGCTTTCTATACAAAAAGAGCGAATATGGTGTTGGAGGAACACCTTTTGCTGATGATACAGTAAGTGTGATTGTTGCAGTTCTGAAAACGTTACAAACCAGTGATTTTCAAAAGGTTTTATCAGACACTTTACGGTTTGCACAAGCAAAATATCTTATAAATGGTGATTTTCAAAGAGCTAACTTAACAAAAGCATTTCTTGGAAGTAAAAACGACGAGAAAAAAGGAATGATAATCGATATGACAAAGGCAGATTTCTTCCAAGCTAATCTTTCAGGAACATTATTGAAAAATGCTGTGCTTAATGAAGCTCAATTCTATGAGGCATCTTTGCTAGGCACAAAATTCAACAAAGCAAAACTTAGAAACGCAAACTTTAACTCAGCAGTACTTCAGTCTGTAGACTTTACTGGGGCTGATCTGACTGGAGCATCTTTTGATAATGCAAAACTACGCGGAGTGGATTTCAGTGGGGCCCTACTGAATGGGGTGAGTGGCATCAATTCTGTTGGTGAAAACCTTATAGATGGTCCTTCTTGCATTAAACAACTTCAATACTCAAATACGGATTCCAACAAAGTTTTCATCAGTCGCCTTGGAGTTCTTGACGCAAGACAGAGGATGTTTGTTAATAACGTAAAAGACATCGTAGAACAATCTAATTCGACTTGGGTTGAACTCAATCGTGATATGTATGATGCGTCAAATGTTTTATCTAGTCTTTCCAATAAGATTGATTCATGTTCGGCAATGATTGTATTTGGCTTCAAGTCTATGCATATAATTGATGGAATATTTCGCTATAGCACTGAGGATTCCCGAACTGTACGAGATGAGTTTCTGGCCACACCTTGGAATCATCTTGAGGTAGGTATGGCTGTCATGAAACGGATACCAGTCTTGTTAATTATTGATGATGGGGTCAATGACGGAGCTTTTCACAACAACATAAATGACGAACTACTGGTAAAACTTCCTATTAGTAGTTGCCTTGACACTAAGAAAAATAATGTATCAACATGGTTAGAATCTGTAGTAAATCTATAATATTAAAAAACATAATGGAGTATTTGATACTGTAGTTAAGAAATTGAAAGAATAACAACGACCGCGCAACAAAAAATATAGCCAATAGCCGGGTTCAGGCTTAATAGAGAAAAAAATAAGTGATTATAACCATCGGAAATATTATTAAGAAAATAAAGTCTGGAAATTCGGCTACATGGCCATATTTCCATCCGTTGTGGCACATTTAAATGAAAATCACATTTAACATAAAATCATTCATAATCCTGACATTTGCATTTATAGTTTTTACTGCAATTGGAACTGTTACTCACGAATACGGACATATATTGGTTGCTAAATATTTGGGGTATGAAACAACACTTCATTATGGCAGTATGAATTATAATTCCGAACTAAATGAAAAAATATATGACATTTATAATCAGAATAAAACAGCAATAGAGAATGACCAATATTTTGACAAAAAAAATGAATACGAAATTGGAATAGAAGAATTACAATCAAACGGATTATTAATCATAATTGGCGGACCTTTACAGACTACTTTGACAGGTTTAATTGGCTTAATAATATTGTTTATGAGAAGGAATCATATTAAAAAACTGGGACTTAAAATGATTGATTGGTTAGCCGTTTTTCTGTCTCTATTTTGGTTGAGAGAAGTGTTTAATCTTGTGATGTCAATAGGACATAACATAATTTCACCAAGAGGTAGTTTTTTTAGTGGTGACGAAAAATATATATCGTATGGACTAAACTTATGGGAAGGAACCGCTCCAATAATTTTAGGATTTGCAGGGCTATTAATTTCATTATTTGTGATTTTTAATATCATTCCAAACCGACATAGACTGACTTTTATTATAAGCGGACTAGTAGGTGGTATTGTTGGTTTTATTTTATGGATGAATATATTGGGACCTAGAATATTACCATGAAAGTTACAAAAACGTGCCACAACAACAAATATAATGCATGCCGCAGTTAAGTAATCCTAAGAAAATTAAAAGTAAATTTGAAATATAAAACTCAAAGAAAACTTTTGAATAAACCACTATGGATTAGAAATCCATAGTTTTAATAAAACGAAAAAATGAAATTTTTTAAGGTTACTACTCTATTATCCAGTTTCCTTTTTGTGAATTTGGCTTATCCTTGTGATGTTCTAGATACTCCTGAACCATTTCATCCGTTATGCTACCAGTACTCCACACACCATAACCAACAGCCCAAAAGTATTGTCCCCAATACTTCTTCCCCAACTCAGGGAATTCCTGCTGTAGCAACCTTGAAGTTCGTCCTTTCAATTTCTTTACAAGAATGCTCACACTCAATGAGGGTGGATATTCAACATGCATATGAATATGATCCTTACTCACAACACCTTTTAAAATATGAACATTCTCGCTATCACAAATCTGTATTAGAAGATCTCGACACCGATGTTGCAAATCTCCTTGCAGAACCTTATAACGATACTTGGTTGCCCACACGATATGACAACATAAACTACTTATGGAATGGGAATTTTTTCGATATTCTGCCATTCCGTAAATTTAAAACATTTATAGAAACTAAAGTAACTGCAATGAAATTGCAGGGTTTTAACCTTTAAATTGACAATAAAATGCGGCACGCATCATAGTGTGCCAAGAATCAACCATGGCAATAAACTGGTTGAATGCTGTAAATAAGATGATAGTAGGTCTATCAGAGTCGTTGTATAGGCGATGGCTTTAAACCACCTAAAGGTGCTGCGGTAAAGAGCTGTGGTATTGAGCGTTTAGGAGAATCCTGTCCATGAGGCAGGCAGGTATGAATAAAGGAGATGAATGAAAATGAACCATTGATGAGGTGTCGAGACGTTGCCTTACCTTCAGTCAAAAGCTACGAAGTATGATACGGAGTGAAAAATGGTATGAGAATCATATCAATTGCAGAAGTTACCTATTTACTTTCTGTGAGGCTGACGGCATTCAGATGGCATGAACTTTATTTAGGCTTATTTATGGAACTTGGGAACCTAAATATTGATGATAGACTGCCATAATGCTACCGCTAAAGGATTCGCAGGCAGTTAAAAAGGGAAATGCACAATAAGATCAACTTAAAGGCAGAATACCGATGCAATATTCAGGGGCAGACTAATCCGTAGTAGTGATGAAGTTTCTGTAATGGAAATGGAGCAAAGGGATTAGGTTATACAGTATCATAACATTAAAACAACTCAGTAATGAGGATGACTTTATGGAATGAAACAAAATCAATACCGATAAGCCACTCAATGATTTGGGAGGCTTATAAGAAAGTGCAAGCTAACAAAGGGAGTGCAGGAGTGGACGATGTGAGCATGGAAGAATATGATGCAAACAGAAGAAAACACCTGTATAAACTATGGAATCGTATGGCATCGGGGAGTTACTTTCCGCCATCAGTCAAAGAAGTAGAAATACTAAAGAAAGATGGTAACATCAGGAAATTGGGAATACCTACAATCAGCGATAGAGTGGCACAGATGGCTATTAAAATGTATATTGAACCAAGGTTTGAGGAAATATTTAGTCCAAACTCTTATGGATATCGACCAAATAAGAATGCGCATCAAGCATTACAAAAGGTACGGGAAAACTGTTGGAGGACAAACTGGGTAATAGACTTAGATATAGTAGGGTTCTTTGACAATATAAGCCATGACAAACTGATGCTGGCAGTAGAGAAGCATGTTCCAGAATTCTGGATAAGACTCTACATAACACGATGGCTCACAGCCCCAGTACTCAAAAAGACAGGAGAACTAATCACAAAACAAGGAAAAGGAACACCACAAGGAGGAGTAATAAGCCCACTTTTGGCAAATCTTTTTCTGCATTATGGTTTTGACAAATGGTTAGAGCAAATGGACAAAACAGTAAACTATTCAAGGTATGCCGACGATGTAATAGTGCACTGTAGGAGTAAACAACATGCAGAACAAACACTAAAGTTAATCAATCAACGGATGAACAATATTGACTTGGAATTACATCCCAAGAAAACGAAGATTGTTTACTGTAAAGATTATCGCAGGAAAGAAAAATATCCTGAAACTAAGTTTGACTTCTTAGGATATTCATTCCAACCACGCACAGCAAAATCAAAAAGAAGCGGAAAACTGTTTTTAGGATTTGACTGTGCTATTAGTATAAGTTCAAGAAAACGTATAGCAGATAAACTAGGTGAACTTGAAGTAGAGAAAATGACTTTTAAAAGCGTAGTAGGTATTGCCCAAAAATTAAATCCAATGATTCGAGGGTGGTTTCATTACTATGGTAAATTTAGAATATCATCTCTACATATAGTTTTCAGAGGGCTAAATAAGCGTTTAACAAGGTGGGCAAGAAGACGGTATAAACGTTATAAGACAAGTATAAAACGAGCTTACAATTGGTTAAAGAGAGTACAGGAACAATACCCTTACTTATTCTACCACTGGCAGTTAGGATTTGTCTATTAATTAAGTATTTTTGTATAACAAGAGCCGTATGATGGGAGACTATCACGTACGGTTCTGTGAGAGGCTTAGGGTGAAACTCCCTTTGCCTACTCGATTTCAAACCGTTAGCCATAATTTAACCGAACGACAACAGTACTACTAAATGACAAGTAAACAAATGAATGAAATGAGAACAAAATTACTTTCAATAGGATTGATACTAATTTCAATTACATTAGTAAGTTGCGGACAAACGAGACAAGAGAAAACGATAGCAATTATTAATAAATTGAACCTGATTGAGAATCAAAAGCAGAATTATGAATTTCGAATCGAACCATTAAAATATCAAGCGACAGGGAATGATAGCATTAGAATTTTTGAGCTAGAAAAACAATTATCAGATGACAAAATAACTAAAAAGATTAGTTCAGCTTTTAATGAAGTGTTCAGTGAAAGTGAAATTAATGACATTCATAATTTTATTCAAACAAGTGCTTTTGATAAGTTTTTTATTTCAGGAGAGACTTATAAAACTATTGCTTCCAAATTCAAAAATATTGACACAGAAATAGAGGAAATAACCAATAATTTTAGCAAAATAGTTGAAGAGCCAACAAAGAAATTTGAACCAAGACCCATTGATAGGGAAAACGGATTTTATGAAACAGTTGATTACAACTACTCAACACTTGATAAGGATATTAAGTTAAAAGATAAACCAGCATTGACTTCAAAAGACATATTGGAAGTTAAAAAGGCTTTTAGCAGTTATAATGACCAACCAGAAATTAGTATTGTATTTACAAAAGACGGAGCCAGAAAGTTCTATCTATTGACAAAAGAAAGCATAGGAAAACCAATAGCCATTGTAATAGCAAAACAGATTGTTTCAATACCAATGGTAAATTCTGAGATTATGGGCGGGAAAGCTAGTATAGGCGGAGGTTTTTCAGGAAAAGAAATTGATGAAATGATTAAAATTTTACGAGAAGAACAATAAAAACTATGGCTAAAAATATAGTTCATGCCGCAGTTTCTTTTTCACAGAAAAAGAAGTTGTAAATTCAAAATACTTAAACCAAAGAAAACGGATTGAATAAAGTGCGGCACGCACCATATTCAATCCGCCGTTGGGCGTAATGCCAAGACCAAACTCACCTTTGAAAAAAATATTATCAAGAATTTGGAATATGTTACCTAATTAGCTAACTTTGCAAAATGGAAGAGAATTTTTTGAGAAATATTTATTACTACAAAAACTATTATCTTGACTTTTTCAAAACATTGGACACTGATGTTAAAAGAAAAATTAACTGGACTTTAAAATTAATTGCGACATTTGAAAGAGTCCCAATTAAGTATTTCAGACATATTAAAAAATCATCTGGACTATTTGAAGTTAGAGTGGAAGTTGGAAGTAATATATTTCGAGTATTTTGCTTCTTTGACAAAGGACAAATGATAGTTTTAATAAATGGATGCCAGAAAAAAACTCAAAAAACCCCGAAAAAGGAAATTGAAATGGCAGAAAAACTAAAAAAACAATACTTCGATGAAAAAAACGGAAAATAATAATTTGACATCATTTACTGACCACTTAGATCAACAATACGGAAAAAGAGGAACAGAAAATAGAGAAAGTTTTGAAGAAGGATTTGAAGCTTTTAAACTTGGAGTAATGCTTCAAGAACTAAGAAAAAACAATGGACTGACACAGGAGCAGCTAGCTAAAAAATGCGGAACAACTAAGACTTATATTTCACGCATTGAGAATAATGCTTCAGATATAAGACTTTCGACTCTTATGAGAATAATAAGAGAAGGCTTCGGTAAACATTTAAAATTAAGTTTAGACTATTAAAAAAAGGCACGTACGCCCAATAAATAGGCTTCAAACGGCTTGAAAAGCCGAGTTTGAAGCTAATGTTGAACTA
>JACNJS010000054.1 GCA_014382445.1 Bacteroidota bacterium
GCAACAGCTACTGTTAACCTTCCTGATGATGATATTCCAGAAAAATATGTAGCTATTAAAGATTATAGTGAAAATGAGGGTATGCTAAATCTTCTTATCGAAGAGAAGATAGTTGCTCAACCTGTTGAACATATTAATTCAGGTTTTGTTAATATTCCTATATGTAAACTCTTAATTTAATATATCGAAATTATGAACTATTATAAAGGACTGTATTTAATTAGTAGCTATAATGTAGGCATCTTTGGAGGATGGAGGTGTGGTAAAATCAGTATTGATGGTCATTATAAATTTATCACTGACTTGAAAGAGTTTGTGGTCTGGAAGTTTGGTGACTATGCTAACCTTGTATCTATTATTAAAGTACACGAAGAGCCTGATCTTACAGAGATCGAACATCACTTTTGTAATGATGTTCTCCTGGGATACATTCGCCAAGCAATGTCTAATGAAATAAACCTTGATCTTACTGATATTTCTGATCCGATATGGGATAATGTTTATGGAGATACTCGTGTAAAGATGTTAATATTATGGGATAAACTTAAACGATATGAATTCTTCAAACACAATGTGTCATTAAATATTCATTATGGTGATACAATCAGAGTTGCATCCGGTCGTGAATTCAAAGTAAATCACTATCATGATATAAAATCTTTAAATAAAAATGATGACAATATTCTTGTTAAACGCTATGACTATTTTCCTGAAATAAACATTATAAAACAATGAAAAAATATAAGTCAAAAATTGATACATATGTACTGAAAAAGGTAAAGAGTGATATTGTCAAGTGCAAGCTAAAAACACCCGAAGATTCTTATAAATACTCATTGGATTTCTTCCATGATGATATAAATATCTATGAGAGCTTTTTCTGTATCTTCCTCAACAGGGCAAACAATACCATCGGCTATGTCAAGATATCCCAAGGTGGCGTAACCGGTACAATAGTAGATCCAAGGCTTGTGTTTAAATATGCAGTGGACTCTCTCTCTTCTGCTGTTATCCTTATTCATAACCATCCATCAGGTGATGTTGAACCAAGTATCGAAGACAGGAAGATAACAACCAAGATCAAGGGAGCATTGTCTAACTTTGATATCTGCCTGATTGATCACATTATCATATCCGAAAGTGGATACTATTCTTTCTCTGATCATGGTCACATTTAATATGAAAAATAAACCCAAATGAACAGTCCGGACTGTATACGGATTGTAAATTAAAAAATAAATAACTATGAAAAAACAAACAGAACAAGTATCTATTTCACCACCTAATTTTAAAGTGCGTGAATTTAAGATCGAAGGTATTGCTCCTTTAGTGATAAACAGATTCTCACAAAAAGCAAAAGAAATAATGATTGAAACCCAGATAGCTGGCTCTACTGCGAAAGGAAAGAAAAAGCGAGAAGCTAAAGATTTTGATGCTTTATATGAGGGATCAAGATATGTTAGCCCTGAAGGATGGGACGGATTTAATGCTACCTCAATCAGAAATGCCTGTATTCGTGCCTGTAGTCTCGTAGGTTATGCAATGACAAAAGCAAAACTATCCATATTTGTCGTTGAAGATGGGTGGGATAAACAAGAACCGCAAATACCTTTAATAAGGATTTATGGAAAATCTGTTAAGCAAATTGACCCTGCTCCAGTTGCCAATGGTAATATGGATTTAAGAGTACGTGCCGCATATCATAAATGGCACGCAATAATCAAAATACGATGGGATGCTGATCAATTCACTCTCTCTGATGTAACAAATCTCTTAATGAGATCCGGTATGCAAGTTGGTATTGGAGAAGGCAGACCAAACAGCAAATCATCTTGTGGAATGAATTGGGGCTTGTTTAAATTAGCTGACAAGGTATAATATGGGTGTTATTAAACAAGAACTCGAGAGAATTGCAAATGACAACAATGGTGTGTTAAAACCCATTGATATTGTTAATGAAGCATCTAATAAAGATTCAGTACTACATTCTAAGTTTGAATGGGATGATACAGAAGCCGCACATCAATACAGATTAGAACAGGCAAGAAGATTAATACGTGTTGTTGTAAATATCATTAATACAAACAAACCTGATGAATATCGTGTATGGGTCTCTCTTTCTAAAGATCGTACAAATAAAGATGGAGGTTATAAAGCCATTACATCTGTTCTTGTTGATCAGGATGAAAGCCAAATGCTTCTTGATGATGCAAAAAAAGAAATGAAACATTTTACAACTAAATACAGAATGCTTAAAGAGCTTGCTAATGTAATTAATGAAATGAATAAAGTATTATAATCCATTTTAAAACAAGTTGGTTGAGGTAAGTTGTGTTTTTTTAATTTGAGTTGAGTTTAGTTGACGTGATCAGTGGTGATTTTTAGTATGGCAGGTTTGTTGATTTCACATTTGGCTGATTGAGTTATGGCCCATTCTGGTAAGGCAGGCTTATTACACTATACTCTGTATAATGCTCTCTATGGTGAATGATCTCTTCGGAGTGATGTATGTACTACTTTGTTGAGATCATTCGCTGTAGAGCTTTATCTTAATCATTAAACATATTTTAAAACTATAACCATTATGTATTTATTAAAAAACAAAAACTATAAAGATGGGACAAATAACTCTATTAAGAACAATGACAGGCAAATCTATTATTGGATTTGGCAGATATGCTGATATGTCTGTACAACAAGTTATAGATCTTCGTAAAGCTCCATATCTACGATGGCTTTATTTTAATTTTACTAAAATTACATTTACTGATGATATCTTGGATGAAATAAATTTATGGGAAGAGTTTAGAATAGATAAACCTGGTAAGTGTCCGGAGAAGCATAAAAGATTATCTGGTCTTCTTTATGATCGTTTACATTATAAATCAAAAAAACATATAGATAAAAGAATAAAATCTTCAAAAATTAAAAAAATGGTTAATTTTAGAAAACATGATCATAAAGCTTTCTCTAAAGATAAACTTACCAGGAATAATCACGGTCATAAATAAATAACTATGAAAAACATCTTATTCTTATTATCAGTCTTATTCATCACATCATGCGGTTGTGATTGTAAAGAAGAAGTTGAACTGGCATTATTTGATGCTGAACAAAAGAGATCAAATATTAATTTTATAGCCAGTACCACGGCTGGTTCTGTTGTATTAACAACGAATAGGCCCTACAACTATGAAACGGATCGTTATATCAGGGAATATTTAAGCATTCGTCCCCTATCTGTAACAAGAGATAGCCTGCCAAACAGGATTGTTTATGAGATCTATTATCCTGATCTAAGGATCATTGCCAGACATGTTTTTCCTGTTCCTTATGAAAGTGAAGAGTACTGGGATTTTTATGCAAACAAATATAATGGTGATGCCGTGATAATCCAATCTTCTTCAGACATTTGGGAACATAAGATAAGCCCTGAAGCATATCAGCAGATTAAATTCATTTGCTTAACCAATAATTGTAAATAATATGAACTCCCTGCTTGAAGATTAGCAGATATTATAGAGGTTTCCGATTTACACGATTCAATGTGTATATTCCGAAACTACTTTATCAGACTATTCCAGTAGTCGTTGTTGATTAACGAGGTGGTGCGACAGGAATATCATTCCCTTTGGAAAGGACAGGGAGTTTTTATTTAATACTAATTATATTCTAAATATACCATATTTATGCCATTAATAGCAGTTACAACGAAGGAAGAACAATATGACCGTTTATGTAAAGAAGCTGATGAATTACTTAAACTCCATGATCCATGCAAATTTATTGATGGTCAATGTATTTATTCAAGGGAACAGGGTATTAAAGACATGCATTGTTGCGGGCCTAACTGCCGTTGGCTTGGTACCGGTGGTTGTGAAACATCCAATTTAGCATGCAAAACAGGCTTTGGGTGTGATGCTCTCTATCGAAACTATGATCTTGCTGTCGAAATACAAAAGATCCGCTCAAAGGCATGGAAACTGGGAATAAAAGCTATCCATATATTTCAGTCAAGAGAAGAAATTATCAATGATATATAAACCAAAAACAATTATTATGAGTATTACAACGTTTGTTTCGATCATCTGTATCGCAATTATCATTACTGCATTAGTGACTGCTGTTATCCTTGTTCGTAAAAGATCGGGGAAAAAACACAGACCAGTTAATGAACCTGAACCAGAAAGAAAACCTGTTTATAAACCGGAAGATCTTGTTCACATTAGAAATGAATGGGTGAATCTGCTCCATAATGCAATCAATGATGGCTTTTATTTAGGCAAAAACGGTGAAAAAGAAAAAGAATATGATTGCCATCTATGTAATTATGCAAAGAGTTTCAGGCAAAGCAATTATAAACATTCTTCTGACCTTATTCATCAACTCGGATGTGAACGGTGCATTTTCAAGTGTACTTTACCAAATAAGGAGATAGTACCATGTTATCATTATCCTTCAATGAGTATTAATGATGTTTCAAACCGTAGAATTATCAGGTCGGCAAAACATGCCCTTCATATCATCAGACATACTCCGTTAATCTGCTTTGATCCTAATTACGTATTTCAATCTGATAACCCTATTCCGATATTATACGTTGATTCAATAAATTACAGGAGAAGAAAAAAACTAACCTATCCAGAGAAATTAGGCATACCTTTGTGTAAATAATTTTAGAGGCCGGTACCATGGGAAATGGTTTGTTGTATCTGATATGCGTGATTTTTTATAGTTTTTGCACGTTGTTCCCCGTCAGGTAGAAACCGGCCTCGCTTGAAGAAGTAGTTCAGTCAGGTAGAATATCAGTTTTTCAACATGCTGAAGGTCGAAGGTTCGAATCCTTCCTTCTTCTCAAAAAAAACAGCATCCTATCGTTCTTTATCCTATCTTGTGTTTATGTTTTTTCATATGCGAATTGTTCCTGGTTATGCTGTTCCAGGGATATTAAATCTAACCAGATAAAACCATGGAAAATTTCAATGCTTTAAGTTCAGTCGAAAAGAAAAAGATGATCAAATTTATCAAAAACGAGATCATTGAATCCGATTGTTGTTCAAATCCCAACAAAGTGAGATCATTAAACCCGGAACATTCATTGCGGGTTGGACTTGAGGACTTCGGTGCAGAGATGCTCGAAGACCATCTTCGCAATACAATCGAAAGTTCCGTTGCAATCGGAGCCGATGATTCCATTGTAGATATTATCGAAGTCCATCACGAAAAATTATCCGAGTTAATCTGAACGGTCAGTAGACTATGAAAGGAGGTGTTGCCTATGTATAAATTATAGTTTTAACGCTATGAAATTATAACGGGAATTAATCAAATTATAAAGGGTCGGTTTGTTCCGGCCCTTTTTTATGGCCTGGTGGTGAATCGGAAGCACCAATGACTATGATACCAGATTATTAGTGGGAAGTTAATTCTCTAAAGCTATTTGATTGAATAGACACAAAATAATCTCGCAAGTTCGAATCTTGCTCAGGCCACATAAAACCAATACCTCAAAGCTATGATTACATTGATTATTTGTCTTATTGCCATTGCTATTATAATAGCGTGGGCGTGTTATGCAACATGGAGAAGAAAAAAACGTATTGCTGATTTCCGTGATGGCATTAACATAGGGAGTCTGGGTAAAATCTATCTTTATGGAGATAGTTCCTTTGATGATTACTGGTATTATATCAGAGTAAGATCTATCAACCTTGAAGATGATACCGTTGGAGTAGTTTATAAATCTGCACCTAATTATGGTACTGTACAACCTAAATTTCCAAAGATTGACAGGTTGTTTCCTTTATCGAAGAAAAAAATAGCAAAACTGAAAGGTACGTTTTAACATATTAAATGATGAATATCCTCGAATTTAAAGAATGTACTTTACATATCAGGGAAATCAACCAGGATAACAGATCTGCTATGGTTGACTGTATGTGTCCCAGATGTCATAAAGGTATACTTGTATCGGATTATGAATTCAATGCCACAACTCCCATCCAATGGCATCATACATGTAAAGATTGTTTCGAAGGTGTCACTATTATTGGTGACATTCAGTTCCCTATGCTTATAATTATACGTGGATTTTTCGATGAAAACAAAAGACTTCAAGAAATAATGTTATGAAATTAAGAGCAATTAAATCTCCTTCAAAATTAGACATGCTTGAATGTTTTAATGATGAATTAGCTCATAATCCGTGTATATTTATAATATCATCTGATGGAATATTTAATCATATCTGTAAAGATTGGCTTAATGTAGAACATATCCAACTTGCCCTTGGTATAATGAATAATTTTAATATCTATTTTAAATCATTGAAATAATGAAAAACGTCGAATTAGCAAATCAAATTATTACAGCAATAAATCACCCTGTAAGGGAGAAAATTGTTGAACTGTTGGAACGTCACGAACTTAACGTTACAGAGATTCAAAAGAAAATCAATATTGAACAGGCAATGACTTCACATCATCTTGGTGTGCTTAAAAATGCTAAATTGCTTAAATCAAAAAGAAACGGCAAATGTGTTTACTACACCACCAATGATGGTATGGTACTTGCTCTTCGTTCATTTTTAGGAGAAATAGCATGGTAATTGAACAATTAAAACCATTAAAATGAGAAGATCACATGTAGCACTTACAAAATGCTTTGTTTGCAACGAAAGTAGTGACATCCTGTTAGCTACAAAATACTACCATACTAAAGATGGTGAGGAGCCAGTTAAAGACCTCTCTGACTACGATGGAAAAGTAATAACAAAAGAACCTTGTCAAAAATGTAAAGACTTAATGAAACAAGGCATCATATTGATATCCGCTAAAGATGGTGAATCCGGAGATAATCCATTTCGTACTGGTGGATGAATTATCATTAAAGATGAAGCAGCCAATAGAATGTTTAAAGACATTGACACTAAAAAGAATCGAATAATGTACGTTGAGGATACTGTATGGAAACATATGGGACTTCCATTAAGCGACTATCAAAAAGTTCATTCAGAGTCATAATATTCACCTTAAAAACTATAAAGATGGCACAAACAAATCCTTTTTCAAAAAATGATGCATTCTGTATCAAAAAAGACGGAGATGCATTTAAGACCAAAGCATTCAGAAAAGAATTGAGAGTTTACAAGAATGACAATCACGGATTTTCAGAACCGGATATAGATCTGTTGCAATCCTACTGTATCCACATGAGTTACCAGATGACCGAATATGTCGATTGCATTAAAATATTCAATCCTAAAACAAACTTATGGGGATTCATCCGTAAAGTCAAAAAACTTGTACAGGATGAGATACATTTCATACCGGTTGTCGAAGGAAAAACAGTTAAAAAAGACAAGCGGATCCATATCACTTATGATATCGTATACGGGTTCTTCAACAACGGGAAGTATGTCATCAAACACAACATCAATTCCGAGTTGATCCTCTTTCAACAGATGTATAAACGTAATGTTGGCCGTATCATATTGAATATCACATGCGGTATCATTGACCTTGATCCGAACCTTGGTAATCAACAAGCTTTAGAATATGCAACATGAAAAAATATCTGCACGCATAGGCGGAGCAAAATACGAGATACCGGTCTATTTTAAAGAACGTGTTAAACGGCTCCTTGAGATACTTCAAAGCGGAGAACTTAAAGGTAAATTACATATCGATGAGATCATAACGATCATATGCGCCTATTTTGGCGTTGATCAGAATGCTCTCAAAGAAGATTCCAGAAAAGGAGAAATCATTATGGCCCGAAGATTTATCTGTCATTTTGGTAGACTCCTAACACCATTAGGATGGAATGAAATAATAAAAGCAGCCGGTAGGACTAACCATGCTACTGCATATCACCATTTCCGAGAGATAGGAAACCTCATTGAAGGATTCCAGGTCGGGGATAAACATTACCAGGATAATAAAATCTATTCTATCTATAAAGAGATAATGATTGAATTCTTTAAACAGGGACTTGATCCTAACAAAGATTATGATTGGAAAAAAAGAGCAACCACAAGAGAAGAAAAAAAGGAAAATCCCGATGAATGATTATCTTTATGAGCTTTATCTGGATGATATTGCCCTTAGAGAAGACCTGTCCGGTGAAATAGAGAAAAGAAAATATATGAAAGAGATCAAGAATGAAAAAATGCAAGGCGAATGATTGTCCTTATGATCAGTTTGGTGGCGGATATTGCCGTAAACATGGATACCTTCGCACTGACAAGACGATTAAACCTTTCTCGGCATATCGTTCCACTAAACCGTTGCGTTCGTCTAAGCCTCTTAAACGGCCAAATAAGCCTATAAAGAAAATCACCTACAAAAAGCAAAAAGAAAAACAAGAACTATTAAAAAAAGACAGGGAACTTTATAATGAAATCTGGGAAGAAGAACATCACGTTTGTTATGATTGTAATCATCCCCTGGGAGATGAAGCACGACTATATTACTTCCACCATATTCTGGAAAAAGGAAGACAAATATATAAACATCTTAGGCACCAAAAAAGAAATATCTGTCTCTTATGTTTTGATTGTCATGGCCGTGTTACCAACGGTGTTCTTTCAAATAAGATGCGAATACTTACAGAAGATACGATCAAATATTTTCAAAAAATTGGGTTATTAAAATAAAACTATGAAGTATTTAAAAATTCAGTCGAAAGGAGAAATAGACATTAACGCCTTTACACTCCTTGGGGCATCCACAAAGAAAAAAGATGATTCAAAGATCGGTTTCTTTGGCAGTGGATTAAAATATGCAGTAGCATCACTATTGCGGAATAATATCGAATTCAGGATCTTTTCCGGTGAAACAGAAGTAACATTCGGAGTTAAACCTATTAAATTTCGTGAAGAGGAATTCAATAAGATCGTTGTTGGCGGTGAAGTAACATCTCTGACCGATGCGATGGGAGGCGATGATTGGGATGAAGCCTTTGCTCCTATAAGAGAGATCTATTCCAATGCACTTGATGAAGACAGTGATTCTACGGTAAAGATAACAGAGAATATTAATCCTGAAGCCACGTTTACCAAAGTCTATATCCAGATGACAAGTGAAATGCAGGATCTTTATGATAACTTCGATATGTATTTCCTGTCCAAACGATCCGATGTAATGTTCAGCAATGACTTTGGTGCTGTTTATCCGGCTACGAACAAAAAGAAAAGGTTATTCAGAAAAGGGATATTGTGTTTCTCCTCAAATGCCGTTGCCTTTTTCCACTATAACTCATCTAAGTTCGAGATCAATGAAAGCAGAACACTGAAAGATGAATGGTATGCAAAACGTGATATTGCGAGATGCTGGGGGGCATGCAGTAATGTTGCTTCGATAGCCGAAATAGTTGATGTTCTTAATGTAGGTCATAAATCCTCTGAAAGATATCTTGAATGGTCTCACGTTGAATTCTCCGATTCGTGGTTGTCATTTTGTGAAAATAAAAAGTTCTATGCGATAGAACATGAAATGATATTCAATGATTATGATAAAAGGAACAGGATCAGGTTGCCATTATCCATGCTTGGGAAACTTATCAGGCAATATGGTGATTCTATTGACGTTTTAGGGCTTTCCAAAGATGATCCGGATGAAGCTATCCATTATATCAAAAACCCCTCACAAACGCTTATGAATAAGGTTTTGGATGCAATATCTATTCTTCGTAATACAAGATATGTCGAAAGATTCAATGATCCGAAGATAAGGATTGCAAATTTCTCCGATGAATATAAGGCTGCTACTATAAAAGACGGAGTTATTGTCCTGGCAAGCAAGCTCGATTCAATGACAATCCATGAAATAGCAAAAATTCTGATCGAAGAGAATGAACATATATTATCAGGATATGGTGATGAAACAAGAGAGTTCCAGAATCATTTGTTTAATCTTTACTTCGAAGAATTAACCAGGAAGGAACTCGATCAAATAGAAGACAAAGAGAATATATTTGTTGACTTAACAGAATCAAAATGAAAACAGATTTGAGAAAACTATTTGAGGAAGAATATGGCTGTCAATTTAGTTACGAAATTGTCGGTAAATTCCCCAAATACAACAAGAAAACAAGCAAGTGGAGATACATAGAAAGAGGTACTGTATGGAAAGCATTTGCGGAATGGCTTGAACAAAAGCTTTCACAAACCATAGCAGATATCCCGACATTTATGATCCCATGTGAAAAAGAAGTTTATGATGATGTTGAAATTCATCCTGTTTGCGAAGAAAAAGGAGTATGTAGCGTATGTGATGAAGGAGATGCTCATTTCTGGAGTGTTTATCTGCACGTTCCTAAAAAAGGAATCAGATGTATTGCCGATCTTAAAACAAGAGAACATGCTACTCAATTTGCCGACCTAATCGAATTTCTATTAAACTTACAAGATGAATAGAATAAAAGAAGTTCTTAAAGAAAAAGGAGTCAAACAAACCTGGTTAGCCAAAAAACTCGACAAGAGCTATAATATGGTTAATTCATATGTTCAGAACAGAAGACAACCAAATTTAAGTATTCTATTCAGAATATCAGAAATTCTTGATGTTAATGTATGTGAATTAATCGAACAAAAAAATAAATAATGAAAACAGCAAGAGAAATACTTCACAAGCATACAGCCGACGAAACTGCAATAGATTATTTACGGGATATTATTGTTGAATGTATGGAAGAATACGCTTCTCAACTCACACCTAAAATTCCAAAGATAGAGTGGAGAGATGATGTAGGAATAGCATACTGTAATAATATCAAAGTTGGTTTAATTCGTACTGTTGTTTGGCATCCATATAATTTTGTATCGGTTGATTTAGAAAAAAGAGAACAAGTACATATAACTAAATCCGAAGCCAAAACCGCAGTAGAACAATCATTCAAAGACTTCATTTCAAAAGTAGTAGTGATGGAACAGATAAGTGATGAAGAGATTGAAGAAGAAGCAAGAAAATGTGAAGATTTTAGAGAAAATGAACCTGAGATTGTGCAGGCAGAATCTGCTGGACGTTATCATGGTTTTATCGCTTGTGCAAAATGGCTAAGAGATAAACAGAAAGGATAAGTGATGAAAAAACCAATCTAATTGATAATATGATTAATCATTTAAAAGAGATAAATTATGAAAAATAGAAACATACCACATAAAGACGATTGGGCTACACCACCATACTTTTATGATGAATTAAACGGTGAATTTGATTTTAACTTCGATCCTTGCCCGTATCAGCACGGTATTGAAAAATGGAACGGACTTGAAATTGAATGGAAAGAGCGAAATTTTATAAACCCACCTTATAGCAGAAAGTTAAAAGATGCGTTTGTAATTAAGGCAATAGAAGAAAGTAAAAAAGGTAAATTATGTGTGATGCTTTTACCTGTAAGTACAAGTACTCAACTATTTCACAAACATATATTGCCGAACCAAAAAGAGATCCGCTTCATTGAAAAGAGAATAAAATTTTGCGGTGTTAATACCAAAGGCGAATCTGTTACGGGCAAAGCTGGAATGCACGATAGTATGGTGGTGGTGTTTGATGGCAGAACGTAGCATTGTTTACAACGCCCAAATAGGAACATAGGCATAGCGTATTATATTAATTAAAAACCAGCCAATGAAAAAGACAATGCACAAATATAGAGCAGAAGCTACTTTACAAGAAATGAATGAACAGCTTAAAGAGTTAAATAACGATATTACTTTTCGTGAGTATGTCGGTTGCGAGTTGTGTATGAAGATATTTAAGAAGAAATACAAACAATGGCTAAAATAATTGGGATAAATAAAAATAATTCAACTGAATATTACGATGTATCTGAAGTGATTTGCATAAAATGTCATAAAAGATGGATATGTGTAAGACCTCAAGAAGTTTTATTAAAGAATATTGAATGTGAAAAATGTGGACAAGGGTGTGTAATCGAAACAGGAGAAATATTAAATAAAACCAACCAATGAAAACACAGATAATTGAAAAGCTGAAGGAAAAAATAAACAATGGGCATCGTGGCTTTTATATGCCCAAAGAGATTGCTAAAGAAATTCTCCAAGCACTCGAAGAACAACCTGTAAAAGATGAAAAATGTGAGCATGTAACACCAATTTGCTATAATCCGGATGCATTTTGTTATCGAAGTGAATGTGATCAGGCAGATTCATGCATCCATCATTCAGGTAGAAAGGAGAAGAAATGAGAGAAATAAAATTCAGGGGATTTTGTAATGGCGAAATGCGTTATCCCGTAAAAGTCCATCATTATCGTAATATTGATTTTTATTCAAATGAAGTTTTCCATGCTCCACGTGAAGATATAATAATTATGCAATTCACAGGGTTTCACGATTCAACGGGAAAAGAGATTTATGAAGGTGATATATTGGATTGTGGGCAAGACCCAAATGCAGAAGTATGGTGGGATGAAGAATTAGGTCAATTCTCAATAT
>JACNJS010000055.1 GCA_014382445.1 Bacteroidota bacterium
TTTTCTTAATATTGCTTGTAACGTTTTGAATATGATGCGTGCCGCATCTTGTTCAATAAGTTTTTGGCTTTACTATTTTCAATTTTAATAATTCTTTTTCTAAGTTGCTTAATCTGCGGCATGCACTATATTTTTTGTTACCTGCTGGCTTTTTATTAAATCTTCATTTCAATTAAGCTGCTATAATTTCACAATTTTTTCTGTCTGAATAGTTTTGTTCTCGTTATAAACAGTTATTACATATATACCTGGAGATAAATCATGAATATTAATCTTAGATAATTTAGTATTCTTATTGATTACCCCATTTTTAATTAGATTCCCATTTATATTCATTATTTCGTAAAAGTCAACAACTTGGCATTTGTTATTTATGATTACTTCACCATAAGAAGGGTTTGGATATATGATAATTTTTTCTTGTAAACCGTCTATATTATAATCATCAGAAATATCTACCATGAAATCACCATAAATGAATGCAGGGCTAAAGATATGTTCTGTCGAATTGCCAGAAAGATCTTCAATATAAATTTTAATATCATACATTGTAGAATCAATTGTTAAGTAATCTGTAAGCTCGGCATAATATTGTGTACCAATTATAGTGTCATTGTATATCTCGCTATAGTCAACATCATTCCACTCATTCTCATCATGAAGTTTTATTGAAATTTTAGTATTTGAATACGCAAGAGGTTGAAATCCATAAGTCCCATAAAAATTATCATAAGAAACAAAGTCTGATGCTGTAAATTTTAATATTACTCTTTCGCCAAGCCTGTATTCATACCTAATACTATTATAATCGGTTTGTAAGTAAACTCGTATTACATGAGGTGGTACATTATCTTCATTTGTTGTATTCAATATGGATGTTAATGTTGATGTTCCTACATGGGAATAAAATTGAGTTGCAGTTCTTTTTTGTTCAACTGTATAAACTCCAGGTTCAAAACCATAAGATAAAATATTAAGCCCATTACCTTTCTGAATAATGGTGCCGCTTGCATCAACAATTTTATAAGTATCGGTATTAGTATCTTCACTAAAATATTCGCCCCACATACCCATATTGTCTGTTTCGCATTGTATTGCCGTAGAATTGTTGTTCCAGTCTGACCAATAAAATGAAAACCCTTTACCATATTTAACATAATCACCATTATTGAATAGATGTAAATCTGGTTCTGGTGTTAAGAAAAAGCAACCAGCAATTGAACCATCAAATTCATCATAAAAAGGTGATTCTACATATTCAATTTTGCTGCCTTTAGCGAAGTAATCAAGGTAATATTTCATGCTATAACCAAAATCATCAATATCCTGCAAATCCATGTATAAAGTTGTACTCCATGATGGATTGGCATATTGATAATCAAAAGAAGTCCAGCCTAAGAAACCAGCATTCCCATTCGAATTTATCCATTTTAAATAATTACCTAATCCAACACTGTTACTATCACGTTCAACTGAGTAACTGTATTCTGTATCTAGTTCTGCAAATGCCGTGGGTTCGTTTGTAAATGTTACATCTTCCAAAATACTATCCTGATATGGGTATTCTATCAAATAATTGGACAGACCAGATTCATAATTTCCTGCTATTTCATTCCCAAATAATATAGGCAGGGCTCCACGATAATCAGAAATTCTGTATGTGCAAGAAGTAAACCATCTGTACTCTACAGTGCTATATCCTCCATTTATCAAAGGAAAGAAAATTGTAAAATTGTTTCTCACATATCCTTGTGTAGATAGTGGATCCCCATTTATATCTACCGGTTCCCATATTAAATTGTGAGTTGCTTGAAAAGCAGATAGGAATATCGTGTCTTTGTCATCAAACACATAATTTTCCTTGAATATCATGTTTAATTCATAAATACCGTATCCAGGACGTAATATTGATACAATATTTAATGTACAATGCTCAAGTACTTTGTAGGCAAAAGTATCATTAACCCAGGTTACTTCTTCTAAACATGTACTACTTTCCCTGTTAAGCAGGATTCGGTCAACACTATTGCAATATACTTGATCTAATACGAAAAAGAGGGTGTCAGTATCTCTATTTGAGCTTATTGTTTTATTGTAGTTTGGGTTACTAATTACTTTATAAATCGAATAATGGTCACCTTCTCTACTGCCAAGTGTTTGAATAGTTGAAAAGGGTGCATTCAATTTTAATTGCTTTCTATTTATCATTAAGTTATTGTCACTGATAATAGTAGTGTCTGTTACCTCTTCTATACTTGTTTCCGCATAGGAACTATAGAAAGAAATATCATATGATAATTTTATGTTTGTCTGTGCTTGAAGCAGCAATACAGAATAAAAACAAATAGCAGAAAATAATATATTTTTTTTCATAATGTTGGGGTTTTATTCATTTTAGTATTATGTTGTTTCTAAGCTTGCAGGTAACGTTTTGAATATGATGCGTGCCGCATCTTTATTCTATAAGTGTCTTAGGTTTATGTATTTTCAAATTTACTAAATCATTTTCTGTGAAAATGAAACTGCGGTATGCATTATATTTTTTGTTAGCAACAGTGCTTTTTTCTTTATCACTCTAACTCTTTAAAATCACTTAGTCCAATTGTATAAATCATATATGGCCACATTTCGGTCCCTTTTGCACCTGTATATGTCCCAACATTTGACGTTTCTTCGAATTCACCATTCTCCTCTCTTTGAATATCTGATGAATATGATAAACTATGGTCAGTGAAATTTTTAAACATAAGTAAGACTTTCATGTTTTCTTCTCTTTCTTTTTCAGTTTCACCATGTGTTCCAATACCAAAATAAAATTCTATAGTTTCATCATTTTCTTTTTTGCTAAATAGACTGTCATTTTCCCAAGTAGGTAGTATTTCGTCGTATACTTCAAAGTCAACAATTGAATAGTTAAAATGTACACTATCGATAGGATACATTTTTATTGTAAATTTACTGCCTATAGGAAAAGTAAATCCATTTTCAGGATTTGTTGGTAATTCTTGTCCAATAGAATGGATTCCAGTAATTATAATCAATACTACGATTAGTTTTTTCATATTTATTCTTTTTTCGTAATTCTGTCTGTTGATATTTAGTAATGTTGAATAATGTGTCCTGATGTCTTAACTTTTTACGCTAATAGTTAAACAACGATTATATATACAATTAACTTTTCAATAGGGAAAATAGTTCTTGCTTAGTTTAAGTAACAGCGTTTTATGGTTCATTAATAATGATTTTTCTAAAGTTGTAAAACCTTTCACCATACTCAAATTGAATTTCACCACCAAGATCACTTTTGTTTTTTTTCTCAACCACTTTCCACATTTCTTTCATCTGCTTTTCTCTTTCTGTAAACTCAACTTTATAATCTCGCTTTTTAGAAAATTTGTATTGGATAGCAATATGTCCTCCACGTGATATCTGTTCAATTTCATCAAAATTCTTTGAAATTCTGTTTAAACTATCATACTCAATTAATATGTCAAGATTAAAATTTCGTCCGTTTGTGGTTCTCAAATATTCTTGGACTAAAATGGTCAATATGAAAACATCTCTTAATTCTTCTGGCGTTTTGTCAACAGTTGTTACCATTGATGTCGGTGCACATCCTTTAAACATAAAGGCAATTAATAATAATATTATTGTACTTGTTTGTCTCATAGCATTGTTGCTAACGTTAAGTATATGAAAAGTAGGCGATTGCGTATTACTCATTATTCAGCTTACTCTAAAGTTTGAAGCGTACACCGAGTTTTCATTTTGATACCTGATCCGCCTATTTTTTATATATATTGTTGTACGTAGTGCATTTTTTCTTTTTACCTTTTATATAGAGCTTCAATCTTTTTCTTTAATTCTTTTAATTTTCAACGTATAAAAATAGTTCGTTTTCTCTGGTATTTTAGTTTTTATTTCCATTTATTTATTCGATTCCTAAGTCTGAAATTTAATTTTAGCCCTGTTTTTCTGTCATTTTCACGTCAGGACATACCTTTCCCATAATTTTCACGCAGCATTCCCCTTTCGAAATTCATTTTTAGTTAGCAGCATTCGTTTAAAAGTTATGGTTCTATTATCTCGTCGGCTTTTTAATTTTGTATACATATAAACTTTTCTTCTCTGGCAACTACTGCAGACTAAAGGATTTTCTCCGGTTTTCTTTATTTGCAATTCTTCCCAGTTGTCTGTGTTTTCTTGATCTGACTCATTGTTTTCTGTAAACAGATATTCTTGGGGTATGCTTGCTCTGTTTGAATACATCCCATAATATCTTACAATCCTGAAATTTCTCAAAGGTACATGCTGTAATAAACGCGGAAAAAAGTCACTGTAATTTAGTTTAAGTTCCTTTTCTACAGGTTTCTTCTCTTTGTCTGTAGTTTTATAATCCTTATACTTGAAACTGATGTATTCACCATCTATATTAGTTATTTTGTATTCGCTCAAGCATGCCCTTTTAGAGTACCGTCCAATGTATCTGATTACCTGTGTAGGTATATTCATTGGTTTTTCTAAATGGATTACCCACCTTTTTTTGTTTATGCGTTTAATAAATTGCAAAAAATTGATTCGGTCAGAAAAATTGTGTTGTATTCGTCCTTTATCATATAATTTAATCAACTCATCTTCAAATTTACAACGGAACTTTTTTGAGAGGAAATCATAATTTACATATTCACCTTCAATCTGTTTTAATGCAGAAGTTTTCTTATCTATTCCTCCCCATGAAACGATCATATGAACATGTACGTGGAATTCTTTGACTTCACCAAAAGTATGTAATACCGTAATGATACCTGGTTTTAAATTGTATTTGTGTTCCATCCAGTCTATTAGTGTGTCAGCAGAAGTCCTCATCAAAGTTGATAATAATTCATTTTTGTTATTCTTGATCAACTCATTTAACTTGTGCGGAAGTGTCATTACTGTATGTCGGTGTGGTATAGCCATCATTGTATTTTTGATTCTGTCGGCCCATCTCATAGTGTCTTGCCAACTACAAGTAGGGCAGAATCTGTTTTTACAACTGTGGTATACTTTTGCAATTTCACCACAATCCGGACATGAATAATAATCAACTCCTAAAGCTTCAGTTCTGCAAGTTCTCATTGCATTTACAGCTTTGTATTGCTCTGGATATATTTGTTCTTTGGGTGATACCTTATAAGTGTCCCACCACTGGTTTAAGAAATCGGCTAATCTGTATCTCTTTTCTCCAGTCCAAGATTCATTTTCCCTATGTAATATGCTATTACACATGTAGTATTCATGATTTACCTAAATCCCATAATGTCATTTGTCCTTGACCAATTTCGGTTAATAAATCTTTATCAAAGGCTCTACATTTTGGGCAAATAGATTTATTTGAGAATACTAATTTAAAACTTTTATCCATACTTGGCTCACCTACCTCGAAATCATAGATGTGACCACATAATCCACATTTTAAATTTACGATCATAATATATTGATATTTAAGTTTTTAATAAAATGGTGCTTGTGTTTTGCGGAGCATTACGTACAACGTTTGGCGGTATGAAATCGTTGGGGATTGCGAGCTACTTTCCTGTCAAGTTACACCGAACTTGATGCGGGGCAGAACGCTTGAATAACCACTTAAACCCCAATGTTTTATACCGCGTGTTGTATGCTGGTGTTTATTCTTTCCAGTCTCTTTATCAATTATTTAGCTCTAATTTAATTAATCTTTCAATCTCCACCAACCTACCAACGAAGCACAAATTTATTTTGTTTTTTTGTGCGTGGGCAAACCTTAATGCCCTGTGGGCAAATTGGGTCGGCTTTGTAAGCTCTTTGACAAAGCTTTGGATTGAGCTATGGCTCGTGGGGCTTTGGCAATGTGCTTGCAAATAGGGGAGGCTTTTAAAAGCAAGGATGAACTTTCAATTGATTCACCCTTGCTCAATAAGTAAGATAAGATTATTTCTTTTTCAAAATTTTATTTAAAACTTTATCCTTATCCAGTTTTTTTGTACAGAAGAACCAATCTTTACAATCAAGTTCTCCATCTTCCATTCTTCCTTTTGCAGCTCCGCAAGAACCAGCTGGACCAATAATTACATCATCACCCGGACGCCAATCGGCTGGTGTAGCAATACCGAATTCATCGGCAGCTTGTAATGCAATAATTACTCTGTATAATTCATCAAAGTTCCTTCCTAAACTTAATGGGTAATAAATGATTGCACGAATAATTCCTTTTGGGTCGATAAAAAATACTGCTCTAACAGCTTTTGTAGAATCCTCATTAGGTTGAATCATTCCATATTTTTTTGCAACATTCATGGTAATGTCTTCAATCAATGGAAAGTTTACTTCCACGTCTTTCATGCCTTTATATTCTATTTTTTCTTTAATGGTGCGTAGCCATGCAATATGACTGTACAATCCATCAATTGAAAGACCAACCAATTTACAATTTGCTTCTGCAAACTTATCTTCCATAGTAGCAAAAGTCATAAATTCTGATGTGCAAACAGGTGTAAAGTCAGCAGGGTGGCTAAAAAGAATAACCCAATCGCCTTTATAATCTGCAGGAAAATTAATATCACCTTGCGTTGTTACTGCTTTGAATTCTGGTGCAGGGTCGCCAATACGTGGCATACTCACTACTTCTTGTTCTTGATTTTGTTCCATAATTTTTTAATTTTAAATTGTGTTACATTCTAATTTTTCTAAATTCATCTTTCATTCGGGCTAAGTCAGTCATCCAAGCCTCAATATCATCTTCATGTTCTAATTCATCGTTAAGAATTTGAATAGCCATTTGATGTGTCGAGTGGTCTTTACCTTCTGTAAAATCGGCAATTTCCTGATACCTTTGAATGGCGCATCTTTCTCCTTTTAAGTTCTGCTCTAAGATTACTTCAATATAAGGGTCAGATGGCTCATCGTATGAACAGCGGGCAAGTTTTGACCATTCTATTGGGTTTATTACTGGCGTACCCCCTAATTGGATAATTCTGTTAACTACTAATTCAGCATGTCCCAATTCTTCATTGGCATGTACCAAAAGTTCTGGTTCAACTTCACTTCTCATTGGACCTTCCATTAAACTTGCACCAATCCAGTATTGATAATATGCAAGCCACTCTTCAGAAAGTGCTGCATTAAGCATTTTTATTAATTCATCTACATCAACAGATGAGATTTTAATTCCTTGTTTTCCCATATTATTTTGTTTTTAATTAATATTTAACATTTATCAAATGTGCCTCTGATTTGAACTACAATGTCTTCTAATTTAAATCCATTGAATTTTTTCTTTCTAAAATATTCTTTTAATACCTCGTCTAATTCTTCATCGACATAATCCTCAATTAAATCACACTCGGAGCAATACAAATGATGGTGATTTTCCATAATTCCATCATACCGCATTACATCTCTATCTGTCGTAACTCTTTTTACTAGTTTATTTTCAATTAATGTATCGAGCACCTTATAGACTGTGCCAGAAGCTATATTCGGATTGCTTTGTCGAATAAATTCTATTATATTATCAGCAGTAGGATGACTCCCCAACTTATAGATAGCATCAAGAATTGCAATTCTTTGGGGAGTTACTTTTAAACCCTTTTCTGATAATTTGATTCTAATTTCTTCAATAGAAAGTTTCATTTTAATCTACTTTTAAAAGATAATGAGAAATAAAAGAGTAAATTATTTTCCCTCTTTTATACAAATAGCTAATTTATTTTAAGATAAATCAAAACGGTCTGAATTCATTACTTTAACCCAGGCTTTCACAAAATCATTAACAAATTTTTCTTTATTGTCATCTTGTGCATAAACTTCTGAATAAGCCCGTAATATTGAGTTAGAACCAAAAACTAAATCAACTCTTGTTGCTGTCCACTTAATTTTTCCTGTTTTTCTTTCTCTAATATTGTAAAGGTTGTCTGAAACAGGTTCCCATACGAAACTCATATCGGTAAGATTAACAAAAAAGTCATTACTTAAAATTCCTTCCTTGTCTGTAAATACGCCATGTTTTGTTCCTCCGTAATTTGTTCCTAAGACACGCATTCCTCCAATTAAAACAGTCATTTCAGGTGCGGTTAATCCCATTAACTGGGTTCTATCAAGAAGCATTTCCTCAGGCTTAACGGCATAATCTTTTTTCTGCCAGTTTCTGTAGCCATCATGTACAGGTTCAAGAACTGAAAAGGAATCCGTATCTGTCATTTCTGCCGTTGCATCTCCTCTGCCGGGGATGAATGGAACTTTTATATTTACACCTGCATTTTGAGCTGCTTTCTCAATAGCGGCACTTCCACCCAAAACAATCAAATCGGCAATGCTTACTTTTTTGTTTAAGCCTGATTGAATTTCAATAAGTTTATTTATAACTTTTTCAAGTAGTTCAGGTTCATTCCCTACCCAATCTTTTTGAGGGGCTAGGCGAATTCTTGCTCCATTTGCACCACCTCTAAAGTCAGAACATCTGAAAGTTCTTGCGCTATCCCATGCTGTATTAATAAGTTCGATTTGACTAAGTCCGCAATTCAATAGTTTTGTTTTTAGGTTTTCTATTTCTGATTCTGAAAGCGTATAGTCAACAGCAGGAATTGGGTCTTGCCATATTAAATCTTCTTTTGGAACATCTGCACCTATATATCTACTTTTAGGGCCTAAATCACGATGCGTAAGCTTGAACCATGCTTTTGCAAAAACTTCAGCAAAATATTTTGGGTCTTTGTAAAAACGCTCTGATATTTTTCTGTATTCAGGGTCCATTTTCAACGCCATATCAGCATCTGTCATCATCGGATTTCTGCGAACATTAGGTACGTGTGCATCAAATGGTTTGTCCTCTTCTTTAATATTGATAGGTTCCCATTGTTGCGCTCCGGCAGGGCTTTTTCTGATTTCCCAATCGTAAGTAAACAGTAAATAAAAATACGTGTTGTTCCACTTATCTGGGTGCGTTGTCCATGCACCTTCCAAACCACTGCTTACAGTGTGTTCGGCATTACCTTTCCCTTGTGAATTTTTCCAACCAAAACCTTGCTCTTCGATTTCTGCACCTTCCGGACTCGGTCCAAGAATTGATGCATCACCATTACCGTGTGTTTTACCTACGGTATGTCCTCCGGCTGTTAGTGCAACTGTTTCTTCATCGTTCATAGCCATTCTTTCGAATGTAACTCGCATTGCCTGGGCTGTTTTTAATGGGTCTGGTTTCCCGTCAACGCCTTCAGGATTTACATAAATCAGTCCCATTTGAACGGCAGCTAAGGGGTTTTCCAATGAAGCTTCATCAGATTTATCCGAATACCTGTCTTTTCCTAACCAGTCCTTTTCTGCACCCCAGTAAATATCTTTTTCAGGATGCCAAATGTCTTCACGACCACCGCCAAATCCAAATGTTTTAAATCCCATTGATTCATAGGCCATATTTCCAGCAAGAATCATTAAATCTGCCCAAGAAAGTCTATTGCCATATTTTTTCTTTATTGGCCATAATAAACGACGGGCTTTATCAAGATTTACATTGTCAGGCCAACTATTTAGCGGAGCAAATCGTTGATTACCAGTATTACTACCGCCACGACCGTCGGCTGTACGGTAAGTTCCTGCACTATGCCAAGCCATTCGAATCATTAAACCGCCATAATGTCCCCAATCAGCAGGCCACCACTCCTGGCTTTCGGTCATCAGTTTTTTTAAGTCATTTTTTACAGCCTCCAAATCAAGTTTCTTAAACTCTTCACGATAATTGAAGCCTTCATCAAGTGGATTTGTCTTGGTATCATGCTGGTGCAAAATATCAAGATTTAGAGCATTTGGCCACCAACTCATTACGGAACTATTGGTGTCCGTATTTGCACCATGCATAACAGGGCATTTTCCCTTTTTTGAATGATTTTCCATAATTATATTGATTTACATATTTGAAAATAAGTACTTTATTTATATTAAATTGAAATTACACTAAATGAGAATATTTCTCATTTAATAATAAGCAAAGTTACAAACTTTCCAATTTAAAGCAAACTAAAATCATCTTTCTTTCATTAGTGTGATGGAAAAAAACAGTTCTTTTGCATACTTTGGTCGTGGGTTGGCTTGCAGAGGTTTGCAAATGTGCTGTTTGTGCAGTGGGGTTTCCTTTTTCTTTTGTGGGGGGGGAGAAAAAAACAAAATAAATTCCCTCAAATTTGCACTAAACTATCTACAATGAACTTTCTCTTTTACACTTGCATACAACGGAATTGCTATGCACCGTTGCCGCTGTTTTTTTTGTTTTTTGAGTTTGTATTTCACTTCAAAATTAAGAATTAATTTTCTACGAAGCCATTGCCGCGGTAATGGTGTATAGCTGTTGTTGGCTGCTGCCTTTTATATTCTTAAACCAATGTTAATTCTAAAGTATCTATTTCTAATTTCATCCATCTCTTGATAAATATTTCTCATTCCAAATTTGTAATCAGGTTCAACAATTATTCTGTATTTGTAGAGTGGGATGTCAATTCCTACACCAAGAATGAAGCCATAATTACTACCAAGTCTTGATTTTTGTGAATATTGGAATACTTTAGATTCAAGTTGGTCATTTTCATTTGTAAAATAAGTCTTCATTGTTCCTTTTTCTCGACCTCCAATACTTAAGTCAATAAATAATCCAGTATTTAAAAATATTTTAATTTTTCTTCCAAAATTTATTCTAGCAGTCATAGGAATTGAAATGCAATTAATGTTAAATGTTACATTAGTCTTATGTGCAAAATGACCATCATAGATAGACTTTTTAAGTTGATTTGTTCTATTATATTCTAGTCCAGTTACTAAATTGACTTTCTTGTTTTGGAGAAAAACATGATATACTCCTAACCCAAAACCAAATAAGTTTTCCGAATAGCTATCTTGGATATTTGTCCTGTTAATTGCCAGTTTGAATTCGTTAATAGCAGTAACAGTGTCAATTTGCCCAAAGGAAATTGAGGGTAGTAAAACAATAGAAATAATTATTATCCAATTTTTCATGTTACGGAAGGTGCAGCCAACGTTTTGAATATGATGCGTGCCGCATTATTTTCAATAAGTTACTATGTAACATGTATTTTCAAATTTACAAAATCATTTTCTATGAAAATGAAACTGCGGCATGAATTATATTTTTTGTTACCTGTTGTTTTTATTTCACTTTTTCACAAGTTTCCCTTTGCTTACGATTTGCCTTTTGTTAATCATTTCGTACAAATAAATTCCAGTTTCGAGTTCGTTTAAGTCAATTTTATTAGTCTGGTTTTCAATTATTTTGTTTACAATTATATGTCCGGATAAATCATAAATATTTAGTAACAGGAAATTAAAATTATTTGGTTCAATGTTTATCGTCAATATATCATCCACAGGATTTGGTGTCAGTACAATTTTAAAATTCTCTGATAAGTATTCTTCGACTGATACGGGAATAACTATTACTTCGTATGAAGTAGTCCCGACTGCTACACAGCCTGCTGAATCTGTAACGGTTATGTAGTAAGATGTAGAGTAATCTGGTTTCGCCCAAAAACCACTTAAGGTTGTAGAGTCCGTTAATCCATGATTCGGTCTCCACAGATATTCAAATGGAGGGATTCCACCAAGTACTGTTTGAATACCCCACAAATAAACAGAGTCACCTTGCATGATTTGGTAGCCAGAATAACCCCAAAAGTAACCGTAAATTGAGAAATCAACCTTTACGGTATCCTTACTCACTGTATTATTAGCATCAATAACTGTCAAATAGAATTCAACAGGAGGATTGTCTTCAAAATTAATAACTGATGGGTTAGCAATCGTCGTGTCATTAAGAAACCAGGATGCAGGGAGAATTTCAGTATACCCTCCCAATGTATATACATGATGAGCCTCCCAAATATATGTATATGGTGGTGTTCCTCCAAATGCAGTTGGGCTGCCACCAATAAAATTTGTATCAACTCCATATGCATAATCACAACACACTACCTTGTCAGGCCCTGCGTCTGCGACACACTGACCTAACATCTCATTGACTTGCGTCAGGAGTAAAATCATTGAAATTAACATTAATTTTTTCATGGTCTTGAATCTTTAAATAACAGGTAACGTTTGCGGCTATGCAAAGTAACCGCTGATTTCCAAAATTTTATATTTATATT
>JACNJS010000019.1:0-33237 GCA_014382445.1 Bacteroidota bacterium
GATGGCTACCCTGTGGGTATACTGTCCCAGGTACTTGATCACATGCTCGGCACTTGAAAAGGAAGGCTTACTATCGAACAGACAAATTTCATTCAGCTCATGAGCAAGCGTAAACACCGTTTTACAAATAAGTTTGTGATTCAATGAAGTTTTTATCTTTGCCGCACTTAATAATTAATCACAAATAGAAATGGAAACAAAAGCTGCTATTCGGGGTGGAGAATTTTTAATTAAAGAAGTTACTGTAGATGAGGTTTTTATACCTGAAGAATTTAATGAAGAGCAATTAATGATCGCTGAATCATGTAATGATTTTGTTGAAACTGAAGTTGCCCCTTATTTTGATAAATTAGACGAGCACGAAGAAGGATTGATGCCTTCGTTACTAAAAAAAGCCGGTGAGTTAGGTTTGCTTGGAATTTCTGTTCCAGAAGAACTTGATGGTTTCGGGCAATCATTTTTAACTTCAATGAAAGCTAATGAAGCTATGGGTTCCGCTTATTCTTTTTCTGTCGCCGTTATGGCTCATACAGGTATAGGAACTTTGCCGATTCTGTATTATGGTAATGATGATCAACACCAAAAATATATCCCTTCCCTTGCCACAGGTGAAAAACTAGCTGCTTACTGTCTTACAGAACCAAATGCCGGCTCAGATGCAAATGCCGGAAAATCAAAGGCTGTTCTGTCAGAAGACGGAAAATATTACATACTGAATGGCCAGAAAATGTGGATCACTAATGGGGGCTTTGCAGATGTATTAACTGTATTCGCAAAAATTGATACCGACAGAGTTCTTAGTGCTTTTATCGTTGAAGCCGATTGGGAAGGTATTACAATGAACCCTGAAGAACATAAAATGGGAATAAAAGGCTCTTCCACTCGTCAGATATTTTTTAATGATGTTAAAGTTCCTGTTGAAAACCTGCTTGGCAAAAGAGGTTCAGGCTTTAGAATTGCCCTTAACATACTTCATATTGGCCGTATAAAACTGGGAGCCACCGTTATTGGCGGAATGAGACGTGCTATAAATCATTCCGTTAACTATGCAAATGAACGTAAACAGTTTAATATGTTTCTATCTGAATTTGGTGCTATTAAACATAAACTGGCTGAACAGGTTATAAAAATGTTCTCAACTGAATCGGCTGTTTACCGCTCAAGTAAAGACATACAGGATACAATTGAAAGCTTGCTAAGCCAGGGCAGCACCTATGGAGAGGCAAATATTGAGGGTGTTGCCGAATACGAACCTGAATGTGCCCTGTTGAAAGTTTATAGCTCTGAATCTCTTGATTATATTGTTGACGAAATGGTGCAGATTTATGGAGGAATGGGGGTTTCAGCTGAAGCTCCTGCCGACAGGTCGTACCGCGATTCCAGAATTAACAGAATTTTTGAAGGTACGAATGAGATAAACAGACTCATCACTGTTGACTCAACAATGAAAAAAGGAATGAAACACAAGATTGATCTTTTTGAAACTACAAAAGACGTGCTTGATAATATTGAAAAGGTTGAAAGTGTTGACATGACTACAGGTGATTATTATGAATCAAAACATGCGTATGTGGTTAATCTTAAAAAAGCTGTTCTAATGCTTCTTCCTGTTATTCAGGATACTTTCAAAAGTCAACTGATGTTTGAAGAAGAAGTGCTTATGAATATTTCTGATATGATAATGAATCTTTACATTCTTGAATCAACATTGTTGCGCGTTGAAAAGCTGGAAATAAACAGCATTAAACAAAATATTTCTCTCTACAAAGACATGTTGGATGTACTAACCCAGGATATGGCTTGCAGAATCTATAAATCTGGTTTTGATGCAATTGGTTCATTTGCTGAAGGCGATCAAAAGAAGATGCTTTGTAACGCTCTGAGTACCTTAACAAAAGCCTACCCTGTAAACGTTAAAGATGCAAGAAGAAGAATTGTTGATAAGCTAATTGAAGATGGCGTTTACAAGTTTTAGCAGCATTGATAAAATAGAATTAAGAATGCTGCATGATCTGGATTCAATTTACAATTCGAAACAACTAGCGCTGATAAAAGTAAATCTTATTTCAGAATTCCTTTTCCAATAACCAAACGTTGAATTTGATTAGTGCCTTCATAAATTTGACAGAGTTTAGCATCGCGCATCATTTTTTCAACAAGGTAATCATGTGAATAGCCATCGCCAGCCATAACCTGCACGGCATCAGTAGTAACTCTCATACCCACATCAGAAGCATATAATTTACTCATAGCAGATAATAAACCGGCAGATTTTTGACCATTATCGTAAGCCCAGGCTGCATGCCACGTAATAAGTCTCGCAGCCTCAATTTCAGTAGCCATATCGGCAAGCATAAAGCTAACACCCTGATTTACGGTAATAGGTTTACCAAACTGGATTCTGTTTTTTGCCCAATGTTTAGCTGTTTCAAAAGCCTCCCTAGCATTTCCGAGACTCAATGCAGCAACGCCAGTACGGGTTCTATCAAAGGTTCTCATGGCTAATAAAAAACCATTGCCCTCCTCTCCTATTCTGTTTTTAATGGGTATTTCAACGTCATGGAATTTAAATTCAGTTTGTATCGAAGCTCGTTGTCCCATTTTTCGCATATCGGCTACCATTTCAACGCCAGGACTATTTGTAGGTACAACAAATGCTGTTAAACTACGTGCACCTTTTTCAGAGTTAGTTAATGCAAATACAGTTAAAAATGAAGAAGGGCTCCCATTAGTGATAAAACGTTTGTGGCCATTAAGAATATATTTGTCACCATGGAGAATTGCATTTGATTTTATTCCTGCTACATCCGACCCTGCATTGGGTTCGGTAAGAGCATATCCTGCAACGGATTTTTCTTCATTAATCTGACCAAAAAATCTTTTTTTCTGTTCTTCACTGGCACCAAGATACAAAGGTGTTAAAGCCAATGTACTAGCATCCATACAAATACCTATACCTACACATCCGGCACCGAGTTCTTCTGAAGAAATAGCACTTTCAAGAATACTGTATCCATGACCACCATATTCCGGCGACATAGGTCCGTTCATAATGCCCTCTTCATATGCTTTTTTTACAATTGGCCATGGGAATTCAGCGAGCTCATCATATTTTCTTGCTTCCGGTTTCATTACCCTATTGGCGAAATCACGAACTTTTTCTCTTAGTTCAATCTGGTTTTTTTCTAATGAAAAATCAATCATTTTCTTCTATTTTATTGATTATTAATATGCTAAAATGTTATTTTGGAAAAAAAACAAAAATACATACTTCAGTCGATTATTCCTATTTTAGTCAATAATTTTAATGGTATTTAGAATCTAGTAAAAACAATGTTTACGCTGTGAATCAATATATTTATATCAAAGGCTTTAAATCGTATTTGCAACTGGAACGAGGAATGTCGGCTAATACTGTGGTGGCCTATCTCTATGACGTTGGACTGCTGTTCAGCTTTTTAAATGAAAAAAAACCATCTATAGGAATAAAAGATATAAGTACAAATGACCTTAGAGAATTTATTGGGTTTATCGACAAATTGGAATTAGGCCCTTATACTCAATCGAGAGTTGTTTCAGGTATTAAAGCATTTTTCAGATACCTTATTCTTGAAAAAATCATAACATACAACCCGTCAGAAATGTTAGAGTCGCCAAGATTGGGTAGAAAATTGCCTGATGTACTTACAATTGAAGAGGTTGAAAAAATAATTACTTCAGTAGACCTTTCGCAGGATGAAGGCGAGCGAAACAAAGCAATTCTTGAAACACTTTATGGTTGCGGCATACGCGTAAGTGAACTTATTAACTTAAAAATATCTGATCTGCATTTCAAGGAGGGCATAATGTTGGTGACTGGCAAGGGTAACAAACAACGACTTGTACCCGTTGGTATGGCTGCCGAGAAACAAATAACCACTTATTTAACTCATATGCGACCTACTTTACAAATTTTGAAACAAGATAACGATGTATTGTTTTTAAACCGTAGGGGCAAAAAACTAACACGCCAGATGATATTCTATATTGTTAAAAATCATGTTGAAAAAACCGGTATTAGGAAAAACATAAGCCCACATTCATTCAGGCATTCATATGCAACTCATCTTGTACAAAATGGTGCTGACCTACGGGCGGTACAAGAATTATTAGGTCATGTTTCAATTACAACCACCGAAATTTACACACATCTTAACAGGGAGGATTTAAGGAAGGCTATTATGGATTTTCATCCTAGGAATAGAAGTATAGGGGTATAGGGGGTATAAAGGTATAGGGGTAAGGGGGTATAGGGATATAGAGGGGCAATAAAGGTATTTGGGTATCGGGTGGGTAAGGTTATAGGTCTTTAGAGTATCGTAAAACTTGTAAGTCATTACTCTATACACCTTATAACTTATACCCTATACCTTATACCCTATTTCCTTTATACCTTTCTAAATCGCCTCAATATCTCCATTTTCATCAATCAGTACTCCAAAATTCATATAAACGAGCAGGTTATCCCTAAAAAAGAAATCCATCATACTTTCCTCGTACGAAACTCTTAAGTCTTTCTTATTAGTATTGCCCACATATTCCTCATTTTCAATATCATAATTTTTATGTCCGTTCTCTGCCATCAATGCTATAATATCTTCTTTTGTCATTCCCATTATTTTTTTCCCATATAATGATGATTTTGGATGTTCCGTTTCAATCCCGACGAGAATAGGGTTTACCTGGCCCGCAAAAAACAATGAGAATCCCTTGTCCCAATAATGAAGAATTGTTGTATCAAGGTCTTCGTCTTCATCGATAATGTCAATTTCTTCAGGTTCGCCATACTTCTCTACAAAACTGTCCATCTCAATGCCAAACAGTATTTTGCCGTAGCTATAATTTGGGATAATTTTAAAATTTGAAAACATATTATTAATTTTATTTATTGATAATTAATATTTATTTAAATGGAGAATCAGGCTCCTTTGCCAGACTATTATAAACCATATTATCGAGCATATTGGGGAAAAACTTGTTAATTGTTGCAACCAGTTTTCCCTGACTTGTCAGGATAATTTTGTTTTTTCTTTTCGCAACAGCATTATAAATGTGTTTAGCAACTTCCTCAGCTGACATCATTTTTTCTTCTTCACGCGGTGATTCTCCCTGCATCGTGCCATCTGCACTAAGAGCCGTGTTACGAATGTTTGAGGAAGTAAAACCGGGATATGCCATCAAAACGTGAAGACCATTTTTCAAATTTTCGTTACGTAATGATTCCAGGAAACCGGCCATAGCAAATTTTGAAGCTGAGTATCCGGTTCGCGCAGGCAACCCCTTAATTCCGGCAACTGAGGAAACACCTGCTATACTTCCTTTTGAAGCTAATATATATGGCAATGCATACTTAGTACAATAAACAGTTCCCCAAAAATTAATATCCATTACCTTTTTAATTACCTCCAAATCTACATGTTCGAAAAGTGCCCTCATTGAAATACCCGCGTTGTTTATAAGAATATCAATTTTGCTAAAATTATTAATTGCCGTTAGTATAAGATTCCTGCAATCAAGCTCAATACTTACATCGGTTTTTAACCAGGTTGCATCGCCACCTACTACTTTTATATCATTACATATTTCTTTCAATACCTTAACATTGCGAGCTCCCAGAACTACTTTAGAACCTTGTACCGAAAACTTGTAAGCCAATGCCTTACCAATTCCTGATGTTGCACCCGTAATAATTACTACCTTGTCTTTCACATGTATTTTTTTACAATGATAATAATTATTGTAATTGTCAAAAATCTTTTTTAATAATTGTTAAGATTTTTTTTAGGAATGTATGCAGAAAACAAACTAAGCCTTCTTCACTGCAGTATGCCAATTTTCGATTAAATCACTTACTTTATCTTCATGCATTAATGGTATAAAGGTTCTGTCAATAGTCCACTGGCGGATCAACTCATCGGTGTTTTCCCAATACCCTATAGCAAGTCCGGCCATGTATGCAGCACCAAGAGCTGTTGTTTCTAATATTTGGGGCCTTTCCACTATAGTTCTAAGTATGTCTGCCTGAAATTGCATAAGCGTTGAGTTTGAAGAGGCACCTCCGTCGGCTCTAATGTAGTTAACTTTTGAACCAATATCTTTTTCCATTGCCTTAATTACGTCATAACTTTGAAAAGCAATTGATTCCAATGCTGCTCTTGCAATATGTGCCTGTTTAGTACCTCTGGTTAATCCATAAATTAATCCTTTAGCATGTTGATTCCAGTGAGGTGCTCCGAGTCCCGAAAATGCTGGCACAAAATAAACTCCTCCGTTATCATCAACTTTTGCTGCTAAAGCTTCCACCTGCTTTGTAGATTTAATAATGTTTAACTGATCTCGCAACCATTGAATAACTGAACCTCCGGCAAATACACTTCCTTCAAGAGCATAAGTAACTTTATTATTTATTTTCCAGGCTATGGTTGTAATGAGCCTGTTATTTGATATTGTTGGCTTTTCACCTGTGTTTGCCATTAAAAAGCAGCCAGTACCATAAGTGTTTTTTACCATTCCTTTTTTAATACACAATTGTCCGAACATTGCTGCCTGCTGGTCGCCAATTACACCACATATGGGAATGCGTGAACTAATCAACCTTCCGGCAGTGTGAGCAAATACATGGCTATTGGGCTTTACTTCAGGAAGTAATTGGCGTGGGATATTAAACAACGTAAGCAGTTCATCATCCCATTCCAGGGAGTGTATGTTAAACAGCATTGTTCTTGAAGCATTGCTAACATCTGTCATGTGTGCTGTGCCATCGGTCAGGTTCCAGATTAACCACGAATCTACCGTTCCAAAAGCCAGCTCACCATTTTCTGCACTTTGCCTTGCCCCTGCCACATTATCAAGTATCCAGCTTATTTTAGTTGCTGAAAAATACGCATCTAATTCAAGTCCTGTTTTTTGTTTTACGATTTTATCATAACCAACCATGCGGAGTTCATCGCAAAATTCCGCTGTACGATGATCCTGCCAAACTATAGCATTATAAATAGGTTTTCCTGTTTTCCGTGACCATATAATCGTTGTTTCGCGCTGATTAGCAATACTTATTCCTGCAATTTCATCTACATGAATCCCAAGTGTCGCTATGGCTTCGGATGCAGTAGACAGTTGTGATGACCATATTTCAACAGGATTGTGCTCAACCCATCCGGGAGTGGGGAAAATCTGTCTTATCTCTTTTTGAGCAATTGCACATACATTTCCTTTATGGTTGAAAATAATTGCACGGCTACTCGTTGTTCCCTGGTCTAATGACAGGATGTATTTTTCTTTCATATTAATTATCTAGTAGAGGCATTTGCAAAGCCCACTATCTTGTCATTATGAAATGAAGAACCTCATGATATTGAATATTAATAAATTAGAGATCCTTCGCTGGTTCTACCAATGACAAAAAAGAGTTTTGTAAATACTTCTGTACTTTATGGTCAAATATAGAAAATCTTCGGTATCTGATTTAAAAGATAGAAGTAAAGTTGTTAAACGATTCGTATTTTTGCAAAGTACACTTAGTGGATGAAAAGATTGAAACAGAAGAATGAACTTTAAGCTTAAGTCAGATTTTAAACCTACCGGCGACCAACCGGAAGCAATAAAGCAGCTTGTGGAAGGAATAAACCGTAACGACAGGGCACAAACCCTGCTCGGGGTTACAGGTTCGGGAAAAACCTTTACAATCGCAAATATGCTCGCTCAAGTCCAACGGTCGGCTCTTGTACTTAGTCATAATAAAACACTTGCAGCACAATTGTATGGCGAATTCAAACAGTTTTTCCCTGAAAATGCCGTTGAGTATTTTGTTTCTTACTACGATTATTACCAACCCGAAGCTTATATCCCGGTAACTAATACTTATATCGAAAAGGATTTAAGTATAAACGAGGAAATAGAAAAACTGCGTTTAAGTACTACTTCTTCCCTCCTTTCGGGCAGAAGAGATATTATCGTAGTTTCTTCTGTGTCATGTATTTATGGCATAGGCAATCCTGATGATTTTACTAATAATGTAATAACCCTATTTGTTGGACAGAAACTGAGTCGTAACAAACTATTACGTGAGCTTGTTAATGCGCTTTACTCAAGAAATGACATTGAATTTAAGCGAGGTAACTTCAGGGTTAAAGGCGATACAATTGATGTTTTTCCGGCATATATGGATTGGGCTTTCAGGATAATTTTTTGGGGCGATGAAATTGAAACTATCGAATCAATAGATCCTTTGGCAGGAAAAAGAGTTGAGACTCTGGAAAATATTACACTTTACCCAGCCAACATATTTGTAACTTCTCCCGACAAGATGAAATCATCGCTAGTTGAAATACAACTGGATATGGCTAAACAAGTTGATTATTTTAAAGAAATCGGTAAACATCTCGAAGCAAAAAGACTTGAAGACCGCGTTACATATGATGTTGAAATGATGCGTGAATTAGGATACTGTTCGGGTATTGAAAATTATTCAAGATATTTTGATGGAAGAAATCCCGGCTCAAGGCCGTTTTGCTTGCTGGACTATTTCCCTGAGGATTATATTACTGTCATCGACGAAAGTCATGTTACCATACCCCAAATAAGGGCAATGTATGGTGGCGATCGTTCGAGGAAACATAATTTAGTTGAATATGGGTTCAGACTGCCGGCTGCTATGGATAACCGGCCATTGAAGTTTGAAGAATTTGAGCAGCTGACTCGGCAGATCATCTACGTAAGTGCAACTCCATCAGATTATGAACTTGAGCAATCGCAAGGTGTGCTTGTTGAACAGTTGATCAGGCCAACCGGCTTGCTCGACCCTCCTATTGAAGTACGACCATCAATGAATCAAATTGACGATTTATTAGATGAAATTGAGAGGACTGTTTATAATAAGCACCGTGTATTGGTAACCACACTTACAAAACGTATGGCCGAGGAACTCACTAAATACTTGATAAACCTTGGAATAAACACCAGATATATCCATTCAGATGTTGATACTTTAGACCGTGTAGAAATTTTAAGAGATCTGCGGCTTGGAAATTTTAATGTGCTTGTTGGAGTAAATCTTCTTAGAGAAGGGCTTGATTTGCCTGAAGTTGCTTTAGTTGCCATTATGGATGCCGACAAAGAAGGATTTTTAAGATCAGCCAAATCACTAACACAAACTGCCGGCAGAGCAGCTCGTAATCTTGAAAGTAAAGTGATTATGTATGCTGACAAGGTTACAAGATCGATGACCATTACCATTGAAGAAACGCAAAGAAGGCGTGAAAAACAACTTGCATACAATGAAAAACACAATATCACTCCCACCGCCATCATAAAATCGGTTGAGGCCATAATGGGGCAAACTGCTGTTGCTTCATCACATATTGTTGATAAAGATTATCAATCAAAAATTAAAGCAGGAATAGCTGCTGATCCGGTTGTACAATATATGAGTGCCAAGGAAATTATGTTTGCAATTAATAAAAATAAAAGTGATATGCAGGCTGCTGTAAAGGTGCTTGACTTTATTGAAGCTGCGCGGTTAAGAGACGAGAATAAGGTACTGGAAGAACTTTTACATCAAAAGTAATAAACCACTATTATGATCATAATAAATCAATACGTTAAATCAGTGTCCTATAATTATCCAATCTCCCCCAAATTGGTATATTCTTTAGTTACTTCATATTCATAACCCGGATACTCGTAAATAGTCATGCGGGGTTCGGTCTCACCAATAGAATACCCCCAGATGCTTTCGTAAATAGATTGATCTTCTCCAATATCTTCCAATTGTTGCAGGTATTCACTTATCGACTTCGACTCAATAATAATAACTTTATCCTTATTATGCATAGCCGGACTATGCTTACGGGTTTTGTCCAATTCAAACTCCAGTATCCTACGTCCGTAACGTGTTATGCCAATAGTCCTGAATGTTAAACTTTTCCCCACCCCAGGCAAATTCAATACATTTCTATCGGTACTCAGAAAAGGCAACCCTGATTTCTTCAGCAAATTGCGAATATTGTCAGTTAATACCTCAGCATTATTTGGGAACTCACGTATTTCATCGGAATACTCGGGAGGAATCTGACCAATTACTTTCTCCTCTATCTGCTCCTGAACTGCCCTTTCGTTTGTGGCAAAATTGAAACTATTTTCCATGTATCCTTTTACACTAAATGTATAGTAATTCAACACACCTATTTCATTCAATGTTTTACGAAGCTTTGATGAATGCCCCCTACGCGACGCTGCCGAGGTTAATACTAATTGATTGATAACTGTCCATCCAGCAATATTTAGTAAACGAACTGCCTCTTGTGCTTCGGGAGTAACTTCCATAGGTGATTCAAAATGAGTTTGAATAATAAACTGTTTCACTCCTAACTTAGCTGCTTTGCGTTTAAAATCTTTCAGAATAGTTGCTAATTCATGAGTTACTCTTTGCGGAAGATAAACCGGCAGTCTTGTCCCCAACCGAATCCGTAAAATCTCAGCATATTTATCACCCTCATTACGTTGTTCATTTGCTTTCTTTTTTCGTGCAATCATTTCATAAATCGAATCCAAGATTTTTTTCAACGAGCTGTCGGAACTCATAAATGCATCCCCACCTGTAATTAAGATATCACGCAATTGCGAATCCGATTCAAAATATCCAAGCAGAATTTTTAGCTTATCCTCCCAGGTTTCCTTTGGTTTTAGTTTATCGAGATTAAAATTCAGGTTCCCTCTTTGAAAATCAAACATTCGTTGGCATGATGCACAAAGCCCTCCACAGGCTCGTCCCATCGTATCGGGGATTAAAATTGCTACCTCAGGATAACGACGGTGAATATTATTATTCGATGGCAAAATCCAACCAGCAGCATTGGGCTTTCCGGGTTCAACCAAATCTTCTTTTTCCCAAGCCACAATATGACCATATTCATCAATTAATTGCTGGCTATAAACTACATAATACCTAATTGCTAAGTCAGCGCCTATAGCAAAATACGGAACGCGCACATGAAGCAACGACAAATAATAAGGGTTTACAAAAAATGGGATTCCTTTCTTTTCAGCCTCATAAAGAATCTTCATTGAATCTGGATCAAGAGAATTACCCAAAAGTTCGTTTAACAGATCGGGAGAACGTACAGCAAAACTTAAATGGAACCTATAATCATCCCACCATTCAAGCATTTTCAAATATTTTTGTTCTTCGCTTAATTTGGCATCAAATACGTACCTATTACTTTTAATTTCTCTTAAATCAATTTTACCAATTAGTATTTTAATAATCCGCTCCCGATTTTCTTCCCTAAGGTTGATTATTCTCGGATCAAGGCCAATACTCCAACGATTCATCCACTCTTCAACCTTTTCGATGGTGGGCATTTCACGCTTATATGTTCCACTGAACTGACGAAATAAATAAAGCATATCGCTGAAAAAAAAAGGCTTAGCTCCACCTGTTCCATATGTAACAGCAAGCCAAATTAGCTTTAATGGATTGCTAATGGCCTTTTCACCACGCAAATTCGGATCATCAAATTCGCGACCAGCATTATCAATGTAATCGAGAATTCTTAGCGTAGCAAAATCAACCCACGTCAGATTCTCAAAAGCTTCGCGTCCTTTTTCTTCTCTTTTATAAAATTTATAGGCTTCTTTATGCTTTTTCAATTCTACAAACACCCAGTTCCTAACACCAACCAATGCTTCAGTTGGGTTTTTGGCATTTCGCATAATTTCTTCTAAAACAGGATTTTCTTTTAATAATTGCTTTAAAAGCATATGTGATTTTACGGTAATCGCAATCTGGTCTAATTGGTGAACTTTCGATTCCATGGCGGTATGTTTTTGATTCACTTTAAGGTAAATGTAATATAAACCTTATATAAATTCATTCTATAGTAACAAACATTCTCCGATTTGCAACTTTCTCAATTCTTATTTAGAATTCAAATGTACAAAATCCCCCTTATTACGTTTACCATGTGCTACCTTTTATTATTTTTTAGTTCTGAATGTTAGTCAAATAGTCTATGTGTTCAAAATCCAAATGGCTGGGAAATTAGATCTGACCCAGCCTAAATAAGCACGAAAATATAAAGTAAGTGTTTTGTGAACATGTGAAAAATGAATCCGATAAAAAAATCTGGCTTGATAAATTAATCCGTTTTGTTACAAAGAAAATCCAGTCTATTTTGTAGAACAATAAACAAAGAATGCCACAGTAACGATGAGGATTTTACTACGGAGCTACACTTGTTTACAACTTATAGATACCACTATATTAAGACTAATTAGTTAATTGTAGCAAATGAGTGAGTTGATAAACGTTGTGTTTGGTTTTGTAATTTCTATTCTTGATCGTAATGAAATCTACATGCATAAATTAATAATTCATTTTCAACAACCTGATATACAAGTCTGTGCTCATTATCTATTCTACGGGACCAATATCCTGCTAAGTCATATTTTAATGGTTCTGGTTTCCCTGTTCCTTCAAATGGAGTCCGTTGTATTTCTTTAATTAATCCATTGATTTTTCTTATGATCTTTTTGTCAACCTTTTGCCAATAAAGGTAATCTTCCCAAGCATTTTCAGTAAAGGTTATAACCATTTCTAATAGTCTAATATTGGTGAAATAGTTTTACCAGATTTCATTTGTTGAATCGATTCAAAAAGTCGAGTCGCATTTTTCCTTGAGCTTAATAGATGTAAAGTCTCCATTATAGAATTATATTCATCAAGTGAAATAAGAACTGTGCCCTTACCACTTTTCCTTTTAATAATCAAAGTTTCATTGTCGTCCTCCACACTATCCAAATATTTTTTTAGTCCAGTTCGGAATTCGGAAAAATTTGCTGCAATCATTGTTTCTGTTTATTAAAGTTCATTATTAAGTACAAATATACGTACTTATATGAAACTTCCTATTTTTTTAGAATTTTTTTTTTTGATGGACTATAAAAATTCCAACTTATAGATACTCACTATATTAATACTTATTAGTTAATTGTGGCAAATGAGTGAGTTAATGAGCAGAAAGCATAATATATGTAGAGCTTTTCAAAGGCGGCCTAAGAGAGTTGGTTAAGGTAAATGAAGTCCAGGTCCTACCTGCGCACCGGCTTTGCGTTAAGCATGAACCAGAAGGTTTTTTTTTATTTTATTATGATTTTATTCTTCCTCAGCAAAAGTTAGAATATAACCATTTATGTCTTGAATTGAAAATTCTGTTGCTCCGTAAAAAGTTTTTTCAAGTCCTTTAATAATTTTCACTTTGTTTTGAATCTGGTTATAAAAACTTCTTATACCTGCTATTTGAATATATAGCAAAAGGGAACCTCCATCCTGTCTTCTTATTTCTGGCAATTCCTCTCCTAAGCTTGCAAATGTTTGAAACATAAATGTTACTTTACCACAAATCATCATAGCAAAAACAGGATCTCCCTCTTCAGGAACGATAGTAGCAACTGAGAAACCTAATTTTTTATAAAAGTCAATTGTCTTATTGATGTCAACTACAAAAATGTTAGGTGATACAGAATCCATAATATTCTGAATTATATAGTTATTAATTATTCTAAGAGCTATTTCCCATGTTGCCGCTGGCTAACGTTTAATGTAAAAAGTCGTTTTCATACTTTTCACATATTATTAACGGTCCGATATTATTTTTCTATTATTCTAAAAAACTCTCGATCCCAAACAGAAAAAAAAGTTTCAGCATCAAAGTCTTCATAGTAGATAAGAAATTTTCTCAGGTTCTTCCTGACATTCTCCGGGTATGCCCTAAGGTAGGCCATTTTTATTTCCGCCTGGTCTGTGATATAAATTTGAACATCTGCTTCGGGCATTCCGTCAATACCATATAATTCGTTAGCCGCTGGACTCGCTTGTGGATAACCCCATTTTTCCATTTTAGGTATCATATATTTATCTATCTCGGCTTCCATGTGTTTTGTTAAAACACTCTGATAAATAAATTGAGCATTAATTTTACCCTCTTTAAATAAATCTAAAACCAGTTGACTTAAAAAAATATGATCAGGATGACCATATCCTCCTTTAATATTATCAAGTGTGAATATTATAGAAGGATTGAATTCATTTACTCTTGCTATCAGTGCTGTAGCAACTTTTTCATAAAGATACTGTTTTTCGATTTCTTCATGCGATATCGGCATCCAAGGATATTTAATCGTGTCTTCACTAGGGCGGTAAAGACCGTCTTCCAGTATTTTTTCGGAACCCTCGCAAATAATATGTGCAGGATTTCTATCCTCTCCGGGAATTTTATGTACTTGCAAGCTTAGCTGCTTAATTGTCCAACCAGCTGCTGTTAGTTTCGCAATTGTGCCTGACATCATACAGTCATCATCATCATGGGCAACTATTATCAAGGCTTTTTTATTAGCCACCGTATCCAAATAAATATCATCCGGATAGATTTCTGTTGCTGTAAATTTTTTAAGTTCTTCAACTGTCGGTTTGTAGGAACAGGCAGTTATTGTAAGAATTAAAACCGTTAATGTTGTCAATTTAATTGTGCTCATAATTAATGTGATTTTGGTTAAATTACTGAACTTACACCTTGTACCTTGTCATCGCAAAGACGTCACAGCGAGGAAGAATGACGAAGCAGTCTCCTCAATAGTTGATACTTGACTCGACACTAAATGCTTTCGTTAATTCTCTGAAACAAAGTGTAAACATATTGCCTGGTTTCGCCGGAAGGCATTGTGTACGTATAATTAAAAGCTTCTATCAGCATAAAACTTTTTCCTAATTTTTTCTGTAGCATATTTTCATCAAATCTGTGAACCGGAAGTCCGCTACACTTTGTTGCTCCACCCAGGTTGAAAGTAGCAATAATTACAAATCCGTTCGGTTTAACTAATTTTCTAAGTAATTTAAAATAAGTATCTTGCTCCTTCTCATCATTAAAAAAATGTAATACTGCCCTATCATGCCACAGATCAACCTGTGCAAGATCATTCAATTCATTGGGTTGAGTTAAATCATCAACTACCCACTGGACTTTCCTGCTTTTATCACTGCCGATTCTCAGCTTTAACTTTTCTAATGCATTTGAGCTCAAGTCATTGGCTATTATGTTTTGATAACCATCCTCCAATAATTCATCCACGAGAGTTGAAGCTCCTGCTCCAACATTAAGTAGAATAGCACTTTTGTCGAGATTGCATTTCTTTATTAATCGCAGAGAGGGTTCAGGACTTTCTTCATACCAACCGAGCTTGTCTATCTCGTTTCTACTATAAACCTTATTCCAATGCGACTTAAAATATTCCTCTTTTTGTAGCACGCTGGTGTTAAAAGTTTGCTGTTTTTTGTTTTCGGTCATAATTTGAAATTCATTAGCCAGTATTTTTGCAAAACTAAGAAAATGTCTTTGCAACGACCAAAGGCACTTAATGATAATTGCATATCATCATGAATTTTCACTCAAGTAAACAAAACCGAACAAATAAATTGATCTTTAGAAAGATACAATGATTGTTAATAGTTATTATTCGTCCTTTAATTTCCTCAACATAACTCCCAGGGGTGTCCATATTAAAATTAGGTGGACAATTACTCCACCAAAGAGTATGGGACTTATTTCCTCATAATATGGGGTACCTTTCAATTTTAAAGAACATCCTACTATTACTGCCCCCCAAACAATAGCACTTGCTATAATATAATACCCAACATGTTTAAAATACTCTGTGGCTTTCTTTTTCATTTTATTACCTTTTTATTGTTTAAATATTACGGTTGAAATTTAAGAAAAAAATCATGAATAATTCATGCCGAGAATTTTATCAATATCCCAGGATGATTTTTGTTTTCCGAAAGCAGTGTTGTGACGTTCGGTATTGGATGCAAACGCCCATGCAGCAGCTTTTACATTTTTTGTTTGCTTCAATGTCATGAGCATCTTTTTGTAAACGGTTTTTTTATTCCAAAGATCAGTCCAACATTCTTGCATAGCATCGGCTAATTCATGAGGCGTCATTTTAATTGGTTTGTGACTTACCTCCAGAAAATGATAATGCTCCCAATCTTTAGGAAAATTAGTGTATAGCAACCGACCTTCATTTTCCAAACGTTTAAATAACGATGTGCCGGGTAGCGGTGTTACAATAGTTGCCTGCATAGCATCCATACCGGACTCAATCGCAAATTTTGTCCTGTTCTTTATGTCCTCTAATGAGTCTGAATCTAAACCAAACACCAGGGCGCCTAAGACGCTAATGCCATGTTTGTGAATATTTTGGAATGCTTCTTCATAATGATCAACGCCAATCTTTATATTCATCTTTTTATTGGTTTCTTTGAGTTGATCTACCTTTTCCGACTCAATCCCAATGAGGATCATTCTGCACCCACTCTCAGCTGCATATACTAAGGCTTCCTCATTATCTGCAATATTTAAAGAAGCCTGGCAATACCAATCCTTTTTAATACCACGCTCAATCATACCTTTAAACAACCGAATTGCTCTGTTGGCAGAGCTACTAGTGTAACCAATAATGTTATCGTCCACAAAAAACAGACGCTCATCTTTAATAGTTTCTATTTCATCCAATACCTCCTCAACAGGTCTTTCCCTGTATTTACTACCGTTAAATGTATGAACTGAGCAAAAATCGCAACTCATCGGGCATCCACGTGTTGTTTGAATGTTTGCATATGAATAGTCAGGATGAAATAAATCGCGCCGTGGATGTACACTGTTTTTTAATTCTTTTAACTCTCCTACATATCTTTTTTTCAGTTTTTTGTCCTCGAAATCCTTAAGAAGCTGATGCCAAACAGCTTCGGCTTCACCTATCACAATAGCATCGGCATATTGTTCTGCCTCATCAGCCCGCATTGAAATATGGATACCGCCCAATACTGTTTTAATACCCTTTTTACGATATATATCAGCAATTTCATAAGCACGGTAGGCAGCGGATGTTAATGCTGTAATACCAACTAAATCAGCTTCCTTATATTGGAAAGGCTCAAAATTTTCATCGATGATTTCAATATCCCAATTATCAGGTGTAAGTCCAGCAATCAATCCTAATCCTAAAGGTGGTGATATACTCCTTAAATCAAATAATTCGTCTCTTTTTGACTGATTAAAAGGATTAATCAGTAACAATTTTTTATGTTTTTTTTCAGTCACGTTTTTAAAAATGAAGAAGGTAAAAATATTTGATTTTTATTAATAGTGAAACAATAAAACAGTTTAATCATTAAGAAATTGTACCGAATTCAATTTCAATTTTGTCGGTTTGCATTACTATCATATCGTAAATGATCTTTAACCAAATTAAGATGCATGGAACCACTTTAAGCGTATATGGTATTATAACCTTTTCGCGTAAATATATAGGAAAAATATCTGTTGGTGACAATGATGTTAATACGAGAGCACTTACAAAAAGAATAATATTAATTCTGCTTTTCTTGCAAGTTACAAACCATAATGAAGCTCCGGCAATCGCAATTATAAACGTAGGTGATTCGGCTTTATGATTAAATATAACAACCCATATTAGTATAGAAGATAATGTGAGAAATCTAAAGGTGTAATTCGAATATTCCCTGAATCGTAATAAGGGAATTAAAAAAATTAGTACCCCAATTATAACAATAAACAATTTATTAATCTCAATATCAAACCATGTATTCATCATCCCCATAACCGAATAACCGTACGAAATTGAATGGTCGTTTGATAACATTTTCCAGTAGCTTGACAATAAAAAGTCATAATGATCAAAACCAATGAAAATTAAAGGCATCGCCAAAAACAGTATTGACCAAAGGGCAGAATATATAACCACCCTCCATTTTTTTGGATAGTATATAAATAAGACTAAACCAACTATTCCAAACAATTTTATAAACACCGAAAATATTATTAAAAAAGTAGCTAATAAATATTTGTCCTTTTCTAACAAACCAAAAGCTAAAATTATTAATCCGGCAATCAATGCATTCGACTGTGCGTTTTGTATTGAGGTAATTAATTCGATTAAAAGGAAAATAAGAATTAATCCTTTTTGATAGAGGCTTACTTTTGGCAAATAGTATATGGAAATCAGAAGAATAAATGTATTAAAAAGATTCCAGAGGTTGAGCCCAATCCAGTCAGGGAATATGGCAAAAATTCCGAAAAACGCTGCGAATGAAGGGCTGTATTTATATAAGTCAAAATGTTCCTCAGGATAGTGCGCATATAAATCTTTGCCATCAATCAGGTGGTGAAAAGCCTTTTCAAATATTGTATAATTGTTATATCGATTATATACTAATCCACTTTCCTGATAGATTTTATTTTCTGATAACAAAGACTGAATACTTGCGGCTACGGCCAACAGCAGAAAAATTAATGCAATAATCTTGTAATTAGATAGTAATGGCTTAATCTTATTTATCACGTTAATTTTTTTCAATTTGAGATAAAATCATCAAAACTTAGAAACCTTTAAATATACGGGCCTGCGAAACCCCAGGAGCATGAACATTGATATCTAAAAAATATCCAAATGGTGTTTGAAAACAATTATAACCGGCATTCTTTATACGCTCCTGTGCTTTATTAAAAATATTTTTTGTGAAATGAGGATCAGCTTTGGTTTCGGCAAGGTGGGCAAATGAATGTAATACCACCGCTAAAGTGTTATTCTTTTTTGCAGCCCACTTCAGGTTCTTGATTAATTTTGTTTCAACGCCTTTTGAATCCTCTTCATCATGTGCTTCAGCATGAATAAAAGCTACAAGTGTATCGTTGAACTCCTCCCCTTTTTCTACTTCAGGAAACTCTTCAAGTGTAAGTATTGTAGGATTATAGCTAAACTTGGTACAATATATCATCAGTAGTTTCATACTAATTTTTCAGGAAGGCAAGTTAAAAAAAAGTTTGACACCTTATTTTTTTCAGATTCAATCCTCCTTGTTTCTTCTGTATTTCTTCTTATCTGATTGAATTTTCTTGCCCTTAAGTCTTTTCTCTTTGGCGGCTAAACTTGGCTTTGTTGGTTTACGCTCCTTTACTGGTACTAGAGCTTCTTCTACCAGATTTAAAAACCTGTTAAGCACTATTTCCTTGTTTTTCAACTGACTACTGGTTTCGCTACATTTAAAGGTAAGGATTCCATCGGCTGTAATCCTGTTTTTTAACTTATCAGAAATTACTGTTTTTTGATCATCAGTAAGAATTGCCGAACTATAAACATCAAACAATAACTCAACTTGTGTTTCAACCTTATTAACATTTTGACCACCGGGTCCGCTGCTGCGGCTAAATTTATATTTTACTTCACTTATCAGGTCATCAAACATATGCCAAATGTAAGTGTTTTACAAAATACAATAACTTTGTACTATAAAAAAAATTGCACAAAATGCCAACACCTTTAGCTGAATTGCTTCGTCCTCAAACAATTGATGATTATGTTGGACAACAGCATTTGGTTGGTAAAGATGCAATATTGCGCAAAAGTATTGAGTCGGGAAATATTCCATCGATGATTTTATGGGGGCCGCCAGGTGTTGGAAAAACAACTCTTGCCAACATAATTTCAAATACTTTAAACAAAGAATTTTATACACTTAGTGCAGTTAGTTCAGGAGTAAAAGATGTTAGAAATGTTATCAATCAGTCAGTTATGTTTGGCGGCAATGTCATTCTTTTTATTGATGAGATACACCGATTCAGCAAATCACAGCAGGACTCACTACTAAGCGCCGTTGAGAAAGGAATAATTACACTTATTGGAGCAACTACTGAAAATCCTTCATTTGAGGTTATATCCCCATTGTTGTCGCGGTGCCAGGTTTATATTCTAACAAATTTAGATACTAAGGATCTCAGGGGATTACTCAATAAAGGCATCCAATTATTATCAAAAAAATTCGATATTAAAATTAAAGTTGAAGCTGATGAGTCCTTACTCAGGATTTCGGGGGGCGATGCCCGTAAATTATATAATGCATTGGAACTGGTAGTCTATCAGGAAAAAACATCAAAAAATGAAATTGTTATTACTAACGAATTAGTAAAGACAATTATCCAGAAAAACCTTGCTATTTATGATAAACAGGGCGAAATGCATTACGATATAATTTCAGCATTCATTAAATCGATGCGGGGTAGCGACCCGAATGCTGCTGTTTATTGGCTTGCACGTATGGTTGAAGCCGGTGAAGATCCCAAATTTATTGCAAGACGAATGCTTATCCTTGCTTCGGAAGATATTGGAAATGCAAACCCAAATGCGCTGTTGCTAGCCAACGCTTGTATGGATGCTGTTAATAAAATAGGTTGGCCAGAAGGCAGAATAGTATTATCCCAAACAGCTGTTTATCTTGCCAATTCTCCAAAAAGTAATTCATCTTATTTAGCTATTAAAGATGCTCAAGCGTTGGTTCAAAAAACTGGAAACCTGGCTGTGCCCCTGCATCTCAGGAATGCACCAACCAAACTTATGAAAGACATCGGCTATGGCAAGGATTATAAATATGCTCATCAGCACGAAGATAATTTTATTGATCAGGAGTTTTTGCCTGATGAAATTAGTGGTACAAAATTATATGATCCCGGTAATAATATTCGTGAAAATGAAGACAGGAAGAAACTTGTAGATAGATGGAAATCTAAATACGGGTATTGAAATTAATTGTATTTAAAAACTACTGTACTGATGAACAATTCAACTCAAAAAATTATAGATCATTCGTTCGACTTTGCCAAAGACCTGCTTGAAGATACAGGGCAATGTTATCCTTTTGGTGCTTTCGTTGATAAAAAAGGTATAGTACATCCACTTGAGTTTGAAATTCAGGATAAAAAAAACATCCCAAATAACGAAACTGTTATTAAAACTCTTAAAAAATATTGTGAAACAGAACTACTTGAGCAAAGGATAATAGCATACGGACTGACTTATGAAGCTAGTGTTCAGCTGGAGGCTGATGCTGATTGCATAGAAACCATTGCAATTGATATTGTTGATAACACTAACGAAAGAATTCCAGTGTATTATTTTCCTTATACAATTAATAATTCAGGAACAGTTGAATTTGGTGAAACTTTTGCTGTAAACAGGTGAAAAAATTATTCGTAAAAATTCGTTAAGGAGCCTTAGACTAAGCAGATTGAAATACACTTTTCTTTATTGCAGACATCTCTTCTTCAGGATAATGAATCATGGATAATATGAATACTGATATTGTAGCAAATATTGCTGCTATTGGAATTATATAAACAAATGCAAAGTTGTTATAGAATAAACCCATAATTTCTGCCAGAAAACCTTCAAATAATTTGCCAAATTTAGTTTAAACTGAAAATGTATCAAAAAGAAGTTTTAAGTTTGCCACCATGAATTTTCTGGTCACAATTTTATTTTTGATTTTACGGTTTTTTGTTGTTATTATACCATTCAGAGTACTTTACGTCTTTTCTGACCTACTTCTTTTTCTTCTTGAAAAAGTATTTAAATACAGGAAAGAAGTAATTAAACAAAACCTTGAATTAAGTTTTCCCAACTTGACGGATAAAGAAATAAAAAAGTTAATACATCTAAGTTATAAAAATATTTCAGATGTTATTTTGGAAGGCATAAAGGCCTTTGCAATGACTAACAAACAGATTATAAAAAGACACAAAATTCTTAATCCAGAGATTATTGAACATCTGTTTAATTTAAACCGAAGTGTTATATCTGTTCCTTGTCATTATGCTAACTGGGAATGGGGTGCTTCTTCACCAAGCCTGCAACTGTCAAAAGAAATTTTTGTTTTTTATAAACCCTTAAGTAATAAGCATATTGACCGTTATATTCGAAATATCCGATCAAAAGGGGGTGGCAAATTATTGTCAATTTATAATACAGCAAGGGTTTTTGAAAATAATGCTGATAGTGTAGTTGGATATGTTATGGCAGCCGACCAAAGTCCATCAAATTCTAATAAAGCTTACTGGGTGAATTTCCTTGGTCGTGAAACTGCGTTTTTACATGGCCCTGAATTCTATGCCAGAAAACATGATATATCAGTTGTATTTATTGATACCCAACGTGTAAAGAGAGGATATTATGAGATAACATGCTCAGTAATAGCCGATAACCCTAAGAAAATGGCTGATGGTGAAATTACAGCTCTCTATGCAAGAAAACTTGAAGAGGCAATCCTTAAAAAACCTGAAGACTGGTTGTGGTCACATAGAAGGTGGAAATTGATCCGGGATCCCTCGCAAAAGCTTTTTCGTTATTAATGTTTAACACATCAACTTTTTTAGTTTTGATTTTAAAATGATCTTAGTTGTTTAAATTCTTAAGGTCGATATATAAGGAATACAGTAGGTTTCTTATGAAAATCAAACTTTTTAGGCTTCCAAATAGATAATGGAAGAGTTTGAATAATTTCAGTTGGTAAAGTAATATCGGTAGCTATACATAATAGGGTATTAGGCGAACATGCTTTAAGTATTGAGCTGAATAGTTGGTTATTTCTATAAGGTGTTTCAATAAATATCTGAGTTTGATCAGTCCTATATGCAACCTGTTCAATTTCTTTTAACTTTTTTGAAAGCTGGTGTTTGTCGACAGGGAGATAACCGTGAAATACAAAATTTTGTCCGTTAAAACCGGATGCCATCAACGATAACATTATTGAATTAGGTCCTACAAGAGGTATTACTTGAATCCCTCTTTCCTGAGCCATTTTTACAACAACTGCTCCTGGGTCAGCAACACAAGGGGTTCCTGCCTCAGATAGCAATCCTATTGATATACCGTCCTTTATACTATCCAGATATGAAAATACTTCAGATTCGGGAGTGTGTTTATTTAGCTCATAAAAAACAAGTTTATCAATGTTAGCCGGATGCTTTAGGTTACTTAAAAACCTCCTTGCGGTGCGAACCTGTTCAACGATAAATATTTCAAGGCCATGTATAATTTGGGTATTATAATCGGGTATTACCCTATGAATAGTATCAAATGATCCCAGAGTTGTAGGCAGAAGATAAAGTCTTCCATCAGGTTTGATATTTTTCATCATAACTAAAATGATATCTTCGCTAAGTCGACATTACCTCCCGAAATAATTATTCCGACCTTTCTATCAGATATTTTTATTTTATTCTCAATAATTGCCGCCACCGGTACTGCTGAAGACGGTTCTATTACAATTTTCATCCTTTCAAAAATCAACTTCATTGCATATTTTATTGCATCTTCACTTACGGTTACAATGTCGTCAACATACTTTTGAATTATAGGAAAATTCTTTTCCCCAAGGGAAGTAAGTAGTCCATCTGCGATAGTAACAGGATTAACACTTGGTAATATTTTTCCTGCCTTCAGCGAACGATAAGCATCATCAGCACCTTTTGGCTCGCAAGCGATCACACTAATGTTTTTACCGAAATATGAAGCAGAAAGTGCTGTACCACTCAGTAAACCACCACCGCCCACAGGGCACAACAATATGTTGAGATTATCAATTTCATGACAAAACTCCAATGTGGCTGTCGCTTGTCCTGCGATGATATCATAATCATCATAGGGGTGAATTACTGACGCTTTTGTTCTTTCTACAACTTTTTCAAGAGTTTTTTCTCTTGCAGCAAGAGTGGGTTCGCAAAAAGTTATTTCGCCGCCATAACCCTCTACAGCCTCAACTTTAACTTTGGGTGCATTTTCCGGCATAACAATGTAAGAAGGGATGTTCAGTATATTAGCTGCCCGGGCCAGGGCCTGAGCAAAATTGCCTGATGAATGGGTTGCGATACCGTTTATTGTGAGAGATGAGGGTAGTGCAAGCGCAGCATTTATTGCTCCACGTGATTTAAAAGATCCTGCTTTTTGAAAGTTCTCGCATTTGAAATATAAATCTGCACCAAACAGTTTATTTAAACTTTTAGATGAAAGGACAGGTGTATGATGAACATATGCGCCAATTCTCTCATAAGCCTTTTCAATGTCACTTTTATCAGGTAAGGAATGTAACACCTAAATATCCGATTTAGAGGATTTGATATTATTGACAATTACATCGGTTATGTTATCAAGGATTTTAATTACAGAATCGATATCAATAATTCCGCTATGGATGGGGTTAGGAACAGTTTGATTTTTGCCCGGTTCAATTACGTTCATTAAATAATCAACTTTTGTCTCATCAGCTTTATTTCTTGTAAGATATTTAACTTCACGGTAATTTAATGTATCCATTACATAAATTTTGTCAAATCGGTCAAAATCCTTCTTTACAAATATCCTGGAATTACCTTTTAAATCAAGATTATGTTTTTTTGCTGCTTCCACAGCCTGTGGATTTGGGGAGTCATTTATAGTAGTAGGTTCAAAACCAGCAGAATCAACCACTCCTTCGATGTTGTTTTCTTCAAACTTTTTTTTTAACAGGGCTTCGGCAATAGGAGAGCGGCAAATATTTTCATTGCAAACAAAAAGTATATTCATTTCTATATAATAATTAATTAGATGCTAAAAATAATAAAAATATTTAGGAAAAGCAAATTTTATTAAAATCCGGAATGAGTTAACCTATGATGATCTTCGGAAAACCAACACTATAATTTTAATTTTTTGTCTAAATCATCAACATAAACCCTAAATTGTTTATCGGTTTCAATAAGGTTATTAACCGTTCTACAAGCATGCAAAACTGTGGCGTGGTCTTTATTACCACAATGTAAGCCAATATTAGCTAATGAGTTTTTAGTATGCAATTTTGAAAAATACATTGCCAATTGCCTTGCCTGAACTATTTCTCTTTTTCTTGTTTTTGAGTTAAGGATATCGAGAGGGACACTAAAATAATCACAAACTATTTTTTGAATATAGTCGATTGAAATTTCTTTGGTAGTGCTTTTTACAAATTTATCAATCATTTGCCTTGCTAATTCAAGCGTTATAGATTTTTTGTTGAGAGTTGACTGAGCAAGAATTGAAATCAATGCTCCTTCCATTTCCCTTATATTAGTAGTTATGCTATAAGCTAAGTACTCGATAACTTCATAAGGCATTTCAATACCATCTTTATAAAGCTTCTTTTTGAGTATGGAAATTCTGGTTTCCAGATCAGGCATTTGTAAATCAGCGGCAAGTCCCCATTTAAACCTTGATAACAATCTTGGTTCCATTCCTTTTAGCTCTACAGGAGGTTTGTCGGAAGTAAGTATTAATTGTTTATTGTTTTGGTGGAGATGGTTAAAAATATGAAAAAATACATCCTGGGTTTTTTCCTTACCTGCTACAAATTGAATATCGTCAACAATAAGTACATCTATCATTTGATAGAAGTGAACAAAATCATTTTGATTATTATTCCTTACCGAATCAATGTATTGGTTAATGAATTGGTCGGTTTTTACAAAAAGTACAATTTTTTCCGGATAATTTTTTTTCACTTGTAAGCCAATCGCATTTGCAAGATGTGTTTTTCCCAAACCTACACTGCTGTAAATTAACAAAGGGTTAAATGCAGTTTTACCAGGATTCTCGGAAATTGCCCATCCCGCAGACCTTGATAAACGATTGCAATCTCCCTCAATAAAGTTATCAAATGAATATGTATCAACCAACTGTGATTCTACTTTTAGTTTTTTTAACCCAGGTATGATAAACGGGTTCGGGATGTCTCTGGTTCTTCCTCTGTTAAGATCAAGTGGCATGGATACGTGTTTATTTTGTGTAGCTTTTTTATCTGTTGCCGGATATTTCACAGAATATGGTTTTGAGTTGATGTAATTATTGTCAATAATCACGCTATATTCAAGAGTAGCTCCCGGCCCAATATACATACGAATGGTTTTTCTCAATAAACCAATATAATTCTCTTCTAACCACTCATAAAAAAACTGACTTGGTACTTGAATTGTAAGTACGTCTTTTTCCAGGTCTATTGGTACTATTGGAGCAAACCACGTACTGTAGCTTTGGGGAGGAATATTGTCTTTAATTACTGTCAGGCACTTCTCCCAAATTTCAATGTGCTGTTTCTTCATCTTACGGGTAGAATTTTATCGAAAATTAAACTGTTTTGTTAGTAAAAAACCTAAAGTGTTAAAGTACAATACACTAATATAGTGTGCCTGTATTTTTATTAGGGAAACAAATATCAGTTAAAAATTTTGAATAAAAAATAAAAAAAACACTTGACTTTGTTATTTTATTGTTATAAATGTGATCAGAGGCAAAAAATTATATCTTCTTGTTTTTCAACTAAGTTGTTTTCACACCTCTGATTTTTTTGAACTTTTCAAGCGTATTTTTTTTTGATTTTTTTTTTATTTCAACAAATATTTTACAATCTGAGGTAAAATCCTGATTAATTATTTTAATATTTTCTTCCTTTATTACCCTCATTACTTCATTCATTAAAGGATATTGAAAACATAATTCTACCGGGCTTGTAATAAATTTTTTAACTATCTTGCTGTTCTGTAAAGCGTTGAGTGTTGATGACTTATAAGCCAAAATCAGACCACTAACACCTAATTTAGTTCCTCCAAAATATCTCACTACAATTACAATTACATTGTATAATTCATGCGACAGTAACTGATTTAAAATCGGTTTGCCGGCCGTTCCTGAAGGTTCACCATCATCACTGCTTCTTGAAAACTCTTTTTCAGGATTAATCCTAAAGGCATAACAATGATGTCGGGCATCATAATATTTCTTTTTAACTGAGGTGATAACATCTTTTGCTTCTTCCTCACTTTCTACATGATAAGCTAGGGCTATGAATTTACTGCTTTTATCTTTATAATATCCCTCACTACTACCTAACACAGTATAATATTCACTGATTCCCATATAGTAACTTTTTGTTAATTATTGCATTAAACTAGTTTAGCCAATTTTTTTTAGCTCCCAAATATATAGTTGTGTAAAATGGAACTTATTTCATTTAAGTATGCCAAAATTAAGCGTATTTTCCGATAAACAAACTGGTTTTGCATTCATCTGTTTACATTTCAAATCTTTTTATTTCATCTATGAAAACTATTAAAACTAGTTGATTTTTTTTGGGCAGTGGATGTTAATAAGTATTAATTTTGCAAGATGCCGGTAGCAATTTCACAGCATAAATCAAAACAATATTAATAATTACAATCAGATGAAAATAAAGCAATTAACACTTTTTGTGTTGTTATTATCCTCAATAACAATCATGTCACAACAATCATTAAATAACGAAGTATTTTATAGTAGATTCGAGGGCGTTATTGGTAGTAATATTCAGGTAACCGCAAATATTGTCAGGTTATTTGATAAGCTTTCAGGTAATTACCAATACAAGTTTATTGATGAAGGTACAGAAATGTATTACGGGAAAACCATTAACCTAAATGGAGATGTTATTGGGGGAAATGCAAATATGAAAGAGATGGGGCAAGAAACGTATACTTTTGCTGGTAAACTGAGCCAAGCCTCTTTTAAAGGTACATGGAGTACTCCCGACGACAAGGAGCTGGATATTAAACTGAAAGAATATTACCCACATGGTACTCTTCCTTTCAATATTTTTTATTTGCACTCGGAAGATATGCTTAAACCTGATAATGCGAAATCGCCAATTGCAGAAATTGAACTTACATTGATATTTCCTGAAGACAATTATTTTCAAAAAGGAATTGTAGATTCTGTTAAACATATAATCACAAAAAGTTTTTTCAGTAGCGATTATTGTGAAAACAATCCTGACTCAATGCTAACTCATTTTGAAGCTGAATACTTCACAAACTATAAGGATCAAAACACGGAATGGTTTGCCAATGGAGCATCTTTCAATTGGCAAAAAATAATTACAATGTCAGTTATTTATAATTCTAATTACTTATTGTGTATCGAATATCTAAAATATGCCTATACGGGAGGAGCACATGGAATGACTAACATAGCATACGATATTATCAAATTAAATGATGGCACTATATTGACTTACGATGATATTTTTAAGGAAGGCACTGAAGATACCGTATCTAAAATACTGACTCTACAGCTTCGTAAAGATTATAATATTCCAGGAGATGTGCCACTTAACGAAGCAGGCTTTTTTGTTGAAGCTGTGGAACCAAATCACAATTTTTACATTAACGGTAATGGGATTGGCTTTTTATACAATAGCTATGCTATAGCTCCATATTCATATGGTCAAACAAACATTTTTCTTGAGTTCAGCAAAATATCAGGACTCCTCAAACGGGATACAACTCTACCAGGAATTAATAACAAGTAGAAATATTGTTAATCAACTACTTAGTGCACTATTTAAGAAATTATTAAACGGATTCATTTTTTCAAAAATCTCAACCGATCTTTTTAAAAACTAGGGTTTAGCAATTTCTTCATCCTCAATTTTGTAAAAAATTGTATAATCTTTAAGCTTTAGCAATTCAATATCTTCAAAGTCTTTTGGAAAGCCAGCAGGAGGGCGAACTAACTTATCTCCTTTAATTTCACCAAAAAGATTTAGAAAATCGCTTGAATTTATTATTGAATTGAATTCTAAATTATTATGATATATCTCCGACCTTATTTTTTTTAGCTGATCGTTGGGTGGACAATGTGAACCTCCTGCAAGAAAACTATTACCAGGTTCAATATGAAAGTAGTTGCCAGCTAACATTGATTTTCTTCCTCCGGGAGCCAAAAAAGCTCCCATAGCAGTTTTATAAGGGCTTTTGTCCTTTGAGAACCTTACATCCCTGTAAATCCTGAAAATTGCCTCTTTTGCCTCTAAATTAGACATAAGTGGGTTTGTAACTGCCAGGGCAGGAATAAGATAATCAACCATATCTGTAAATTCTCTTTTTGCTTCTTCAAAGTATTTCTTATTGGAATTAAACCAATCCCTGTCATTGTTTTCTTTGAGTTCGGATAAGAACTTTATAACTTTTGTGCCCATAATAATCAAATTTTAAATTTTTATTTATAGATTTATACCATCGTAACAGATTAGCATGAAACCACTGTGCTTCAAAATTAACCATTTATTAAGATGCATAAATATTTTATAATAAGTTTTACATTTACGCTGTTAGTGTTTACTTGTTCATTAAACTCCTTAGCTTCAGGTGATTTATATCCAATTGGCTCACGGTCAGCAGGCATGGGCCGAACTTCAGTAGCTATCACTGATTTTTGGGGAGCAATGAATAATCAGGCAGGAATAGCCTTATTTAATAAGCCTGCAGTAGGTGTTTATTACGAAAACCACTTTCTTTTAAATGAGTTGAGCACAAAAAGTGTAGCAGGCATTGTACCAACAAAATTCGGAGTTTTCGGTATTACTTATAATCACTTTGGGTACCGTTTGTACAATAATCAAAAAGTGGGGATTGTTTATGCACGTGCCTTTGGTAACAATTTGAGGATAGGTTTACAGTTAGATTACCTTCAAACTGCGCTGGGAAACAACTATGGCAAGAAAGGCAATGTTACGTTTGAGCTGGGTATACAAACGGATATAACCGAAAAGATAACTATCGGAGTCTGGGTTTTTAATCCAACTATGGTAGTACTTGCTGATTATGATAATGAAAAACTACCTGCTGTTTATCGTTTGGGTTTTGTTTGGCATATAAGTGATATATTTTTAGCAACCGTTGAGGCAGAAAAAAGTACAGATATTAATTCTGTTATGTTTCGTGGGGGACTTGAGTATGAGCTAAATAAAAGATTCTTTTTCCGAACCGGTTTCTCAACCAGAAAGGAAATATTCAGCTTCGGATTTGGCATGAAATTTAAACATATAGTATTCAATTTGAGCGCTATAATGCATGAGTCATTGGGATTTTCGCCGCAAACATCATTAATATTTCAGTTCTAACTTATGAATAACATATTAAATACGTTAAGCCGGAGTATTATTTTTACAATCCTGGCACTGCAACTGCCACAAACGGTTATTCATGCACAGCAACCTGACTCTTTACAACCTCTTAATATTGAATTTTTAACTGATCAACTTGAAAATATAGCCCAAACGACTGATTTTAATCTTGATTATTCTGATCTCATCGACGATTATTTGTACTATGCCATACATCCAATAAATATTAATGGCTCTGATATAATATTACTTAGAAACATTTATTTGATAAATGACATTCAGTTAAATAATTTGCGGTTGTACATAAACCAATTCGGGCAACTTTACTCAATTTATGAACTGGCATCAATAAGCGGATTTGATGAGGAAACCATTTCCAAGCTTCAACCATTCATTGTGATTGGGGCAATTACGGAAGTTAAAAAATACACGCCCAAACAGATTTTTAATTATGCGAGGCACGAATTGCTTCTTAGAGGAGACCAGATATTAGAAAAACGAAAAGCGTTTTCGCTTCCCCCCGACTCTGCCATACATCATCCTGGATCGGTTTATTTGGGCAATCCCCAGCATTATTATCTCCGCTATTCATTTAATTACAGAAATAAAATTCGTATTGGAATTACGATGGACAAGGATGCCGGTGAAGTAATGTTTAAAGGTCAGCTTAGTGACAGCATTAAAAACCTTATTAATAACAAGTTAGGTAATGGCTACGATTTTATATCGGCATTTGCTTATGCAGAAGATATAGGGATCGTTAAAAAAGTTGTGGTTGGAGATTACCATCTGGAATTTGGACAAGGACTCACTCTTTGGAGCGGACTCGCCTTTGGGAAATCGCCAGAAGGTGTTCAAATGAAGAAATTTGGTCGTGGGATACGCCCTAATACATCTGCAAACGAAAATAGATTTTTCAGAGGTGCTGCAGCAACCTTGGGTTGGAAAAGAATATCCTTTACACCTTTTTATTCGTCAAACAACGTTGACGGGAATATTGTTCCATTAGTATATAACGAACAGGATGGTGTAAGCAGTATCATCGAAACCGGGATGCACCGTACGATTACTGAGTTGCTCGACAAAAACACTATTAACATAAGTGCTTTCGGAGGGCATGTTGCATATCAGCACATGATTTTTGCAGCAGGCGTAACAGCATACCGAACCTTGTTAAACAAACCTCTTGTAATCTCAGATGAACTATATAAGCAGTTTAATTTTCAGGGAACGGAAATAACCAATTATGGTGTTGATATGGCACTAAATCTTAAAAACATTAATTTTTTTAGTGAGTTTTCGGGTTCTTCCAATGGTGGAATTGCCGGAATTGTGGGAATCAACGCATTTTTAGATGAGCGATTTTTTTTAACTATGGTGTATCATAATTATGGGAAGGAATATCAAAATCTTTATTCAAATCCGTTTGCTGAAAGTAGTGCAATCGCCAATGAAGCAGGAATATATTTCGGATTTAAGGCCCTGGTAAACAAGTATCTGTCAATTTCGGGCTATGTTGACCATTATAATTTCCCTTGGTTAAAATATAGAGTTAGTACACCCTCAACAGGTCGGGATTATCTGGCACAAATAAATTTCAATGCATCAAGTGATATAATTGCTTATTTAAGGTACCGTTTTAAGAATAAGCAGGAAAACTTTAATGAAGATTACAACTACATGCCTCTGATTGGTGATATTAAACGTCATGAATTAAGATTCCTGGTTTCTTACAATGTTTGGGATAATATCATTTTTAAAAACAGGATCGATGTAGTGATTTACGACAATAACTTCACCAATACAGAGCATGGATACCTTATTTACCAGGACGTACTATACCGTCCTGACCGTTTTCCTCTTGAAGCTACTTTCAGATATTCTTTATTTTCTACCGATAGTTACAATAGCCGTATTTACACCTACGAAAATGATGTGTTATATGCGTTCAGCATTCCCTCCTACTTCAATAATGGACAGCGGTGGTACCTGATGCTGAAATGGAAAATAATTCCGCAAATTTCAATCTGGTTACGTTATGCACGAACTACCTATTTTAATCAAAACACTGTTGGGTCGGGTAATGACCTTATTGATGGAAATACGAAGAGTGAGGTTAAAGTTGAGGTTAGGATTAGGTTGTAATGATATATATCCATCCTTGATTAAATACGCCCAAAACTAGCGCAAGTTTGAAGCGCAGTATCGTGGGCAAGAAAACACCACATCCCAAAACTAGCGCAAGTCTGAAGCGTAGGATCGTGGGTTGGGACTTGTGCTTTAATTTATTTGATCTCTAATATTAGCATCTTTTTTCAGTAGCAAATATTAATAGGTTATTGTTAAATTTGACCCATGAGCCGAAAATATAAATTTCTTGATCCCAATGGAACTTATTTCATAACTTTTGCTACTGTTAACTGGGTTGATGTTTTTACCAGGAATGAGTATCGGAATATACTAATTGATAGTTTTAACTTTTGTTCGAAGAATAAAGGCCTTGATATTCATGCATGGGTAATAATGAGCAATCATGTACATATGATTATTTCAAGAAAAGGTAATATACCTTTAGAACGCATTATGCGTGACATGAAAAAATTTACTAGTGTTGAAATTATCCATGCCATTGAAGAAAGCACAGTTGAAAGTAGAAAAAAATGGATGCTTAAAATATTTGCCGATGCCGGTAAAGTAAACCCAAATAATGTAAAGTTCCAGTTTTGGCAACAGGATAACCACCCGATAGAGCTTGACAGCAATAAAGAAATTGAACAAAAATTGAATTACATACATGATAATCCTGTTAAACACGGATTTACAAATGCACCTGAATGTTACGATTGGAATAGTGCCATTGACTATGCTGGTGGGAGAGGACTGGTTGATATAGAACTATTATTTTAATACAGATCAAACACAAAACTAGCGCACCAAAACTAGCGTAAGTCTGAAGCGCAGGATTGTGGGTTGGGACTTGTGATATAATTCAATAATGCTAAGTTAAGCACAAGTCCCAACGCGCTGGCTTACACGACAGACTTGCGCTAGTGGCGTCCCTCCGCAACGGCTTACCCAAAAACTATCGCAAGTCTGAAGCGCAGGATCGTGGGCAGGGACTTGTGATATTTCAACAACTAAGTTAGGAACAAGTCCCTCCAAAACTATCGCAAGTCTGAAGCGCAGGATCGTGGGTTGGGACTTGTGATATAATTCAATAATGCTAAGTTAAGCACAAGTCCCAACGCGCCGGCTTACGCGACAGACTTGCGCTAGTGGGGGCAGGATTGTGGGCAGGGACTTGTGATATAATTCAATAATGCTAAGTTAAGCACAAGTCCCAA
>JACNJS010000019.1:33244-144449 GCA_014382445.1 Bacteroidota bacterium
GGGACTTGTGATATAATTCAATAATGCTAAGTTAAGCACAAGTCCCAACGCGCTGGCTTACCCGACAGACTTGCGCTAGTGGCGGATGTAATTCAAAAACTATCGCAAGTCTGAAGCGCAGGATCGTGGGCAGGGACTTGTGATATAATTCAATAATGCTAAGTTAAGCACAAGTCCCAACGCGCTGGCTTACCCGACAGACTTGCGCTAGTTGGGGGGGGCGCTAGTATGGGCTAGTATTAATGAAAATCGCTGTTGCTTGAAATACTTAATTATTCCTATCAATACAACTTCTTACGTTTCAGTAAATACGGAAGCAATATCCCGTTAAAACCTTTATTGATATCGGCTTCAACATAATCAATTGAATAACGACCGCAACGCATTTTAAGTTCATGCTTTGCCTTGGTTGCGGCTTCCCTATATTTTTCACGTATTTCAACCGGATTAACTCTTAATAATTCACCGCTTTCCATATCGATGAATTTGTATGGTCTATCTTCAAGATCAAGCTCCTCCTCCACTCTTTTATCAGTTACGTGAAATAAAATAACCTCATGCTTGTAATGTTTAAAATGCTGTAAGGCCGAGAACATCTCTTCCTGTTTTTCAATATCATCAAACATATCACTGAAAAGAATAACCAGCGACCTACTATGAATCAACTCAGCAACATGATGCAACGAATTAGTTATGTTAGTTGGATTATAGCTTGTTGACCCCTTTAAATCTAATAGTTTCTCCAGCTCAGTAAATAAATACCTTTGATGAACTGAACTTGATCGCGAATGTGAATGTAGCTCAACTTTATCTGTAAATAAGCTCAAACCTGTTGCATCTCGTTGTTTCTTCATTAAGCTCATTAAAGCGGCCGCAGCATACACCGAAAAAACTATCTTGTTTGGTTTATCAATAGTTGGGGCATCCATTTTTGGAAAATACATTGAAGAAGAAGTATCGATGATAATTCTGCATCTCAGATTTGTTTCCTCCTCAAATCGTTTTACGAACATTTTGTCTGTTCGTCCGAAAAGTTTCCAGTCGATATGACGGGTTGATTCACCGGCGTTATATTGCCTGTGTTCAGCAAATTCCACTGAAAATCCATGAAATGGGCTTTTATGCAAACCGGTAATAAAACCTTCTACAACCTGATTAGCAAGCAGTTCTAATGGACTTAATTGTTGTATCCGGTTATGATCTATTAAGTATCCCAAAGAAAAGTTATTTGTAATTGTTAATTGGCAATTAGTTAATTATAAACTATAAGATTACCAATTATAAAAAACCATTATATATGCAAAACCAACTAAAAATTGAACAATCAAATCTGCCTTTTTACATTTCGTTGGGCAAATAATTGATCGGTAGAACGTTACACTAAAGCAGTGATTCCAATTTGGTTACCAGCACTTGTTTTGGAACAGCTCCTACTTGTTTATCAACAACTTCACCATTTTTAAAAAACAAAAGAGTTGGTATGTTACGAATTCCGTATTTTTTTGCTGTTTCAGGGTTGTGGTCTACATCAATTTTGCCTACCAATACTTTGTCACCAAATTCATTACCGATTTCTTCCACAACAGGGCCAATAATACGGCAAGGTCCGCACCACACTGCCCAAAAGTCTACTATAACTGGTTTATCTGATTTTAATGCAAGTTCTTCAAAATTAGCGTCTGTGAATTCTAATGCCATAATTTTAAGTATTATTTTTTGAGTGTCAAAAGTAATTAAGAAATATTTATCCCCAACAATTAATTCTAATAAAATTAAACTATTGAGTATCGTAAACTGCTGTTTTTATGAAGTGCTTTAATAAAGAGCCTTGAATTAACTTTGGTATTCAAAGACTTAAGGAGTATTGATACATTATTTTCAGGGTCGGTTAATCGCACCTGAAGGGGTGTATCTCCATGATAAGCTTGTGTTAATTCTATCACTTTTGCAGTAAGTGATTCATTAATATTAGCGGCAGACATATCGAGTATGATTGCATTTGCAAGCTTCGACATCGCTTCTGAAAGCAAATAAATATCAACTATTTTAATTTGTAAACTACCTGGCTGATAGCGCTTTTCTTCAACTCGTGCAGTGATAAATATGTTATTGCCATTTTCGAGCAAATGCTTTTTCTTCAAATAGTCTTCTGAAAATAATACCAGATTAATTTTCCCGGAAAAATCCTCGATTGTAAATGAACCATAATCATCACCATTTTTTGAAGTTTTTTTTGATGAATCTGTTACCATTCCAGCAAAAGTAACTTCCTTATCTTTAAATTTATTCAAATTGTTCCTTAGTTTATCGATAGTAACTTTGCAGTATTTATCCATAGTTTGAGCATAATCATCAAGTGGGTGTCCGGAAATAAAAAACCCGGTAACTTCTTTTTCAAATTGCAATTGAACAAGAAGGCTCCATGGCTCACATACCGGCAATTCGGGATCATGCACTTCAAATATATCGGTATCACCGAAAAGCGACACCTGTGACGATTGTTGCTGTTCCTGATAAGTAGCACCATGCTTTATAACTTTCTCAAGATACATTCCCGAATTATCATCTTCAGTAAAAAAATACTGAGCCCTGTGTGAATCTGTAAACCCATCAAATGCCCCAGCTTTTGCCAGAGCCTCTATACTTCTTTTATTTACCGATTTTAAGTTTACCCTTTTTACAAAGTTAAATATGTTCGTAAAGAAATTACTTTTTTCCCTTTCTGCAATAATCTGATCAACAGCAGCTTCACCTACTCCTTTAATTGCAGCTAATCCAAATCGGATTATTCCATCTTTTGTTACAGTAAAACTTGCTGAGCTTTCGTTTATATCAGGTCGAAGCACTGAAATCCCCATACGTTTTGTTTCCGAAATAAGATGAGTTATTTTTTTGATATCATTAAGATTACGGCCCAAGTTGGCAGCCATAAACTCAGCAGGATAATGTGCTTTTAGATAAGCCGTTTGATAGGCTAGATAGGCATAACAAGTGGCATGGGATTTATTGAAAGCATAACCTGCAAAAGCTTCCCAATCTTTCCATACTTTTTCAGCTTTTTCAACAGGTAGATTATTATTTTTGCAACCCTCAATAAATTTCAATTTCGGTTTTTCCATTTCGTCTTTGTCCTTCTTACTCATTGCTTTGCGCAACCAATCCGACTCCCCACGGGTAAAACCTGCAAGTTTTCGTGAGAGCAACATAACCTGTTCCTGATAAACTGTAATGCCGTAAGTTTCTTCCAATTCTTCCTGCATTTCAGGAAAATCGTATACAATTTTCTCTTTACCGTGTTTACGATCAATGAAATTGGGGATATACGCCATAGGACCGGGTCGGTATAAAGCAACCATAGCAATAAGATCCTCAAATCGCGATGGTTTAAGATCTTTTAAATGCTTGCGCATTCCGTCTGATTCAAATTGGAACAAAGCTACCGTGTCACCTCTGCTGAAAAGCTGGTATGTAAGCTCATCTTCAAATGAAATGCTATTAATATCTACTATCTCTCCTTTCGATTTTCTGATATTTACAATAGTATCCTTAATTATCGATAATGTTTTAAGGCCCAAAAAATCCATTTTAAGCAATCCTACCGACTCGATATACTTTCCATCGAATTGAGTTGCATAAGTTAATACTGAATCCTTTACGGACGTTACAGGGATATAATTATTAAGGTCGTGTTTGCCAATAATGATTCCACAGGCATGAGTTCCAATATTTCGTACAGAACCTTCGAGAGTAAGAGCATTTTTAATTACGGATGATATTTCAGGTTTACCCTCGTCGAGTTCCTTTTTTAATTCTGGAACGTCATTAATAGCTTTGTTAAGCGAAATTCCGGGAATTTCTGGTATTAACTTGGCAATCCTGTCGGCCTCCGCCAGGGGTAATCCCTGTACTCTTGCTACATCACGGATGGCCATTTTAGCAGCCATTGTACCAAAAGTTATTAGGTGTGCCACTCGCTTAACACCGTATTTATCCCTCACCCATTCAAGTATTTTCTCCCTGCCGTCATCATCAAAATCAATATCAATATCAGGCATTGAGATACGATCAGGATTTAAAAACCTTTCGAAAAGAAGATTATATTTTAGGGGATTAATATCAGTAATTCGTAAACAATACGAAACCACAGATCCTGCCGCACTTCCTCGTCCAGGACCAATAATTACACCCATTTCGCGTGCTGCGACCATAAAATCCCAAACAATTAAAAAATAATCAGGGAACCCCATTTTTTTAATTGTTTCAAGCTCAAAATCAATACGTTCACGAATAATATCCGATATGTCAGAATAACGCTCCTCAGCTCCAATGTATGTAATGTGTTTCAAATACTCATCAGCATCTTTATATTCCTCGGGAATTTTGAATTCAGGCATAATTGGATCTTTATTAAGATCGTATATTTCAACTTTATCAGCGACTTCCTTAGTGTTTTCTAAGGCCTGCGGTTCATCACTGAAAAGTTCCAGCATTTCTGCCTGTGTTTTAAACCATTCCTGCCCGGTAAATTTTATACGGTTAGGGTCGTTCAAATCCTTAGCAGTTCCTATACAAATCAATCGATCATGAGCACCGGAATCCTCTGCATTAATAAAATGGGAATCATTTGTTGCAACAACCTTTATTCCATGCTTTTGTCCTAATTTTAACAGGACTTTGCTAACATAAACCTGATCATCAAATACATTTTTATCAACTTCAGGATCTCCTGTAGGATGATGCGAGAGTTCAAGGTATAGGTCATCACCGAAAATAGCCTTGTATTCAAGCAAAGCTTCTTCAGCCTTTTCTTCACCATCATTTATAATTTTTTGAGGTATCTCACCACCAAGGCATGCGGTTAAAGCAATTATACCTTCTGAATATTCTTTCAGCAGGTCTTTGTCAATTCGCGGCTTATAATAAAAACCTTCAATAGACGCAATTGACACCAATTTTATCAAATTATGGTACCCCACAAGGTTTTTTGCAAGTAGTATAAGATGCCAGCCTGAAGCATCTATTTTATTTTTCTTTTTATGCATACCCCTGCGTGCAACATAAACCTCACATCCAATAATCGGCTTTATTCCAGCTTCTAGGGCAGCGTTATGAAACCTTTTTGTTCCATACATATAACCATGATCGGTAATGGCAACGGCTTCCATACCATCTTCCTTGGCCTTTTGAAGCATCTTATCAATATCTGATAAACCATCGAGAACAGAATACTGTGTATGAACATGTAAATGCGAAAATATGCCCTTGAATCCTTTTTGTCGGGCATCATTCTCGGGCAGTTTCTTGGTTTTCGCCTCTTTTTCTTGCTGAGATTTATCTTGATGAAATGGTATAACATCAACTCCAATTGACTGAATAACTTCAGGATTGTGTTTTATAAACTCATTTAATTCTGATGAGCTTATCTTCAGCATTTTAGCGTCAATTAAGCCTAACCTGATTAGCTCAAAAAAGCACCTTGAAGTAGCCTGAACATCGGCTAATGCATTATGGGCAGCAACAAAACTCTCCTTAAATAGCTTTTGATAAAGCTCTTCTAAAGTAGGCCATTTATAATTACCACTTCTGCCACCCGGTAATCCACAATAGTTAGTGCTGACAATTTTTGTGTCAATAGTATTTTTATCGAATAATGATGTAATAATCTTGTATCTAAGCATTTCGGAACCAACAATGCTGTTGTCGAACTCAATATTATGTCCTGCAATGGTATCAGCTTGCTCAAGAGTTTTGTTAAACTCATTAAGCACTAATTCAATGGGATGACCTTCTTTAGTAGCCCTTTCGGTTGAAATTCCATGTACTTTTTCGGAACCTCTGGGAATAGTAAATCCATCGGGCTTAACCAAATAACTTTTTACTTCAACCAATTGTCCTTTGTCATCATGAATTTGCCATGCTAATTGTATTAATCGTGGCCAATTATCAAAATCATTCAATGGAGCATCCCACCGATGGGGTAAACCTGTAGTTTCGGTATCAAAAATCAGGAACATATTTGTGTTATAGTTAATTGTGTTTGATGGTTATATTGTTCAGTCATTCTATTGTTTAACCATAAAACATTTCTATCAAATAATTCATTATAAAATATTGTTATTGTCTGAAAACGTGAACATTATAAACCATGCAAGTATAAACGCAAAGGTACAAAAATGATATATGCTTTGCTGCACTGTTAATAACTTTGGATATGTTTGTTGTTAGTAATTGGTCTAAAAGTATGAAGTTCAATAGTTAAGTGTTTCGAACTTTATTAACTAAAAGTTATACAACCTAAAATTAAGAATCGTTAATTTTAAAATATATTACCATGCATGATTAAAATAATTGTGAATATCTGTAATATTTCTACTTTTGCCGGAAAATAAAAATAGATATAATGTCAGGAAACACAACTTTTACAATGATAAAACCTAAAGCTGTTGCAGATGGCAACCTGGGTAATATTATCGCTAAGATAATAGTAGGCAATTTTAAAATTAAAGCCCTAAAATACACTAGGTTAACAAAAGAACAAGCTATGAAGTTTTATTCTGTACACAGCGAAAGACCTTTTTATAATGATTTGGTAAAATTTATGACTTCTGGTCCGATCATAGCTGCCATACTTGAAAAAGAAAATGCCGTTGACGAGTACCGTAACTACATTGGGGCAACAAACCCTGCTGAAGCAGCAAAAGGCACAATTCGAGCACTATATGGTACTTCTATTGAAGCGAATGCTGTACACGGTTCCGATAGTGATGAGAATGCAATTATTGAAGGAAGTTTCTTCTTTTCTGAATTTGAGAGATTCTTGTAGAAATTATTCCTGCTTTTTTTTTGTTTTTTAAAGGCCATTTTGTTTTATATAAGATGACTTTTTTGTTTTAGCCCTTACTATTAGTATATTCCTCAAAGGTACCATTATTGTAAAATATTATCACACGTTCCGCCTTACTTGCCAAGGATACTACATTTAAAACCTCCTTATCGGTAGATTTCTTTTCATTATACGTTGTCTTCCTGTTTGGATCGGCGATTGGTTTAGACTCAAAATTTATTGTCTGCTGTGCAATCTCCGTCAAATTCTCAGGATAAACTTTCCCAACACGATCAACAATATCTTCATGTTGACTTAATAGCATCATCCCACTACCAAAAATTAACCAATCCAGATTAATTTCAGAAAACCTTTGCTTTACTTTCATAACAAAATCTAAACTCGGTTTATTCCTTCCGGAAAGCACATGTGATAATGATGACCTCTGCAAATTGATTTCATCAGCAAATTGTGAAGGACTCATTTGTTTAGTTTCGAGTAATTTCTTAATCCGATCAATCATGGTTTTTTTGTTTACAAATATAACTAATTCTCTAATTCTTTATATTAATCAATTAATATATTAAATTCTATGAATTTACATTTGTATATTTATATGTATATTTAAAGCATATAGTTGTTTCTGCCATTTAATATATTATTATAAAGATATTTAGAGCTATATTATAATATCTGCTTTAGAATCGTTTTCGATAATTTTTAATTAAAGTATTTTATATATAATAATACTTATAATACTGGATATTTGATTATTATATCTATAATATTGATTTTGTATTTTGATTTTGATAAATAATTTACATATGTGACATTTACATTTGTAATTTACTTTATTAAATACTATTATTTATTTGATATTCAAGCTTATAATTTGTATTATTTATTTGGGATTTACATATGTATATATGTTACAAATGTAAACTTATATTAAACTCTACTTCTATTTGATGTTTTTTTTAACTTTTTAAATAATTAATAATTATAATAATTATCATTAATTTCTTGTAATTTATTTTCTTTATAATCATTATAAATAATAATCTTATTTTTGCATCAGTAATTTCATGGAATTAGCTTCTACCCTATTCCTGATAAAAAATATATTTTAATCATAGTAAGTTAGAATAATTGAACAAATGACAAAATTTGAAATAGTAATGCCCAAACTGGGTGAAAGTATAATTGAAGCAACAATTACCAGATGGGTAAAAAATGTTGGTGATCATTTGGAAGAAGACGATTCCATTGTTGAAATAGCTACTGATAAGGTTGATTCTGAAATTCCAAGTCCTGTAGAGGGTAAACTCATAAAATTATTTTTTAACGAAGGAGATGTTGTTCCTGTTGGAACTGTTATCGCTATTGTTGATATTAGCGATGATGGGGAATCAGATTTATCTGAGGAGTACGCTGAAACTCATTCCGATGTTCAAACTGAGGAATTATTTATAGATGACAAAGACGAGACAGTAATAACTGAGGATAAAGTAAATAAAAATATTTTCGCTCACACATCAAAATTTTATTCACCTCTCGTTAAAAGTATTGCTGCTGCAGAAAATGTTAGTATAGCTGAACTCGAGAGCATTACTGGTAGTGGAAAAGACGGAAGGTTAACAAAAAATGACTTGCAGAAATACCTTAAAGATAGGGGAAATATAACTCGACCGGCTCCTTCTTTTACTGAAAAAATTACTCAACCACCTGTTTCTTCAAAGGCTGGTGACAGGGTTGAGGTAATGGATCGTATGAGAAAACTAATTGCTGATCATATGGTAATGTCGAAACAGGTTTCACCTCATGTTACTTCTTTTATTGATGCTGATGTTACTAATATTGTAAATTGGAGAAATAAAGTTAAGAACACTTTTTTTAAACGTGAAGGTGAAAAAATTACATTTACTCCAATTTTCATTCATGCTGCCTCTCAGGCATTGAGGGATTACCCTCAAATTAATGTATCTCTTGATGGGTATAATGTCATCTATAGAAAAGATATTAATATAGGAATGGCAACTGCCCTACCGAATGGTAATTTAATAGTTCCTGTAATTATTCATGCGGATGAGAAAAGCTTGATTGGAATTGTAAAATCGGTTAATGACCTGGCCGGAAGAGCTAAATCTAGTAAACTGCAACCTAATGAAATTCAGGGAGGTACATTTACTGTTACTAATTTCGGGTCGTTCGACAGCCTTACCGGTACACCCATAATTAATCAACCACAGGTAGCGATACTTGGCATTGGAGCAATAAGGAAGCAACCTGCCGTAATTGAAACAAGTGAGGGTGATTTTATTGGCATTAGACATATTATGATATTATCACTCGCATATGATCACCGTATTGTTGATGGTGCGCTTGGCGGAATGTACCTTAAACGTCTGAAGGAATTACTCGAGAACTTCAGTCCTGAAACAACCATATAACATGAATCTTAACCTAAAAAAACCCATTGCAATCTTTGATATTGAAGCAACAGGCCTTAATGTAAGTAAGGATCGCATTGTTGAAATAAGTGTCCTTAAAATTAGTACAAATGGTATAAGAGAGAGTCGTACCTGGCTGTTAAACCCAGAATATCCTATTTGTGAGGAAGCTTCGAAGATTCACGGGTATTCAAATGATGAACTTATTGATAAACCAACTTTTAAGATGGTAGCTAAAGATATTAACAGATTTTTTGCAAATAGCGATCTTGCAGGTTATAACGCACTCAAATTTGATATACCTATGCTTGTTGAAGAGTTTTTGAGAGCGAGTGTTGATTTTGATGTCAAGAAGCGACGATTGGTTGATGTACAAAATATTTTCATGAAAATGGAACAGCGAACTTTAAAAGCCGCCTATCGTTTTTATCTTGATAAAGACCTAAATAATGCTCATGCCGCTGAAGCTGATACATTAGCTACTTTAGAGATTCTTGAATCGCAGCTCGACAGATATATTAATACTGAATACACTAATAAAGATGGAGAAGTATCCATCCCTGTAAGGAATGATATTCAAATGCTTCACGATTTTTCAAGCCACCATAAAAATGCTGATTTAATCGGGCAATTGATATACAATGAGGATGGCAAGGAGGTGTTCAATTTTGGGAAACACAAAGGGAAAACTGTTGAAGAAATATTTACAAAAGATCCTTCCTATTATTCTTGGATAATGAATGCCGATTTTCCACAGTATACCAAAAACTTATTGACGAATATAAAACTTAACATGAAGTAATATGAAAATAATTTGTATAGGCAGAAATTACTTGGAACATGCAAAGGAATTGAATAATCCTGTTCCTGAAAAACCAATATTTTTCATGAAACCAGATACAGCCCTTGTTCAAAATAACGATCCTGTTTATTACCCCGAGCATTCAAATGATATGCATTATGAAGCTGAAATTGTACTAAAGATATGTAAAAATGGAAATCATATTTCAGAAAAATTTGCTCAACATTATTACAATGAAATAGGAATTGGCATTGATTTTACTGCACGAGATGTTCAATTGGATTGTAAAAAGAAAGGATTACCATGGGAAATTGCCAAAGCGTTTGATCAATCGGCACCAATTAGCAAGTTTATTATTAAAAGTACACTTGATAATTTGCGTAACATTAATTTTTCTCTCAAAATAAACGGTGAAGAAAAACAAAATGGAAACACTCACGATATGATATTCTCTTTTGATGAGATAATTGCTTATACATCAAAATTTATTACTCTAAAGGAAGGTGACCTTATTTTTACAGGCACACCTGCAGGGGTTGGACCAACTGTAATTAATGATCATTTTGAAGCATACATAGAAGGTGAAAAGCTACTTGATTTTATTGTGAAAAAATCCACTTGTTAATTAATAAAATCATCTATTGAGCTCAATGTCAGCATTATCGGGCATATAATTAAGTATATCTGATAAAGCTGCTTTCCTATAATTTTTTGGCGGTAAGAAAAAGTCGGGTACTATGTTTATTTCACGAATATTCTTTACGGATATTTCTTGTTTATTACTATCTGGTAAAAATTCTATAGATTTTAATAGAATGCCACTTTTTAACAGATGCAGATACTCGTCTGTTTGAGTAACACTACTTTTTTCCTTTGCCGGATTTAGTTGCTGCATAAAGGTTATCATGCTATTTATATCAATATCGTTATAAGGCTGAATGTCTGTTGTATGCCATATCGATTCAGTAACGATACTATCTACTAATACGTTATACTTTATGGTATTAAACCCAAGTATTTCCTGTTTGTCATCAGTTTCCTTAATCTCAATTTTACTGCAAATAGCTGAATATGATGAATCAAACATTTGTTGCTTAATTTTTAAATAAATGCTTTCCAGCTTATTTCTTTCATAAGGTGGTAATCCTGCAAGTAATTTTTTCATTTGTAAATCATAAGCCTCTATGCTACTTACCTTTAACTCATCAGTAGTACCAGTCCAGTAAAGCTTATGCTGAGGAAATATCATGGTAATAATTTTGTTGTTCAAATCTATTATGGCAACTGAGGTTGGTGTTTCGTGTCGGATTAAATTATTTTGAATAAAAGTTGTTTGAATTAAACTGTTTCCAAACGAATCTGTACTTTCCTCAGTGATTACCCAACCGGCATATGTACTACCATGAAGTAGCAAAAGCAACATTATAATTCGTATTGCGCTCATTTATAATTTATTATCAAAATAATACTAATTTTCACGCAATTTTAATTACGAGGTAATCACAAAATTAAAAAATATAGCACGTGTTTTCATATTTAAGAAGAAAAAATTACTTTTGCAACCTCAAATTTATATATCATGGCTAAGAAAAAAAACAAAGAAATATCAGGAGATCAGCGGTTGGAGAATATCGGTGAAACTTTAAGTAAAACTGAAGAGTTTATTTTTAATAATCAAAAAATTATTGGTATTGTAATTACAATTGCAATAGTTGCAATTCTCGGTTATTTTGGATATACCAGATACTACATTGCACCGAAAACTGCAGAAGCTGCAGAGCAAATGTTCCATGCCCAAAAATATTTTGAAGCTGACTCACTTGACAAGGCTCTATATGGTGATGGCAACAGTCTTGGATTTATTGATATCATTAGTGAATATAGCATGACAAAACCCGGTAATCTCGCAAATTACTACGCCGGAATTTCATTTTTGAAGAAAAACGATTTTGAGCAAGCGATAGAGTATCTCGGAGATTTTAGCGCGGATGACCATTTAGTAAGTCCTATGGCTACCGGTGCAATTGGCGATGCATATTTAGAACTCGGTGATAAGGATAAAGCTGCCGCATATTATCTGGAAGCAGCTAATTTAGACGATAATGGCTTTACTTCACCATTATTCCTTTATAAAGCCGGACAGGTATATGAATTACTTGGCAACTATGATAAAGCCATAAGTATTTATAATAAAATAAAGACCAAATACTATAAAAGCAATGAAGGTCGGAGTATCGAGAAAAACATTTCACGTGCTAAAGCCCTTCAGAACCAACTTTAATTAGTTGTGTACAAAGAATTATAAAACCTGGTAATAAATTACCGGGTTTTTTTATTTTTATAGAATGAAAAAACAGGATCTCCGGATAGTATTTATGGGAACCCCAGATTTTGCTGTTCCTTCACTAAAAGCTATCATTGATGAAGGATACAATGTGGTGGGAGTTATAATAGCTCCAGATAAAGAAGCTGGCAGAGGCAGAAGAATGAGGATGCCGGCTATAAAAAAATATGCTCTTGAAAGTAACCTAAATATATTGCAACCTCAAAAATTAAAAGATGAAGGATTCTTAAATGAGCTTAGAAGCCTTCGCCCTAACCTTCAGATTGTTGTTGCCTTTAGAATGCTGCCAGAGGTTGTTTGGTCACTGCCTGAGTTAGGAACCTTTAACCTGCATGCCTCTTTGTTACCACAATACAGGGGTGCTGCACCTATTAACTTTGTTCTAATTAACGGAGAAAAGATTACCGGTCTCACAACTTTCTTCCTTGATAATAAAATTGATACTGGCAAAATAATTCTGCAGGAAAAAATCAAAATTAAAGAAGATATTGACGCAGGCACACTTCATAACGAAATGATGGTAGTAGGGTCAAAATTAGTCCTAAAAACTGTTGAATTTATTTTACATAATAAGGTCACTACGAAAAACCAGGCTAAATTCATAAAGAAAAATCAAGTACTTAAAACCGCACCCAAGCTAAATAAAGAAGATTGTCGGATTGTTTGGAATAATTATCCTAACTCAATATTTAACTTTGTAAGAGGATTAAGTCCTTATCCGGCATCTTTTGGAATCCTTGCATCAAAAAGCGGAGTTCAACACCCAGTAAAAATATTCAAGGTTGCAATAGAATCGACTTCAGAACCTGATAAAAAGATTGGGAGTGTATTAACAGATGAGAAAACTTATTTAAAGGTGATTGTAAAATCAGGAATTATAAGTATTTTAGAATTACAATTAGCAGGGAAAAGACGAATGAATGTAAGTGATTTTTTAAGAGGGTTCCAAAAAATTGATGAGTATTATTTTGAATAAATGCTAAATCGCACCTCTTTCAGAACCAATTTATATAAGGAGTGTAGCTTGTTTAGGGACTTGTAATCGACAAAAAGAACAGTTTGTATAAGGTTTTATTAACAAAAGTGCAGTTTTATTAACAAAAGTTAGGTATTTTGGCTGTAATGCTTGCTTTTTCAACTATTAGCATTACATTTGTTTGAGTAAAACCTTAAATTTTAATTAAATACTTTAACAATGAACAAAGCGGAATTAATTGACGCGATGGCATCCGGAGCTGGATTCAGCAAAAGTGATGCTAAAAAAGCACTTGAAGCTTTTATTGGAGCTACAGGTGATGCACTCAAAACTGGCGACCGTGTTGCATTAGTAGGATTTGGATCTTTCTCCGTTTCTACCAGAGCTGCTCGTAAAGGACGCAATCCTCAAACCGGTAAAGAAATAAACATAGCTGCTAAAAAAGTAGTTAAGTTTAAAGCTGGTGCTGATCTTTCAAAGATTGTTAAATAACAATCCTCAAAGCAAAAAGAAAACGCCTTGATATTCAGGGCGTTTTTTTTATGTATTGATTATAATTAAGAACATATCTGTAAGGTAACAATGAATCCTCGGCAGCATAACCCACTCCTATACGAGGCCCGATTTCAATATCTTGTTTATTAATAACAACTCCTCCATCTTCAATCCACATTTCATTATCCTGAAAACTAATACCATTATGAGTAATATTAACTCCCAAAGCCTTGGTTAGTTTACCTGGACCATTTGTTAGTTTGTAATTTGCTTTTTGTTTTCCTGTTCGTTCAAACATATGATTAATTCCTATTAACGGATAAATCCCTCGTATTAAAACAGCATGAGGAACTCCTTCATCCGCAGTAACCACGTTTAAAAGATAATGAACACCATAACACAAATAAACATAACAAACTCCACCTTGTTTAAACATCACTTCCGTTCTTTTTGTCAGTTTTCCACCGTATGCATGGGAAGCTTTATCAGAAACACCTTTATATGCTTCAGTTTCAGTTATTATGCCACCAGTTAATTGATTGTTAATATTGGTGTATAAAAACTTTCCTAACAGAAAACAGGCAATAGATTCAACATCCTCGCCCAGATAATATGATATTGGAAGTTTAGACATTTTTAGAGTATATATCCAACTCCACCAGTAATTGAGAAATAATTGATTTTTTGATTAAACGTTGTTGTATATGGTTCATCATTCCAGTCCCAGCCCGATAAGTCCTTGAATTGAAGTGATGAGCTTACATAATCTCCAGATATTAATATATAGTACGATTCAATTCGATATTTTAGACCAGTACTCAGTGTGTATGCTAAATTTGAAGCCCGCGAACTCACTATATGATTCTCTGTTTTATCGTTTAGGTCATCTTTTTTGGTGGTTCTAATCGTTGCATTTGGAGTATATGACCCGAAATATCCGGCTAAAGCTCGAATATCCCACGAAAGGGTCTCGCTAATCAGGAAACGTAAATATGGTCCAGCAAAAATCCCTCCGCTACTCCAATTTGATTTACTTTCTACACTTACACCATATTCGGGATGTGCAGCTTCCAGCTCATCTTTAATCCTTATATTATCGAGGCTATTACCACTATAATTAATAATTACATGTAGCCCAAAATTGCGTGTAAGCCGGTATGAATAATTAAATGAAACTGCCATACCTGTTTTTGCAAAACCTGATGTTGAATCAGTTAACAAAACTTTACTAAAATCATTCAAAGGAAAAGAAGGTCCAATTGACAGTCCAACAAACTGGCGGTTTACACTCTGCCCGAATGAAAGTTGCGTAATAAATAACAATAATATAATCAGTTTCTTCATAAGATTCTTTTTTTCAAATCTAAAAAAAAAGTGTAATTGATTGTTCATCTAATCAAAGTTTATGTCCAATTGGTTATACCAGCTCAAAGTTTCATCTTTGTGCCGAATAACCTTATTATTATCTATTAACCATCTAACAACCTGTATAATATCATCTTCGTTAAAATCATCAATAAAGGAAACCAATTCATACAAATGTTTTGGACTGTTATTAAGTAGTTCTTTTATTATATTTTCAATGGTAGTAAATTCAATTTCGTTCAAATCGACCTTGTTTTTTGAAATACATACATCGCAAATACCACATCGTCTTGGTTTCTTCTCGCCAAAATATTCCAATAATAGCTTACTTCTGCATTGCAGCAAATTATTAACAAAATCGAGCATAGCATTCAGCCTGATTTCAGAAGCCTTTTTAAGATTTTGGTAATTATCATCCGAAAATTCTATATGCTTCGAACTAAGTCTTTCATAAGCAAAAACCAATTGAGGTTTGGTTTTGATTGGAACATAACTTATAACTTTTTGCTTATCGAAATATAGAAGTCTTTTAACTACATCTTCACGAGTCATTTCTGCACGCTTTGCCAGCAATGTTTCATTAATATTAATAAATTCGGTAAATACGCCCGAGTATGATCTCATTATTTCTTTGAGTAACCTATCGGCTCCAGGATTTTCAACAGTAAACCTGTACAAATCTTCTTTGTTAAGAGGAACAAATAATTTGGAATATTGACCAGCTGATTGTATATAAATTAAAAATCCTTCTCTTTCAAGAAATTTTATTGAATTATACGATTGTAGAATATCAAAATTATATTGGTTAGCAAAATCAGCGATATCAAAATCAAAGCCCATATCTTTGCCGCTTCCTTCAGGTATTTGAAAGTAATTTCCAAGAGCATTATATACATTCCTAATAACGCTCATCGGAGGGAATGAGGCTTTAAACATGGCTTTTGCCCGAGCAATATCTGTATTATTGTATAGTAATACTGCTGTTGATGGTTTTAAATCGCGGCCAGCTCTACCGGCTTCCTGAAAATATGATTCAATAGAATCGGGAAGGTCGTAATGTATTACATGCCTTACATTTGCCTTGTCGATACCCATTCCAAAAGCATTAGTGGCAACAATTACTTTAATCCTGCCCAAACTCCAATCTTTCTGTCTTTCATCTCTTGTTTTAGCATCGAGGCCGGCATGATAATAAGTTGCACTTATTTCATTTTTTTTTAGTATCTCTGCTAACTCTCTGGTTTTTCTTCTGTTACGCACATAAATAATAGCTGTGTTGTTACTATCTTTCAAGGTTCTTAATAAAAAACCCGTTTTGTCAAATTCCTTAATTACATTGTACGCCAGGTTTCTTCTTTCAAAGCTTGTTTTTAATACATTGGGTTTCTTAAAATCAAGCTTAGCCATAATATCCATAACTACTGCCGGGGTTGCTGTTGCGGTGAGAGCTAGCAGAGGGACATCAGGAATAATTGGCCTTATTTCAGTTATCTTAAGATATGGAGGTCTGAAATCATAACCCCATTGAGAAATACAATGCGCTTCATCGATTGCTAGTATGCTTACTTTCATGCGGCCTATTACATCACGTGCTACAGGTGTAAAAAGCCTTTCCGGTGATATATATAAAAACTTAAGGTTGCCTGCTATAGCATTTGAATAAACTGATTCAATTTCATCTCGATGCATGCCTGTATAAATAGCTGCAGCTTTAATTTTATTTATTTTAAGATTAGCAACCTGATCTTTCATCAGGGCAATTAATGGTGTAATAACAATACAAGTGCCTTCTTTGATTAAAGCCGGAACCTGGAAACAAACCGATTTTCCACCACCTGTTGGTAACAAAGCCAGAGTATCGTTGCCGGCAAGTACCGAATCGATGATTTCTTCCTGCATTGGTCTGAAAGCATTATGCCCCCAGAAACTAACAAGTATTTTTTTTGCTTCCGAACTCATAATAAATGAGGCAATTAAAACTTATAGCTGAGATAACTTATGTAAAAATAAGAAAATATTACCGTAAATGGCGCGTAATTATAGAAAACAGTTCTTTGTGGTTAATCGGTTTTTTAAGATATTCATTACATCCGCAGATGACACATTTTATTTTGTCCTCAGGGCTTGCAAATGCCGTTTGGGCAATAATGCAGATATCAGGATTGTCTTTTCTGATAAGTTTTGATGCTTCAAACCCATCCATAACCGGCATCCTTATATCCATAAGAACAATATCAACTGATTTATTGTTTTTACAAATTTCAACAGCTTCTTTACCATTTTGTGCCCTTAAAATTGTAGCACGGGTGTGATTTAACAAACCCTTGAGAAAAACATAGTTTTGTTTAACATCGTCAACTATAAGGATTGCACGGTTGGACCAGTTTACACTATCAACGTTTAGTGATTTATTTAAATATTTATCAGTTAGACCAGAGTTTTTTTCGAAAGGAATTGTAAAATAAAATGTTGATCCTGAGTCCAATTCCGAATCAACCCAAATGGTACCCCCCAATAGTTCAACAAATGATTTACTTATAGCTAATCCTAAGCCCGTTCCTTCCTTGTTACGATTGTATATATCTTTATCCTGCCCATATTGTTCAAATATTTTATCCCTCTTTTGGTTGTCAATACCAACACCTGTGTCTTTTACATAAAACTGAATGTTTTCAGGCGTAACACTCGAATATCCGAATTCAATATATCCTTCATCGATAAACTTTAATGAATTTGTTAATAGGTTATTAAACACTTGTTGAAGCCTGTGTTGGTCGGTTTCAATTTTAAGGTCGGACGCCTGATCGGAAAGAATCAGTTTAAGCTCAATATTAGATTTATTCCGGTTATTTTTCTCTTGTTTAAAAGTAATGAGCACATCTTGAAGGAAACTGTTAACATTAAATAGTGCTTTTTTAATAGTTACCTGGCCGGCTTCAATCTTCGAAATATCTATAATATCGCCAATTAATTGCATTAACGATCTGCCGGCAGATTGAATAAGTTTTGAGAACATCTCTTTTTCATCCTCTGTTGTATCCTCATCTAGTAGCAAATCAGAGAATCCTATAATAGAGTTTAGCGGTGTGCGAAGTTCGTGCGACATGCTTGCAAGCGAGTTTGTCTTCAATCGGTTTGCTTCTTCCGCCTTCTCACTTGCTTCAATTAACCTTCTTTCATATTCTTTTCTTAAACTAATATCGCGTATTATAGCCAGAATATTGTAATTATCGCTACCTTCAAGCCTGGATAAACTTATTTCGGAGTAAAACAGTGAACCGTCATTTTTTTGATGTATCCACTCAAATCGTTGGGGCTCACCGTCAAGTGCTTTAGTCAAATAACCTTTCTGGTTACCAACCTGAGGATCTTTAATTTTATCAGGTGTGGGCGAAAGTTCGTCTGTAGATTTTCCGAGCATCTCATCACGATTGAATCCGAACATTTCATATCCTTTGCTGTTAACATCAACAATAATGTTGTTTTTAAGTAACATTATACAATCATAGGCATTTTCAAAAATTGCACTATATCTGTTATCGCTATTTTCTGATCCCTTATAAACCATAATATTCAATTCTCATGTTAAAGGCACGTTCGCAAATAATACTATTTCATTTATGCAATATACATTCTTACAGACATGTAAATAAACAATAATTTATTAAACAAAAGTATTTTAGTGGCTAACTTAAATTTATTTCAAAAATAGCAAAAAGTATTATTCGAAATGACCTGACAATATTTTATTATTTATTCACTGCTTCGTATCGGGAGCCATTGGCAGGATCAACTTCTTTCATAATGTTGATCATTTCGGTTTTTTCGGCAGGAGATGCTTCGGTAAAGATGCTAATTATTTCAGGCCTCTTAGCTTCAGTAAGAACCTGAAGGAGATATAATCCGGACCTTTTGTTATATACTGTACTATAATTTTTTAATGTTTGTCCAATTATAGCTCTGCCACCAATAATATCATTCGACATAATATCTAATCCCTTCAGGTGATATTCATAAAGAAGTTTGCGTAATGCATTATACGACGGGTTTAGTAAATTTTCAACAAGCTGATACCTGTTTTTGGGTCCTTCAAATGCCTGCCAACCCTTCTCGTTTGAATTTTGAGCAGCAGTTACAACTGCCATGGCTTTTTCGTAAAATTGAGTACCACCTTCCAATGAGTATGTATCAAAATCAAGACCAAGCATAATATAAGCATAATAAGCCAAAATAGAAGTAAGATTATTTGTATACGACCCCTCTATAAAATCCATTGGTTGATGTGGTATGAACTCAAAACGTATATCATTATCAATCAGGTTAATTACTACCGAATTATAATCGGTCCCAAAAATAGGGCGCTGAAGAACAAGGTTAATTGTACCACCAAAGTAATCACTTCCCCTAACTTCGCTAACTGTTATAACCATGGTAAACTCTATTCGCTCCTCAATTTTATAAGTATATGAAGACCAAACCCTGTTATTCATGAACTCAAATATTGAAGTTTCCATGTTAGAAAAAACACTTGGGTCGATGCCTTCAACGCCTTGTGTCTGGATTTGAATATTCCCAAGGAACTCTTGCGAAAAGCCAGGCATTAATCCTAAAATATAGATTACGAAAATTATTATGGCCTTCCTGATCATATTGTATTACTTATGAATATTATACTTTTCAATTACAGACAATAAATCAATGGCAACTTCATGTTTAGGTTTAAGACCAAAAATCATTTCATCACCATTCTTTGTCAAAATAGTAACCTTATTAGTATCATAACCAAAGCCTGCTCCTGCGTCCTTAAGTGAGTTAAGAACAATAACATCCAGGTTTTTGTTATTCATCTTTTTTCTGGCATTAACTAACCCATTATCTGTTTCGAGCGCAAAACCTACTAATATTTGACCATCCTTTTTATTCCTACCCAGATCAGCAAGAATATCAACTGTCGCTTTAAGTTTAATTGAATTGAGGCCATCTTCTTTTTTGATCTTCTTTTGCTCTATTGAATAAGGAGTAAAATCGGCAACTGCAGCGGCCATTATTGCAATATCAGAGTAACGAAAAATATTTAAACTCTCTTTATGCATTTCTGCAGCTGAGGTAACTTTAGTAACATTTATTTCGGGATGATCAATTTCAATATTTATTGGTCCGATAATAAGATTCACAATGGCACCTTGTTTTGCAAAAGCCATAGCAATTTCAACACCCATCTTGCCAGAACTATAGTTACCAATAAACCTCACAGGGTCGATAGTTTCATAAGTGGGACCTGCAGTAATCATCACTTTTTTTCCTAAGAAAGAAAGAGAATCATTAAAATAATTTTCAATCTGACTAACAATATTTTCCGGTTCTTCTAAACGCCCAGTACCTTTAAGTCCGCTTGCGAGTTCACCAACAGCCGGCTTTATGAGTTTATAACCAAAGGATTGTAACTTATTAATATTTTCGATTGTTGTAGGATGTTTGTACATATCCAAATCCATTGCAGGGGCAAAAAACACTTTGCAACGCGCTGAAAGTATAGTAGTTAACAGTAGGTTATCAGCAATTCCGGTTACCATTTTGGCTATAGTGTTAGCTGATACAGGTGCAATTAGCATTATGTCGGCCCACAAACCAAGTTCAATATGACTTGACCAAGTGCCAAAATCTTTATCAAAGAAATCAATTAATACCGGGCGTTCGGAAAGTGCTGATAAAGTTAAGGGCGTTACAAAATCTTTGGCAGCCGGAGTCATGATAATTTGAACTTCGGCACCTTCTTTTTTTAGTAAACGGATAACCAAAGGTATTTTGTATGCAGCAATACTTCCTGTAATACCAATTATTATTTTTTTACCCTTTAGCATATAATCTTCTATAATTCAACCTTTTCCTTATGAGGATTTCTTATATAAATTTCTTTTTTAAGGAATTCATTAACAGCAAGTAATGTTGGTTTCGGCAAACCTTCATAGAAACGTGCTATCTCTATTTGCTCTCTGTTCTCAAAAACTTCTTCAAGGTTGTCGGTTGCCGGGGAAAATTCCTCGATCTTCTGGTCCAGCTCTCTTTTAATTTCATGACCAATTTGGTTAGCACGCTTAGAGAGTACAACTACAGTTTCATATATATTACCTGTTTGTTCATAAAATTTCTCTTTTTTACGGGTAACGGCAGTTGTTTCTGTTTTAATCTTTTTATAGTCCATTTGGTAAAATTATTTATTCTTAAGATTTTTATGAGCTTCCTTATTAATGTCCTCTACCTCTTTTAAGTACCCACTTTCGGGAAATAGATAAAGAAGGTTGTTGTATGATTCAATTGTTTTTTCGTAACGTTCGTCTTTTCTGGATTTAATACTTTTTTCAGCATAGGTAAAATAAGCTTTAGTGATTGAATAAAGTACTTCTTCTTTGAAGTCGGTATCAGGATAATCATCAAGCAGATTCTCAAATGAGGTTATCGCAGCCTGGTAATCTCCCATTTTATAAAACAGCATACCTATATTGTAGTTCTTCACTTCCAATTTTCCTCTCAATTCGTCCATCAAACGGTGCACTTCTTCAACTTTAGCGCTTTTCGGATACATATCGATAAACGACTGTAATTCCCTTAGAGCAATATATGTACTAGTTTGATCCAGCGATGCGCGTGGAGATTCAAGATAATTACAATAAGCACTTAAAAATGCTGACTCCTCAGCATGTTCACCTCGTGGATACATTTGAACATATTGGTTATAGTAATAACTTGCTATTTGATAATCTTTCATTTGAAAATAGCAATTAGCTGAATAATAGGTAAGTTTCTCCCCTTTTTCGGTACCCCTGTGAACTGCCCTTAATATATCAAAAAATTGCAGCGCCTTACTATAATCGCCTTTATCGTATAAGTCAACACCTGTTTCATATTTTAACTCGTTGTTACCGCTCTTAATAATTTTTGAATAATTATTACAAGCAAAGCCAACTACCACTATACCAGCTACTAAAATAAAAAAAACAATTTTTCTAGACATGGCGCAAAATTAGAATAATTTATTGAAGTACAAAACGAATTTATAAAGTCAATATTATGTGATTCCTGAATCTTGCATCTTTTTTCTTGTTTCTTTGTTCAATTAAAGTAATTCCATACTTTTGCGTGAAATTAAAATCAAATATTAATGGACGTTTTTAACAAAATCACTACAAATCCTGGTCCTATTGGAAAATATGCCGAACAAGGTGAAGGATATTTTATTTTCCCAAAACTTGAAGGCGAAATTTCAAATTTTATGTTATTTGGAGGTAAGAAAAGGCTTGTTTGGAGCTTAAATAATTATCTGGGATTGGCAAACCATCCTGAAGTAAGAAAAGCTGATGCCGATGCTGCGGCTGAATGGGGGATGGCCTATCCGATGGGTGCCCGTGCTATGTCGGGTCATACAAAATACCATGAGCAACTTGAGCGTGAATTGGCTGATTTTGTTGGACGAGAAGCTTCCTATCTTCTCAATTATGGATATCAGGGAATGGTATCGATAATCAATGCCATGGTCGACCGTAATGATGTGATTGTATACGATTCGGAAGCTCATGCTTGTATAATTGATGGTATGCGTCTTCATTTTGGCAAACGTTTTGTATATCCTCACAATAATATTGAAAACCTTGAAAAGCAACTTGAAAGGGCTACGAGATTAGTTAACACAACCGGAGGAGGAATATTGGTTATAACCGAAGGTGTTTATGGTATGTCGGGTGACCTTGGCAAACTTGATGAAATTGTAGCACTCAAAAAGAAATTCAATTTCAGACTGTTCATCGATGATGCACACGGCTTTGGAACAATGGGACCAACCGGCGCTGGCACTGATGAACATTTTGGCTTGCAGGATGAGGTAGATATTTATTTCGGAACTTTTGCAAAAGCAATGGCCGGCATTGGGGGTTTTGTAGCTGCCAAAAAAGAAGTTGTTAAGTTTCTACAATATAATATGCGTTCCCAAATCTTTGCCAAAGCATTACCGATGCCTATGGTGATTGGGGCTTTAAAAAGACTTGAACTTTTGCGAACAAAACCTGAACTGAAAGAAAAATTATGGACAATTGTTAATGCTCTTCAAGACGGACTTCGTAAAAACGGCTTAAATTTAGGCAACACTCAATCACCTGTTACGCCTGTATTTCTAAATGGAACAGTTGCAGAAGCAACTCAAATTACATACGACCTCCGTGAGAACTACAACATATTCTGCTCAATTGTAGCATACCCGGTTATCCCTAAGGGATTGATACTACTAAGACTTATTCCTACGTCAGTGCATACTCTTGACGATGTTCAATATACCGTGGATGCGTTTGCAAAGGTAAAGCGCAAATTAGAAAATCATGAGTATTCAGAAGGGTTCGCAAAAAAAATTATTGTTGAATAAGCGGAAATTTTATCTGTAAAAATGAAAGCTGATTACAATCTTACCAAAACTAATTTTTGGATAATTGCAACCAACTCGACAGCTTCTTATGTGCTCGCTTTTCTTTTTGTTTTTTATGTTAATCATTTTATCAAGATAATACTTGCCGGAAGTTACGGGTATGACCTGGGTTTCGAGTGGGTATCTATATATTTTTATATTGAACCATACGAATGGACTCATGATGCTGTTAAACTGATTTATAGCTCCGGTCCGGTTTTGATTTTCGTTATTGGGTTAATTTCATTGGTGGCTTTTTGGTCGTTAGTTGAGGAACCTGCCCGACTAAAAACTTTTTTCATGTGGCTTACGCTTCATTCGTTTAACTTTTTTTTCGGGGGATTACTTATCGGAAACATTTTTAAAAAAGGTGTAGGACACGTTTTTAACTGGATGTATATGACAGATACATCAAAAATGATCGTAGCACTTATCGGTTTTCTTGGTTTATTGGGAACAGCATTAATTATGTCGAAACCCGCTGCAATCTCGGCTAATTCGTACTTCAAAAATCTAAACGAAAAAAACTTTCCATTTTTTATAACAGCTCAAATAATAGTGCCATTTATAATTGGTACACTTCTTTACCTGGGGTTTTTCCTTCCGGAAATATTATTTCAGGAGGCATATTCATGGATAAGTCTGGCAATGATATTGATCTTCATTGTGGGAAGAGTAAGCAGGATGGATACTCAATATTTTGATGAAGATGAAAGATTTATAAATGTCTCGTCTGTAATTGTTATAATAACAATTGTTGTGCTTGTTGGGTTCCGAATATTACTCAGGAATGAAATATTTATATCGTGGTAATTGGTTAATTGGATAATTAGTGATTTGCGATTATTTGATAGATTATAGGTTCATTAGTTATGTTGTCTAAACCATAATTCAAAACCCTAATTCACAATTAGTTTTCTGTTTATGCTACTACCTTTGTAATTGAACGATAGCAGGTATATGCCTCTTTCAAAATCAGAGATATTTATATAGCAATATTTAATTGCATGATCCGCATGATACACCTGCCTTCCCAGCATATCCGATAATACAATATCTCTAATCTCTCCATCGAACAAAATAGTTACTTCAGTACTCGCCGGATTGGGGTAAATTTTAATATCCGGTTCGTATGTTTGTGTGATACCAACGTTTGAATCGCAACTAACGAGTGCTTTCCAACCAGGTTTTGTTACCAGGTTATTTGAATAAAAATAAACAGTAAGAGCGCCTTCTTCATTGCTTGCTATAACAGTACCAGGATTGTTTGTTCCGCACCATTTTCCAATTAAGGGAGCATTAACATCAGAACCATCAAAAATTTCCATATAGTCGTAATCACAATAAAAGTGATTCTCAATATTAAAACCAATAAACTCCAACTTAATTGATGAATTTGTTGTACCAGCGAAAAATGTCATTGTAAAGTCTTCATCATTCGAATAATCAGCATTTTCGCCACCCGAGTCATAAAATAAAGCATCACAAGTTGTTATATTTTCATTATTCATGTTGAAGGCCTCTTTTACAGTTATAAAGTTTTGCTGAAACTTTGTGTCGGAATTTCCGTTAATATCGCTCACCGTTAAGGTAACATCATAATCACCAATATTTTCATAGCCAATTCCAACAGGATCTTCATCACTTGAAGTTTCCGGATTACCTCCTGCAAATGTCCAATTCCACGAAACAATATTGTTTCCCCATGAATTATCGTAAAAGTCGACACTATTACCTACTCCAACAATATTAGGAGTTGCATAAAAGTCAGCAGTTAGCGGTAAATTCGGTGTTAATTCCACATTTAAGATAAGATTTGAATTATCAATTATCTCAACATCAACTATAGTTTTATCATAATAACCAAAAGCAGAGAAAGTTACATCATATGTTCCTTCTTTTATCGGCCGATGATAATCACCTACCGGTTGATGTGAAAAAACCCATGAATTATCTATATCGTGATCTTCAACAAATACTTTTGCCATAACAGGGTTACCATTCATTGCATTTGTAATTATCCCTGAAAATCCATTTAACGACTGCTTCATATAACCAAGAAGTGAACGATAGTTATATTCCCAAAACCCCGGTAATTGATTCTCCGGTGGCATTTTAATGTTTGAAATTTCGAGTGTCATTTCACGACAATTATGAAAATAGTTCATATAATCCTGACGCCCACCACTTATTGAATACCAGGCATATCCATTAGTTATGCCATTGTTAAAACCGGTAAAATAACCCGATGGACCATAAACATGAACCGTATCAACGTATTCGCGGCATACATATATCCACCAATCATCATCAGCAGCGAGTTGTGCCCAGGTATCCCATGGATAATTTAGAACTTCGGCTCCTCCATGGAAATTGCTTGATATTACGAAATCATTTTCATCTGAAAAATCCATAAAGGCAAGGGTTTCATCCTGGTATGCATTACCATCGGGATGCGGGCCGTCTTCAGGATCAGCATAATTCCTGTTTAAATCAACATTGTTTGCATTATTTCGTGTTGCTCCCCAAACCGAATTATTACCACCGGCATAGGTTCCATCAGGGTTTGCCAGCGGATTAATCCAAATGTCAATATTATTTACAAGATTAGTTATGTAGGGATCGGAGCCATAATTCTGAAGTAAGTAATCGATATACCTGAGCATCAGCACATAACCTACAACCTCATCGCCGTGTATTGATGAAGTATACATAAATTCAGGTTCATTTTGATGTACACCAAGACTGTCGTTTATATGGATAAATAACAACTCTCTGCCGTTTGTACTGTACCCAATATTTACAACCTCACACAATCCGGGGTAGTCCGCCTCAAACTGATTCATTATGGCAAGATACTGATCATAAGAGGGATAATAATCCCATGCATCTGTATTTCGGGGTAAGCTGGCATTCTCTAAAATTGACTTATGCAGCATTGATGGCGGAGTAAGTACCTCAAATTCAATATCAAAATTTAAAAACTTACCAAATTCTTTAACATTTGCATAAGCTGTTATTTCGTTATCTTTAACATTATCGATAGAAATAATACCTGAAATTAAGGATATGTTCTCTCTGAAAAATTTATCCTCAGGCAACGAAAATTTGAAATAAACCTCTCCCCTTTCCTGAAGCACATCCTGAGCTGATTTCGGATTGGTTACCTGACTGAAAATAAAATTAGAAATTAATACAGTTAAAAAAAATGCTACTACTTTTTTCATCCTTTATTTATTTGTTTGGATATTATGACAATTGTTTGACCATATTAGGTTGTCAGATGGTTACTAATTATTGTAACTAATCAGTGCCATTATTGAAAAATCAAGAAAGAAATGATATTTCTCTATATACCTACCCCTACACCCCTTCAAGAAGGGGATTATAGGTATTTATTTCTTGATTTTTCTCAATAAAATATCTTCATAGCCAACCTGATTTGTTACTAACTATTAAACTGTTCTATCGCCTCAACTAAATTTAAATACACTTCATGGGAAACCGGAACCATTGGTAGTCGAAGGTTATTACCCATCACTCCCATTATTTCAAGCGCTGCCTTTACTCCGGCAGGATTTCCATCGGTAAAAAGTAGATTAATAATTTCCAGTAAACTGTAATGAATCTTCGCTGCCTCTTTAATATTATTTTTTCTCGCATAATCAACCATCTCTGAAAAATAACGCGGAAACGCATTTGCAACAACCGAAATAACTCCGTCAGCGCCAAGCGTTATCATTGGAAATGTTAATGCATCATCACCCGACAGAACTGAAAATCCCTCAGGTTTATTCTTAATTATATTCATAATCTGCCCCAAATCACCGGACGCTTCTTTTATAGCAACTATGTTTTTAAATTCGTTTGCTAGTTTCAGGGTTGTTTCAGCACTTATATTTGAGCATGTTCTACCTGGAACATTATATAATATTACAGGAACAGGACTTTTTTTGGCAATTACCTTAAAATGCTCATACAAGCCTCGTTGATTTGGCTTATTATAATAAGGTGCTACCGATAGAATTGCTGACACTCCTGTAAAATCGGTATTTTGAATGTCGTTAATAATAGCTGCAGTATTGTTTCCGCCAATCCCCATCACAACCGGCAACCTATTGTCTACTACCTCAATTACGTATTTCATCACCTCTTTCTTCTCAGCAGTGGTAAGAGTTACTGCTTCGCTTGTAGTTCCCAATCCCACAATGAAATCAACACCATTATCAATTAAATTGTTTAGCAGTTTATTTAAACTACTATAATCTATCTCACCCGAAGAAAGAAAAGGTGTTACAATTGCTACGCCGGTTTCTGTAATATTGGATCTCATACATTTATTTTTAGTTTATTCACGTAATAAATAAATAACTCAAGTTGCTTGTTATAGTTGTTGGTTTCCTGCTTTATGGTAATATCAAAAAGTTTTACATTTTCATGATTGTAGATACCCAACTTAAATCCGGAAGTTATTCTCGAAACTATCTTATTGCAGTACAAATCACCTTCACTAATAAAACTTATCATAAGATCGAAGTTGGTATTAATAAACCATTTATTTAACCTTTTGTTAACTCTTCCAAATAAATTAAAATCGTTTTTGTTTGCCAGAAAAATAAAATCATCAGAGCCAACAGCACTCTTATTACTAGTACTATTAAAGGCTATAACTGCATTAATGTTAATATGTTTTTTTGCTTGGGTTACAAAAGCATTAATAATACGTAGTTCGTCGTCAGTTGAATAATTGAAAACCAATACTACTTTACCATCGATATTTACCGGTTTCCCTGAAGGTTTATGCTCCATAAGCGGCCAAATACCAACAACCCAGGTTGCAATCAGTTCTTTTATATTGCTAACTATTCTCAATATTCAATGTAATTTTCAAGAATGCGTAAAATTATAAAGAAATTGAAAGAACGGCTCGATTTAATAAAATTTTCATCCCCACAATCTTAAGTTTTTACCTTAAACTCAACTACACAAGTAAGATAAGCTTAAATCACTGACTAAATCAAGCTGAGAATTAATATTACTATTTTATGATAAGCATCTTATTATAAGCACTATAATTATCAGTAGTAATTTTATAAAGATATATTCCGGGCGAAAGGTCAAAACTGTCGAAAGTTAATGTATGAGTCCCCTTCACACTAATTCCATTAAAAATACTTTTAATATAGTTCCCCTTACTATCAAATAATGAAATATTAACATTACCAGTTTCAGCTATGCTATATTTAACTGTTGTTGAGCGACTGAATGGATTTGGATAATTTATTATAGTGCTGCTAGTGAATTCGTTATTTTCTTCTATTCCTACAGGCCCTATATTACCATCAATATTAATATTTTGAGCATAAATACCGTTTTCCCATTCATGCTGGGGATCATTACGATTATCCGACCATGCGACTATCCATTGGTTATCAACCAAATCGCTAAAAACCAAACTAAATTTTGTGCTATTAGCAGAAGAAATTAAGGCTTTCTCGCTATTCCACACAAAACCGCCATCCTTATTTATTCTCATAGCATGATAATTTGTTACTACAAGTGTATCTGGCGATAAATCCATATATTCTTTCTCAAAAAACAATGCAAAATCGGTATCCGTTGCTGAGCTTATTCCGTTAATATAAGTGAGAGTGTCAAAGCAGGAATACCATCCCTCAAACATTTCTCCCTCGTCAGTCCATAGTCTTTCGCCGATATTCGAGAATTTTTGCCCGAATATTGCACATTGCACATCACTACTACTATATTCACGCCATTCATTCCAAAATACAAAAAGTTCATCCTCTTGAGTAAGATAAGTAAGTGCAGGATCAGAATGTTGAAATTGGATTAAATTGGACACATTAACACCGTTTGATGTCCATTGTGGTACTCCACCAGAATTGATATGCTGAACATAAGAAGTGTAAAACTGACCTTCTGGAAATGCCATCCAACTGATAAAAAAGCCACTATTTCCATCGCTTACCAGTGAAGGAAAAAAAGGTGCCAATGGCATATTATCCAAAGTATCAATTGCAACATTATTTGGCCACACTAAACCGCCGTTGCTGTCAATTTTCTGTGCATATGGGTACATATTTGGCCAGGCACCCATTGCTGTATCGGTAGTTGCTGTTTCAATCCATGCAACAATAGTACTATTGTCTTCTAAAGGAAGAATTTGTGGCATCCAGCAATGAAGTGAATCCTTCCTGATCTGCGTATTGTCATCCCATAGGAATTGCCCATCAGTTGATAATTTTTGTAAAAATATTTGAATGAATTGAGTTGTGTCACTAGGTTCTGATGCCCATGCAAATAATATATTTCCATCCTGATCGATTACTGCTTTTGGTGAAGGATTAAAATCATTATCATAAGTTAAAGCAATTCCATCTTCACCCCAAAGAAATTCGCCATCAGGTGAAATCCTGTAAGCATACACATTACTACCTCCTGTTCTTAAATCCTGAGTAACAAGCACGGCACATCCGTCATTGTCAATTACAAGATCATAATCTGTAACCCACGACATAGTTGGATGGTTACTTATTAACAACCCATCTGCATCCCATAAACTATTTCCGTTAACATCCAATCGTTGCATATAAACATCAAACTGCTGATCTCCAAACTCAGAAAACCATGAAATGTAACTTTCGCCATTGTCGCTATTCACAGCAACTTTTGGTAATACCTGCTCCCCTATTGTATCTATTATTTTTGTGTTCACTGATGGATCAATACTCCATTGAGCAAACAACAAAATAGGAAAACAAACAAACATTAAATAAGTAAACATTCTTTTTTTCATAATAACCTCCATTTTTAAATTAATAAATTGATAATAATTTAGTTTTTATAGAAATTCTTCAAAATCAAAGTTGTCTCTAATGGAATCAGAACCCACAAATATAATACTTTAAAACTTAGATGTCAATCAATTGACTAAAATTAAAACAGAAGTATTAACGCCACTGTTAAATTTACATTCAACTTATATGGCAGACATAAGCTAGTTTTTGTTAAAATTTATATTTTCATTCGCATTTCTTAGTTCAACTTTATCAACTACCTTTGAACGGTTCTTATATCAAATAAATATGATTGTAACATTCTTAGGAACAGGAACATCACAAGGAGTACCGGTTGTGGCATGCACTTGTAATGTATGTAAATATTCCAAAACAAAGGACAATCGGCTTCGTTCTTCTGTTCTCGTTGAAATTGATGATCTTGTAATTAGTATTGATGCAGGACCTGATTTTCGTTATCAAATGTTACGTGAAAATGTTTCAAAACTCGGTGCAATCCTCATTACACATTCACACCGCGACCATATAGCAGGCCTTGATGATGTTCGTTCGTTTAATTATTTATCGAAAAAGCCAATGGATATATACGCCACGGTTTACGACCAAGAAGAAATTGGCAGGGAATTTTCATACGCTATTAATAATAACTACCCAGGGTTACCGAAATATAATATAATAAACATTGGTGACGATGACTTTTTTATTAAGAATACGAAAATAACTCCTTTCAGTGCTCTTCATTTTAATACCGAAGTATTGGGGTTCAGGATTGGAGATTTTGCTTATATTACCGATACTAACTATATCCCGCCATCATCCTTGGTTAAACTTGAAGGCTGTAAAGTAATAGTTATAAATGCTTTACGCAAAGAAAAACACGTTTCGCATTATAATCTGGAAGAAGCCTTAAAAGTAATTGATTTCCTCAAACCCCAACAAGCTTACCTAACACATATAAGTCATTTAATGGGTTTCCATCAAGATTTGGAAAAAGAACTTCCGGCGGGAGTTGATGTTGCTTACGATGGGTTGAAGATTGAGGTTTAATAAAAGGCTTCAGGAATCATAACCCTTAACATATAACTATTAATATATAACTTTTTAACATATAACTCTTAACCCCTAATTAACCTGTTCAGGATTTAGATATTTACAATGTTAGAAAGCAGTACGTTTAATTGAAAAAATATTTAAAAATCTATTTTTCAGAAAGTAATTAAAGTATTTTTGCCACTCAAATAGATTAAAGTTCATATAAATAAGAACGTTCGTATGTTATATCGCAGGCATCTAAGAATAAAAGTACTACAGGCGCTTTATTCGTGGCATATCGGTGGCATTGATGATGTTATTCGGGGAGAAAAACTACTACTTGAGAGTATAAATAAACTGCACGATCTTTTTATCTATCAGTTATCTTTCCTTGTTGAGATAAAAAGATTTGCTGAAGTAAGGATCGAAGAAAATAAGCTGAAATTCTACCCTACCCCACAAGATCTAAATCCAAATTTTCGCTTCGTTGAAAACAAGGTGCTAAATTGTATCGAACAAAACAACGATTTCATACTTAATGAAAACAAACTAAAGATCAATTGGTCTGATCAATCAGATTTGATACTGAAATTCTATAACTTACTGAAGAGTAAAGATTTCTATAATGTTTATTTATCAACTAAGGAGTCAACTATCGAAAACGATAAACGCTTTCTTCTTAAAGTTACCGATCAATTATTATCTGAATTTGAACTTCTAAGATATTATTATGAGGAGAAAAGTGTTTATTTTACTGATGGGTACGACCTTGTAATTTTACTTATTATCAATTTCTTTGAGAACTTTTCAGCTAAGTTCAACTCCCAATCTTTGTTGCCATCAATATATAAACCTGCGGTTAACGGAATAAATGAAGATCGTGATTTTGTTAGAAATTTATACCGACTTGTATTAAGAAATGAAGAAGAGCTTGTAAATGAACTGAAAGTAAGGACAAAAAATTGGGAGTTTGACAGGATTCCATTAATGGATGTGATACTTCTTAAAATGGCAATTATCGAACTTCAGGAAATGGAAACAGTTCCGGTTAAGGTAACAATGAATGAATATATTGAACTAGCTAAATATTTCAGCACCGCTAACAGCAAAGTTTTTGTAAATGGTGTATTAGACCGACTTATACGGGAGTTTAAAGAAAACGGCAAAATTAAAAAAACTGGGCGTGGTCTTCTGGAGTGAGTTTGTTGTTAGTATTTGAGGTTTCAAGTTAAGGTTTTAGGTTTGGATTTTATCGTTCAAAATTCAACATTCAGAATTTGAAATTCATTACTCAACGTTCATAAATCATTACTCATTTTTTCCTATCTTTGCAGCCCTCAAAAAATAAGAAATTTAAAGTCAGAATTTTATGGCATTTGATATAGAAATGATAAAAGAACTTTACAGTAAGTTTCCATCACGAGTTGATGCAGCTAAAAAGTTATTGAACAAACCAATGACTCTTACTGAAAAAATCCTTTATGCACATCTTGATGAAGGCATACCATCTCAAACATATAATAGAGGTGAGTCATATGTTGATTTTCGTCCCGATAGGGTTGCAATGCAGGATGCAACTGCTCAAATGGCGCTTCTGCAGTTTATGCAGGCCGGAAAAAATAAAACCAGTGTACCTTCCAGTGTTCATTGCGATCACCTTATACAGGCAAAAGAAGGTGCTGCGAAGGATCTTGAAAAAGCTAACTATACTAATCAGGAGGTATATGATTTTCTTGCCTCTGTATCAAATAAATACGGAATTGGTTTTTGGAAACCGGGAGCAGGTATTATTCATCAGGTAGTGCTTGAAAATTATGCATTTCCGGGTGGAATGATGATAGGAACCGACTCACATACACCTAATGCGGGTGGATTAGGCATGATTGCCATTGGCGTTGGTGGTGCTGATGCAGTTGATGTTATGGCGGATATGCCATGGGAACTTAAATTCCCGTTACTTATCGGAGTAAAATTGACAGGCTGTTTAAGCGGATGGACTGCACCTAAAGATGTTATTCTTCGTGTTGCTGATATTCTCACCGTTAAAGGCGGAACAGGGGCAATTGTGGAATACTTTGGAGAAGGTGCTCTAAATATAAGCGCTACTGGCAGGGCTACAATTTGTAATATGGGTGCCGAAATCGGAGCTACAACATCAACATTTGGCTATGATGATAAATCTGCCGAATACCTGCGTCAAACAAAGCGTGCAGATGTAGCTGAACTTGCTGATTCAATATCAGATTATCTAACAGGTGATGCCGAAGTTTATACTGATCCCGACAAATACTTTGATCAGGTTATTGAAATAAATTTAAGTGAACTTGAACCGGCCTTAAACGGTCCATTTACACCTGATTTGCGATCCAAAGTATCTGATATTGCAAAAACTGCTAAAAATAATGATTGGCCTCTAATTCTTGAAGCCGGGCTTATTGGTTCATGCACAAACTCTTCGTACGAAGATATAACACGTGCAGCTTCAATTGCACGTCAGGCGTTGGCAAAAAATCTAAAGGTTAAAGCTAATCTGTTTATAACACCAGGCTCAGAACTTATTCGTTATACTATTGAACGCGATGGCTTAATTGACGTGTTTGAACAGCTGGGAGCAACCGTTCTTGCAAATGCTTGCGGACAATGTATCGGGCAGTGGGATCGTGAAGATGTTAAAGACCAGCATCGTAATTCGATTATAACTTCTTTTAACAGAAATTTCGCAAAGCGTAACGATGGTAACCCAAACACTCATGCTTTTGTAAGCTCGCCCGATATGGTAATGGCTTATGCGATAGCCGGAAAACTTGATTTCAACCCGCTAACCGATTCAATCGAAAACGAAAATGGTGAGATGGTTAAACTAAACGAACCTGAAGGTGTGGTTTATCCACCTCTAGGATTTGATGTTGAAGACCTAGGTTATCAGGCACCGACGGCAGATGGAAGCAAAGTGAAAGTTATTGTAAAGCCTGCATCTGAAAGATTACAGTTGCTTACCCCATTTAAAGAATGGGATGGAAATGATTATAAAGGCTTGAAACTATTGATAAAAACTAAAGGTAAATGTACTACTGACCATATCTCGATGGCAGGTCCGTGGCTACGCTTTAGAGGTCACCTTGAAAATATTTCACAAAACCTGCTTATTGGTGCTGTTAATTATTTTAACGATACAACTAATAGCGTGAAAGATCAGGTAACCGGTAATTACGAAACTGTACCTGAAGCTGCTAAATCGATGCGTAATGCAGGAGTTGGTACAATAATAATCGGTGACGAAAATTATGGTGAGGGCTCATCAAGAGAACATGCAGCAATGGAACCAAGGTTTTTGGGTGTTAAAGTAGTATTGGCACGTTCGTTTGCACGAATTCACGAAACAAACCTTAAAAAGCAGGGTGTACTTGCACTAACTTTTGCTGACAAAAATAACTATGCTAAAATACAGGAAGATTGTAGCTTTGATATAATTGGTTTAACATACTTTACCCCGGACAAACAATTGAAAGTTGCGTTACATCACAAAGATGGCACAACAGATGAGTTTATGGCAAATCATACTTACAACCAAAACCAAATTGAATGGTTTAAAGCAGGTAGTGCACTAAATCTTATTAAAAGCCGAAACAAATAGGGTTTTTATATTTTGAAATATTTATGAGTAAATTGTTAGTATAAACATATAAAAGGAGAAAAGAAATTATGAGATATTTTTTAATATTTTTCAGCTTAGGTTTAATTATGCTGATCATTGGTTGCACACCCGGTACCAAAGACTCTGATAACCAACAGCAAAAATCTGCCGACACAGTTAGAGTTTCATATATTAACCAAAACGATAGCAAGGGCAAAGAATTGAAAAAGAGAGGAGCAATCATCGCCAAATTATCAACCATAGCTATTGGCGAAGCGCTAAATAAAGTTATTAACGAAGAAGGTGCTGAACGTGCAATCGGCTTTTGTAATCTCCAGGCTATGAAAATTACTGATTCTTTGGCAAAAGTTGAAGGCGTAATTATACGGAGGATTGCCAAGAAAAACCGTAATCCCCTTAATAAAACAAATGCCGTTGAATCGAAAATTTTTAAACAGTACATTATGGAGTGGCTCGCAAACAAAACTTTAAGGCCAAAGTTGTCAATTGACGAGAATGACCATCCTGTTTATTACAAACCGATAATAACAAACAATAAATGTTTACAGTGCCATGGAAAGCCGGGTGAAACTATGCCCCAAAACATTGCCGACAAAATTGCAAAACTTTATCCAAACGATAAAGCAATTAATTTTGAAGTTGGTCACCCCCGAGGCATGTGGGCTATTACTTTTCCTGATATTATTGCAAGTAAGAATTAATCAGTATGGTTAACTGATTGTTGAATACTCGCCTTTGTAATAATACCCAAGACGTTTTTTAACGAATGCAATAATTAAATATGTTATACATTTGCAGACATTAAAAAAATCTACACTCTATCGTGAATCTACTCAAAAAAATATTCAACTTTTACATTGATGGATTTAAAAATATGACGGTTGGTAAAACTCTATGGCTTATTATATTTATTAAGCTTTTTATTATGTTTGCCATTCTGAAGATTTTCTTTTTCCCCAATATTCTGAAATCAAACTTTAATACAGATGAGGAAAGAAGTAATCATGTAATTGAACAAATTACAAATATCAAATAATAACATTATGGAGAATTTTGATTTAGCTCTTGTTGACTGGTCGCGAGCACAGTTTGCCCTAACTGCTATGTACCATTGGATATTCGTACCTCTTACATTAGGAATATCATTTATCATAGCAATAATGATGACCATTTATGTAAAAACAGGAGATGAGCAATGGAAAAAGATCACTAAATTCTGGTTAACACTTTTCGGAATTAATTTCGCCATTGGTGTGGCAACAGGTATTATCCTTGAATTTGAGTTTGGCACAAACTGGTCGAATTACTCATGGTTTGTAGGAGATATATTTGGTGCACCGCTTGCTATTGAGGGAATTTTGGCCTTTTTCCTGGAATCAACATTTATTGCCATACTGTTTTTTGGTTGGGGAAGAGTTAGCCAGAAGTTTCATTTGGTATCGGCATGGCTTGTCGCAATCGGATCAAACCTGTCGGCACTGTGGATACTTGTAGCTAACGGATGGATGCAAAACCCTGTGGGAATGACATTTAATCCTGATACCGCACGAAATGAGATGACAAATTTTTGGGATGTATTATTATCACCAACTGCCATTAATAAATTCCTACACACAATTACATCAGCATATGTACTTGCAGCCATTTTTGTAATTGGTATAAGTGCATGGTTTTTATTGAAAAACTGCAGAATTATTTTCGCAAAAAGAAGCATGCTGGTGGCAGCTGTTTTTGGATTGTTATCAGCACTCTTTATGTTAATGACCGGTGATGAATCAGCCCGGCAAGTGTTTAAAGATCAGCCAATGAAATTTGCGGCAATGGAAGCCCATTATGAAGGCAAAACCAATGCCCCTCTAGTTGCCTTTGGAATATTACAAAAGGCACCTACTGTGAAAAACCCCAAGATGAACGAGTTTGTATTTAAGATTGAAATTCCAAATCTTCTCTCATACATGGCAGCGCTTGATTCAAAGGCGTTTGTTCCTGGAATTAACGACCTTATTAATGGCAATGAAGACCACAACATTGTTTCTTATTATGAAAAAATCAAAACAGGCAAACTGGCAATAAAAGCACTTAGTAAATATAAATATGCCAAAGAACAAGGAGATAAAGTAGCTGCTGCCAACCAGTTGCAGATTTTCAGAGATAATTATCATTACTTCGGGTACGGATATTATAATAATCCATACAAACTAGTTCCAAACGTTCCTGTTATATTTTACGCATTCCATATTATGGTAGGTCTGGGAATGCTGTTTTTATTGGTTTTCATTCTTGTGCTTTTCTATCTTTTCAAGAAAGATATTGCAAAAGCCAGATGGTTGAATTACATCGCACTTTGGTCCATTCCTCTTGCATATATTGCCTCCCAGTCGGGCTGGATTGTTGCCGAGATGGGGCGTCAGCCGTGGGTAGTGCAGGACCTTATGCCAACCCTAAGTGCTGTATCGAACCTCGATCATAAAGCTGTGATTACAACATTTATAATATTTGCTATCACTTTTACAACTCTTCTAATTGCGGAAATAAAAATTATGTTGACACAAATCGTTAAAGAATCAAAAATCAAGGAGGACTAAGCCATGTTTGAAAACTTAACTTATTTAACGTTACAACATTACTGGTGGGCAGTAGTTGCTTTACTTGGTGCAATTCTGGTATTTATGTTATTTGTTCAGGGTGGTCAAACATTAATTTATAATCTTGGTAAAACAGATATACAGAGGAAAATAATTGTAAATGCACTTGGCCGGAAATGGGATCTTACATTTACAACCCTCGTTACATTCGGTGGGGCAGCCTTTGCTTCATTTCCACTATTTTATGCAACCAGTTTCAGTGGGGCATATTGGGTATGGATGATTATACTTTTTGCTTTTATTTTTCAAGCAGTATCGTATGAATTTCGAACAAAACCAAACAATTTCCTGGGTGCAAAAACATATGAAACATTCTTGTTTATAAATGGACTACTTGGCACTATACTACTTGGAATTGTCGTTTCGACCTTCTTTACAGGTTCCGATTTTTCAATCAACAACATGAACAGCTCAACATGGGAATCTCCCTATAAAGGGCTTGAACTGATATTTAACTTTACAAAGTTCGCTACATATGTAAACATTTCACTAGGCCTGGCAATATTCTTTTTGTCGCGGGTGCTGGCGTCAATGTATTTCATGAATAGCGTTGACGACAAGCAGTTACTTGATCGTGTAAAAAAACAACTCCTTTTAAATGCTATTCCATTTCTTGTTTTCTTTTTGTTTTTCCTGATTAGTATTCTTTTGATAGACGGATTTGCCTATAATCTAATCACAAAAGTAGTTACTATGCAAGAAAATAAGTATTTATTGAACTTTATAGAAATGCCAATTGTTGCTATAGTTTTTCTGGTGGGCGTTATTGGAGTATTGACAGGAATAATACGAGGTTATTTTTATTATGAAAAATGTGGAAGCATAGCTATTTGGATTACAGGTCCGGGAACTATACTTACAGTTTTTGCACTGCTGCTGGTATCAGGATTTAATAACACTTGTTTTTATCCTTCAACTTACGATCTGCAAAGCTCACTTACTATCGAAAATGCATCATCTTCCAAATATACACTAACTGCAATGTCGTATGTATCGTTACTCGTTCCTGTTGTTATTGCATATATTTGGTATGCATGGTCGGCTTTAAATAAAAAGAAGATAACCAAAGAAGAAATGGAAAATGACTCACATGCTTATTAATTTTTAAAAAAAAGGAACCTTATGTATACTAAAGAAATATTATGGCTAATTAGCTGGCCTGTATTTATTTACATCAGCTATAGGATAGTACTGTTTGCATTGAAGAAATTTAATAAGATTAATTCGAAATAATTCATTAACGATTATGTTCTTCTGTTTAACACATCATTAACAACCTTTTTCAACCAACTGTTGTCATTCGATAAAATAAATTAATTTTGGCGTCTGACAAAAATCTGCATTTATTAATTTGGTACTAATTAAATCAACTTGTATTAAAACAAATATTATGAAAATTTTAACTTTAGCGACTACAATCTCTTTATTAATAATACTATCATCCACGAATGTATTAATTTCACAAGTACTTCATCCTGCAAAAATCAGTAAAGCAGTTTATTTTGATATTTCAAAGGAACTAAGAACAATTGATGAAGTACCATATGGAATGAGAAAAAGAAACTGGAAAAATAAACTTGTACCAAACAAGTTGAGTGTGGACGATGAGTTAAAATATCAGGCTCCATTAGATGGACCCGATCCTGTACAGCAGGACAGAATTATGAATGGCGGCAGAAATACGGGAACTGTACTACAAAATTTCGGCGGTGTAATCAACACATATGGTGTAGCACCCCCTGATACAGATGGTGATGTAAGCCATGATCATTACTTTCAGATGGTAAATCAAGGGTTTGCTATTTGGGATAAAACCGGAAACCTATTATACGGACCTGTAGACAACATTACCCTTTGGGAGGGATTTACAGGACCATGGTCGAACACAAACGATGGTGATCCTATTGTTCTTTACGATGAGTATGCTGACAGATGGATTGCAACACAATTTTCATTACCAAATTATCCTTCCGGACCATTCTATGAACTTATTGCGGTTTCACAAACCAGCGATCCTCTTGGAGCCTGGCATCGGTATGCATATCAGTTTGATGCAATGCCCGACTATCCAAAGTTTGGCGTGTGGCACGATGGTTACTATTTCTCAACCCACCAATTCGCTAACGGATCATGGGCCGGTGGTGGTATGAGTATTTGCGACAGAGATGCAATGATTGCCGGTGACCCGAATGCCGAAATGATATATTTCCACATTGGCTCAAGCCACTACGGACTGCTTCCTGCTGATGCCGATGGTGCATTACCTCCGCCCGCAGGCTCTCCCAGCTACATCCTCGACGTTGGTAATAACTCTTTAAAAATGTGGGAAGTTGATATTGACTGGGATAACACACCAAATTCAACTGTAACACAGTTGGCAAGCCTCCCAACCGAACCATTTTCCTCACAAGGTCTTAATATTTCACAACCCGCAACTAGTCAACAACTGGATGCTTTGAGTAGTATGACAATGTATAGGCTTCAATATAGAAATTTTACGGATTACCAGGTATTGCTTGCTAATCATACAGTTAACGTTGGTAGTGGGCGAGCGGGTATAAGATGGTACGAATTAAGGGATTACGGAACAGGCTGGAGTATTTATCAGCAAGGAACATATGCTCCTGAAGATGGCGATAACCGCTGGATGGGAAGTATTGCCATGAATCAAAATGGCGACATCGCCCTTGGATATTCTGTGTCCAGCTCCACAACCTTTCCTTCTATTCGCATTGCAGGGCAATCATCAGGTGCTCCGTCAGGTTTAGGGATTTTTGATATTGATGAAACAAGTATTCTCGAAGGTACGAAATCGCAATCAGGTGTTAGCAGGTGGGGCGATTACTCAGCTATGGCTGTTGATCCAACAAACGGACAAACATTCTGGTTTACTACTGAATATTCTAATGGTGGATGGGCATGGAGAACACAAATTGCGGCTGTTGATTTTGTGTCGCAACCTGTTACTGACTTTACTTCTGACAAAATTATTATCCCCGTGGGAGAAACAATTAATTTCACTGACCTTACCTCAGGAATACCTTCAGAATGGACATGGACTTTTTATGGCGGTGACCCGGAAACATCAACCGATCAACACCCTCTTAACATTCAGTATAATACCGAAGGAACTTTCGATGTAAAGCTTGTAAGCTCAAACTACATGGGTATCGATTCATTAGTAAAAGAATCCTATATCACAGCCAGCTCGACAATTCTTCCTGAAGTGGATTTTACCTCTGACATAAGTATTTTCTGTTTTGGTGATACCGTTAAATTCATCGATCAAACACAAATTAGCCCTATCCAATGGCTGTGGCAGTTCGAGCCATCTGACATTGAATTTGTTAATGGAACTGATGATAACAGTCAAAATCCGGAGGTTAGATTTAATTCTATAATGAACTATTCAGTCACTCTTACCTCATGGAACCTAAACGGATCCGCTGAATTAACCAAAACCGACATGATTAAATCAGGAGGTTACTCACCTTATTTTATCGACACTTTCGAAGACAATGGCTTTGAGAGTTTCGGTTGGACAATAGAAAACCCCGATGATGGTGTAACCTGGACAATGTACGAAATTGGAGGAACTACACCCGGCACACATGCCCCTGCAGTTAATTTCAGGGAATATTTTGCCATTGGTGAGCGTGACAGGTTGATTTCACCACCATTCAATTTGGAAGGTTTAACCACTGCAACTTTGGAATTTCAGCATGCCTATGCTCAACATACTGATGTAATTCAGGTTACCGACTCCTTGCTTGTCTATATTTCGGATGATTGCGGAGATACCTGGACCCGAATATTTTCGGGCGGTGAAAATGGAAGCGGAAATTTTGCAACCCATGAACCAACTGATTACGATTTCTTCCCTGAAGTAGCATCCGACTGGTGTATGCAGGGTTGGGGAGCACCATGCATAATTTTGGACATTTCTCAATGGGCGGGAAATAGTGATGTAAAGTTTGCTTTTGAAACTTATAGCTTTTATGGCAATCCTATTTTCATCGATAACGTTTCAGTTACTCAAACAGTTGGGCAAACTGAAATTAATTTAAACGAGAAGCTGATTAGAGTTTATCCTAATCCTGCAAATGGAACATTTACTGTTTTGCTACCAGCTGAAAATAAATTCAATAGTATTCAAATAACAAACCATCTCGGTCAGGTAGTTTATAATCAAAATATTGGCGAAAATATTTCTCGCATATTGATTAATGAATCAGCAAACTGGACTGCAGGTGTATACTTTATTAAGCTAAATGACGAATTTGGATCAGTTACGAAAAAGATAATTATTAAATAATTACTTTTGAGATAAAGGCATTATTTATTTAGAAATGAATCTATTTTATGCACCAGATATAGTTGAACCTAATTTTGTACTATCTTCTGAAGAATCAAAACATATTATTCGTGTTTTGAGAAAATCAGAAGGTGATAGTGTTTTATTCACAGATGGAAAAGGATATTTCTACAATTGTATTATAAAAGAGGCTAATCCAAAAAAGTGCTTAATTGAAATAGCTAAGAAAAAGAAAGGTGAAGATAAACGCAATTTCTTACTTCATATAGCAATTGCCCCAACAAAAAATATATCCCGATTTGAGTGGTTCCTTGAAAAAACAACAGAAGTTGGCATTGACTGTATTACTCCCATAATTTGCTCACACTCTGAAAGAAAGGAAGTAAAAATTGATCGATTGAACAAAGTAATCACTTCCGCTATGAAACAATCGCTTAGTTCCCATCATCCGTTACTTGAAAAAAAAACATCTTTTAAAGAAATTATAAATATTCAATTTAGCGGCGATAAGTTCATAGCATATATCGACAATAACGTTTCTCTTGAACTTTCAAAAGTATATATGCAGGGAAGCGATGCAATCATATTAATCGGACCTGAGGGTGATTTTAGTCCGGAGGAGGTAGCTGAAGCCGTCAGCCAGGGTTTTGTTCCTGTGATGCTTGGCAAATCAAGATTACGCACCGAAACAGCTGGTATAGTTGCTTGTCACACTATAAACCTGCTAAACTCGTAACTTCATCTAAAAACAGGGAAACCTTTAAAAGACCTTCCAGATTCTACTCCTGAAACTTTAATTTCTTGTAGTTATTACAAATGAATCACTTCATCATATGCAGCAGCAACTGCCTCCATAACTGCCTCCGACATTGTAGGATGAGGGTGAATTGATTTAATAATTTCATGACCGGTAGTTTCAAGCTTGCGTGCTGTTACCACTTCTGCAATCATCTCGGTAACATTTTCGCCTATCATCTGACAACCAAGCCATTCGCCGTATTTAACATCAAAAACTACTTTTATAAAGCCGTCCTTATTACCTGCAGCATTTGCCTTTCCGGAGGCACTAAATGGAAACTTGCCAACCTTAATTTCATAACCTGCTTCTATTGCCTGTTTATCTGTCATACCAACTGACGCAACCTCGGGATTTGTATAGGTACATGCCGGAATATTACCATAATCTATTGGCTCAACATCAATACCGGCTATTTTTTCAACACAAGTAATACCTTCGTGGGATGCAACGTGAGCCAGGGCAGGACCATGCACAATATCACCAATAGCATAATAACCCGGGACATTTGTTTGATAAAAATCGTCAACCTTTACCTTGTTATTTTCAGTTATAATACCAACGTCTTCAAGGCCAATACCTTCGATATTAGGAGCAATGCCAACTGCTGAAAGAACAATGTCGGCATCAACTTCAACAATCCCCTTTTTAGTATTTATACTAACCTTACAAACATCACCTGAAATATCTACTTTTTCAACCGATGAATCGAGCATAACTTTCATTTTAGCCTTCTTAAAAGAACGGGCAAGTGCTTTCGACACTTCTTCATCTTCCAATGGAATTACATTTGATAAAAATTCAACCAAAGTTACTTCAACTCCTATGCTGTTGAAAAAATAAGCAAACTCAGAGCCAATAGCACCCGAGCCAACAACAACCATACTTTTTGGCATCTTATCCAGTACAAGCGCTTCGCGATACCCAATTATTTTTTTTCCATCCTGTTTAAGATTAGGCAATTCACGTGAGCGTGCCCCTGTTGCAATTATAATATTATCAGCCTCATAAGTTGTTGAGTTATTATCCTTATCTGTAACTTCGACTTTTTTACCCGGGAGAATCTTACCAAAGCCATTAATTACTTCAATTTTATTTTTCTTAAACAGAAATTGCACACCTTTGCTCATTCCATCAGCTACACCTCTGCTACGTTTAACCATTTCAGCAAGGTCGGGGTTTACTTTACCATCTATTTTCACACCATAATCGGCAGCATGTTTTGCATAGTTATACACCTGAGCACTTTTAAGTAATGATTTTGTTGGGATACAACCCCAGTTAAGGCAAACGCCACCAAGCTCTGCTTTTTCAACAATAGCAACTTTTTTACCAAGCTGTGATGCTCTTATAGCAGCCACATAACCACCCGGACCACTTCCTATTATCATTATATCGTATTTCATTATTTAATTGTTTTCGATAGATTAAATGCAAAAATAATCAATCAGTTTGTAAATTAGGCAAGATTGAAGTATTATTTTAAAATGATTCTAAATAAGGCAAAAATATTTTGATAACAGCTTGAATCAGCCTTAACCGGTTAAGTTAAAAGCTAAACCTGTAAGAAAGCTTTAGCAGAAACACATTATGAGGTACTAATGATGAAAGCCTATCAATGTTTTCACTGAGGCTGAAAGCACCATCAGGGTGGTCACCTGTTCTACCCTGCGACCAAACTAAGTAAGCACTTGAACCAGGAATATACTCCCATCTAACAACGAGGTTCGACCTAAACTCAAAAAAACTAAAATCAGGATCGGCAAATGCATATAAATCAACACCTTCGTGAATAGTATAAATATCCTTTACTTTATCGTAGTTTATTTCACCAGGAGTAAATGTATGAAATTGATCCTCGAAGTTATCAGCCATGGGATTAATAACTTTTCTGAAATCAAAATAATCGCCTGAAAATAAGAATGGCTGGCCCCAATACTGGATACTTAAATCAGGAGTGATTCCAATATTTACCCTTATATCCATGCTAACAAATTCCTGGTCAATCCCAGAAACAATGTATCTGTTAACATTTTTATAATCAATGGTTTCAACGTAAATTATTTCGTTATACGACCAATGATATGATGGTTCTAACGACAACTGTAAAAAATCAGTTGGTTGATAAGTAATTTCCATACTATAGTTAACTGATCTGCGGTAATTATTATCGCCCAGGTTGTTGCTAGCTGATAATGAAAATCCAAGTTTTTTTCTGTCATCAGTACTGATATGAAACCAGCTACTCAACGTACCCGGAGTTCTTAATGCAGGACCTCCCCTCAATTCATGGCGGTTTATATCAATTCCTTCCCTGTTTATACCGGTACCAAGTCTCCAATAATTTTTAAACTGAGAATTAATATTGAAATTTCCACCGCTATAAATATGAGTACCGGAAAAATCCCAACCCGACCAGGCGGCCATATTAAAATTTATACTTCTAAATATTCCAACAGGCTCCCAAATCCTGTATCCAACCCAACCTACCTGGTTAATAAAATCAGCCTGACGCATATATCCCATATCGTTTAGTTCCAAACCGGGAGACCTCCAAGTAGTCCACCCACCCATCGACCAGTGACCTCCACCAATTTTGCCACCTTCTATAGTTCCACCTGTACCACTTAAAGTGGTTAGTGTTGTATCTACCTTTAAATGAGATGCATCCGGTCGTTGAAAATAATGTTGAGCTGATTCCTGAAGGTAAGTTATTGCATCTGTACTTCCATTTATAACACTTACGCTGGCCTTCGCGCTTAAATAATATGATTTATCTTTCCAAAAATTTCTGAAGTCAACTCCGGAAGTGTACGCCGAAGTTGGCAAAAAATTAAGAGCAGAATCATAAATAAATCTGTTTGTGGCAGTAACCATTCCACCTATTTGCGTATTACCATTATTTAGGTCTTTTTGGATTCGGGTATTAAAAAAATTTGTTGCAGGTTCTATTACCTCTTTCCTTCGATCTCCATTATAATCAATTATGGCCTTCTCTTCGTTTGTAAGGCTTTCCAATATACCTATCGACCATCCGTTTTTTGTTTTGCCTGATAACTTAACAGCACCTAATATAGTAGTGTATTCAGGAATATTAGCGTATTCACTATCAATTAAATCGAGTTCGTAATGCGGTCGAATACCTATGCGCCTTGAATAAAAAAGATTATCACGGCTAAACCCACCATCGCCACCAGTAAGTGGGTAATCATAAATATTACTGCCCTCGACAAAAAACGGCCGCTTTTCTTCAAAGAATGTTTCAAAAGCCGACAAGTTTACTTCAGAAGGATCGGCTTCAACCTGGCCAAAATCGGGATTGGCCGTAAAGTTCAAAGTAAAATCATTAGTGATGGCAATTTTCCCGTCAACTCCGGCATTAAATCCCCAATCGGAACCTGTAATAAAAGGATTGCCTTCTTCTTTTTCATAGGTTTCAAATTTCATCATTCCATAAGGAATAATCTCGATCTCTCTTTTTGGGTTAATGTTGTTAATACCGGTCAGTTCGCCCCATTCGCTTGTCCATCCGCCGGCATCCACGGGTACCATCTGCCATAACGACATTTCTTCCTTTCTGAACAACCAACGTATAACTTCTAGCCCCCATGTATGCTCTTTTTCACTAGCAAATCTGAGCTGATTAAAAGGAATTTTCATTTCAGCAACCCACCCAAGCTCATCTATACTGACTTTTACATACCAAACCGGGTCCCAGGTAACATCGAAATCATTATCATTTGTAACAATGCCATCACCTTTCACTCCTGCAGCATTTACACCGAAACTAAACCCTGTTAATTTGTCATTATAACTATCAATCCCAACAGCAACCCAGTCGCCTTCAAAACCATCACGTCTCGTTAACCGTTTTTCAATTTTACCGGGTTCCGAGTCAAAAGCTCTGATGGCGATATACAAATTGCTGATGTCGTAAAGTATTTTAAAGGAAGTAGATTGAGTGGGGGGTTGATTTTCATAGGGTTCGCGCTGTGTAAAATCGTTCGACCATGAGGCTATATCCCAAACACTTTCATCTATAACGCCATCAATGACAGGCGATTCACCTTCGATATGAACTGTTGTGTAAATCCGTTCCTGTGAAATAGATAAAAAATAATTAAAAATTATCGTAAAAAGAATTGAAACTCGTATCCAACTTTTTACATTCATAAAAAATAACAAATAACTCATCTACCTGTACAACATGAAATTAAATAACCTTCTGTTCATTTATCGTGCCAAAATTAACTTTATATTGAATTTCAAATCATTAAATACTAACTGGAATTATGCACAATTTACAACTGTTCAATCACATTACATTCAGTGTTCATAAACGTTCATTTGAGTGTTTGGAGCAAAGATAAACTAAGTTCAAAATAACGTTATTTTTTGTATTAAAATGATAATTTATGATGACAATTAATACCGGAAAAAAATTAGCCAGAGGTCGTCATTAATATATGGAAGGTTATCAAGCAATTTTATATGAATGGAATGGAGAGACGTAGTAAGTGCTAGCTGATATGTGTTGGATGCTTACTTATAAAGTATTATATTTAATTTCTTATTTTTTAATACATTTGCTTTAATTAACATTTTATTAACTTAATATTACCGATATGATAAAAATACTCGACAGTACTTCAGAAAAAGTAATTGCAATTGAAATAATAGGTGGCTATGAATCCAAGGATGAAAAATCGCTTGTTAGTATGTTTGATGAAAAGCTTGCAGCAGGGATAAACAAGGTTAATATGCTCATAAAAATCGACAAATTGAGTTTAACTAAGAGCAGCTGTAAAGCTATGTGGGATGATGGAATTTTTGCTTTGGAGCATTTTAAACACTGTGGCCACATTGCAGTTGTAGGCGATAGTAAGGTAGAAGAATTTCTTATTAAGTCCGACAATGTTTTTTATAAAAGTGGAAAAGCAGGAAGAGTTGAAAAATATTTCAACGTGGCCAATTTGGATAAAGCTATGAGTTGGATAAATGAATAGTGTTTGATTAGTTGGAAGTTAGCGTTCATGCAGAAGACAAGAGATTGACAAAGAATTAAAAAGATACTAATTATCAATAGACAACTCATAAACCAATTATCATGAAGTCAACAATCAATTGGCAAATAATAGCCGTACTAATGTTTTGTTTGCTTACCGGACTTTTTACTGAAGCCCAAACCATCAATACTAACCTTAAAGATGGTGATCCTGTTCCCGGTTGGTTTATTGATGAGGAGCCAACATACGGAATTATCAAACAAAAGTTTATTGAACACTATGGAGAGGATAAACAGAACTGGCCTTTTTTTATTTTGGAGAGTGAAAGGTTGTTTCAACAATTCCAGGAATACAACAAAACAACAATAAATCGCAAACACCCGAGATATAGTGAGTTTTTTAATAACGAGTTAGGGTTGGGCAATGATTTAACAAAAAGTTCATCATATTTGAAGCAGCATAAAAATGCATATAGAAACTATGCCATTTTAACAAATTATATAATTATTAGGTATAAAGGGTCATCAAGCGAATGGACAACCATACAGTACGAAGGAAATCCGGCGAAGAAAACTTTCCTCGAAGCAGATAGTACTGATGGTATATTGCCCCTTGTACTATATACCTATGTATCGAACATTTTTAAACCAAAATGCCCCATTGGTATGCTCGACTGGTATTTTGAGGATGTGTTCCCGGTAATCGATTTGTTATATCAACAGGATGAGCTGGATGATGTAATTAAAATACTTGAAAGTGTGCGGCAACACTCTAAAAAGCTTATTGATAATTATGATTTTGTTAAAGCCCAAATATGGATGGAGTCGGTTTACCAATTTATAAGCCTCTACCATTTCGAATATCTGAGACCTGAAATTGAAAATAAATATGAACGTCATTTATGGCTTAATAATCCCTATTTTGAAGAAAAACAGAAAGAAGCAATTGAACAATTCCAGCTGACTTTTGATAAGAATATTAGCAACAATCTTGGGGGGCTTTCATATAGCCTCATTTTTCCGACTAACGAATTCTGGACTCCGGAACATTCGCATGTTGGTGAATTAGTATTTGACAATTCTGGAAAAAGCGGAATTGAAATAGACGAAGAATTTGCAGGCGAATACGCTGGGCATTCTGAAGAATTTGGTATTAACATTTCGCAGTTCTATTCTGTTGGATTTCCAATTAGCGCAAGCACAAAAGGGATTCAGGATAAAAAAGTTTTTATTGATTCTGATGTACTTGTTAATAATCCTGAATCAACGATTTTTTCAGGAATAGATGACAGTGTGACTGCTAATGCCATTGATAGTCGGGGATCATTTACATATGGTGAACAAAAATATTTATTTGCCTTTTCGGAAAAAACCGGCAGCTCGTTAAACTTTGTATTAAAAATGCCTCATTTGAATTACTATACATTAAATCTTAGTGGTGGGCCGGGGGAGTTTGTAGATTGTATTTCATTTGAAGAAAAGTATAAATCCGGGATTCAGAGGTTGGCAACTAATGCCTTTGTTAAAACGGTGGATGATGTTTTAAATAACAAAACCATCGTCCCACAAATATATGGGATGAAATATGACATGAAAAGACGTACCAAAATTGCCATCGATGCCACCACATCACCAAGGGAAGTTAAAACCGATGGAAAATCAACCACGGAAATTACGGCAACACTTTTCGAATATACCCCGAACACCGATCTCCCAGCAACACCTGTTGAAGGAAAAAAGATAACATTCACAATAAATGAACAATATGGTATTACACCAGGTACGATTAATACATCCACTGTAGTTACAGATATTTACGGGGAAGCAAAAATTATATACACGGCACCAACGGGTGAGTCGTTGCAACAGACCAATGAACTCATTAATACAGCAACAGTTAATGTAGTATGTGAGGAATACAATGTTGAAGATTTGGCCTATATCGGTTTTGTCTCAGATAAAGGTAAAGTAAAAGTTGACCCTCCCTTTGGCGGCATAGAATCGAGGGAGGGAATAGTACCGCCCGACTCACGGTTCCCTGCATTAATCACTGTTTACTTAGAAGATGACAGGTTACAACCAATGCCAAATACTAAAGTTGATATTAAAATTATAGGTGACAAGCCACTAGGCATATTAAGAAGTGATGATGGACAGGAAGGTATTGATTTAAGCCTTGTCTCTGACCCAATGGGTGACCTGGAATTCCAATATTTCTATAATGTGGAAAACCCTCCGGATAAACCCGTAACCGAGATCATCGAAATAAAAACAGCAGAGATGTCCATGCCACTTAGGGCATATGTGTCCATTGGGTTAAACCTGGTATTTGAAATAGTTGAAAATGCTTATGAAGGCAAAGGAATAGTAAATGCAGGTGAGAAAATACCATTGCGCATTAGGGTTAAAGATATATGGTATCCAAAACTCGATCTGGCCCCAATATTACAATATTGGGGTAGTGGTAACAAAGCAGGAAACACAAGGCTGGATGTTAAGTTGGAAATTGAAAACATAAGCACTGTTCCCAAATATTTTCTTGAACAGGTAAAACTTGAAAACTACCCTGAAGAACCCTTTGTCCATGAAATGAATGTCAGATCTTTTAAGGATAAAAAAGTATATAATATGCTATGGTTACCAGAATATTCATTGGAGGATTATAAGGGCTATCCAAGAATAACCCCGACCACTGTTGGCACTCATTACTATGAAGCACAAGTTACACTGGTTGACAATGAAGGTGAAGGGGTTTTCCCTTCAAAGCATCCGGCAAGGAAAGCATTGTTTAATATTCAAACCGGGTTGCCAGCTGATGCAATGCAAATATTTTTCATCAGCAACCCCTTTGCCACAGATACCAAAGATGCTAAATTACTTGCCACTGCGTTGGATATTATGGGTTTTGGAGCAATCCTTTCGGTTACGGACGCATTATACAAAATAAACAATGGTGATGTTGAAGGACTATATTCTGCTTTGTTTTCAGAAGTGAAAGGGGTAATCTTTGAGAAGGTAGGAGATGCGTCGGCATACAATGAGTTGGCTGTGGATCTATATTCGGGAATGGCCCTGGCCGAAAAAGTTGGTTTTGAAATAATGCATGATAAAACAGGTGCTTTGACCGAAATGGAGGGTAAAATTTTCAAGAGTCTGTATAGTTCTTTTAAATGGAATCCCGGACAACTTGTTGTGCTAATGGGTGATGGGAATCAAATACTGATAGAGGAAGTCGAACTATCCCCAAAAGATAAGGAGATCAATATGGTTATATCGGCATTTAATCTTGAAAACAAAGATAGCGCTAAGAGCGATGCTGGAAATCCGGATATCCTGTTACAGGCAATGGAAAACAATAAGCATGTAATCCCGGTTACGGAAAACAAATATATAAGGGATGAAAAAAGGAATACAACTTCGCTTAAAAGCGGAAATGTAAGTATTTACGTCATTCCTGCCACAATGAAGGTTCGGTCGGAGGGAGCTTTAGTAATGAAGAGGTATTAGATGTGAAGGATTTGATTTTTGGAGTTTATATAAATTATTTCCTCTACATATATTTTATTACGTTGATAAATAATAGATTAACAAAAAAGTAGGAAATGCTAACAAAGCATAAAAATAATAGCCAGTTCAATGGTAAATTCAAGGATTGTAGATCGCTTCAATTTTCTTGTAACTTGACAGGAATGAAGCCTGCAAGCGGCTACTATTATTATACTAAAAGTTGGAAGTAATTAGCTGCAAAATTTCTGTCTACTAACTTCGACTTCGGACCTCCGACTTCGGACTTCAAACTTCAATCACCAATATCAAAATTATCTTCTATAAACCTCTCCTGATCCGTTACTTCTGACATCAACTTTGGTAGGGGTTCCATGATAAGTAAGGTCGCCGGAACCATTAAGTGTAACCTGAAGTTTCTCCACCACATTTAGTATAATATCAGCAGATCCTGAATTCGTTACAGATGCATTAACTGACGTAAGATTATACGCATTAAGGTCTCCTGAACCAGCCTGACTAACCATTAAGTTATTGGTTTTTCCTTTCAACTCAATATCTCCCGAACCTGAATTTTTTACTAAACAATTTTCAAGTTTCAAACCTTCGGCTTCAATATCTCCCGATCCGGAAAGAGAAACCTTAAAATTACCCTTAACGCCGTTAAGCTCAGTATCTCCCGATCCGTTCACGTTAAGTTCAAGATTGCTTACATCCAAATCAGCATCCAAATCACCTGAACCGCTAATTCCAATAACTAAGTCATTAGCGTTAAATATTTCTTTAAAAGTTATATCTCCAGAGCCGGAGTTCTTCAACATTACAAGTTCAGGAAGTGTAATATATACTTCTAGTACACTAATTGAACGAATTCCCCTACCCTTTACATCAATTTCAAGGACACCATTGTTTACAGTGGTTTCGACTAACTCCAGTAAATTTTCATCGGTTTTTACTATTACTGAAGTGCTACCCTGACTAATGAACAGATCAGCAGAACATGTTAATTTAATACCGGTAAAATCTTCAGTATTTCTTTCTTGAGTTTTTATATTGCCATTACCTTTAATTTGTGAATAGGCATGACCGGCCACAATAATTAAAACTATTACAATAATGAGTTTTGCGTTTATTTTTTTTAGAGTTTTCATTTTGATAATATTATTTGATAAATTATTGATTTACTAATAGTTATTACATAACTTACTAATGAATATTTCCACTGTTTACTCTCATTTAGCAGTGATATTAACAGCGCCATATTCACTTTTTAATGTTACAGATGATTTGGGAGTAGTTCCACTGCCAATAACCCCTTTTATTACTTTTGAAAAATGACTTTCATTCATGTAAGAAATTTTCGCTAATTCATCTGGGTATTTAATGCTACAATACTCACCCTCAGCAATAAAGCTGTAAGTTGCTCCTTTATCAAAATTTAGTGCAATAGCACCAAATTCGTTAGTTATTGATACTGACGAAAAATCTTTGTCAACATATCCAATACTTAAGTTACCGTATTCGGTTACAGCTAAAAGCGATTCGGTAATATTTTGTATTTCAAGATTAGAAAAACTAGTTCTGGCATCAATTTTTTCAACATAACCAATTTTGGAATGACCGCCTTCTAATTCAATTGATAGAGATTTTGATTCATCAATATTAACATCGGAGTATTCTGATTCGATGGTAAGATTTTCTGATTTATGTATTCGAAACTGTGAATAACTTATTTCCAAATCGCCAACTGTAATATTCTTTATAACACCCTCGCCAAAATTCAATTCCAATTCATTTTCAATATTACTTAGTGATACTATCTCAAGACTCCCGTACTCACTTGATATTTTTGCCGGGCCCGAAACGTGCTCAATATAGGCATTACCAAACTTATGTTCCATATCAAGGCTAATTGTTTCAGGCATAAAGATATCAAAGTCAATAGTTACCTTTATACTTTTATCTCCAAATTTCTTTTGGTTTAAATCACATCTGGCAATAACTTCATCCATATTGCCTTTAACATCAATTATAATGCTGCTAATAATTTTTTCAGCCTTTTGAACATTATCAGTTTTAACTTTTACAGTTACTTTAACTGATATTGCATTTTGGTCCCAGTTCTTACAACGAACATTGCCAAACTCATGATCGACAATGAGTTTTGCGTTTTCATTGATTTCAAATTTTTTGTCTACTACAACTTTATCTATCCATTCATCAGAATATAAATTTGATATTATTCCTGAAAACAGAAAAATAAAAATGGTTGCGAAAACTTTAATAAGTAAATTTTTCATTTTTTCTGATTTTTAATTAATAATTTGTAAACATGCTTCCTGCATGATATCCGCGCTGAGCATTGTCCAATTGCTCAATTAAATTGTCAACTACTGTAACTTTCATTTTTTTGTTGCTTACAATTGCTGCATTAAGCTTTTCACATTGTGGATTCTTCATATACTCTTTTTCAATTGCGGCAAGGTTTGCATCAAGTTTTTCAAGTTTATTTTGAGCTTTAACTTTAAGTCTTTCCGATTCTTCTTCTGACTGAGCATATTCATCTATTTGATTAAGGCGGGTCATGGTTAATTCGTCGTAATAGGTTTGTACCTTATTTAGTTCTTCAGAGTACAGGATTTGAGTGATGTATGAATTATCATTACTGTTTTTATTGCTTATGGTTACAATAAGATATGAAGTGGCGATTAATAGAAGGAACGCAGCAGCTATTTTAGCTAAAGTATAGAGCTGAATCTTTTTTGATTTAGTAGTATTAGTGTTTTTCAATCTACTAATGAATCTGGTTTTATGCCCCTGCTCAGGTTCCTGATCATTGAAATACGCCAGATTATCCTTAATTTTATTTTCTAAATCAAACATGATTTTATCATTTATAATATAACATATGCTAATCCCTTGATTTTATAATTTCTTCCAATAGTTTACGTTTTGCTCTTAAGTACCTAACTCTTACATTATTATACGGTATATTAAGAATTTGAGAAATTTCTTGATGGTCATAACCTTCAAAAAGATGAAGGACCAAGACAATTTTATAATTTTTGGAAATGCGTTTAATTGCCATTCTCACTTCGTCCAACTGAAATTGAATATTTTCAAAATCATGATCATAATTTTCCACAGGAACTTCAACTACTTCTTCATTAAAAGGTATTTCATGATCGATTTTTTTAATTGAATCTATCGACTTATTAACGACTATCCGCTTAAGCCACGCACCAAAGCTACTCCTCCACTCAAAAGTGGTAACCTTTGTAAATGCATCCAGAAATGCCTCCTGCATAATATCTTCTGCAATAAATGGATCATTAACTATTCGTAAACTTGTATTATACATCGTACTATAATATAGATCGTAAATTTCCATTTGAGCATTTCTGTCATTCAAAGCACAGGCTTCTACAAGTTCCTTATGCTTATTAATCACGTATTTACTGTTTTTTTGCATTTATATCCTACCTAACGACTATCAAATATATCAAATGTTACACTTTTTTTGATTTATTTTATTGGATATTGAAAAGTGAATTTATTCTTACTTTTTTATGATAAAATGTTTTAAATCATTGTATTACTGAGCTTTGCACTACTTTTCACGATTACCTTACAGTTTTTGCTGATAAATTTTATACAAAAAACGGTAATATAATAAGAGTTTTAGAAATTATTTTGATAATAAGACGACCAAACAAAAAGAAATATACTACCTTTGCCAACTTTAAATATTTATAATTATAGCAATGAAAAAAGGTACAGTAAAATTCTTCAATAATTCAAAAGGTTACGGATTTGTAACAGATGAAGAATCAAATAATGAGTATTTCGTACACGTCTCCGGTTTAATTGATGAAGTTAATGAAGGTGATGCGGTAGAATTTGAATTAAAAGATGGTAAAAAAGGTTTAAATGCAGTTAATGTTAAAGTAATTTAATATTTATTTTTAAATTTTTATCAAAAAAAAGAGGCTGTCTCAAATGAGGCAGCCTCTTTTTTTACGTCTATTATCAACTTGTTAAGCGAACATAAATTTCCCAAAAACTGTTTTTAGAAAAAATAATAAACAGCAAACAAGGTTCTTAAGTTAGCAGCTTTCGTAAGATCAATTGGCACTCCTTTAGCATCACGCGACGAACCATACTCTGCCACAGTATATTCAAATTCAAGGGCAAAACGAGCTTTTCCGCTATTGAAAATTAATCTTGGTGAAACCCGATAAAGGTTGGCAATATTAGTCCCAAGTCCGTACACAGGGCCAACCATATTATTTTTTGCACCCAGGTTTTGAGTATAGCCGGCGAATAATCCTACTTGGAAATTCTTTCCATTTGTGTGAATATCAGTCCATGCCGATACAGTTGATATAGGTGAATACTCAACAAACCCTTTGAGGAAATCAACCGAATCGCTAATAAGGAAACCTCCTATGCTTAATTGATCAGTAATATTTTCACCATAAATTCCTTCAATTTTAAATGTAATTTTTTTTGCTACATATTTCAAAAAAACGATGGAATTCATTCCACTTACCGAGGCATCCGTTTTGTATCCGTTTCCTGTTTTCAATTGAGGTACAATCGTTTTATAGCCAGCTCCTATACCGGTAACTAAACTAGTTCCGGCGTTTTCATCTGCAGTTTTATAATGAATTTGGGCACTAAATTCCGGAAGACCGGCATCGCGTAAATATGTTCCGGTAGATCCATTTGGTCCGTAATTAGCAAAATCGCGTTGCGAGGACACAACTCCTATTAACTTAATCTTACCAAACTTTTGTGTTAATCTTATTTGCGGATTTCTTCCAAAGGGTTGTAAAGGTGTACCTGTATTAAAAGATACAGTACCCGGAAAACAATCGGTAATAAACATTGGTATCCAGTCCTGGCCAAACCGCAATTCGGTATTTCCCCAATCCATATTTACGTATGCCAGACGTAATCGGAACCCATTAATATTTGAATTTATCTGTCCGAAAAAAGCACCTTCCAGCTTCCCTGTTACATTTGCTTTAAAGGCCTTAGCGCCTGTAGCTGTTAATGTTACCCGGCTTTGAATCGACAAAAAATTAAAATTTGGAACTGCATTTATATCATTTCCATCAGGGTCTTTATCAACAGGGCTTGGGAATAGTAAAAAATGTCCTTCACGGGCAGAAACTGTTTGACGTGTGTCCCAAAAAAAATCGTTTTTAATAAATCCCGAAAAATTTAATTTGATGTTATTTATTTCGGGTGCTTGGGAAAATAAGCTTGTAACAAAAAACAAGCAAATCATGATTAATAAATTACGTTTCATTTCTATTATTTTATTTTGATTAATAATAATTACTTCACAAATATAAAACTATGCTGTTAACCATTTAACAATAGTTTGGATTATTTGCTAAATGACCTTAATTTAGAAGAGTTCTTAAAAGCAAATCACATTTTCCTTGCATAGAAATTGTGCATAATCATTTCTTGCAAAAAATAACTTACAACTTTATGTAAACCAAATAATTATTGTTTCGTGTAGATTCAGATATTTTGTAATTTAGCAATTTAAAGGATAAAGGGTAAATAATAAGAGTTAAAATTATTATATAACATTGATTAACAATAACTAATATTATGAAGTCAAATTTTAGCGCACTTGCATTTTCTATTGCCATTGTTGTATCCGCAATAATTATTGGAGGATCATATTTAAAAAGGAGCATTACTCCCGGTACTATTGAAGTTACCGGATTAGGAAAAAAAGATTTCGTTTCAGATTTAATTGTTTGGGAAGGCGAATATTCTAAAAGCAGTACAAACTTACAACAAGCTTACTCCGGGTTAGAGAGTGACAAAAAAACAGTCAGGGATTATCTAAAATAACAAGGTGTAGATAATAGCGAAGTTGTTTTTAAAGCTGTTGATACAAGGAAAAATACAATATCAAAATACTCTGAAAGTGGATTATACATTGGTGAAGAATTTACTGGTTATACTTTGGCACAGTCGATTGTTATTGAATCGATGGAAGTAGAGAAAATTGAAAAATTGTCAAGGGAGATAACCGAACTACTAAACAAGGGTATTCAGTTTTATTCTGATGCACCGAGATATTATTTCACAAAATTAGCTGATCTCAAAATTGAAATGATTTCAAAAGCAACCGAAGATGCAAGGCTCCGTGCCGTAAAGATTGCGGAAAACTCAGGAGGTAAATTAGGTGATTTAATATCCGCAAAAATGGGTATCTTTCAAATTACCGGACAAAATTCAAAGGAAGATTACTCTTGGGGTGGTACATTTAACACTTCTTCCAAGAAAAAAACGGCGTCTATCACTATTAAACTTGAGTACAAATCGAGATAAGATGCTTTATTATCATTAATTAATCATGAAAAACACAATACAAACCTCCTTCACAAAATTGATGGGTATTGATTACCCGATCATTATAGCCCCAATGTTTCTGGTATCCAACACAAAAATGATAATTGCAGCCCTTAACAATGGTATCACTGCTGCAATACCAGCTTTAAATTTCCGTACGGATGAGGATTTCAGAAAAGCTATAGCCGAAATAAAAGCTGCAAGCGACAAACCAATGGGTGTTAACTTGATAGTAAACAAGTCGAACCCAAAATACAAAAAACAGTTAAAAACTTGTATCGACTTAAAAGTTGATTTCATAATTACATCTTTGGGTAACCCAAAAGAAGTAATAACAAAATGTAAGGCTGCAGGAATAAAAGTATTTTGTGATGTTGTTGATTTAAAATTTGCCTTAAAAGTTGCGGATTTGGGAGCTGACGCTGTGATTGCCGTTAACTCTAAAGCAGGAGGACATTCTGGTAATCAACCGGCTGACAGACTGGTACCTATGCTCAAAGAAAAACTTGAAATTCCAGTAATCTCTGCAGGAGGTATTGCAACTGGCTATCAACTTAAAAAAGCACTTGAACTTGGCGCAGAAGCTGTGTCGATAGGAACATTATTTATTGCCTCGGAGGAAGCGGGAGTAAGTGATGATTATAAAAATGCGCTTGTAGAATATGGCGGTAAAGATATAATTATGTCCAGCAACATTTCAGGGACTCCACTTACGGTAATCAATACTCCGTACATGCAAAAGTTAGGAAAGAAAAAAAGTACTTTATTAAAAATGCTAAACAGAAACAAACGTTTTAAGAAATACATTAAAATGTTAATTATGTTTAAAGGCATGAAATCTGTTAAAAGAGCTGCCAATAAATCAACATATAAAACTGTGTGGGTTGCAGGACCAAGTATCGAGGACATACACTCTGTTAAACCAGTTAAGGAGATTATTGAAAATCTTGTTAAGGAGTATACGGAAGAGAATTAATCAACCTTACAGCATCCCGATATTGATCGACATGGAATAGTTGTGTTAGTTTATAGCAGACGATTCCGGGAGCTACACACTCTGGAAGGACTATTTTTCGCAGAAACTTCATTTTAGAGAATTTGAAGGATTAATATACGAACTTAATCCGGCTGGTGCTCATTACTTCCTCACAAACCTGACAAAACCTCTCTGCTCAGTTACATATAATTACACTGCCGGAGGGTGTGTGTGATAGGTTTCATAGTAATACCTGCAAGCCAAGTATCTCAAAAGGCAAAAAATCCTTATCGTTGTGCAATAGTGTAACTTTGTTTTCAATACAATAAGTAGCAATTAACATATCAGTAGTTTTTCTGATTGTAATGCCTTTTTTTCTCAAATAGCGAAAATTTTCGGCACTTTTAATGGCAATTATTTTGTTGGAAATAGAATAACAGTTTAAATATCCAAGAGCTTCTTTTGCTTTGTTGTATTCTGAATCCTTACGAAAACCTTGAAGTATTTCAGCCAGTATGATATCACCCATTATAACTTGCTCAGTGGAAAGAAGTTTGTCCAGTTTATCCGTATGGGTGTTAATTTTACCGTTAAAGTAATCTATCCAAACAGAAGTGTCAGCTAATATCATTAGTCGGTGCGCATTTGATCGAGGTCTCCCTCCCAGTTTAATTTTCCCCTGAGTTTACGGATTTCCAGCTGCTCTTTAAATCTAACCAATAAACGTAAAGCCTCTTCTACAACAGCTTTTTTTGTTTTGTTATGACTTAATGAAATAGCTTTGCTAATTAACTCACTATCAATAACAATATTTGTACGCATTTTGAGTAATTTAAATTATACACATATTTTATGGCAAATATACACATAAATTATATTATGTGCAAATACTGCTTATAACAAACACATGTTAAGGTATCAAAATTCTGATTAAGGATACTCAATCCTTTCCAAAAACAATCCATGTGCCGGTACTGAAAATCCAGCCTTGCTCCTATCCTTTGCTTCGATAATTTTATTTATATCATCAGACTCCAATTTCCCTTTACCAATTTCAAGTAATGTACCAACTATTGCTCTAACCATGTTGCGCAAAAATCTGTCGGCAGTTATTGTAAAAACCAACTCATTGTTAATTTTCTCAAATCGTGCAAGTTGAATTACACAATTATTTGTGGCTGTTTGAGTATGCAGTTTTGAAAAACTTGTAAAATCATTGTGGTCTAACAAAAAATTACTCGCCTTATTCATGGCTTCAATGTCGAGATCACAATTATAATAATAACTTGTTTTTTCACTAAACGGATTTTTAATTAAGGAAATATAATAACTATAAGTGCGACTAACTGCACTAAACCTACTATGCATATCAGGTGTAACTCTATAAATATTGTGTATTGCTATATCGGCTGGAAGAAAGTTATTTAGCTTATATGCAAGGTCTTTGGTGTTTAATTTCAATTCATTAACATCAAAATGAGCATAAAATTCACGTGCATGAACACCTGTATCGGTCCTGCCACATCCAATTATGCTAACATTTTCATTCAGCAACACAGATAATTTCTCGATAATTTCTACTTGTACCGAATGTGCATTTTCCTGTATCTGCCATCCATGATAATTTGCCCCATTGTACGCTAGTTTAATAAAATATCGTTGCATATACAGATATATATTTAGGAAACAAAAATACCATGATTTCTGAATAAAATTAACAAATCTGGTTGTGAATGAATTAACAAATGGATTATCTTTGCCCAATAAAAAATCATTTAATGGAAGAAACATTTACAAGCATTCCCATGTTATTTAGTTTGTTAACAACAATTCTACATGTTAGTGGCGGTCATGACCACTTTATCATGTCAGAAATAGTTACAAGCATTCCTTTATTATTTGGATTAATTGCATCAATTATTCATGTTGTTGCAGGACCTGATCACCTTGCTGCCGTGAGCCCATTAGCTTTAAATGCTAAATTCAGGCCATGGTTAATTGGTATGTCGTGGGGTATAGGACATTTGACAGGGATGTTATTAATAGGTCTTGTTTTTTTCTTTTTCAGAGATTTAATACCAATTGAATTTATTTCAAACAATAGTGAAAGGATTGTAGGATTATTACTTGTAGTAATTGGTGTGTGGGCTTTGGTTAAAGTAGTAAGTTACCGCAAAGACAAACATGCCCATATTCACACCCATGCTGAAGATGAAGTCAGTGCATATATACACAAGCATGAGCATTCTCATAATCAATCGCATAAGCATACACATGAACACGATAAAGCACTTGAAAAACAGTCGTATTGGGCAGCAGCAGGGATAGGAGTTATACATGGTTTTGCAGGTGTTTCGCACCTTGTAAGTATGTTGCCAACATTGGCATTTCCAAATAATTTTGATGCAATTATGTATTTAGTTGGATTTGGCGCGGGCACAATTATCGCAATGGTAGGTTTTTCATTTTTGTTAGGTTTGATGGCAAAAACTGCGTCTAAGCAGCGAAAAGATACTGTTTTTATAGGCATTAATGCAATTGCTGGAATAAGTGCTATTTTTGTCGGTATAATATGGATGTGGAATACATGGTAGCTTGATGATAATGTTATTACAACTAAAAAAAAAAATAATTATATTCTGCTTACTACAGTTTTAATTTTATTTTTCAATCAACAAGTAATTGCACAGGAAACTATCGTAAAACGTGGCAAAACAAATGTCGGTTTTGAAGCGGGAATTCAATTTACCGGCATTAACGACCCATATATGCTAATTACGGAAGGCGGTATAGGCTACTCTGCTGGTCCATTTTTTGAACACTATTTGAGTGATATAATTAAATTTAGGGGAGGAGTGAATTTTGATAATAGAGCTTTCACACTTAAGGATATGGGATCAATTAATGATTCGATATATGTTGGAAAAAGCAGTTACTTCAATGTGGTTGAAAAATATAAAATTAACTATGTAACTATACCTTTAAGCCTCATATATTCTAAGGGAAATGACAAATTCAATTTTTTCCTCCAGGCTACATTATATTATTCCTTATATCTAAACTCAAATCAAACAGGTGATATTCATGTTCATATTTCAGAAGAAGATGCCACTCATTTTCACATAAATAATTATCCCGAATTTAACATACCAGGGGATTACCATTTTGAACCATTAGAACAATCATTCAGCACAAGCGATATAGGTGTTAACATGCTTTTTGGATGCATTTATTTTATTAAGCCAAATCTCGGGATCACATTTTCTCCCGGATTTACATATAGCTTTGCCAATGTTTGGGAAAACCCTGAGCGCCGAACAACATGGTCGCGTCTCTACAAAATAAACATAGGTATTATATATACTTTAAAATCTAATAGCCATGATTAAAATAATTGGAAAGATTATCACATCCTAAAAAAGGAAAAAGTTACTCTTGTTGAGCATATGCCAAACCAAGAGAATGTTGTTATTATAAACAAAAATGGAGTTACAAAAACCTCAGATTACGATAACATACTTATAGGCAAGTTCTTCTTAATAAGTGCCCAGCCCGCAAGTTTACGTGTTAAATACTGAAATGCTTGTTCAAGATTTAGCTTTGCATTAGCACTTAACCCTTCTTTAAAATCCCATTTATAGCCCTTAATTCCAAGAATGTAGGTTTCAGGAGATTTTTTGAATAGCTTTTCACTTAAATGAAGGACATATGAAGGCGAAACAGCATGCATAGTAAATTCAACTTTAGCATCAGAGGGCTCCACTTTTCTAAAAATAAATTCATTTAAGTCTTCATCTTTCGAAGCATCAACAAAAACGGCTATATCCCATTCCGAAATTTTCTCAGCATCTTCAATATTAAGTTGGTAGTTGCTTTCCGTTGTCATACAACCAAGTTTATGCTTATCAATCCATTCCTGTACCATTTTGATCATCTCAATGCCAAGACCATCATCCTCACGGCCTGGATTACCATAGCCATATACGAGTACTCTCTTTTTTAATTGTGTCATAACTATTTCGTTTTAGAATCTATAACTTCATTATTTGCGTTTACAAGTTTCATTTCTAATGGCATCTGTCCAAGTGCGTGTGTAGCACAGCTTAAACACGGATCATAAGCTCTGATTGCAACTTCAACAGCATTCATCATACCTTCAGTGATCTCCATTTGGCCATTCATAAATGATTTTGCCGTATGATTAACAGCCTGATTCATTGGCTCATTGTTATTTGTTGTTGAAACAATAAGGTTAGCCAATGTAATTTGGTCATTATCATTTATTTCGTAATGATGGAAAAGCGTACCTCTGGGTGCTTCAATAACACCAACACCTTTGTTTGTTTTTTCTCCTTTAATAACTAAATCATCATTTTGTAAGTCTGAATCTTTCAATAAGTCTCTTATTGCTTCCGCAGAATGCAAAGTTTCTATTAACCTTGCCCAATGATAATGAAGACTCATATTATTTGGTTTTCCAGTTGTATATGCTTTAAATTCCTCAAATTCCTTTTGAGCCAGAGGAGTAGGTATAAAGTCACATACATTCAATCGGGCAAGTGGCCCAACTCTGTACCAACCTTTTTCTTTGCCAAGGTGTTTTAGATAAGGAAATTTCATATAACTCCAATTTCTCACTTCCTCTTCAATATATTTATCATAGTCCTGATAATCAACATCATTAAGTATGCGTTTTCCATCTGCATCAACTGCTCTAAGTACACCATGATAAATATCGAGGGCACCATCTTTTCTAACCATGCTTAAGTGATTTGATGGAAATTCGGCAAATGTGTCAACCAAGGTAGCATTACTTTTGTGGTATACTTTAAAAAACTCAAGTGCAGCAACCGACCATTCAACCATTTTATCAGCGTTAAGTGGATCGGTTCCGTTAAGCAGTAAGTCTCTTTCTGCGATGCTTAGGTTCTTATTAATTCCACCAGGAATGGCACCTGTACCATGAATTTTTTTACCGGCGGTATGCATAATTATTTCCTGTCCATATTTCCTCATCATAACACCCTGAACAGCAAGATCTTTATGGTGCTTTATTACCCCTATTACATTTCTGATGGCTGGATCTGCATCAATACCAAACAGAAAGTCGGGTGAACTCAAGTGAAAGAAATGTAGTACATGTGATTGAAAAAACTGACCATAATGCATTAAGCGGCGCATTTTCTCACCTACTGCAGTGAGGCCGTCTCCGGTTCCTGCACCTACAATTACATCAAGAGCTTTTGCAGCTGCAAGATGGTGGCTTACAGGGCAAATTCCACAAAGGCGCTGAACTAAAACAGGGGCTTCCCAATATGGTCGTCCTTGTACGAAACGTTCAAATCCCCTAAACTCAACAATGTGTAAACGTGACTCACGAACCTTACCATTATCATCAATTTTAATGGTTACTTTACCATGACCTTCAATGCGGGTTACAGGTTCTATAGTTATTTTTTTTGGCATAATCTAAATAGTTTTACAGTGCTAATCAAATTTAATTACTTCATATGGAAGATCCATTTCAGTACCTGTTAACAATGCAACTAGTGCATCCCAAATAAGGTCGGCGCGTGGTGGGCATCCAGGTAAATAATAATCAACCTTTACAACTTCGTGACAAGGGTATACCTTATTAAGTATCATAGGTAGTTCAGGATCATTAGGAATTATTTTGGCAGTGTTCAACTTAACAGTTGGTCCGTTGAGATAAGCTTCATTAAGGCACTCTTCAATAGGAATGCCATTACGCAGCGCAGGTAAACCACCCATTATAGCACATTCACCAAGTGAAATCAGAATACTACAGTTTTCTCTAAAATATTTCAGGACTTCAACATTTTCGCTGTTACAGCAGCCACCTTCAATAATACCTACATCCACTTTTTTTGTGAATTTCTTAATATCGTTAATTGGTGATTTATTAAATTCAACTAACTCTACAAGATCAATTATACGCTCATCAATATCCAGAATCGACATATGACATCCAAAACATCCTGCTAATGAAGTTGTTGCTATTACTTTTTTACTCATTTTTTCCTAATTTACAAATTAAACATCAATGTCAGATCCAATTGGTTGTTTATCGTACTTGCGTGTGCCTATAGGCTCAACAAAACCAACTTCTTTATATATAATTGATCCCACCGGACAGTTTTCCATGGCAAGTTTAGCAAGTTCATCGGTCATTTCTTTACCAAGCTCTTTATCCATTACTACTTCCAGTACATTTCCCCTTTTCAGATAAGCAAAATAATGTTCACCTTTTTCGGTTTTAATGGTCTTCATACATCGCTGACAAATTACGCACCTGTTTTGATCTTTAATGATCTTTGGGTTTGAAGCATCAACTTTTTTTAGTGGAAATGAATAAGGATATCTTGGCACCATCATCTGGTAGCGATAAGCAAGAGCCTGTAATTCACAATTGCCGCTTTTTTCGCATGAAGGGCAAAAGTGATTTCCACTAACAAACAATAGTTCAATGATACTTTTACGAAATTCATTTATTTCAGGAGTATTGCTTTCGACTTCCATACCGGGAGCAGCGGGTGTTGTGCATGAAGTCATAAATCTATTATTGACTTTTATCGTGCACATCCTGCAGCTACCTTTTGAAAAAGAACCCGGGAAATTACAAAGTGTAGGAATATAAACACCATTTTGATGAGCTGCTTCAACCACTGTCTTTCCATTTTCAGTAATTATTTCTTTACCGTCAATTTTAAATTTTATTGTATTGTTCATTGTTTTCTGTTTTTCAATTTACAAATTATGAAGAATTGGTTGTCTCCCGACGGCTGCACATGAATCTTTAACTGATTCTTCCAGGTCGAAACCTGTATCAAAAACAATATCTTTTTGAACCAAGTTTTCGTATAAATGACGGAAATTTTTGATACTCGTAGTTATTGGGTTTGATGCAGTTTGACCTAATCCGCAACGGCTTACTTTGAGTACTTCACTCCAAGACAAAAGATCATCAATATCACTTTCAACACCTCGACCACCCAGAATTTTTTCAAGCTTCTTTTTCATAACCATAGGCATGTTACGGCATGTAGAACATGATCCACACGACTCTTCAATAAAAAATTCCATAAGATTCATAACCACATTTTTAAGGATATTTCGTTTATTTCCGAATACTATCATTGAACCACCAGTTGGCAAATCGGTATAACTTAAAGCACGATTAAAATCCTTTTCACCGATTAAAGCACCGGATGGGCCGCCTACCTGAATTGCCTGTACATCATATGCACCACACATATCAAGCACATCCTTAATAGTTGTACCCCACTCCACTTCATAAATTCCCGGGAAATTACAATCACCTGATACACTAAGTATTTTTGTTCCGGCAGAATCATTACTCCCTAGATTCAAAAACCAATCAGAACCATTTTTTAGAATTTTCGGAATACTTGCCAATGTCTCAACGTTATTTACAACTGTAGGGTAATTCAAATAACCTCTTTCAACAGGGAAAGGTGGTTTATCACGTGGTTCCCCGCGCTTACCTTCAAGAGACTCAATCAATGCGGATTCCTCACCGCAAACATAAGCTCCGGCACCAAGCTGAATCCTTATATCAAAATTAAAGTCGGCAATACCGCTAATATTTTTACCTAACAGATTTTTAGAGCGCATATCATCAAGTAAACCTTTGAGAAAATTAAGTAAATATTTGTACTCGTAACGCAAATACAATAACCCAATATCAGCTCCAATTGAGTATCCGGCAATTATCATTCCTTCGAAAACCAATTCTGGGAACTCGGTAAGCAATATCCTGTCTTTAAAAGTACCAGGTTCACCTTCATCGGCATTACAAATAACAACATGATGCACTCCCTCTGCTTTTCTTCCAAATTTCCATTTTAAACCAGTTGGAAATCCAGCGCCACCTCTTCCTCGTAGTTTAGATGCTTCAACAATACTTATAATATCTTCTGGTGTACTTACTGGCAATAATTTTTTTGTTATTTCAAAAGGTAGGTAGTCTTGCGTTAGCAAAGCTCCTCTTCTTCGTATATTATTGCAAACCATCGAGTTTATTTCAGGTAATGCATTCCTGCCCCCACCATCACCTTCATAAATTAATTCCTTAATGTCTTTACCATTTCTCAAATCTTTAACAAGCTCCCTCACTCTATACGGAGTCAACCTGGTAAAAATGCTACCGTTAATTATTGCTGCAGGCTCCTGGTCATTCATTCCAATACAGGAAGTAGTGAACAAACCAAATTCACCATCTTCACTGATTCCCCCTTCCTCAACAGCACATTCATTTCTGAACGCATTAAGAACTCCTTCCCGTCCATGCATTTTTGCAGTGATGCTGTTGTTTAAATAAATATTAACCTTAGCCAATGGTTTACAATTGTAAAAATGATAGAAAGAAATAACTTCATTTACCTGTGCTTCTGATATCCTCAGCTTTTGATGCAACAACTCAATTGACTCTTGATCTACATATCCAGCAATACTGTGAATATCATGAAGTATATCCATCAGCCTGGTTTTGTCATTATTATAATTACTGATAATTTCAAGAATATTTTCTCTCATCGATTTGGTTTTTATTTTAAGAAAATAGAATACTTATTTTATTGTTAATTAATTCACAGCAAAGATAATTCATTTTTGTTAATATTTTAACAATATGCAAATTTGTAATGAATTTATAATCAATTTAAATTAGTTTTGTCGCTTACTTTTTTTGTTGGAATGACTGTTTCTAAAGAGATAAATATCAAAGGATTAGTGCAAGGAGTTGGCTTCAGGCCTGCTATTTATCGAATGGCAATTATGCATTGTCTAACAGGTACTGTTGAAAATAATAACAAGGGGGTATCAATTATCATTGAGGGAGACAAAAAAAACGTTACCAGATTCATTAATGATATCCCATTGAGAACTCCAATTGCCTCGAGTATTAGCAGTATCGAAATTGAAGATAAAAAAATTTCAGGATATAAGGATTTCCAAATATCAAAAAGCACTTCCGAATCTAATGAGATAACAGAAGTAAGTCCTGACATTGGGGTGTGTGATGAGTGCCTTGAAGATATCAAGAAACAACATAACAGAATTAACTATGCATTTACTAACTGCACAAATTGCGGACCTCGATTTACAATAATTAAAGATCTTCCATACGACCGGGCAAAAACTACAATGGATGTTTTTCCTATGTGCGAATCCTGCAATTCTGAATACAAAAAAATTCTTGATCGTCGATTTCATGCCCAACCGGTAGCGTGTAATAATTGTGGACCACATTACTCCTTATATTATAAGGGTGAAATTATAATAGACATTAGCACTATTATATCAACATCCTGCAAATTAATTGAAAGCGGCAAAATTTTGGCTATCAAAGGACTGGGAGGTTATCATCTATCGTGTGATGCCTTTAACGAAAACAGTATTAATAATCTTCGAATCGCGAAAAACCGTGAAGGGAAACCCTTTGCCATTATGTTTAAGGATGTTTTCTCGGCAAAAAAATACCTTCATATAAGTAATGAAGAAGAAAAACTACTTACAAGCTGGAGAAAACCCATTGTACTTCTAAAATTAAAAATAGATATTTCAGCCTCTATTAGTATAGGATTGAATACTATAGGGGTAATGCTTCCATATATGCCGCTTCATTATTTACTTTTTGAAAAGCTAGTTACAAGCTCAATTGTTTTAACGAGTGGTAATATTTCCGACGAGCCAGTTATTATTTCAAACGAAGATGCATTGTCGACACTTGGTAAAATTAGTGACGGCGTTATTACATATAATCGTGACATATATAATCGTACCGACGACTCAGTTACAACCGTTATTAATAATATACCGAGAGTAATAAGAAGATCAAGAAGTTACGCTCCTTCTCCTTTAGATATAAACTTGCGTACAGAAGGAATATTTGCCGGAGGTGCTGAACTGGTAAATTGTTTTTGTTTAGGAAAAGGCAACCAGGCAATTTTAAGCCAACATATCGGAGACCTCAAGAACTTAGAAACATTTGAATTTTACGAAGAATCGGTTTCCCGATTTAGCAGATTGTTTAGGTTCAAACCTCAATTGGCAGTTATGGATTTACATCCTGATTATTTATCTTCAAGATATGTGGAGCAAATGCAGTTACCAACTACTAAAGTACAGCATCACCATGCTCATATTGCATCGTGCATGGCTGAGCACAAATTAGATGAGAAGGTAATTGGTGTGAGTTTTGATGGTACCGGGATGGGCGATGATAGTAACATTTGGGGAAGTGAATTTTTTATATGTGATCTTGCAGATTATGAAAGAATAACACATTTTGAATATATAATGCAACCCGGTGGTGATGCTGTAATCAAACATCCATGGCGAATGATGTCGGCCTATCTTAACCACTATTTTGGCAAGGAAGCTGAAAACAAATATCCATTTTTATTTAAAGGAATTGATGAATATAGCCTTAGAACGGTTCAAAATATGTTAACCAATAAGTTGAATTCACCTCTTACAAGTAGTGCCGGACGATTGTTTGATGCAATCTCGGCATTGCTAAGAGTATGCCATTCTTCAACATATCATGCTGAAGCCCCAATGCGATTAGAGTCTGTTGCTGATCCTTCGATTGCTGAAAGCTATACTTATTCACAATATAAAATTCTTAGTTTCAAATCTACTTTTGTTGAATTAATTGCCGACATTTCTAATGGAACACCACTTGAGATGATTTCTGGTAAATTTCATAACACTATCGTTAATGTTATAATTGATACGGTACTATTAATTCGTAAAAAATCAGGAATAAACAAGGTAGTACTATCAGGAGGGACGTTTCAAAATAGTATATTATTAGAAAAAGTAGAAATGAAATTGGCAGCTAATGGATTTGATTACTATACACAATCGAAAATACCCTCAAACGATGGAGGCATTGCTTTAGGTCAGTTAGCAATTGCAGCTAAAAGAAGAGAATTAGGAAGGTTTGATTTATAAGTTGTTAATTTGTTGTTGTGTAATTGTTGTTAGGTTACCTGAATAATCATTGTTGTTTGAGTTAAAACGAATTTTGAAGACTGAATTTTGAATGAAAGATGAATATTACATTGTACATATCAATCATAAATAATAAATAGAATATGTGTTTAAGTATACCAGCCAGAGTTGAGAGCATTAATAACAACATTGCTAAATGCACTGTTGGCAAATCAAGTTACAATACAAGCCTCGAGTTAATATCTGACCAAGATGTTAAAATAGGTGATTATGTACTCATACATACTGGATTTGCCATTCAAAAGCTTGATACTGATGAAGCAAACAAAATCCTAAAAACTTTTGAAGAGTTCAAGGCGTTAAACGAGAAAATGGACGAAGAAGAAAAAGGCCAAAATCATCCATTAATTTAGCAGAAGAAATGAAATATATTGATGAATATAGAAATAAGGATATTGTGCAATATTTTGCCGGACAAATCAATATCATTTCTACAAAACATGTGAGGATAATGGAGGTTTGCGGTGGTCACACAGTATCAATTCAGAAATTTGGATTACCATACTTACTTCCTAAAACTGTTGAGTTAATATCAGGTCCAGGTTGCCCGGTATGTGTTACAAGTCGTGAGTACATTGATAGAGCAGTGGCATACAGCCGAATGGAAGATGTAATTATAACAACTTATGGTGACCTGATCAGGGTACCAGGTTCAACATCAACACTTGAAAAAGAAAAGGCATCGGGTGCCGACGTGCGAATTGTTTACTCAATACTTGATGCCATGCTCATAGCAAAAAACAACGGACTGAAAAAAGTTATATTTCTTGGAATTGGATTTGAAACAACTGCACCAGCTTCAGCGGCAGGAATTCTTAAAGCACGAACCGCAGGGTTGAAAAACTTCTATGTTTACAGTGCTCACAAGGTTATGCCACCGGCTATGGAAGCCCTTATTGATGATGGAGTTAATATTGATGGATATATTGGGCCGGGGCATGTAAGCACAATTACAGGTCAGAGTATTTATATGGATATTCCAAAAAAATACAAAATGGGAGTTGTAATTAGTGGTTTTGAACCTGTTGATATAATGCAGTCTATTCATATGCTGGTTCAGCAAATAGAAAATAATGAACCAAAAGTTGAAATACAATACACACGGGTGGTAAAACCCGAGGGAAATGTTGTAGCTCAACAAATGTTAGATGAAATATTTGAATATAGAGCAGACTGGTGGCGCGGTCTTGGTATCCTGAAAAACAGTGGGTTGAAGATCAAGAAAGAGTATGAAATGCACGATTCAGAAAAAATGATCGAAGTTGAAGTTGAAGAAACGATCGAGCCTAAAGGATGCATTTGTGGATTGATTCTAAGAGGTGAAAAAAAGCCTAAAGATTGTGGATTATTCGGAAAATCCTGCACACCTGCCGACCCTGTTGGTGCCTGTATGGTTTCAAGCGAAGGTTCGTGTCATGCATCCTATTTGTACAATAGATAGTTTAGAATAGTGAGTAACAAATTAAAGGTTGTTTGGTTGTCAGGTCAATCACTACAAGATAACAACGACAACTAAAACAACAATGACAATGACAACAATGACAACAATGACAACACCGACAACAATAAAAAACAACCCAGACAAAATATTATTAGGACATGGCAGCGGTGGTAAACTAAGCCATGACCTTATTGATAACCTCTTTACAAAATATTTCAACAATCCTATATTAAACCAACAATCTGATTCTGCCGTTATTCCTATGAGTAGCAACCACATTGCCTACACTACCGATTCGTTTGTTGTTGATCCGATTTTTTTTCCGGGAGGTAATATTGGTAATCTGGCAGTTGCAGGTACTGTAAACGATCTTGCAGTATCGGGTGCTGAACCAAAGTATTTAAGTGCTGGTTTTATTATTGAGGAAGGCTTTTCGTTTAGTCAACTGGAGCAGATTGTAATTTCGATGGCGGTGGATGCCAAAAAAGCAGGTGTAACTATTGTTACCGGAGATACGAAAGTTGTTGACAAAGGTAAATGCGACAAGATTTTTATTAATACATCGGGTATTGGGATATTGGATAAAAAAAACGTTGGCATTAGTTCAGGATCAGCCATTAAACCTGGTGATAAAATTATTATCAATGGCAGTATCGGCGACCATGGTATGTCGGTTATGGCAGCTCGTAACGAGCTAAACATACAAACGCATATAACATCTGATTGTGCATGCTTGAACCACTTAATTGCCGATGCACTAAAATCAAGTAAACTTATCAAGTTTATGCGCGATGCAACTCGAGGAGGGTTAGGAACTGTTATTTCAGAACTTGTAAAAGGCAGTGATTACGGAATTCAAATTGATGAAGATAAACTTGTAATCCACGAAAGTGTTCGCGGATTATGTGAATTACTAGGATTTGATCCCCTATACGTTGCCAACGAGGGAAAAGTAGTTATTATAGTTGGTAGCGAAGATGCGGAAAAAGTATTAAGCAAAATTAAAGAAAGCCCCTTAGGTAAAGAGGCTTCAATTATAGGTAGTATTAGTGAAGACCATAAAGGAAAGGCATGGTTAAACACAGGTGTTGGCGGCAAAAGAGTAATCGAAATGCTTTCGGGTCAACAACTACCACGAATTTGCTAATCGCCAAATTCGTTATAAAATTTTGTGAGTTCAGTAGACAGGTCACTGAAAGCAACATAATGGTTTGAACAACCCTTACGTGAACAAATGTTTACCCTGCCTCCTACTTTCAATACAAACGAAACCATAGGTGCTCCACAAATTTTACACTCTTCCTTCACTAAAAGCTCTTTATTGCAAATTGGACAGTATAAATCAACAATTGTATTGTCTTTAATATCAATATTAGAAGTATGATCAAAGCATTCATAAACTGAACAAATTTGAATGACCCCCCTATCTTCCGGTGTGACTAAGTTAAGTTTTATAGATGGATACCCATGCAATTCATTCTCTTTATCCATTAACGACGTTAAACAATACGGACATTGTACATTAAGGGAAACTTGTTTCTTCATATTTACAAATTTTTTTAGGTTCAAAATTAATAGCTAAATTAATAAAAATAATCTGTTGTGAAATAAAAAACAGTTAATCAATAATGATTTCAAATAGTTGTAATTTCACTAAATCTAACCATTTGCATCAACCTGACATTATTATTGTTACAAAATATATTAAGAGATTATTATTAATTCTGCTAAATTACATATTGGTTAGAAATCTGTTTTCTTAATTTTGCAATTAATTTGTTATAAATCGAAAACTATGTGCGGAACATGCGGCTGTGGTGAAGATGACCACATTACATATACAATCCCTGGTAAGCCGGGGCACCATCATGGAGATGAAAACCATCATCATGTAGACCATCAAGTTCATGATCATAAACCTTTAGTAAGTAAAGAGATACAACTGGAAATTGATGTTCTTGCCAAAAACAATCTTAAGGCAGAGCACAACAGAGGGTATTTTGAGGCTTTGGATATATTAGCATTAAACCTTGTTAGTTCACCCGGTTCGGGAAAAACAAGTTTACTTGAGAAAACTATCAAGGAAATTAAAAAGGAACTTAATTTCTATGTAATAGAAGGTGATCAACAAACGTCAAATGATGCCGACAGAATTCATAAAGCCGGGGCTCCCGTTATCCAGGTTAATACCGGTAACGGTTGCCACCTGGATGCTGAGATGGTTGGCACAGCCACTAAACAACTAAAACCGACATCCGGTTCTGTTCTCTTTATTGAAAATGTTGGCAACCTGGTTTGCCCGGCGATGTTCGATCTGGGAGAGAGTTTAAGAGTTGTAATAATTAGCACTACAGAGGGTGATGACAAGCCAATTAAATATCCAACCATGTTTCAAACGGCTCAACTTTGCATAATTAACAAAACCGATTTATTACCCTATGTTGATTTTGATGTTGAAAAGGCAAAAGGCTTTGCGTTGCGTGTAAACCGTAAACTTGAATTCATTACAGTTTCAGTTAAAACTGGTGAAGGCATGGACCAATGGTATAAGTGGTTGAAGGAAAAAAGTAAATAACTATTTTAATTTTTTAAATGTTTAAGGATATTGTTTATTTTTGAACAAAATCAATACTATTGAACCTATTATTTATTGATATTCGATTCCTCGACTTTGTGGATGTTTTTTTGGTTGCGCTATTGCTTTACACATTGTTAAAAATGTTAAAAGGTACCGTAGCAATCAACATCTTCTTTGGGATTGTAGCTCTATTTCTTATCTGGAAACTTGTTGCTGCACTTCAAATGGAGTTATTGTCTGAAATTTTAGGTGCATTTATTAGTGTTGGTTTAGTTGCCCTGATTATTATATTTCAGCCTGAGATAAGGCAATTCCTGTTAGCCTTGGGTACGCCGAGCTTTTTTAACAAATATGGCAGGAAGTTTAAGTTTCTGAATCTAATTTTTAAAGAGAAGTTTGATTTCGATATTGATCCTATTATTGTAGCCTGTCACCATATGGCGGAGCAAAAAACAGGGGCTCTTATAGTTATAACCCGCCAAAACGAACTTAGTCAATACGTTAATACCGGTCAGGTTATCAATGCCAGTATTTCAACACATATAATTGAAAATATCTTTTTTAAAAACAGTCCATTGCATGATGGAGCAATGATTATTACAGGCAATAAAATTAGAGCTGCAGGGTGTATAATACCGGTTACAAAAAAACAGATTACTGCCCGTGTAGGATTGCGCCACCGCGCCGCTATAGGGATTAGCGAAGTTTCCGATTGTATTGCTATTATAGTATCTGAAGAAACAGGTAAAATTTCCTACAGCATTAAGGGTGAGATGAAATATCGTATTTCCATACAAAGGCTTCAATTAATGCTCATCGAAGAACTAGGACTGGAATCAGAAACTAAAGAGTCTTAAATAAGATAATCGACAACCGCAGTTTTTTCCATTACACTTTTTAAATAGTCGAGTACTTTTATATGTTCGGGATGAATACGGTATTCATCAAGACCGGTTTCATCCTCAAAATCTGCCGTCAACACTACATCATGTGCAGATGCTTTTGTGCTTATATTAATTCCGACTTCAACTTTTAGTAATCGGTCTATCAAGCATTCAAGGTTCTCTATCATCAACTTTATTTCATTTGAAACTACCAAAGCGTCTACATCTTTTCTAAGTTTTATCATTACAATATGACGTAGCATAACAAAACAATTTTAGTTGGATAAAAGTGTAAAGTTACATTAATTCAAATATCTTTCGTTTGTTAATTAAGCTCATTGATTTTCTGTTTTGATTTAGTGATTAAGTTACAGCTTAACCAGTTTGGACTAATTTAGTAGTAATTCTACTTACTAACAAAACATATTTAATAAATCATAAAATTATTTTATAAAAAAAATTGCAGTTGCATAAATAGCTGTATATTTGCACTCGTTTTTGAGAAAACCACTCTTAATCTTAAATCAATGAGCAAGAATGAATTAATACAAATAGTGGATGACACTGTTAAGGTACAAGAGTTTCCAAAGTTTAAAGCTGGAGACACTATTACTGTTACTTACAAGATAAAAGAAGGAAATAAGGAACGTTTACAGAAATATCAGGGAGTTGTGCTACAACGTGTTGGTAGCGGACCAAGTGCAACATTTACCGTTAGAAAGATTTCTGGCAACATTGGTGTAGAAAGGATTTTTCCTATTTCATCACCGTTTATTGAAGAAATTGTAGTTAACAAAGTAGGTGTAGTTAGAAGAGCCAGAATTTTCTATTTCCGCAAACTTCGTGGTAAGAAGGCTAGAATTAAAGAAGCAAGAAGATAGAATTATATTATCTATAATAAAAAAAAACTCCGGTTATCGTTTCCGGAGTTTTTTTGTGCTTTCAACTAATGATAATATCTAATTTCAGCCACTTCTTTGCCGTACAACCTCGTAAAGCAGGACACCTGCTGCAACAGAAACATTCAAAGAGGCTGTTTTCCCAAGCATTGGAATCATAAGTTTCATGTCAGCGCGTTTTAAATATTCTCCACTTACACCTTCACCCTCTGAACCCATAATTATTGCTAAAGGTCCCTTTAAATCCACATCAAAATATAATTCGGTACCCTTTTCGGTTGCTGCAACAATTTTTAATCCGCTGTTTTTCAAAAAATCTATAGTAATCTTTAAGTTATCACTTCTGCACAGCGAGATATTATAAATAGCTCCGGCTGATGACTTAACAGTTCCTGCGTTAAGTAAAGCAGCGCCCTGCGAAGGAAATACTACCGCGTTAACACCAGTACTTTCAGCCGTTCGTAATATCGCCCCAAAATTTCTAACATCAGTAATTTTGTCTAATATCATAATGAGGGGCTCAATTCCTTTTTCAAACAACCCTGGAATTACCTGCTCAATATTATCAAACGAAATTGGTGAAATATATGCAATCACCCCTTGGTGATTTTTCCGTGTGATTTTATTGAGTTTTACAACAGGGACATATTTATAGGGAATATTGTCTTCCTTTAACAAAGCCATTAACTCTTTGAATAGTTCGTTCCTTAATCCGTTTTGTATAAATATGCGATCTATTTCTTTGCCCGCATTAATTGCCTCTATAATAGGCCTAATACCAAAAACCGTTTCATCATTGTAATCTTTACTATTATTTTTATAATAATCCATAAATAATAATCTCGTCGAACATTTTTTTAGTAAAACTACTAAAATATCGTTCAATTAACCTACCTTTATGCATCATTTGCAAACTCGATTAAGATATGTTGATTTACAGATTAAGTATCATCGGATTATTCCTGTTTATCTTTTCAATTTGTTCTATTGGTCAATATACAGAATCAAGGCCTATTATGGGCCAAAAAGTAATGAAGGAATTTTTAAACATTCATATGGATTATCCAATCAAAGATCTGCAAAGCGAAACTCAGGGTACTGTTAAAATTAACTTCACAACTAATGAAAGCGGCAAAGTAACTGATTATTATATAATTCAAAGTGTTTCTGCCGGGATAGATTCCTCAGCACTTTCTATTTTCAAGTTGATACTATGGGCGCCAGCATATTCATTAGGTAAACCTGTTATTGGAAAATCAGAATTTAAATTAAAATATAATATAAAAAAATTCCAAAAACTCTCGCGGAGGCGAGGATATAAACACATAGTTTATCCGGTTATCCCGATTGATACAACTGGCACTATTTATGAAATAATAAAAAATGATACTGTTCCAAAGGCAATATTGGAACCGGGTGTAAAATCGGTGACCGATTTAATATATGGCAAGCTTACTTACCCTTATGCAGCATCAAGGTTAGGACTAAACGGAAAAGTTGAGCTATCGTTTATTATTGAAACGAATGGGCTTCCCTCAAACATAATAGTACAAAAGCATTTAGGGGGAGGTTGTACCGAAGAAGCAATTAAAATTATTGAGTTAATCCGATGGAAACCAGGTATTATTAATGGCAAAGCTGTAAGAACACTTTATAAAATATCAATTAATTTTAAAAAAGGTGAAAACAAGGATGGTTATATACCCAATCAGCAAGGAACTGGCATTTAATTAACAAACCCTTTATTTTAAAAAATAATTTATAATTATTACTTTTGCTTTAATTTATGAATTAACCATGCCTGCACAATTAATAAACAAATTATATTATGGATCAAATTGAGAACATAACAAGTAAGACAGAGGTAATAGTGAAATGGCTTTCTACCAGTGGTTTAGAGTATGGCATTAAGTTATTAGGTGCAATTATTGTACTTATTATTGGTTTGTGGGCAATTAAATTTTTTACAAAAAGGGTTCTTGTACTAATGGATAAAACCGATGTTAACTCGGCACTCAAATCATTTATAAAAAATATGCTAAATGTTGCTCTAAAGTTAATTTTGGTTGTTATCGTACTTGGCATGGTCGGAGTTCAGATGACTATTTTTATTGCAATGTTAACTGCAGCATCTCTTGCAATTGCAATGGCATTTAATGGCACTATGTCTAACTTTGCAGGCGGCATTATGATTTTGTTTTTTAAACCGTTTAAAATAGGTGATTATATTGATGCCCAAGGCCATTCGGGAACAGTAAAAGAAATTCAAATTTTTGTAACTGTCCTTACAACTCCTGATAATAAAACAATTCTACTTCCAAATGGTGCTCTAACGAATGGAGCTATGATAAATTTTAGCACACAAACTTTACGCAGAGTTGACTGGGTTTATGGAATAGGCTATGGTGATGATTATGATGTTGCCAAAGAAATGCTTATGGGCTTCATAGTTGATGACAATCGTATATTAAATGAACCCGCGGAACCCTTTGTAGCAATGGAAGCATTAGCAGATAGTTCGGTTAATATTGTAGTAAGGGTATGGGTTAATCCCGCTGATTATTGGGGTGTATTTTTTGATATGAATGAAAAATTCTATAAAAATGCCGGCAAACACAATATTAATATACCATTTCCCCAAATGGAAGTACATATAAATAATACCAAATAAAATAGTGGTGAAAAAACTATTAGTAATCGTGTTCATAGTTTCTGGAATGATTTCGATGGCACAAACTGATACTGTTAAGTATTGGAAAATTGAAAACAATGCAAGTTTGAATTTTACACAAAGCTATTTTTCTAATTGGTCAGCAGGAGGAGAAAACACGCTTGCAATCACTGGAAAATTTAAAAACACAGCTAATTACAGTAAAGAAAAGCATCAATGGACAAACTTGCTGAATTTAGCTCTTGGCTATGCTTTAATAGGTGACAATAAGGCTATGAAAACAGATGACAAAATAGAGTTTATCTCATCTTATGGTTATCGAATTAAAGAAAAAATCTATGCAACAGTATTATTTTCCTTTAAATCACAGCTTGCCAGGGGATATAATTACAAGGAAGACTCAACTTTATTTATCTCTAAATTTATGGCGCCTGGAACTATAGATATTGGACCAGGTATTGAGTGGAAACCAAACGAATATTTTCTGATTAACTTTTCGCCACTAACAGCCAGATGGCTTATAGTAAACGATGAGAGGCTGGCTGATGCAGGTTCGTTCGGGCTTGATCCGGCAATATTTGACACTAATGGCATTATAATTGAACATGCTAAAAAGGTTAAAACAATGTTTGGTGCCAAAGCTATGGTTGTTTTCAAATATGAAATATTTAAAAATGTAGATTTTAACACAAAGCTGGAATTATTCTCTGACTATCTTGATAATCCTCAAAATATTGATGTTAACTGGCAAACCGGAATAATCATGAAAGTTAATTCATGGCTAAATGTTAATATCGCAACCGAATTGATTTATGACAATAATGTAATTTTTAATGACGTTAATGGAGATCCGATCGGGTCCAGAACTCAATTTAATGAAAATATGCAGATTGGGATTGGAATAACATTTTAATATTGAAACATATAGGCCTTATTTCTGACACGCATGGGTAGATTCATCCACGTGTGTTTTCTTTTTTTGGTAATTGCGATGAGATCTGGCATGCCGGTGATATCGGGAATGTTGAAACTATTGATAAGCTTACTTCTTTTAAAACTGTAAAGGCTGTTTAACGTAATCTGTCAGTCGAGCGTACCAGTTTTTCATCATTTCTTATACCGCGAGCTGCCATAAATAATAACAATGCTGAAACTAACGGGATTAGGAATACAATAGTTGGAATCTGCAAAGCAATTCCGGGAATTGAAATACTATACTCATAATTTGCAAAACCTCCGGTTTGATTTTCAAGAATATCAATGTAATAAAAGAAATATAATCCTATGTAAATTAATAACAAAAGAAGCATAAATCTCACAAAAATCAATTGAAGCCTTCTATTTTTGTACATAAAAATGGTTACAATTGACATTACTACTATTAATGAAACCAAGGATAATATAGGTAAGATAAAATACGGGCTAAATGGCGAACTAAATCCAGGAACCAAGCTTTCTATCTTGTAAATATACAAGACGAGAGAATCTTTTTCTCCGATAAACGATGAAAGTGGAACAAAATATGTTATAAATAACAGAGCGGCAGCAATGAAAAGAAATACAGATTGTTTTCGTTGTATCATATTTTTATCATTTATTTGCAAAAATAGTAATTTAGTTAAAAATAATAGTACCTTTGCACATGCTTTAGGAAAAAGTATAATATTATTCCAAAACTTGAATCAAAAAATTTTAAATTTATATTATTCGACTATTAAATGTTGAATGAATAATTAAATCCCCATTTTATGTACGACATTGTCGAGCTTAACGGTAAACTTGTTACCGAATTAAGACAAATAGCAGAGGAATTCGACATTCCAAAACCTGATAAATTGCTCAAAAAAGAATTAATCTACAAAATTCTTGATCATCAGGCACTTAATCCTTCAAAAGAAATACTTGATGCTGAGAAGAAAAGCTCTGCCATTAAAGATAGGAAAAGGGTTCATCCTCAAAAAAGAAAAAATGAACCAATAGTCACTTCTGAGCAAAAGGCCGATCATAGTTTAAATCCGGTAAAAAGAAGCCATCAGGATCAACGTGATGAGAAAACTAATAAAAACATTAGAAAACATCCAACAGATCAAACGCCTTTAACAAGGTCAAAAACCGAGCTTACTCCAATCGTTGACGAAGATATTGCTACTCAAAAGCAGGTTAATACAACTACTTCTTCAGAACAGGTAAAACCTAACGAAAACAGAAAACCGCACAATACAAAAGAAGTAAGAAAGGTAAGAAATCGCACAAGAATACCCGAGAATAAAAAAGTAGAAAAAGTTACATCGGAGAAACCTGTAATTACTGAAACTGCTAAAGAAGAATTAGTTGATACAGCAACTAAGAAGACAGTAAGTACATTGGAGGAACCAGTTACTAAAACTGTTATTACTGCCGAACCTGACGAAAAAATAACAAGACCTAAATATTCATTTGAATTTGAAGGTATTGTTGAAGCAGAAGGTGTGCTTGAGATAATGCCCGACGGTTATGGATTTTTAAGATCATCGGATTATAATTATCTTAATTCTCCTGACGATATATATGTTTCTTTATCACAAATAAAACTTTTTGGCTTAAAAACAGGTGATACAATAAAAGGACAAGTAAGGCCACCTAAAGAAAGTGAAAAATATTTTCCGTTAATTAAAGTGATAAAAATAAACGGAATGTTACCTCAGGATGTTCGCGACAGAGTTCCTTTTGACTTTTTAACTCCTTTATTCCCCAATCAAAGATTATCACTTACAGGGCATAAAAACGAAACTGTATCAACCCGGATAATGGACATGTTTACTCCTATTGGGAAAGGGCAACGCGGTTTGATTGTCTCGCAGCCAAAAACAGGTAAAACTGTATTACTCAAAGAGATAGCAAATGCAATCGCCGCAAATCACCCAGAGGTTTACTTGATCATTTTGCTTATTGATGAGCGGCCTGAGGAAGTTACTGATATGGCACGTAGTGTGAATGCTGAAGTAGTAGCTTCAACATTTGACGAACCGGCAGAAAAACATGTTAAAATAGCTAATCTGATTCTTGAAAAAGCTAAGAGACTAACCGAATGCGGACACGATGTTGTTATTCTATTAGACTCAATTACACGACTTGCAAGAGCATATAATACTGTTTCACCGGCCTCAGGGAAAGTGCTTTCAGGAGGTGTTGAAGCTAACGCTCTACAAAAACCAAAGCGGTTCTTTGGTGCTGCACGTCAAATTGAAAATGGTGGGTCGCTTACAATTCTGGCAACAGCCCTTATCGATACAGGTTCTAAAATGGATGAAGTTATTTTTGAAGAATTTAAAGGTACCGGCAACATGGAACTTCAACTTGACCGTAAGCTTTCTAACAAGCGTATTTATCCATCAATTGATATTGTTGCTTCGAGCACAAGGCGTGAAGATCTCCTTGTTGATAAAGACATACTGCAAAGGATTTGGGTATTAAGAAACCACCTTGCTGATATGAATCCGGTTGAAGCGATGGAATTCCTTAAAGATAAGATGAAATATACTGCTACTAATCAGGAATTTTTAATTTCGATGAATAGTTAGTAAAATTTATTCAGCTATACTTAAAATAACCTCTGTTTATTCATTGCATTGAACAGAGGTTTTTTTATGATTGGGATAAATTCTTACCGAGCCATGTATTCCTAATATTACTAATGGGTTATCAGGATCATTAGAACGAACCACAATTGTTTCATGCTGAATCCCAATCCTTCCGTGGGTATTGATCCTAATGCGTAGCATGGCCTTTTCATCCTGTAAAATCGGATTAGCAGGGCTGTCAACAACTTTAATTCCTTTCGGAAGTTTAATCTCAAAAATATTTAAAGGCATGGAACCTAAGTTTGAAATCAGGAAAGTATGATATAGAATTTTACCTCGCACCAAATGGCCAAAATCATAATTATAGTGATCGAAAACCATATTAGGGACTGTGTCAAATATATCTTTATAATTAATACTTCTGCCTCCCTCTATCAGATTCATCAGCAAGTTCAGGAATTTATATGGACTCTTTTTATCGTTACTTACAATTGATATTTCAGATACAAATTTACCCAGATTTAGTTCAATATCAGCATTAAATTCAACATTAATAATACCCTCCTTTGATGGTATCAGTAGTTCTGGCTCAAAATTAAGAGTAACAAAACGGCTAGATTTTCCATTAGTAAACATTACCGGGTCTTTTCCAAAATTTCGTATCTCTATTCTGAAGACGGTAATCTCACCACGTGGCACATCGCCAACAACAATATCCATACTGTCGGTTGCAAAACCAATATTACCAATTATAAGAGGAAATTTCTTCCTTGTTAAACTATCTATCTGCGTATTTTGCGAAAGCAATAAATGAGTATTGGCAAATAAAAATAACAATATTAGATATGTATACCGCAACATTCTCATTTTAAACTAAAGGCACTATCATTTTGGCAAGTTCCTCGAAATTAATACCATCAAAATTACCAGAGCTCATCATTAAAAATACTGTATCCGGTTTTTTAACCAAAATGAGCCAATCAGTCATATCTTTTGAATTAACAAATACTTTCAGATTTTTTCTGCCAAAAGCAACCTCAACATCATGCACCGATAAATCAGGCAGGCGTTTCATAGCAAGAGTATGTTCATCGAAATAAACACATGCATGGTTGGGTAGTTCAAGTGTATGTTGGTATTCATGAATAAAATCTTTGTTTAAGCTACTAAATGTATGTAATTCCAGACAGGCAACAAAGTTCATTTCAGGAAATTGCTCGCGAACAGCCTCAACTGTTGCACGAACTTTTGATGGGGCATGAGCAAAATCCTTATATAACCTGCTGTTGCCATTGCTGCTAACCAGCTCTAGTCGGTTGGCTGTACCCTCAAAACTTTTGATAGAATCAAAAAATTCCTTATCATATATTCCCAGCTGCCTGCAAACAAGTTTGGCACCATTAATATTTATCATGTTGTGTTTGCCAAATATGCCGAGTTCAACTTCGCCATTATCGGTCAAAATACAATAAATCCCATTTCGAATCCTATATTCAGGAATACCATAAGGAATGGTTGTTAAATTGTTTTGTGCGATGGCCAGTTCCTCTATCTTACTATCATTTTGATAATAAATTAGTGATCCATTATCTTTTATAAGAGAGATAAATTTTTCAAACTGGCTGATATAATTTTCATTTGTAGGAAAAACGTTTATGTGATCCCAGGCAATACCACTCAATAGTGCAATATCAGGCGAATACCAATGAAATTTTGGTCGGCGATCAATAGGTGAACTTAAATATTCGTCACCTTCAAAAATCATTATAGGAGCAGTATCGCTTAAGCGTACCATTACATCAAAGTCTTTGATTTTTGACCCTACCAGGTAATCGAAATCGTAATTCAACGTTCTAAGAACATGCATAATCATAGCAGTTATTGTAGTTTTACCATGACTGCCACCTATAACAATTCGTTTTTTATTTTTGGAATGATTGTATAGAAACTCAGGGTATGAATATATACGAAGTCCCAATTCAATTGCACGCGCTAATTCAGGATTATCCTGTTTGGCATGCATACCCAGTATAATTGCATCAATATCTTGAGATATGTTTTCAGGATGCCAGCCAAACTTTTTGGGTAGTAGATTATTATCAGCTAACCTGCTCAGCGATGGCTCAAATATTTCATCATCCGAACCACTAACTGAATGTCCAACTATTTTCAAAGCAATAGCAAGATTATGCATGGCACTTCCTCCTATTGCAATAAAATGTATTTTCATATCTACAGTTTTAATTCAGCTCAAACATTAGAAAAATGGTGATTTATTCCGTGTAAAAATAGTTGATAATATTAATTTATTGGAAATTTTACATGAATATTCTTTTTTTATAACTTTACAATTAATACAAGGAAATAACATGTTGTTATAGAAAAAACTAATATTGTACACCTAATAATCTGAATATGAAAACAATACTTATCCCTGTTGATTTTTCAAATCATGTAACTTCCACATACAAATATGCCATTAGGATGGCAGGATGTATTAACGATACACGTTTATTTTTCCTGCATTCGTATAACGACCAGTTGTTAATTCCCGACTCAGGTTTAAATAGCGGATTCGACAACGACGCATATATGAACATGCAACTTATTGAAGAATTTAAACTTTTGGCCGAAAATAATATGAAACAACTTAAGGTTGAAGTTGAAAATTATTTGGAAAATAATCAGTTAAAAAACTTTGTTGTGAATACTTCCGTTACTGGTGGCGACCCCGGCTGGGAAATCACCAGTGTTTGTAAAAACATAAAGCCTGATTTTATAGTTATGGGAACACAGGGTGAGGGGAAAAAAGGGATACTTGAGGGAAGTATGGCAAAAAAAATAATGAACAAAGTAATGATACCGGTAATTGCGATACCCTTAGGTACAAAAACCCCTGACGAGCTTAAAATAATGTATACCTGTAACAACAAGGAAAAAGATTATAGTAAAATCAAGCTGCTTATGAAACTATTTGAGAATATCCCCACAAAAATATTTGCCGTTCACTTTCATTTTGAAGCCAATAGCACTGATGATATTACTGAAATCAATCAAATAAAAGAATCATTTTCAAGTGAAAGAATTAAAAAACTTATTCACTTTTCGCTTGTTGATACTAACGACAAAGACAATGCTTTAGAAGCCTTTGTTTCACATAATAGAATAAATGCCATTGCTTTTATTACTCATAAAACAAACATATTCAAGTCGTTATTTAAGAATCAGATAACTAAACACGACTTTTTCAAATTAGGATGGCCCATGATTGCGCTACATGAGTAAAAAGGTACTAATTCAGAGCTTTAACATATAATCCACAAAGAATGTTGCCTACAGTTTCCGGCGAAAACTCATCCCTGGAACTCGTTTGTATTTTATCCATGTTAAATGATAAACCGCCATCTAAAAAGTCGATTAAATTAGAAAGTAGTTGATCTTCATCTCTTGCATCAATCAATACTCCATTTTCAGTATTAATCCGCTCAGGGATACCTCCTACCCTTGTTGCAATTACAGGAATCCCCAACGAAAGTGATTCATTAATCACGACAGGAAAGTTTTCATAATTGCTAAAAACAACTAGCATATCTACTGAGGCCATTTCATCAACAAGCTTATCTCCTTCCAATAAGCCTGTAAATACAACATGTTTATCGTTTAAACCAAGTTCAGATGCATAATTCGTTATCCATTCCATATCCATTCCATCACCCACCAACCTGAAAACAAAATCGTTACGAATTTTTGCTAAACTACTTATCACTCGTAATAAGCCGCTTATATTTTTCGATTTATCTTCAAAACAACTTACATGAAGAAATGTAATAGGGTTAGCTTGATTCTTTATTGATGGACTATAAGAAAGAAATGTATTGTCGACAACATTTGGAAGTACTATATAATTATCATTTTGTAACCTATGTGATTGCATGGCTTTAGCCAGATTTTTAGTAACTGTAGTAACAAATGAAGCTTGCTTTACTATGATTCTGGTTGCAGTTTTTCTAAAAAATCCATTAAACGAATCAGTTAATTCAAGATATCTGGACCAATGTTCGGTAATGATGTATGGTTTTCCATAAAGTATCTTATAATATAAACCTATTAAACCAAGCCGCGTTAACACGTGAATATGTACAATGTTGAAATTTCCAAGATGCTTTTTAATAAGGTTTATGCCAATAATGTTGGCTTTAAAAAATCTATATATGTTTATTATTTTATTGAAAGGAAACAGTTTAATCCCTGAACTTGAATAATATACTTTTGCTGTTGGAACTCCGTTAATTACCTCATAATTAGGATCAAAAACTCTATAACCAGAAAACTTATTATTTACTATATGTGTATAAACAACGCCAACATCACAACAAATATTTGCAGCTTCGGCATGACGTTGAATAAATAACCCTGGCATAGGATCGTACCGGTTAGGATACCATCGGGCAAGATATAATACTTTTAATCTACGCTTAACTTTTGTTGTCATATTCTAATAATTCATCTACAAAATTAACCGCATTTTTAAACCTCTTCTCACTAATTCCTTTAACAACCCTGTAATTAAGATTATGTTGTTCCAATTCTTTAACAAACAAATCGTAAATATATTGCCTATCATGAGGATTACTACGTAAAGGATCGGGTTGCCACTTTACATCAGGATAACAAAGAAGGTATAGATCGTATACATGCTCGCTCATTTGCTTTTCAATCCATTCAGGTACAATGCCAAATACAACTGTCGACCATATTTTAATAACTAAGAGGTCAGTATCACAAAAAATGATATTCCCTGAAATTGATGCGATGTTTTCCTCCTTTTCCAGCTGACCAATTGCTATTTCAACTAAGTCATCCTCATTATATTCATATTTTCTGTTTTGAAAATATTCACGGGCAAATTCGCTAACAATATTTGCAGAGTAATGCGCAGCAAGCTTTTCAGCAAGCCATGTTTTCCCTGTTGATTCAGGACCGGTAATAGCAATGCGCTTAAGCATGTTTCGTATTTAATGCAATCTGTTTTCGCCACTCAATATAACCCATAACTGCAAGAACCAGAAAAATAGTGTATTGGATTCCGGTAAACCCAAAACCTTTAACAAAATATAAAGGAATAGAAACAACATCGCCAATAATCCATAATGTCCAGCTTTCCAATTTTTTATTGGCCATTAACCACATAGCTGCAAAAAAAATGCCTGTTGTGAAAGTATCAAGAAAAGGAGTAGCCATTCTAAAGTCCTCAAGATTCCCTGATATAATAAGTTGCCATGCGTATCCAACACTCTCCATAAAATCAAGGTGATTCGGCATCACATTATAATATCTGTAAACCACAATTACAAATATTGAAGTGAATAAAAATATACCTATAGCTTTTAATTTGTCTATAAAGTTTGTTCTACTAATTGAAATATGATGATCCTGGTCATCAATAACTTTCTGCCACATATACCATCCGTAAACGCTCATCCCTGTATAATAAACATTAATAATTAAATCGCCATATAACGACCATTGTGAAAGCAAATAAACATAAATGGCAGTACTAATAATACCTGTGGGGAAAACCAGAATATTTTCTTTGCGGGCGTAAATAACGCTAATAACTCCAAACAATGCCGCAATAAATTCAAGAATAATATTAAAAGTGGAAGCATTGTAGTAAGGCTGCAAAAAGAACTGGACAAAATCACTCATATAGAGTTAGTGGGATGAATTTGCAAATCGGAATTAATAATTTTAATTACAAAAACTGAATGAGGCAGCTCGAACGACTTATGAATTTCCTTTGTAAGAATTTGCATTACTTCAAGATAATCGCCAAATACTTGCGTGCTTATTCCATTGGTTACCACGCTTATCTTATTATAATTGTTTAGCCTCTGAATAAAATCCTTAATTGGAGGGATGAACTCATCTTTTAAAGGATAATAACTAATGTCAACTGAAGTATTCATAAACAAAAATAAATTGAAAGATCAAAGGTACATATTTTTGAATTTATTAATTTTGCAAAATGATTTTCACTAACAATAATGCAACATGACAAAAAGATTTTTGATAACAATAGGCATAATGGGAGGCCTTTGTGTAATTATGGGTACAATAGGTGCATACGTACTTTATGGTAATATTTCAGAAGAGTACATGAATACGTTTAATGTTGCAAATGAATTTCTTATGTTTCATGCGCTGGCATTGTTAGGGCTTGCCTTTATGAACCGATATGTATCGCGTTCATATTTAAATACTATTTACTATTTTTTTGTAATTGGCATAATTCTTTTTTCCGGACCGTTGTTCATAAGTTCTGTAAAAGAGTTAACGGGATTCGCTCCCAGTTTTCTTAATAAATTAGCTCCTATAGGTAGTATTCTGCTTATTTCAGGCTGGATAACACTAATATTAACAGGAATAAATTATAAGCACAAGAAGAGAAATGGTTAAATACCGAGCCTGCCTTTTTGCCAAAGATTTGGATTTTTTCTACCTCATATCAATCACTTCAACATCAGGGTATTTTGAATAATCGAATGTAAAGGTATCTTGTGGCAGATCGATATCGGGTTTAAGGTCGATTATATGATAGGTGAAAACATTTCCATTAATATCATAAACAGAAAAGCTTTCAAGGCTTAGCTTACTGGCATTGACCACAACACTCATTTTTTCGAAGTTTTTACGATCTTTTGGCTTTAGGCATATTTCCTGCAGACTCGTATTTTGATATTTTTTTTCAAGCCCATATTTTGCATCATATTCCTCGTTGTATTTTGTAAGAATTTGTGTTGGTGAAACGCTTTCTTCAGTTTCGTCAACGTTGCTCACCATAACTTCATCCGAGTCTTTTAAAAAGGTCCAAATTGTTTTTCCATCCGATATTATTATTTGTCCTTCCATTTCAATACGATAACTATCACCCTGAACAAAAATCAATCCTGATTTCTTCTCATCAATACCCATTTCAACATTCACCATTGTGTATGATAAATTTGCCTTGAAGTTCTTATATGATGATGTATGGTTGATCACATCTTCAAGCAGTGTTTCCGCTTCCTTATCGCTCTGTGCAACAACAACACCTGCCAGAAGCATGGAAATAATAAATATTAGCTTTTTCATTTATGTTTATTTTAATGTGTGAATGTTTAAATGTTTAAAGAGTATTTTCTTCATTATAGCATTGTATCATTCTTACATTCAATCATTCTTACACTTCATTATTTGAATTAAGATCTTTCAAAAATTGTTCCAAAGCCATTTCACTACCAATTTTCACATCACGTGCTTTGCTACCTTCAAAAGGCCCTACAATTCCGGTAGCTTCCAGCTGATCAATAATTCTGCCGGCCCGATTATATCCCAGCTTTAGTTTGCGCTGAAGTAAGGAAGTTGATCCCTGCTGAGTTTGAACAATAATTAAGGCTGCATCTTCAAATAATTCATCTCTTTCCAGCGGATCGTAATCAGCTTTAAAATCAGACTGTTCATCTTTAAATTCCGGCAAATGCAAGGCATCGGGATAACCTCTTTGCGACCCAATATAGCTTGTTAGTTTTTCAACTTCAGGAGTATCAATAAAGGCACATTGAAGCCTGATAACCTCATTACCTGTTGAAAACAACATATCTCCCCTACCCACAAGTTGGTCGGCACCTCCAGTATCAAGAATGGTTCTTGAATCAATCTTTGTAATTACTCTGAAAGCGATACGGGCAGGAAAATTCGCCTTGATTGTACCTGTAATGATATTTACAGAAGGTCGTTGGGTTGCAATAATCAAATGAATGCCAATTGCTCTTGACAACTGTGCCAATCGTGTAACCGGAGTTTCAATTTCTTTTCCGGCTGTCATTATTAAGTCGGCAAATTCGTCAATTATCAATACCAGATAGGGCAAATATCGGTGGCCATGTAAAGGGTTTAATTTACGCGCGATAAATTTTTTGTTGTACTCTTTAATATTACGAACCTGAGCGTCCTTTAGCAGTTCATAACGATTATCCATTTCAATGCTAAGCGAATTCAGGGTTCTTACAACTTTACGAGTGTCAGTAATAATGGCCTCCTCCGAATCAGGAAGCTTTGCAAGATAATGCCGTTCAATACGTGAAAAAAGGTTGAGTTCCACTTTTTTCGGATCTACAAGTATAAACTTTAGTTCGGCAGGATGTTTCTTATAAAGTAGTGAAGTAATTATCGCATTAAGCCCAACCGACTTACCCTGACCTGTAGCACCTGCCATTAACAAGTGAGGCATTTTTGCCAAGTCGACCACAAAACTTTCGTTTGATATGGTTTTTCCAATTCCAAATGGTAAATCAAAATTATTGTTCCTGAACTTTTCAGAAGTCAATATTGATTTCATAGACACAATATTCGGATTTTGGTTAGGTACCTCAATTCCTACTGTGCCCTTACCGGGGATTGGCGCAATTATCCTGATACCAATGGCTGAAAGACTTAGAGCGATATCGTCCTCAAGGCTTTTGATTTTTGAAATGCGGATACCCGGAGCAGGAACCACCTCATACAAAGTAACCGTTGGACCTATAGTGGCTTTTATTTTTGTAATAGATATTGCATAGTGCTTTAATGTTTCAACAATTCTGTTTTTGTTTATTTCCAATTCCTCTTTGGTAACAAGTACATTACTCACATCATAATCCTTCATCAAATCAAAAGTGGGTAATTTGTAATCAGCAAGTTCGAGTGTGGGGTCAAACTCAGTATCAATACCAAAATGTTCTCCTGGTACAGGTATGGTACGGCCATTTTCATCACCTTTGGTAGGCTCTATGGTAAGCTCCACATCTTCATCACCAACATCATTCATATTATCCAGCACTTTATCATCCGATTCACGCTGAACAGATTTATCAACTTCAACTTTAAAAGTATTCCCTTTTCCAGGTTCAGGTTTGTTAAACATGGAATTAAAATCATCCTTTTCATCCTCATCAACAGCAAACTCAACTGTATTATAAATATCTTCTTTTGGAGGATCAGTTGATCCCGATGTTGCATTGCTTTTTGTATTTCCCCTATTTTTATTTCTCTCTAACCACTTGAACTGAAACTTAAAGTCAATAAAAGAAAAAATTACCGGTATGAAAATTATAAGTAGGATTAATCCGGCTTTACCCAAATAAGCCAATAACCAAATGTTTAGCTGATGGCCTACTAACCCACCTAATAAATTTTCGGGATGGGTTGAAAATACAATATTAAATGTTACCGGAATCCATAAAAAGCTGATTATTAATAATTCAAACCATCTCCATAAACTAAACATACGGACATTTATCAGTAATCGGAGACCTAAGGACATAGAAAATATTGCTATAAAATATGCGCCTATCCCGATACCCCGATGTACTAATATGCGGGCTAAAAACGATCCAAGCCATCCTGTCCAGTTAGTAACAGTTTCGGTATGATCTTTAAATTGTTCTGCAGTTGTTTTTATGATATCACCCGAATCGGCAACAAACCAATTAAATATAAAAGTAGTGATTGCAAGCAGAAGATATATACCTGTTATCAATAGCAAAAATCCTACACTCCTTAATAGTCTGGGGTCAGAAAAACCTAGCCCTGATTTACTATTATTTGCAGACTTATTTCGAGTTGTTTTGGTTTTTTTACCGCTCTGCTTTAAAGGTGTGTCAACCTCTTTGGGTTTTAACTTATTTGATTTAAGATTCATTAAGGAAAAATTTATTAATGGCAAAGGTAATAAATTGATAGATTTAAGAGATAGATGGTGAAAGTAAAAAAGTTTGAAGTTAGATTAATGAGATAAAACAGGAATTCACTTTTTTTTATCTCTTATTCCCATGCAGAAATAATTAACTAAATACAACAATCGATCTGATTTTAAGCTCCTTGCCTGAAATTACATCACTAAATAAACTGTTACATGCAGGACAGCTGTCGATAAAACTGGATATATCAAATTTGTAGGTGCAATCAGCGCACTTTGCTTTTGCCTGAATTTTGTTCACTTTAATATCAGCATTTTCAAGCATTGTATCTTTAACTGCCATTTCAAGAGCGGTGTCGAGCGCGTAATATTCAATACCTGCCATTGTTCCAATATCAAGTACAATTTCTGCAATCTTTGAGGAGTTAACCTCCTTTGCTTCTTTTTCTGCAACTTCAATTATACTCATTGCTATTGAAAACTCATGCATATTAGAAATTTGAATTGAGATATTTGGCGCTGCTCAATATGATAAAAAAGAGGAATCAAGAGTTGGATATACGTAGGTATACTAATTTGTCCTGCCAGGATATACCTTTAAAGCCTCTTCAAGCACTTTCACCGATTTATTAAGATCGTCAACATTTAGAACATAACTAATTCGTACTTCATCCTTACCTCTACCCGGAGTTGAATAAAACCCTGAAGCAGGTGCAAGCATAACAGTTTGATTTTTGTAGCTAAAGTCTTCCAACAGCCACTGACAGAACTTATCAGAATCATCAATTGGAAGTTTAGCAGTAACATAAAAAGCACCGGCCGGATTCGGGCAATATGCACCTTCAATATTATTTATTCCCTTAACAATCGTATTTCTACGGGCGATGTACTCTTTCATGACATTATCAAAATACTCGGTGGGAGTATCAACAGCCGCTTCAGCAGCTACCTGTCCAAAAGTTGGAGGGCTGAGCCTGGCCTGTGCGAATTTCATGGCAGTTGCCATTAGTTCCTTATTCTTCGAAACAATCCAGCCAATACGAACGCCACAGGCGCTATATCGTTTTGATACTGAATCGATAAGAATTACATTATTTTCAATTCCTTTTAGATGCATACATGAAAAATGTTGCCTGCCATCATAGGTAAATTCGCGATAAACCTCATCAGCAATTAGATAAAGGTTATGTTTTTTAGCGATATCCCTCAATGTATCAAGCTCCTTTTTTGAATATAGATAACCCGTGGGATTGTTTGGGTTACAAACTAAAATTGCTTTAGTTTTTGGTGTAATATTCTTTTCAAACTCTTCAATAGGAGGTAGAGCAAATCCCGTTTCAATTGAAGAAAAAATGGGAGCTATTTTTATACCTGCATTGGTTGCAAAGCCATTATAATTTGCATAAAAAGGTTCGGGGATAATCACTTCATCATCGGGATCCATTATCGACTGAAATGCAAACAATAAGGCTTCAGATGCTCCGGCTCCAACAATGATCTCATCAGGAGTTACATTAATATTTACCGTTTGATAATACTCAACTAACTTTTCTCTAAGCGACAGCATTCCGGCCGAATGGCTATATTCTATAACTTTTTTTCCGTAGTTATGTACTGCATTTAATGCACTCTCGGGTGTTTCAATGTCAGGTTGACCAATATTCAAATGATGAACATGCACGCCTTTCTTTTTAGCTACATCGGCAAAAGGTACTAATTTCCTGATTGGCGATTCGGGCATAAGCTGCCCCTTTTTAGAGATATTTGGCATTAGTTTCTAATAAATTTGGTGAATCAATATTAACCTTAAAGCAAATATACTATTAATAGTACTATTTATTTATGGGGGCAGCTCCAATGCTATTATCCTTTTCCGGAAGAGCCTCAGTAGGTTTAGCTTCTACCGCGCCTTTAATTCTAAGTAGCACAGTTGACTTATTTTTCGCATTTGAATACACTGTAACTGTTTTGTTAAAAGCACCGGCTTTATGCGTATTATAAGTAACTTTTATTTCATTAGTCTCTCCTGGAAGGATTGGCTCTTTTGGCCAATCGGGCACCGTACAACCACATGATGAACGAGGTTTGGAAAGTATCAATGGCTCATTACCTGTGTTTGTAAACTCAAAATTATAGGCTCCATCCCCATTTACATAGATTGTACCATAATCATGTGTAGTTTTTTTAAAGGAAATTTCAGGACCATTAACTTTTTCTTCATCCTGTGCACCAGCCACAACAACTGTGAACACTAATGCTAGTACTAATATTAAGTTTTTCATATTTAAATTTATTTTGTTATTTAATCGATCTACAAAAGTAGTAAAACTCCCAACTCCTAACTTATAACTCATAACATATTTTCGTGCTTTACAGTTTTTCTCCGCATTTTTTGCAAAATTCAGCATTATCATCGTGTTCGGCAAACTGACAACTATAGCAAACATGAGTATTTTTTCGAGATTTTACGTTAATAAGTTCGCTTCCAATTATGCTTGTTGGGATTGCTATTATTGCAAATCCAATTATCATTAGCAACGAGGCAATAGTTTGTCCTAAAACTGTTTGGGGGGCTATATCACCATAGCCAACAGTTGTTATTGTTACAATCGCCCAATATATTGCTTTTGGGATACTTGTGAATCCTGTTTCCGGACCTTCAATCAGATACATAAGTGCTCCTGTAATTACTACAATTATCATTATTACTTCAACAAACACAATAATTTTCCTGCGGCTGTTTCTTAAGGCCAGCAACAAAACATTAGATGCTTTAACATATCTGGCAAGCTTAAATACCCTGAAGATCCTAAGTAATCTTAGCATCCTGATTACAAGTAAAAAATGAGTTCCGGTTACAAACAGGCTGATATAAGTTGGCAGAATAGAAAGGAGGTCGATAATTCCATAAAAACTGAAAATATATTTAAACGACTTTCGAACGGAATAGATTCTCAAAAAATATTCTATAGTGAATATGAAAGTTATAATCCATTCTATTGATAAAAACATATCGCCGTATTTGATATGCAATGAATCAACACTGTCGAGCATGACAATAATTACAGAAAAAATTATTGTTATAAAAAGCAGAATATCAAATAGTTTACCAGCTCTGGTATCTGCCTCAAAAATTATATCGTGTATAATTTTTTTATGTCTACTTATTTTCATATGTACTAACTATGCCGCTAAATTAAGAAAGTCCTTCAAAAACCCCCATTCCAAAAAGAGCAAAATCGTATTTAACTGGGTCATACTTATCAAAAGTGCGCAATTTTGATGTTAGCTCCTCAACTGCTTTCCAATCGTTTTGTTTACGTGTAAGCAAACCCAGTTTACGTGCAACATTACCTGAATGAACATCCAGAGGGCACATAAGATGGGATTGAGGGATATCTTTCCAAATGCCAAAATCAACTCCATGGTCATCTTGCCTGACCATCCATCGTAAATACATATTTATTCTTTTAGACGCCGAATCCATTAGAGGGTTTGCAAGGTGCTTTTCGGATCGTATTAAATGAGGTGTTTCAATAATCGCATTTCGCAAGCCAACAACTACATCAATCATCCTATGATTAATATTAAATGCCTGTGTAGCTATTGCTTCCAGACTATTTGAATGCGAATAAATGTTCCGTAAAGAGGAAATTAGAAATAAACAGTCATCCGAATTAAATGTACGGTAAACAAAACCGGCAAATCGTTTAAGGTCGACATCATGTGAATTTATCAAAAAATCGTATGGTGAATTATCCATTAACCCCATCAATTTATGCGCACTTTTTATTATCGCAGTTCTTCTTCCCCACGAAATAATTGAAGTTAGGAAACCACTTATTTCAATATCCTCTTTACGCGTGAACATATGTGGAATGCTTACAGGATCACTATTAATAAAATGGGGATTATTATATTGTTGAACTTTTTGGTTTAACAGATCTGAGATATTTGTCACAATGCATTATTTGGAATATGTTTAAATAATTTACTATTTTTGAGGTCGCAAATTAATAATAATTAAATCAAAAAAACAATGAAAAATTTACTTGTAGTTTTCGCAATTTCTGCGTTGAGTTTATTAATACTATCGTTTACGGGCACAAATAATCAAACTATCGCTACAAATCCGGGCAACGATGTTTCCTTTGAAATACCCGATGATGTACAAGCAATTATTAACAACTCATGTTATGTATGCCACAGTGATGAAAGCAGTTCAACTACGAGTAAAATGAAACTCAATTTCGATAAATTACCGGAAATGAAAGTAGGCAAGCAGGTAGGCAAACTAATTAAGATTAGCAACGCTGTTAAAGAAGGTGCAATGCCTAAAGAAAACTTTATTGAAAAATATCCTGATAAGAAACTTTCGATAGAGGATTCGAACAAGCTAACATCCTGGGCTGAGGAGTTAGCAAACAAGCTTGGAGGAGAATAAACAACTTAAAGGTTAGTTTTAAATTATGAAGAAGGCAATATATTTAATTATAGCCTTGTTAATAGTAGTACAGTTTATTCCTGCTTATCTGCCTGAAGTATCGTATGATAACCCGAAAGATATGTTAACGAATAACCCGAATATTACGGATGATGTGAAAATGATTCTCAAAAACTCGTGTTATAATTGTCACTCAAACGAAACAAATTATCCCTGGTATGCACGTGTAATTCCAATTTCATTTTTAGTAAGCCACGACATAAAAGACGGAAGAGAAGAACTCAATTTTTCACATTGGGAAAACTATAAAAAGATCGAAAAAGCCGGTATACTAGATGATATATCTGGTAGTGTTTCAAATGGAGAGATGCCTAAGAAAATTTATACTCTCATTCATCGAAATGCTTCATTGAGTGATGCAGAAAAGAAGATAATTGTTAACTGGGCTGATGAGTTTGCAGAAAGTTTGTTTGAGTAGTTGATAATATTGATATAGTGATAGGGTTATCACACGAAGAAGCCGTGATATAGCGATTGATTAAAAAATCAATTAACCTCAACTACATTTTTCATTCCCATTGTAATGGCATCTTCATTAAGAGGTATAAGCTTATGATATCTCTCATGAAGTGATTTTTTCAACCCGCGAATAACATTTTCGAGTTTGACAATGGGTTTAACACTTAAGTAACCCCCAAGTACAACCATATTGAATATCTTAGTATTACCCATTTCGGTAGCAACTTTTGCTCCTTCAATTTTGTAAATCTTAATATCCTGTCTTGTTGGATGTTTTGAAATCCCATTGGGATCATAAATCAGTACACCACCTGGTTTAACCGAGTTTTCGAATTTATCCATCGATTGCTGGTTCAGGATAATTGCTGTGTCGTACGCAGTAAGAGTAGGTGAACTAATACGTTCGTCACTAATAATTACGGTAACATTTGCAGTACCACCCCTCATTTCCGGACCATAGGCAGGAAACCAGCTAACTTCCTGATCCTGCATTATTCCTGAGTAGGCAAGAATTTTTCCCATCGACAGTACACCCTGTCCGCCAAATCCTGCTATTATTATTTCTTCTGTCATTTTTTGTAAATTTTAGTTGTTGATTACTTGGCAAGTAAACTACCGTCTACTTTAATATCGCCCAACTCATAAAACGGAAACATGTTTTCTTCCATCCAGATATTTGATTGAACTGGTTCCATTTTCCATCCTGAATTACAGTTAGATACAATTTCAACAAATGATAAACCAGGTTTACAGTCAAGCTGATTTTGGAAGGCTTTTTTTATAGCACGCTTTGCTTTACGAACTGCTGCTGGTGTATGAACCGATTGGCGGGTAACATAATATGTACCTGGTAAAGCAGATACGAGTTCGGTTATCTTCAGAGGATTCCCCATCGACTGCACGTCTCTTCCGTAAGGTGAAGTTGATGTTTTCATGCCAGGAAGTGTTGTTGGTGCCATTTGGCCACCAGTCATACCATAAATACCGTTATTAATAAATATGATAACTATATTTTCTCCACGGTTACAGGCATGAATAGTTTCAGCGGTACCGATTGCGGCAAGGTCGCCATCACCCTGATAAGTATAAACTACTTTACCTGGCCACAAACGTTTAATTGCTGTTGCAACAGCCGGTGCTCTCCCATGTGCTGCTTCCTGCATATCCACGTTCATAAACTCATAAGCAAGCACTGAACAACCAACAGGCGCTACTCCGATAGTGTCGTTTTCCTGACCCAACTCCTCGATAACCTCCATTATCAACCTGTGAGCTGTGCCATGACCACAACCAGGACAATAACTGAGTGCATTATCAGTCATTAATTTTGTTTTTTCGTAAACCAGGTTTTCCGGTTTAATAATATCTTGAATTGTAATTTCTGACATAACTTAACCTCCTACAATTTTTGTTTTAAGAGCTTCTAACACCTCTTCCGGTGAATGGATAACGCCGCCATAACGACCAAAATGTTCAACTTTGGTTCTTTCTCTAACGGTTAATCTAACATCCTCAACCATTTGTCCGGCACTCATTTCAACTGAAAGGAAACCCTTTACTCCTTTCTTCACCAAATCGTCGATCGGGTTTTTAGGGAAAGGCCACAGTGTAATAGGCCTAAGCAAACCTACTTTAATTCCCTCTGCTCGCGCAAGCTTAATTGTTTTCTGCGAAATTCGCGAACTCGAACCATAAGCAACAATAATATATTCAGCATCATCACAATCGATAAGCTCATAATTAACTTCATCAGCTTCAATATTTCGATATTTCTCCTGAAGTTTAAAATTATTCTTTTCGAGTTTATGAGGATCCAGATAGAGAGATGTGAGTATACGGCGTTCTTCACCCGCAGGTTTACCATTGGTGGCCCATGGGTAGCGCTCATTTATTTCTTCGTCAGTTAATCTTGGCATCTGTTCAAAAAGTTCGACTTTTTCCATCATCTGGCCAATAAGCCCATCAGAAATAATTAATACAGGTGTGCGATATTTAAAAGCCAGATCAAATGCTACAGGAACAAAATCCGACATTTCCTGAACTGATGCCGGTGCTAAAACAGGCAGGTGATAATCACCATGGCCTCCTCCTTTTACAGCTTGAAAATAATCAGATTGTGCAGGTTGTATATCTCCTAAGCCGGGGCCTCCCCTAACAATATTTGCAACCACACACGGTATTTCAGCTCCGGCCATATATGAGAGTCCTTCCTGCATTAAACTAATACCGGGACTCGATGATGATGTCATAACTTTTTTACCTGTTCCGCCACCACCATATAACATGTTAATTGAAGCAACTTCACTTTCTGCCTGTAGCACTATCATGCCTGTTCTTTCAAAAGGCTTTTCAGCCATTAGATATTCTATAACCTCCGACTGAGGTGTTATTGGATATCCGAAATAGCCATCAACTCCAGTGCGAATTGCCGCTTCTGCCAATGCTTCGTTACCCTTCATTAGTCTTAGTTCAGCCATTTTTAAATTTTTTGAATGCTTACTATTTAACTTTTACCCTATAAACTGTAATTACTCCATCCGGACAAACCACTGCACAGTTTGAACAGCCTGTACAAGCTTCAGGGTTTTCCATATATGCATAATGGTATCCTTTACCATTCACTTCCTTTGCTAACATGAGTATATCAGGAGGGCATGCAGGAACACAAACTCCGCATCCCTTGCAGCCTTCAATATCAACTACAATTGCGCCTCTGACTTTTGCCATATTGTTTTTTATTTTTTAATAAAAATTGATGCACGAAAATACAATATTAACCTTATTAATAACTGCTTTTAAACCATAAATCAATGTGCAATGTCTAATTTATAACCAATATAAATATTTATTCAATTAAGATTTTTGATTAGTGATAAGTTTTTTCTCTTGTAAGTGTACTACTTGATTAGTTTATTTACAACTTCCAGGAGTATGACATCGAGTTTTTTTCGACGGTACTGCATAACCCATCTGGGGTGAGGAAGTGGGATTATACTATCAAATAATTTTAGTTCAAGGTTTAGCATTTTTAGGTACTCATAATTTTTACCCTGCCCTAAACAGTAACACTTTCGTGAATTAATACCCAAGCCAATTTGTTTTACAAGATTTGAAATGATGAAAGGTTTTGCTGCTTTTAATAGCTCTTTTGAATCATAATAATTGAAGTTTTTGCCATCTTTAACAAACCCCAAAGGGCTTACAGCACCAATGAAAAAATGTCGATAGAACTGAGCAGGACCACCCATGGTGTTGATGATTTTATAAATAAATTCAGCAGATATTTCGCCACGTTTATCAAAATTATTTTCGATACCGCATACATCTTCAAGTATTACCGGATCGGTAAACGGTATACCAGTTATTCCAGCTCCAAATCTTCCTGGATTAATCCCCAGAATAAGAATTCTACCTTTACTATCGTTGTAATATTTTGTGTAAAACTTACTGCAAACATCCATAACATCCTCTTTGTGATATGGGTTAAGCGCATTAATTCCATGTGGAAGGTCGAAATCTATTTGTAGTTCGCTATAAAATTTTAATACCCTATGTGAAAAATTCATGAGTAGTTTTGATTATTTTTGGTGGTACAAAATTACTATTTATTGTTATGAGCTTAAATCTTGAAAATAAGTTTGATAGTGAATTAATTAATCGCAATAAAGAAAGAAAGATCATTAACGAACCCGGTGATTCTGACTGGGGACAGTTAATTATTCAGTGAATAAGCAAAGATTTAAAGATTAACAAACAAGACATACAAATCAGTTTAAAAATCGATGCAGGAATAAAAAGCTTCGGGTTGTTCATTTAGGACCGCCCACGCTTGATCACCAAAAGAAAAGTGCCACCATTCAGTAGGAAAGTTCTCAAAATCTCCATTTTTCATACACCAATAAAGTAACCTCCTGTTTTTCTGTGCTTCTTCTTCTGAGAGCGTTAATATACTATGTTGTTGGACTTTTTCATAGTAGTCAGTATATACAATTTTGCCCACATCGTCAAATATGTTACCCATAAACAACAACTCTTTTGTTTCTATAGATTTCAAAGTCAGATCAAGTGCAGCACCTGTAGAATGTGGCGGATTAAGCTTTTTGTGATAATAATTGTCGCCAGATATTCCTATATTTCTTATATCAACAAATCCTTCATTAAGTTTTTTATGTTTAAAGTTTATTTTTGTTGAGTAAGTTTTATTCATTTTCTGTCTGTGAGGATCTAAATTTGGAATTACTTTTTCCTTTAATTTTGTATTATATGATGTTGTAAATGTCATATCAAATTAATTTACGCTCAATGTTTTCAGGCAAACGTGCTAATATTTCATAATTAAGTGATTGATTCATTTCTGCAAATGATGAAAACGAAATCTCATTGTCACCTTGCTCTCCAACAAGGGTAACTTTATCGCCAATTTTTACATCAGGAATGTCAGTTATATCGCAAATAATCATATTCATGTTAACACTGCCAATAACAGGCGATCGATGACCATCAACCAGCACATGTCCATTATTACTTAAGGAGCGACTATAACCATCTGCATAACCAACCGGGATAACCATAATTTTCATTTGGCGTGATGCCTGGTAACTCATTCCATAACCAATAAATTCACCTTCCGGTACTGTTTTAGTTATTATTACATGTGAATTCCAAAATAATGCCCTTTGCAGAGGATCCGTTTTTTCCTTTCTTTTTTGCAGGGAAAAAATAAATGTTTCCCGTGAAGGCCAATAACCATAAATAAGTATCCCGGTACGTACTAAATCCAAACTTGTTTCAGGATAGTTAATCGCAGCAGCTGTACTGGCTATATGTTTTAATTCAGGATAAATATCATTTTGATTCAATAATTTCACTCTTCTTTTAAAAACTGAGAACTGCTTTTTAATTCGTGTGTAATTTGCAATACTTTCGGCACCCGCAAAATGGGAACAAACACCTCTTATTGTAAGGAATTCTTTGTTCATGTTTAATATTCTTATTGATTTTTTTAATTCTTTCAACGATAAACCAGTTCTGTTCATCCCTGTTTCAACGTCAATATGAATTATGGCTTTCTTACTTAGTGACTTTGCTGTTTTTATGGCTTTATTCAATTCATCAATTTCAGAAACATAAAACTCAATCTCATTTTTTATCACCCATTCATAATCGTTGCTATTTATAAAGCCCATTATCATAAGGGTGGATTTTTTATTTTTCGCTTTTTGAGCAACAATGGCCTCCGCTGATGAATATACTGAAAAATGACTAATCCCAATATCTTCTAGTACTGGCACTATTACTCTTACACCATGACCATACGCATTTCCTTTGATTACAGCAGATATTATTGTAGAATCAGCAAGATGCGACCTCATTACACTAACATTATTTCTCAGTGCATTTTTTATTATCCCGATACTAGATGTGCTTGTCATAATTCTATATTTTTAAACTCAAAATTGGATTTGGGCATACCTCAGCAAACCAGACTTTTTTCTTTTTACTTACAACTCCAGGAAAATCACCCTGATTCCCAAGCATATTTGCAATAATTTGGTTAGTAATTTATTTTTCTGATATGAATTTCTTTTCAATAAATTTTGAATTAAGTAACCTTGCAACCGACATATAATTAGGATTGAGGCAAATATTATCACCTATATGATACTTTTGTTTACCGTCTTTGCCAATATTATTACCAATATCAACAACAGTCATATCGGATGTAATCCCAACCAGTTTTATGCCTTTGTCATCAGGTGTTAATCCTACCTGATCAACATCTAATAATCCAAAATCAAGTATTGCTTTAAAAGTTGTTCTTCCTAAGTCTTTTTCTTCAAATTCTGCTGCATGACCTATGCTGGCATCGTTAATAATTCCATCAGGAACAATCCCTTTCTCTTCAAGTTCAATTATTTGAGTATAGAAATTAAATGTATCAGTACACAGATCCAAAAATTGTTTATTATCTAAGGGACTTGTTCCAAAAAAAGCAGATTCACCAATTCGAAAATGATTAATATCTTTTGGAATTTTTTTGTTCTCTATTAATGGTAATGAAATGGAACTGCCACCTGATATTAAATCTAGTTTTGTGCCATGTTTCAATTCAATAAGTTCCTTATATAAACTTAGTTGCAGCAATTTATCATAAGTTGGTTCGATACCATACATACAACCAAGATTGCTACCAAGCCCCACAACTTCAATATTTGGAAGGTTAAATATTTGATTATAAAAAAAGCTTAAATCTTCCCTATTTACACCTTCGCGTAACTCTCCAAGCTCCACCATAATAATAACTTTATGGATTTTATTTTGCTTTTTTGCAGCTTTGTTAAGAGCAATAATTGTTTTATAAGATGAATTTAATGAAATATCGGCATATTTCACCACATCATCAATATATGCTTTTGCAGGTGGTTTAATATATATTGTTATCAATTCATTATTAAGTTCCTTTAGATTCTTAAGGCTTGACAGGCGTGAGTCGCCAACCGAATGAATATCTTTAACTATATCAGGAGTAAGAATTTGCTTCATGAAATCCTTATCTCCCGAAAACACTTTTGTTATCAAACTCCATTTTATATTGTTATCTTTTAGATAACTATTGAGTTTTAATATATTATTACGTATTTCTGTAATATTAATTTGTAGTTGTGCCATGATTTCATTTTATTATCACACTCATTTTTTTTCATATCTCATTTCGGCATACTTACTAGTAAACCCTATGCGTTCATATAATCGTTTAGCAGGATTATCATATTCAACATGTAGTTTTACATTACCATCGCAATGTATAAAACTTTCTTCAACAATCTTACGCCCAAAGCCTTTTCCTCTGTAAGAAGCGTCAACTGCTACATAAACTAATACCCAATCCGGTATATAATTACCCATTCCCGTCTTATTCATAATTAGTGCGCCTACTAGTTTATCCTTGTAAGTAGCAGCAAGAGCGAAACCCCCTTCTGATTTTTCTTCACTAAATGCATAATCCAGACATTTATTAATATCTTCTTTATGGTCGCCAAATTGGTCAAGATGAGTAAATAGGAAATCAATAAACTCCCCTCTGGTAACATCTTTAAATTCTTTCTCGTTGTTTATTCTCTTTATTCTAAACATATAATAATTATTTATTCATTAAAAATTCATTTTTTTATAAATCGTATAGTACATATTTATACCTGTTTCGATAATCGCATCAGGGAAATCATAATTTGGGTTGTGTAAAGCAGGATGGTCTATACCGGAACCTAATCCAAAAAAACCTCCTTTATATTTTTGGGTATAATACCCAAAGTCTTCTGACCATCTGAAAGGTGAGGCAATGTTCTCAACATGCAAATCGTTTTCTTTTGCCGATTCTTTAATTAATTTTACACATTCGCTATTGTTTACTGTAGCAGGAAATTCCTCTGAATAAGATATTTCATGCTTTAATTTTTCATCTTTACAAATTGTTTCAATTATTCTTTCGGTACTACTTGTCAATAATATCATATCATTATTCTCGAAAGATCGTAGGGTTATTCTGATCTCGGCATATCCCGGTGAAGTACCAAATGCAATTTCGCCAAGCTGTAAATGAATGATTGTAAGTAGGGTCATATCTCTAAATTGACTTCTGTTATTAATCAACTCAGATAGTTTTTTAATTATCTTCGAAATTGCCATTGCCGGGCTTATTCCATTTTCGGGTTCGCCGGCATGAGAAGTTCTGCCAAATAGTTTAATAGTCATGCCTTTTGAAGCAGCAGTAAAACTTCCGGTTTTTAGCAAAATTTTATTTTTTTCAACTCCAGGGATATTATGTAAAGCAAATATACAATCCGGTTGAAGCTTCTGAAATTCGGTATTTTCGACCAAATCTTTTGCGCCTTGTTCAACTTCTTCAGCTGCTTGAAAAAGTAATATTACCTTACCTTTTTGAGGTCTGTTTTGAGAAATACGTGCTGCCAATCCGGCAATTATTGCCATATGACCATCATGTCCACACAAATGAGCAACACCTTTATTTACAGAAATATATTCAGTATTATTATTTTCAATAATTGGTAATGCATCAAGTTCTGCCCTAAACATTAAAGTATTGCCAGCATTACCGCTATTAAAAATAAATACTAAACTGGTTTTTCCAAAAAACAAAGTCTTGTCAGGTGAGTACTTTTGAATAAAACTGGTTATACGTCTTGCTGTTTCAAATTCATTATTTGAAAGTTCAGGGTAACTATGTAGTTTGTGTCGTAAAGCAATAATATCTTTCATCTATTTTTTAAAAATTTTTGAAGCAAGATTATAAGCTAAAAATGAAGTCATGATACCAAAAATATTGGCATCCAAATCCATTGGTAGATTTATTTCAAGTGAAGTCAAAATTACGGTTGTCGATCCGCCAAAAATCATCGCAAAAATGGCAGCTGTTGAGTTTGGCTTTTTTCCATACAATGCTACAAGCACAGGAACAAACAAACCGGAAACCATAAATGCATAAGAGTAAAGCATTAAATCAAGAACATTGGTCATATATGAGGCTAACAGCAATGCCAATACTCCAATTAGCAAGGTTATTATTTGTGATGTCCTTAGTTGCGATTTTGTGTTGCCATTAGATTTGAATATACTAGTAAGAATATCTGTTTGCACATTTCCGGATGCTGCCATTAAGCAACTGTCGGCGGTTGAAAGAATAGCCGAGAAATAAGCGGAAAGCATTAATCCCATTAATCCCGCAGGAAGGACTGTATTTAGCAGTACTGGCAAACCCATTTCTGCATCAATACCTGTGTTTAATGTGTATCCAAGTTCAGTGAACATTCCATTTTCAAATGCTACACGAGCAAACAAACCAAGTATTACTCCCATGAAAGCCATAACAGGCCATTCGAATAATCCGGCAATAAACCATGCTTTTTTTGCCTGCTTTTCGCTTTTTGACGCATATATTCGTTGGTAAAGAGTCATTCCCACAAACCATATTGGAATAATTGTGACAGACCAGTTAACTAATTGTTGCCAAGTAACATTTGATAAAGAAAGGAACTCATCTGGAAGTGTTTCTCTTATTGTATCCATCCCACCAATGGCAAAATATGCCACCGGAATTCCAATAAATAATAAGCCCGACATTAGTATAATCCATTGGATTGTATCGGTATAAATAACAGCTTTTAATCCACCAATTCCAGTATAAATAACTGCTATTATACCCATTAATATTAAAGCAGTTAATAAATCTATTTCAACAAATGTTGCAGAAGCTAATTTTGCCCCTGCCAAGAATTGTGAGCTTGTGAAGCCAATATACCCTATAGCTGAAATAACACCGGCTACAAGGGCAACCTTGCTATTATAAAAATGCTCAAATATTTGTGGGAAAGTGAAGAATTTGTGTTTGCCCGATAAACTATGAATACGCGGGATTAATAATACTGCACTCACCCATGCACCAACTAAACCGGTAAATAACATCCAGGAACCGGCTATTCCTATCGTAAAACCTAAACCACCCAGACCAATGGAGAAACCACCACCAACATCAGTTGCAACTACTGACAATCCAATGTGCCAACTACTCATTGATCGTCCCCCAACATAATAATCCTCAACGTTTTTATTTTTCCGAAAAAAATACACTCCAACGCCAAGCATTGCCGAGAAATATATAATAAATATGAATATGTCTAATAATGTCATTAGTTATTAATTGTAATAAAAGGCTGATACTTTAACACTATAGTATCACTATTTTTTAATTGCTTTTCAATTAGATTTTTTTTTAGGCCTTGAAAAACGCAAATCAAGATATTTATTAGTAAAGCCCGCTTCTTTAAAAAGAATTAATAAGGGGTTATCGGGTTCAACATGTACTGCAATATCACCTTTTGCCATAGCAATCGTTTGCTCCAATAATTCCTTTTTAATGTCTTCTCCATTGTATTTATTATCAACAGCAAAATATACAAGCAGGTTTTCGGGGTAGTATTTTTGCATTCCTGTTTGATTAACAACAACCACACCAGATATTTTTTTATCATTATACGATGTTATAACAAATCCCCCTAAAAATGATTGTTCCTTTAAAGCATGACTTATAGAGCCACTGATGATGGGTTTTGGATCACCATATTCACCCATATTCTCATTTAAAAAATTAACAATTTTTGTTCGTTCCAAAATATCCGGCTTAACCATTACGTTATATAATTTTATTTTAATCATAAAATTTACGTTAGACGATTTTTTTAATTTTATTAATCAGTAATAGCCGATTTAAATACAACCATTCCCGTTTTCACTTTAGGTACACTTAATCATTAATATCCCAACATAACCCTTTTAATAGTAATTATGTTTATAAAACATTAAGATTTGAAATGTTATATACTATAACTATGTTTTGATTAAGTGAGATCAAATTAACAGCGTAATTAAATATAATATCTGAATAAAAAGTTGTAACTAATCAGTGTCAACAAAAGCAATAGTTCTTTCAATTTTATTTTACAATAACACATTATATTTTCTCCTTAGTGACCCTTTGTGTGGTACTTTGTGTTCCTTCGTGGCAAAAAAAATAACCACAAAGGAACACAAAGGATTTCACAAAGGTAACCCAAAGGAAAAATTGTTTATAGTAACTCTATTGTTACTAAGATTATCATTACACTGATTAGTTACAAAAAGCTTTGAGAATTTCAATTATTTATTATTTCTTCTGAAGTTGCAGAATTCCGATATCCTCAAGATTATTAATTTCTGTTTCTATACGAGCAAAATTACAATTTTTTTTTGATACACCAAGGAATTCACGTAATCATTACGTATTTTCAGTGTTTTGGAGGGGATTTTTTAGATCATACTGGTTTCTCGAAATTGGATCCTCTACTGTAAAAATGGGTGATGCTGAAATGTCTTCAATATCAAGACTCTTAACTACAATTTCAAGTGCATTATTAATCTGTATAATTTTTTCATTTGGTAATTTTGCCAACTTTTCAGAAAGTTGCTCGTGTAAGAGTTGAGGAGATGTCTCCAGCAACTTAGCACCTTTAGCTGTAAGCGATATAAAAACTGCCCGTTTATCGTAATGATTTGGTAACCTGGCAACCAACCCTTTAGTTTCCATTCTATTAATAATACCCGACATAGTGCTAGAATTAAGGTTCAAATACTTCGCTATATTACCTTGGGTTGCTCTATATTCTTTTAGTCCACCAAGATAATCCAGGCACATTAATTGCGGTATACTCACACCATATTCTTTCTGTATCTTCTTTGATTATAGATTGATTGAACGTAATATCTTACGAATTTTAATAAGTATTTCTGTATATTCCATTATTTCACCATAATTGTTTGTGTAGGACAAAAATAGTATTTAATATTATAAAGTATTCGATTTTTATGCTTCAATTTGTTTTCTTAATGAATACATAGTAAATTTGTTGAATGGGTTTTTGAATTATTGGAATAATAAACTAAGTGATATACAATTAACCTTCAAATAGACAGATAAAATAAGCCGTGATAGATTACTTTAACACACAGGGAAATGACTTTTTGGCGAGGTCCGTATTACCTTTTAAAAATAAAATATAGTCTGATGAAAATTATTTTTAATTCTAAATTTTTAATGCATAACCAACAAAACTGGGCAGCTGGTTCATATCTGCTTGAGCATTTTCCTAAAAAATATGGAAATACCGATGTAAACGGTGAATCCTACATAACACTTGTACATACTGAAGAACACAAGAAATCGATATATAATGCCTGCATTAACGGTGATACGGTTGCTGAGTCGTTATTATCACCGGATAGTTATGAAGCTGCTATATCGGCAGTAGGGCTCACAATAATGGCAAGTGAACAAGGTGATTTTGCAGTTGTACGCCCCCCGGGTCACCATGCCGACAGAGAACGTGCTGCCGGACTTTGTCTGTTTAACAATATTGCAATTGCTACTCAAAAGCTTGTAAACGAAGGGAAAAAGGTCTTTATTTTTGATTTCGATGGTCATCACGGTGATGGGACTCAAAGCATTTTCTACAACAGCAACAGGGTGTTTTTTTGCTCGGTTCACCAATTATTTGCTTATCCTTTTTCGGGGTTTGCTAATGAAAAAGGGTCGGGTAAAGGAACTGGCTTTACTTTGAATCTGCCCCTTATGGCCGGCAGTGGTGATAAAGAATTTCTTGACGCTTTACATATTGCGATAACTGCTGCAATGAGATTCAATCCCGATGTAGTTGGAGTGTCAGCCGGTTTTGATGGTTACGAAAAAGACAGTTTACTTTTGTTAAAGTACACAAAAAAAGCATACTATGAATGTGGATTAAGGCTGCGCAGAACTTTTCCAATTGTTTTTGGAGTGCTGGAGGGGGGTTATCACAACGAATTACTTGAATGTGTTGAAGCATTTGTTGAAGGTGTAAATGTAGGTGCACGGCCACGCAAAACTATGTTTGATTCAGATATGTCGTTGGGGTAGTAAGATTTAAAGCAAAGTTCTGAATTTCAAACATAACAACTCTTTCAATAGCTGCGCACGCTGGTGGGTTGAGTAGAAATTCAATCTATAATGGGTGATCCTCATGAAACCTAACCAACCTGGCTTCGAGATCAACAAATTGATCGTGTTGAACTAATGATGTACAAGCCCTTATTCCTTCGCTCCTTTCACTTCCTGTTATAAGTAATGAAATAGCACTGATGCCATAATAAATTAACTCATCTAATAGCTCTTCGGCACTCAAACCGGGATAAGAAAAAGTAAAATAAAAACCATCTGCTATTGGTTGATCGATATCAGTGTGGTACACAATTTCGAAACCGTTATCAGTAAATAGTTTTTTCATTATGCGGGCTTTCTTGCCATAATCAAATACATGATCAACAAAATTAAAGTTACCTTCGTTTGCTGCTTTTAACATAGCAATTAACGCATATTGAGCTGAATGTGATGTTCCGGAGCTAAGAGGATACATAGTGCCAAAAACCATAGCATAACCGAATTCATCAGATGGATAATGCTCCTTTAAGTTTTCAAAACGGCTTTTAAAAAGTTTATTCGAGATAACCATCATGCCAATGCGTTCGCCTGCATAGCTAAATATTTTTGAGCTGGAAATAAACAGGATATAGTTATCAGTATATCGAGCTACAGTAGGCTGAAATGGTTCAACACCGGGTTTTGAATAATCTTTGCGGAAATCCATGCCAAAATATGCAAGGTCTTCCATGATAACTACATTATATTTTGTAGCCAATTCACCAATAATTTTCAACTCATCTTCAGTAAAACAAATCCAAGATGGATTGTTTGGACTAGAATAAATAACAGAATGAATTTTACCTGTACTGAAATATGACTCTATCTTCTCTTTCAGTTTCTCACCGCGATAATTGTAAACATCAAATGTTTCAAATTTTAAGCCTAAAACACGATGCTGCATTTTGTGCACAGGGAAACCAGGATCGATAAATAGTGTTGTATCACGGTCTTCATGCAACCGACTAAGCATTAAGAAAGATGCAAAACTACCCTGCATCGAACCAACCGTTGGTATACAACCCTCTTCGTTGACATCAATATTCATAAAAAGCTTGATGAACCTTGATATTTCAGCTTTTAACTCTGATATGCCCTGAATATCAGGATATATTGCTGCAACACCTTTTTTAAGAGCTTCAATTTGTCCTTTAACTCCAATATCAACAGGGGGTAAACCGGGGATCCCCATCTCCATTCTGATAAACTTTTCACCTGTAACTTTTTCAATTTCATCAACGAGCTTTTTAATTTCTCGTATTGAAGCTTTACCTACCGATTTAAGACCACTCAATTTTATTTTCTCCTTAGCTTTGTCGAAATGAATCGGAGTATTTCTCATAATTTCTTGTTTATTAATTTTATCGTCCAAATCTACAAAAATATTTTTATTCAATATAATACTCTTATTAATATAAACTCTTCCATCCCGATAAATATCAGTATACAGACTCCGGAAGGTTTATATCTTCACCCGTACCCTTGCATCCACAGCAGTTACATCATTTTTATTTCCTAAGAGAGGATTTAGATCCAACTCAATTATCTCAGGTGCTGCCTGAACAAGAGCTGATAACCTGACAATTACATCTGCAAACATATTTTCATCAACGGAATCCATTCCTCTTATACCCTCAATTATTTTATAACTCTTGAGTTTTTTAATTTCAGCAAGCACTTCATCTTTATTTACTGGTGCAAGCATAGCCCTTACATCTTTTAACACCTCAATAAATATGCCTCCCAAACCAAACAGTAACAAATGTCCGAATTTACCCTCTTTTTTAACTCCTGCAAAAAGTTCTACACCTGACAGCATTGGTTGCAATAATACACCTGTTGCACCATCGATTTTCATCATTCGATTCATCTCTGAAACTGCTTTTGTTATATCCCTTATATTTAACGCAACTCCTCCAACATCAGACTTATGTACAGGTCCAACAACTTTCATAACAATCGGATATCCTATCTGTTCAGCAACTTTTTCGAGATCATTGATCGAATTCACAACATTATCTATAGCCCTGTTAA
>JACNJS010000010.1:0-212943 GCA_014382445.1 Bacteroidota bacterium
GAGCCGGTGCCACTGGTGGTCCAGTAGAGGGTTACGTAGTTGGTGGCGAAGGATGAGTCGGTGGAGTTTATAAAGTTATAAGGTACACCAAAACAAGTATACTCATCAGAACCTGCTTGTGCATATGCTCCGGGAATAACGATCAACTCCATTTGTGAAGTGTCGTTCTCGCAAGGCGAAATTCCAATACCAACCATTGTCAAAGTAATGGTATCATTTTGAACAGATCCTTCTGAAGGATGGGGAAAATAAGTTGGGGCTAATAATGTAGGATCATCAATTGTTCCAAGTCCATTGCTATACCATAAAATCGATGAAAAATCATCAGCTGATGGAGGGGTTGTTGATTCACTTAGATCGAAATAAACATCCTGACAAGTAATCTCGTTTGAGCCTGCATGAACCTCGCAGGCGGCATTTATTATCAGTTCATGAATTTCTTGTTGAGAACATACATTTAGAATAACATCCACTGTATCGGGTGTTAAATATACATGTGATACATCAAGGCCAGTTCCTGATGGTGATCCATCTCCAAATGTCCAGTTCCATGGCGTAAATGTAACCCTGTCGTTTGTACCCGTGAAATTTACGGTATAATCCTGACAACTTGGGCTAGGTACCATGGAAAATCCTACTGATACATTCTGCACATAACGCTGATGGATTGTTGTATCTATACATCCAACTTCATTTTGGTAGATTGAGAGTATGTTATAAGTTTGAGTTACAGGATTTGTATATGTATGGTTTACATTTTGACCAAATGCTGTGTTTCCATCACCAAATTGCCATTCCCATAACGTGATATCTGTTGTTAGATTTGAAGCATCAAGGTTAATTATTTCATCTACGCATGTGGAATCGTTAGGAGAAATTGTAAAATTTGATTCGGGGAGGGAATGTATGTGTACAGTTTTTGTATGAAATTCAGTACAACTGTTATCATTTAAAGCAGTTAATGTTACTACATAATCACCCGGAGCCGTGTAAGTATGATTAACATTTTGACCTGTACTAAGATTGCCATCACCGAAGTCCCATGACCAATCGGTAACTGTTGTTCCGGCTATGTCGAAACCACTAAAAGAAAGAGGCAATTCGGCACAGATTGTGTCATTTGGCATGATAGTAAAATCCGGATCGGGTAGCGGATGTACCTGAAGTGTGGTAGTCACAGAATCTGTACAACCCTGTGTATTGGTGATAGTTAACTGAACATCGAAAAATCCATCCGAACCAAAAGCATGTGTTGGATTTTGAATTGTGCTCAGGTTACCATCTCCAAATTCCCAATCCCAGTTTGTTATTGTGGTTGTGTTATTGTTAATTCCGGAAAAGTTAATCACTTCATTTAAACATATCGAATCGGTTGGGACAAAGTTAAATGCAGGTTCTGGAAGTGAATCCAGAGTAAGTATCATCGAAGATGTATCATTGCTACAAGGCAACAAGCCATAAGCTACCATGAATAATTCTATTGGGCCTTCTTCACCAAAGCCAGGCGTATATATTGGCAACAATATTTTGGAATCATTAAAGTTTCCTCCACCTCCAAACCATAGCAATGAATCGTAACTAATTGCAGAGGGTTGTACTGTTGAATTGCTGAAATCATAGGGGAAACTCTCACATAAAGACTCATCTGAGCCGGCATCAGAAGCAGCAGTTTGATATACAAAAGCGCTATCAATAATGGTAATTGAACATACTGATAATGTAATCTCAAAAGTGTCAGGAGTTGTATATAAATGTATTGTATCTCTTCCAATGTGAGTACCGCCATCACCGAAATCCCAGTTCCAGTCGGTGTAAGTAACAATATCACCAGTCCCTGTAAAGGTAATTGTATCGCCCAGACAGGCGGGTTTAGGTGAAATATTAAATCCCACGGTCGGGTCCTTAACCCATATATTTTGATAAGCAGTATCAACACAACTATTATCATTTGTTGCAATTAGTCTAACACTATCAACCAATGGAAATGCAGCACTGTAAATGTGCGTTGCAATTTGCCCGGTTCCTGAATTACCATCGGCAAAATCCCAATCCCATGATGTAATATTAGTGCCACTAAAATCTGAGCCATCAAAAGTTACAGTTTCATTTATACACACTGTATCGTTTGGTGCGATTGTAAAATCTGATAATGGAAGTGTATGAACAACAACGTTTGCGTAAGCAGTATCCAGACAACTATTATCGTTTGTAAGATAAAGCGTTACAGTATACGACCCAGGGGCCATATATGTATGAACTACATTTTGACCGGATGCTAAATTACCATCACCAAAATCCCAATCCCAATCGGTTATTGTGGTTCCATTATAATCAGTTCCTACAAAACTAAGGGGCAACTGAGAACAAATGCTGTCGTTTGGCCCAATGGTAATACCAGCATCAGGTAGTTGATTTACTGTGACCTGCTGCGTTAAAGAGTCAACACAACCTTGAGCATTGGTAAGGGTAAGCTGAACATCGAATACTCCATTAAATACATAAGCGTAAAATGGATTCTGGTCAGTAGCAAAATTACCATCCCCAAAATCCCAATCCCAATTAGTTATTGATGTAGTATTATTGTTAGTACCGGTGAAGCTAATCATTTCGTTAATACAAATCGAATCGTTTGGTACGAAATTAAAAGCGGGTTCAGGAAGTGAATCCAGTGTTAATATCATTGAAGATGTATCATTGCTACAAGGTAATAAGCCATATGCTACCATGAACAATTCTACAGCACCTTCTTCACCAACTCCCGGAGTATAAACAGGCATTAAAATTCTTGGATCACTAAAGTTTCCGGTTCCGCCATACCAAAGCAAGGAGTCGTAGCTTACTGCTGACGGTTGAACTGCAGAGTTGGTAAAGTCGTAAGGAAAACTTTCACATAAAGTCTCATCCGAACCTGCATTAGAAGCTGCAGTTTGATATACAAAAGCGCTATCAATGATGGTAATTGAACAAACAAATAAGGTTATTTCAAAAGTATCGGGAGTAGTATATAAATGTAGTGTATCTCTTCCAATGTGAGTATCTCCATCACCAAAATCCCAGTTCCAATCGGTGTAAGTAACAATATCACCAGTCCCTGTAAAGGATATTGTATCGCCTAAACATGCAGGTTTTGGTGAAATATTAAATCCAATAGTTGGATCCATTACCCATATATCCCGATAAACTGTATCAGTACAACTATTATCATTTATTGCAATTAGCATAACACTATCAACTGTAGGGAAAGGTACAGTGTATATGTAATTTGTATTTTGACCGACAGCAGTATTGCCATCACCAAAATCCCATTCCCATGTGATAATATTTGTGCCACTGATATCGGTGCCGTTAAAGATCACGGTTTCGTTTATACAAACTGTATCATTTGGGCTAATACCGATTTGGGGTTGCGGCAATGGATCAAGAGTAAGAATCATTTCATCAATATCTGCATCAGTACAGTGTAATTCCGCGTCAGCTGTAAGCGTAAGCGTAACTGAGCCAACAATCTTATCGGTATTACCCGGTGTATATGTTGCTGTAAGTGAAGTATAATCATCAAATGTTCCATCACCGGCGGTTGACCACTGGCTTGAGTTGCTATTTTGAATGCTTCCTGCGAGTGTAATTGTTCCGTTGAGACATATATTTTCATTAGGCCCGGCATCAGCTATCGGCAGTGGATCAAAAGTAAGAGTCATTACGTCCTGATCAGCAACTGTACAAGGTAGATTAGCATTTGCATTAAGGGTTAGTTCCACAGAAACACCTAATACGTCATTTGGTCCCGGGGTGTAAGTGGCTGTTAGGGAAGTGGCATCGTCAAAGGCACCATCTCCTGCTGTTGCCCACAAGCTTGAACTGCTAAAGGTTCTGCTTCCTGAAAGAGTGTAGGTTCCGTTAATGCAGATTGAATCATTATCTCCTGCATTAGCAATTGGTAGCGGATCAAAAGTAAGGGTCATAGTATCCATTACAGGGTCGGCACATGGTGCTATGGCAGTCGCCGTAAGAATTAAATCTACCGATCCAACTGCAATATCACCTGCTCCGGGAGTATAAATTGGAGTGAGTATTGTTGAATTACTGAATGTACCATCACCTAAGGTTGACCATGAACTCGAATTGCTATTTGTCCTGCTTCCCGAAAGGGTAATAACCTGGTTAACACAAATTGTGTCATCAGCACCGGCATTAGCTATAGGAAGTTCCTGGATACCAATAAATAAATAAGATGTATCACCATTGCCACAAATGCTATTATACCCGTAAACAAAAACATCTCCGGTTGTTGCATTTGGGCCAAAATCGATTGTTATGGAATTATCATTAGGTGGCGGATTTTGATTTATTGTAACATCATTACCGGTAAAGTCCCAATAATAAATTTCTGTATTTGGGTCAATCGTAACTGAAATAGGTATATTAGAAGCTCCGGCACAATAATTTTGTGTTGGTTGATTAAATATCAAGGAATCGGGAACACGCTCTTCCAATATTATAACAGGTGCAGTGGTTTGAGAAGAAGTATACCACCAGGTATTTATTGTATGATAATCTCCATCAGGCCATGGGTGACATCCCGACCAGGGAGAGGATGTACTAGCACATCCCGCAAAATTAGTTGAACCACCTGGTATGTTTGAATCATCCCAGTAAACAAGTGGTGTAGTACCCGCAGGACTAACCAACCCAATTACAAAACCATTGTTATTGCTTTCCACATCGTATAATGGAAGATTTGTTAAACCGTTAATATAACTTACAGTAAATGTTATGTTAGTATTATGTGGTACAGGAAGACTGTCTGGTGATGTACCATCATAACCATCCCAAGTAATTGTATTAACACCTACGTCAACAATTGTTATTAAAGTTCGGGTCACATAAGGGGGATCAAAATTTAGCTCTATTTCAACATTACCAGCTTTGTCTACTTCAAGAAGAAAATCAATTGTTCCGTCATCACAATGAGTTTGTCCGATTACAGGAGGAATAATTGATCCAAGAATTTGAGCCGGAGGAAAAATATCTATATCAGGCTCGTTCAGAAAAACGTTGTATTGTGGAGCATAAATCTGCTGGTTAGGTACAGATTTTCTATCTTCAGTAAAATCACCTGTACTACCACATCCTGTTTGATTGCAAAATGTAACCCAAATACCGCCATTTAAATTATTTAGTTCAAGTGATGTAATAATACTGTCAGTAGAATAAATAAAAAATTCAGCTGAACACTCGGAGTTTGATTCGTATAATTGCCAGGCTTTCGAATACAAACGACCGGGTTTGGCTGTACTGGTTGTTGTATTTGCTACTGTAATATCAAACAAATCAATCTCAAAACCTCCGGGATTAGGTAAACCGGTGAAACTATTCATTCTTTGAAACTCAATATAATATACACCAGGACCGGGTGGACTAAATTCTATAGCGTCATAACCTAAAGCCCCATATAACTGACTTGGACCAACTCTTGCTTCATTAATTGATGGAATATAACCTGGATCAAGGCCGCTTAGAGGGAAGTCGGCTTCAGCCGCAACAATATTTCCAAACTCGTCTTTTATCCTATATACAATTTTGTTACCTCCACCAACACTTCCATTAAGTCCAATATAAACGATTTCATCATTCGAAAATATACTAAAATTCATGCGGTCTTGTTCATCACATTCATAAACAGCAAACTGAGTACGCAATCCTCCCATGGATGAGCACTGAGTTAAAAAATTACTACATAAATAAAGATGTGTTTCATTTGTTCCCTGGTAAATCTCTTTCGAGCCCTCTGCCATTATAAGCGTAGGGAAAAAGAAAATACCATAAATAAGTAAATATGTGTTGCGATTAATTATTTGGGGCAATGATATCAAACATAATAACTTTGATTTAATAAAGCTTAGAAATTGATTCATGGTCAAAATTTTATTAATTTTGGGTACAAACTTAACATTTGTTATGAAATGAATTAGCGTTTCTCAAAATTATCAATAAACTCAGCTATTTTATCAGCTCCAATACGTTTTGCGACTATCTTTTTGTTTTTGTCAAGAACATATATAACCGGAGTACCATAGATGTCGTATAAGTCGTGAAAATCTTTTGTAGCACTACGCGTTCCATTAACATTAATTCCGGGTATTTGTTTCTCAATTAATGCTTTTTTCCATTTTTCAAGATCGCTATTCACATTAACTGCGTAAACCTCAATATCATATTCAGGTTTGTCATATATTTTCTTTAATTCGGTAATCTCCTTGCCGCAAATGCCACAATCAGTATCCCAAAAAAATAATATCGTATAATTGTTTGATATAGTTTTAAATGACAATAAGACACCTGTAGTGTCGATAAGAAGCAAATCGGGGGCAGGTTGGTTAAGTAATATCGGTTTAATTTTATCAGCTCTTTCCTGTAAAGAGGTTAATATTGATGTAGTTGTATTTGAAATATTTTCTTTGCTAAAATAATTTTCAACCAAATGAACAAACACCTTATCGAAACCCATAAACTTCGGATTTTGATATTCCGAGATAAAATGCCAAACAAGGTAGCCAACTACCTCCTTCGACGGCCGGGCATTTGAAATAACAGTGTCAATTGCACTGATTACCGAATCGGGATTAAAAACCACAACCTGATCAAAATACTGATTAACTTTTCTCATAAATATGGGGGTACGCAACAGGCTGCTATCACTTAAATCAAAATAATCCCAATAATGCTTTTTGTAATACTTGAACGCCAGACTACTATCAGTTGAATTTTTTATAGAATCAGGAATCTCAATATCACGCATGGCATTTAGTAACGACGAAACTAGCATTCCCTGATTATTTTCAATGATGTTTAGTTTATAGTTAACAGCCAATTTGTTTACCGAATCAAGGCTATTCCTTAATTTGGAATTTTCTTCTGACAAAGATGTGAGTGAGTCAATTTTGCTTAAAAGTGATATATTTAACTGATACTGCTCCTCGTTATATACTAAATATGAATAAAAAACCTTGTTCTCTTTTGAACCTAAAACTTTCATATTAAGTGCATAGTTTGACGTGCTTGTATTCAAATTAAACGTTTGATCACCGCTTATTAAAAACTCAAATAACTTTTTTTTATCAGCACTTACAACCATATATATACCTGATGGTAATTTTTCTTCTCCCATGAAAACAAACTCACCGTGTTTAATTGAATATGCGGTATCAACTAACTTTATTTTTTCTCCATAATATGATGTTAGTAAAATTACGCTATCCTGATATCCGTCTATTCTGATTTTAATTTCGTAGGGATTGGCCGTAAATACCTTAGTTATTGGTATAAGAGCAACAGAAATAAGTAATAAATACCTTAATAAATTTATCATTATAAAGATTTCAACTAATGAATCGCCAAAAATATTAAAGAAAAACTCTTTTAAATGATAAAAATTAAATATATTTGAAAAATAAATTAAATCTTTTTCGAAAACATGGTTGAAAAATTGTTTTTTTTGGTACTATTAAATAGAGAAGGTGTCTTTTTATATATTATTAAACCGTTTAGTTATGAAAAGTTTTATTCTTAGAAACACAATTTTTTTAGCTACATTTTTGATATTTAGCTCATTAACTGCATTAGGTCAAATTAATGGATTAATTTATTATCACCAGGATAGTTTAAACCCGTTACCTAATGTAACTGTAAAACTGTACTCCAATGGTAATAATGTTGTGGCCACCACAGTTACCAACAACGACGGAGAATTTATTTTTACGAATATACAACCCGGTGATTATACTTTAAAAGCATCCGCAACCATAAATATTGGTGATCTAAACCTTATTGATCCAGCTTTAGTTCTTCAGTACTTAAATGGCACATATACATTTAACGTATGGGAATTTGCTGCAGGTGATGTAAATGGAAATAATAATGTTAACCATGGTGACTATAACCATTTGCTGAAAATGGTATTAAAACCAGAAAAAACACAACCATTTGAAGCCGGTGAATGGCAGTTTGAAGAGAAAGCTATAAGCCTTACGGCAAGAAGCGGAGGAGAAGACATCCGAGTTTGGGGAACCTCAACAGGAGATGTTGAAGGAATTTGGATGCCAGGCGGAAGAAACATAATAGATTTACAAGAAAATATTCAGGAATTAACTTCAGTTGGTGAACAAGAAATAGAATTAGAGATTGGCTCAAATTACACCAACCTAATTAGCGGTTTCAATTTAAACCTTATTTATCCTAAGCATATGATTGAAATTTTAGATGTTACCGGACCTGACGAGAATTTTCTTTTCAATTTAGATGAAAACACTGGTGCGCTTAACGTAATATGGCTCGATGAAAATGAAAACCCGGGAACTAAATTCTTTGGTGAAACTCTTTTCAGAGTTAAGGTTAGGCAAAACCAAAATTATGATAACATTGAAGGAGAAGACATTTTCTCGTTGTTGGAAGGTGGAATGATGCTTGATAGTAAGTTCGGTCAAATTGACAATATTGTAATTAAACTTCCTGCGGTAAGCACAACTCCTAATAAATTGGAATTTGAGATAATCGGTTATCCTAACCCTGCTGCTGATATTCATTATCTGAAAATTACTAGTCCGACTAACAATTATGCTAATATTTATGTATATGACTTTATTGGCAGGCTCGTTAAGCAAACGATCAATACGACTATTTATAAAGGCACACAGCTTATACACATTGAAACAGAAAACTTGCCTTCAGGACATTATTTTTATAAAATAAATTTGGCAGGTAATGAGAATACATTAGGTCGTTTTTATAAAACAAATTAAAAATAACCGAATTGATAACAATTAGTTAAACAAATAATTAGAAGTAACGGGTAAAAGTTGAAAAGAGGTTGGAAACAGCCTCTTTTTTTTGTGCAAATTCAAATTATTCAGCCCCTTCAATGTTTAGCTATTTTAATGTCTTTCATTTGTTTCTACATAATTTACATGCATTTTATTGATATTTGAAGTTAAAATATTAATTTTGCTTTGAGAGTTTAACAAGATTGCTACTTTTGTAGAAGAAATCACCAAATCAAAAAAGTAGTGTCAAAAAAAACTGGAGGGGATAATATATTCTTTTCTTTTAAAATGCTGTACTGTAATAGTACATTGCTATTGGTTTTATTAGCCACGACACTAAATGCATCCCAATACCTGCAAGCCGAAAAACAAAGCATAAACAACCAAACGAATTACAATCAAAAATATAATGATACTATTGAGCAGTTAATAGTATTAAGTGAACTTTATTGGTCAACTGATAAGAAAAAGTCTGATTCATTAATTTCGAAAGCATTTAGCTTAATTTCTAATAATGTGTTTGTTGACAGCTTAATCCTTGCTGATGCATATCACATGCTCGGCAAAGTATTAATTCAAAATAATGATGCCAGATCAGGTGTTGATTCATTAAAGAAATCATTATTTATTAAACAAAGAGTAATTACCAACGACTATAAGTCGTTAGCAAAAACACTTAATTATATTGGGCGTGGTTATTTAGCATTACAAGAATTTGATAGTACTATTTACTATTGTAAAAGATCGAAAGAGCTATTAACTAATAACAATATTAAGGATCGCAATCTATACTTCACATATTTAAACATTGGGATTAGCTATGCAAGTTTAGGGAAATATAATAATGCTATAAACTATTTTGATACCGCTCTTATAGCCTTAACCGAAAGTGGAGAAATTAACGACAGTATTATTATTGCCGGATATTATTATAATTATGCGCTTCTCACAACTTTAACAGGTAAACTTAAAGAAGCAAACCATTATTTCGAAAAGTCTGAAGCAATCTTTGTTAATAAACTAGGTAACGCTAATATAAACCTGGCAGGTATAAATAATAATAAAGGAATAAATGCATATTATAACTATGAGTTTTCGAAGGCAGAACTTTATTATAAAAAAGCCCTCGACATTTATATTGCCAACAACGCTAATGCTGAAAAAATACCTTTAATCTATTACAATCTGAGTCAGGTAAGCCGAAACACTGGTGATTTTTTTACTTCAATTAATTACTGTCTATCTGGTCTTCAAAATTCTCCCGAGAACGATTTAAGATTGATCCTGTACAAAAATATTGCCCAATCATACGCTGAGGTGGATAATGTTGATGAAGCCAATTACTATTTTAAGGTAGCACTTGAATTAATTGACAAAGAAAATATAAACCCAAAACGACGTCAGGAATTATATTCATGCTACGCTGATTTTTTAGTTAAAATTAAAAACTATTCCATGGCTTTAATGTATTATAATAAGGCTTTAGAATCAACTATTTTATTGCATGGTTATAATACTGATCAATATGCAATGGTGCTAATACAAATTGGAACTTACTATTTAGAAAATAAAAAAAATGCCGACTCTGCAATACACTATTTTAGTAAATCTATCTCAATTTTTAATGAAAACAAGGTCGATACAGGAGGTGCAAACCTAAATATTATGCAAGAAGGGAAAGCTCATGTTGGCTATGCTTCGGCTCTCGCACTAAAATTCAAACAAACTAACGAAATTGAGTTACTTAATGAAGCCGACACAATTTTTGCCCAGGTTTTGAATAAATTTGAAAAAGTATTTAATAATCTAAGCACTGTAAATAAGCTATTATTAACTGAAATCACTAATCCTGTGTATAATTTGGCTATTGAAAATTCGTACGATATTTATAACCTAACGAATGACACGGCCTATATTGAAAAAATATTTAATTATTCTGAAAGAAGTAAATCATCAGCGCTATTGTCGGACGTTAACAGTGAATTAGCTTTAAAAACCTCAGATATACCTGACGAAATATTTCGGTACGAACACCAACTTAAAGATGAAATTAATGGATTAATGCAATTACTTGAAAATGAAAAAACAGAGGAAAAACCCTCTGATAGAAGTATTAGCTTTTTCGAAACCAAACTACTTATTTTGTTAAATAAGTATGATAGTCTGATTATAAGCATTGAAAGAGATTATCCCAAATATTATTCTGTAAAATACGGCAGAGAGGTTATTAGTTTATCGCAAACAAAAATGAAACTAAAAGATGATGAAGCCATTATTGAATATCAACTTACTGATTCTGTATTATTTATAACAACAATTACCAATAACGAATTTGATATTAAGAAGATATCGGTCGATTCAAGTTTCTTTAACTCTTTAAGTTATATTATTTCAATAAAAAATATTGATCTCAGTCAGCATAATATTACTAAGTTCAACGAATTTAAGTTGCATTCGCATAAATTATGGAAAACTTTAATTGAACCTTCTCAAGATCTATTTGATAATAAAAGGTTAATAATTATACCTGATGGTCTATTAGGCTACTTGCCTTTTGATCTATTGATAGAATATGATTTTGAAACAGATGGTATAAATTACCGAGACCTACCCTATCTTATTAAAAACCACCCAATATCGTATTCATATTCGGCCACATTGAAATTTAATACCTATTTTCACCAAAATAAGAAAAAGCCTATCCATAATCTACTTGCTTTTGCGCCATCATATTCCGATAGCCTAACCACCTTACGATCCGACAAAAATCAGAGTTTAAAAAACTTACCTTTTGCCAAAGATGAGGTGTATAATATATTAAAAAGTCAAGGTGGCAGAGCATATTACGATAAAAATGCTACGAAAAGTAACTTTTTGAAACATGCGAATTCCAACAACATTATACATTTGGCTATGCATACAATAATAAACGATTCGCTTCCTCTACAATCGAAACTGGTTTTTTATGAGGACATGAACGATACTTCCTCCAACCATATGTTTACACATGAAATATATAATATGGATCTTAGTGCATCAATGGTTACACTAAGCGCATGTAATACAGGCACAGGCAAATTCAGGAAAGGTGAAGGAATTATGAGTCTTGCCCGAGGATTTGTTTATGCAGGTGTGCCCTCAATTGTTATGACTTTATGGGAAGCACAGGATGAATCCGGATCAAAAATAATGAGTAAATATTACGAATACTTAAAAGAAGGTTTAACAAAAGATGTGGCAATGCAACAAGCAAAACTAAGCATGCTTAATAATGCAAACATGGCTAAGTCGCATCCCTTTTTCTGGTCAGCATACATAATTAGTGGCGATACTTCAGTAATAAATTTTTCAAAACAGAGCAATTATTATTACTGGATAATAGCATTATCATTCGTAATAGTGGTTGTTATTGTTTTGTATAAACGATCAAGAAAATTATTCCGTACTCACGTCAAACGAATAAAAAGTTGAATAACCTACCAGTCTGTCGTATTCAGGTACTTTTTCGCGATAATATACATAAACCGAATATTGGTTGTTTGTTTCCCAATGATCTCCTTCAATAACACTAACATTTCCTCGCGAATCACCTCCAGGAAGTACCACATACAAATAATCGTAATAACCCTGTTTTAAATAAAGCCTGCCCCGGTACATATTTTGCCGTGAGTCGTATCGCATTTTACTCTTATCATCCAACTGCCAATTATTCAGGGCTCCCAATATATATATATCGGCATCTTTAATTCGAGATTGTTTTAACCAAAATTCAACCCAGGCGTATTCGCCCTCAGTATTTGTATTCTGCCCACGCCTTGCCTGGATAAATCTTTTACCACTAATATCTTCAATTACACTATATGGTTTATTGGCCCTTGAGTAATCGGTATGCAATACTACGTTGTAGCCATCAGTTTCGCTAATAATTTCTTTAATGTGTATCGACTGGTACCAAAAACTCTTCATGTCGAAGTTCCTGAATTGATTTCCTCCTTCAAACACAATTCCATCCCGATAATTGAAAGTCATCTGATTACCCACAATAGAAGTTGGCTTTAGGTTCTCCTTAATATTATCCCATCTGCCATTTTGCTGAAGTGTAACGTTAATACGTTCTTCTGTTTCTAAACTAAACAAATCCGGGGTGATAAGAGTGAGATCGATTTGCTGTTTTTTCCTAATAAACTCCAGGTTCTTTGGATAATAAGGAATTTTTATATCTATCCGAACAAGGGGTTCAACTACAAAAAACCTACGAGTTAGAATTACGTTATCGTCTTTGGGTGAATCAATGTAAACTTTTAGAATGTAATTCCCTGATAATTTTATCTGCATATCGCGAGTAGGAAAAACCAGATCGTAATGAACATATGGGGGTATTGCATTTACCGAAAACTCGTAATTAGTAATATCTGCCTCAAAAAACCCATCAATATAATCTATTGGATCGAGATCGGAGGTTTGCCAATCCTCGGCACAATGTACAAACGCATATTTAAACTGGTACGACTCGGCACTCATATCATCAAACTGCAAGCGCAGGTTATCAGCTGAATTTAGCCTTATTATAGCAGGTAACAGCTGATCGTTGGGAGGGTGTAATAATACTGTATGAATATTTTCATCGTAAACTAAATCCCTGTTCTCAACAATATCTGCAAAAGCGTTTAATGTGGAAATAATTATGAGTATAGTTATTATTATGAAGTTTCTTATCATGACCTATAGCTTAAAACAATAAAACAGAAGGTAAAAGTTTTTCAAATTTACAATTTTGTTTCAGAAGAACTACAGAATATTTCCATATTTGGTATTATGAATATGAGATTCCGCAATACTTTATAATTAATAATATATTTGTAATCTAAAAATAAAACTATTTATTACACTGATTTACTGTTAAATAATAATTTTGCTTATTTAGAGGCGATACAAATTTCATAAGAAATTTAATTTTCAATACTTGCAAAAATAGAATTGTCTAAATTGCGCTCAATTAACACATGAATTTTTATACATATGTCAACTACTTTTGTAATTAAAAACGGTCTGGATATAAAGCTGTTAGGCGAAGCTGAAAAGACCATCGTTGACTTAAATGCAGAAAAATTTGCCATTAAACCGCCAAATTTCCTGGGATGTTTCCCAAAAGTATTGGTTAAGGAAGGTGATATTGTAGTAGCAGGAACTCCCCTATTTTATGATAAATACAGGGATAATATTGTTTTTACAGCATCTGTAAGTGGTAAAGTTGAAGCAATTAAGCGCGGTGCAAAAAGGCGTTTGCTTGAGATAATTATCGATTCTGATGGAAAAAATGAAGCTATTGACTTCGGAGCTTCCAACATTAACGACCTAAAAAAGGAGGATATTGTTGAAAAAATGCTTAAAAGCGGTGTTTGGCCTGTATTACGACAGCGACCTTACTCGATTATAGCAAACCCAAATGATGCTCCCAAAGCAATTTTTGTTGCTGCGTACGATACTTCACCTCTTGCCCCTGATTTTGATTTAATAGTACACGGGCAAGGTGATGAATTTCAGGTGGGTCTTGATGTACTAACTAAACTCACAACAGGTACAGTTCATTTGAATGTTGATAGTACAAAAACTACCTCCAAGGTATTTTTAAATTCACAGCATGTTCAGATAAACAAATTCTCAGGGCCTCATCCGTCAGGTAATGTTAGTGTTCATATAAACAGGGTCGATCCTATAAACAAAGGCGATATTATCTGGTATTTGTATCCTCAGGATGTTCTAACTATTGGCAGGTTGTTCTTAAAAGGCAGGTTTGATTCAACTCGGATTATTGCACTTGCCGGATCGGAAGTTAAAAATCCACGTTACTACAAAACGTTTGTTGGAGCATCAATAAAAAATATGGTATCAGGAAACACTACCGACGGCGACAACCGTTTTATCAGTGGTACAGTATTAACTGGAGAGAAAATTGAAAAAGACGGTTTCATTGGTTTCTACGATTCGATGGTAACAGTTATCCCCGAAGGTAAGTATCATGAGTTTTTTGGATGGTTACTACCTGGTTTTAACAAATTTAGCTTTTCTCATACATTCCTGTCGTGGTTAAGACCAAACAAAAAATACAGGCTCGACACAAATATTCATGGTGGAATGAGAGCATATGTAATGACAGGCAAATTCGAGAAAGTATTTCCATTTGATATTTATCCAATGCAACTTATCAAGGCTGTTTTGGTTGAAGATATCGACCTTATGGAGAATTTAGGCATATATGAAATTGATCATGAGGATTTTGCCTTGTGTGAAGTAATTGATACATCAAAAACCGAAATCCAGTCGATAATTCGAAAGGGTTTGGATTTGATGCGTTTGGAAATGAGTTAATAAAGTATAATCAGAAGTATACCGCATGAAAGCGCTTAGAAAATTTATTGATAAACAAAAACCGCACTTTGACCTAGGTGGAAAGTTTCAAAAGTTGAAATCAGCTTTTGATGCTGTTGAAACACTTTTTTATGTACCCGACAAAGTTACCAAAACAGGGTCGCACATAAGAGATGCAGTTGACATGAAAAGAACAATGATAGTAGTATTCATTGCTCTTATTCCTGCATTACTATTCGGAATGTGGAACATAGGTTACCAGCATTTTCTCTCACATGGAGAACAACCTGACCAATGGACAATGTTCTTTTATGGATTCTTAGAAATGCTTCCTATTATTATTGTAAGCTATGGAGTTGGACTTGGACTAGAAATAGTTTTCGCACAAATCAGAAACCATGAAGTAAATGAAGGATTTTTTGTTTCGGGATTACTTATTCCGATGATAGTTCCACCGGAAACTCCGCTATGGCAAATTGCAATAGCAGTTGCGTTTGCAGTAATATTTGGCAAGGAAGTTTTTGGGGGCACAGGCATGAATATTGTGAATCCGGCATTAACAGCACGTGCCTTTCTATTCTTTGCATATCCAAGTGATATGTCGGGTGAAAAGGTTTGGATAAGTGGATTGCCCGACATATTGCCTGACACCTTTTCGGGAGCAACACCGCTTGGTAATGCGCTTGTGGGCAATTTTGATCAAATGCCAACAACTTATGAAATGTTCATTGGTATTATCCCTGGATCCATTGGAGAAACTTCTGTATTGATGATCTTAATTGGTGCTATTATTCTTTTGGCAACAGGAGTTGCTAACTGGAGGATAATGTTTAGCGTTTTTGCCGGAGGTTATATAATGGGATTGCTATTTAACCTTTGGGGACTAAATGAATATATGCAAATGGACGCATTAAACCACTTATTATTAGGAGGTTTTGCTTTCGGCGCAGTATTTATGGCCACCGATCCTGTTACAGGTACTCAAACGAAAAAAGGAATGTATATATATGGGTTCCTGATTGGTATTATTGCTGTGCTGATAAGAGTCTTTAATCCAGCCTACCCCGAAGGTATGATGCTTGCAATTCTTCTTATGAATGTTTTTGCTCCCTTAATCGATCATTATATTATTGAATCGAATATTAGTAAGAGACTTAAACGTATGAAAATCGCCATAAAAATTTAGAAATTTAAATATATAAACTATGTATAGTAACGCTTATATATTCAGATACTCAGCCATAATGGTGATCATTGCTGCGGCATTGCTTTCCACGGCTGCGATGCTGCTCAAACCATTCCAGGAAAGGAATGTTGCTATCGACAAAATGGGAGGCATATTAGCCTCTGCTCAAATTCCTGATGTAAACACATCAAATGCAATAAAGCTATTTAACGAATATGTTAAAGAAGAAATTGTTATTAATCAGGATGGTGATGTTGTTGAAGCATATAAAGTAGGTAATATGGAAGATGGCAAGGCCTTTAAAATTGACATGAAAAAGGAATTGTACAAAAAATCCAAAGGTGAGCCATTCGAACTCCCTTTATATGTTATTGAAAAAAACGGAACTAAACTTTTTATTATTCCGGTAAGAGGTGTGGGTCTTTGGGGGCCGTTATGGGGTAACATTGCATTGAACGAAGATCTCAATACTATTGTTGGAGTTACTTTCGATCATAAAGGAGAAACTCCGGGATTGGGTGCCGAAATTACTACTGACTTTTTCACTGACAAGTTTGTCGGTAAAAAAATATTTGATGATAATAATCAGTTCAAATCTATTTCAGTTGTAAAGGGAGGAATCGATAAACTTCCAAAAGAACTAAAAGATTTTGCAGTAGATGCTATCTCGGGAGGAACTATTACCTGTAATGGAGTAAACGATATGCTCGAAGATGTTCTGGAAAGTTATTTACCATATTTACAAAAAAATCGATAGAAAATGAGTGCAGAGATAAAAGAAAGAGAGCCCCTGTTTTCGGCTAAAAATATGAGGCTGATTAAAAATCCGATCAACCTCAACAACCCTATTACAGTTCAGGTACTGGGTATTTGTTCTGCTTTAGCAGTTACGGCAAAGCTAATGCCGGCAATTGTATTGTCGATTTCTGTAATTGTAGTAATGGCAGTTTCAAATGTTGTTATTTCGCTTTTAAGAGACGGAATACCCCCTCGCATAAGGATTATTGTTCAGCTTGTAGTTATTGCCTCGTTGGTAATACTTGTCGACCAAGTGCTTAAAGCATTTGTTTATGACGTAAGTAAGCAACTATCAGTATTTGTTGGATTGATAATCACAAACTGTATTATTATGGGCCGGCTTGAAGCCTTTGCCATGAGTAATAAACCATGGCCTGCTTTTCTGGATGGAATTGGAAACGCACTTGGATATGGTATTATACTAATTATTATAGCTTTCCTTCGGGAGTTATTAGGCTCAGGAACTGTTCTCGACATACAGGTTATTCCGCAGTGGTTTTATGATTTTGGATACCAAAACAATGGGCTGATGATACTGCCTCCAATGGCACTTATCACCGTTGGAGTTATAATTTGGGTGCAACGTTACTACTCACGCGAATTAATAGAAAAGAATTAATGTAAGCAATTAAAATTAGCTACCATGCAAGAAATATTTAACATATTTATAAAATCCATTTTTATCGACAACATGGTATTTGCCTATTTCCTGGGCATGTGTTCATACCTTGCTGTAAGTAAAACGGTTAAAACATCTGTAGGGCTCGGACTTGCAGTTATATTTGTTTTGGGCATTACTGTTCCTGTTGATTATTTGCTAAACGAATTTGTATTAAAAGCGGGTGCATTAGTATGGATTGATGCAAGCTTTGCCGATGTCGACCTTAGCTTTTTGAGTTTTATACTTTTCATAGCAATTATAGCATCGATGGTTCAATTAGTTGAGATGATTGTTGAAAAATTTTCTCCGGCACTTTATTCTTCATTAGGGATATTCCTTCCACTTATTGCTGTTAACTGTGCAATACTTGGAGGTTCATTATTTATGCAGGAGAGAGATTACCAAAGCCTCGGTCAAGCCACATCGTTTGGTTTGGGATCAGGAGTCGGTTGGTTACTTGCTATTGTAGGAATTGCCGCCATCAGAGAAAAAATAAGATACTCAAACGTACCTCCTGCACTACGTGGACTGGGAATTACTTTTATAATTACTGGATTAATGGGGATTGCTTTTATGAGCTTCCTTGGTATTAAATTATAGTTAAAGAAACTAAACATTAAATAAAATGACTTTACTGCAAGTTGGAATTGGTGTAGTTATTGGTGCCAGCATCGCTATATTTTTAATAGTGACACTTTTACTTGTCTGGCTATTACTGTATGCACGAAAAAAGTTAATGCCACAGGGAAAGGTAAAAATTACAATTAATGATGAAAAAGAGTTTGAAACCGATCCTGGCTCAACCTTATTAACTACTCTGTCGATAAATAAAATATTTATACCATCAGCATGTGGCGGTGGTGGAACCTGTGGAATGTGCCATGTTCAGGTGAATTCGGGAGGTGGCTCAATACTACCAACCGAAAAAGGTTTCTTTACCCGCAAAGAGCAAATGAACAATTGGCGACTTGGATGTCAGGTTAAGGTGCGTGAAGATATGAATATTAGCGTTGCACCTGAAATTTTCGGAATTAAAAAATGGGAGTGCGAAGTGGTTTCAAATCATAATGTTGCCTCATTTATTAAAGAGTTTGTGGTTAAACTTCCTGAAGGTGAAACACTTGATTTCCGCTCAGGAGGATATATTCAAATTGATGTTCCAAAAGTACTTGTTGACTTTAAGACAATGGACATAGAAAAAGAATATCACGATGAATGGGACAAGTTTAATATGTGGGATCTAAAAATGAAAAATCCCGAACCTATTTACCGTGCGTACTCAATGGCAAATCACCCTGCCGAAGGAAATATCGTTATGCTTAATATCCGTATCGCCACTCCCCCATGGGACAGGAAAAAAGGTGGATTTATGAATGTTAATCCAGGAATTTGCTCTTCATATATTTTCTCACTCAAACCCGGAGACAAAGTAACAATATCAGGACCTTACGGCGAATTCTTTATTAAAGATACTGAGCGCGAAATGATGTTTATAGGTGGTGGTGCAGGTATGGCACCTATGCGTTCTCATATTTTCGACCTCTTCGAAACAAAAAAAACAAACAGAAAAGCTACTTTCTGGTACGGTGGGCGTTCTAAACGTGAATTGTTTTATCAGGATCACTTTGAGAAAATTGAAAATGAAAATCCAAACTTCAAATTTGAAGTTGCTCTTTCCGAGCCTCTTAAAGAAGATAACTGGGATGGTTATACAGGGTTTATACATCAGGTAATTTATGATAACTATCTGAAAAACCATCCTGAACCCGAAGATATTGAGTATTACCTCTGCGGTCCGCCGATGATGAACGATGCAATTTTAAAAATGCTCGACGAATTAGGTGTGCCTGAAGAAATGATAATGTTTGATGACTTTGGCAGCTAATAAAAAAAGGTGATCATTTCAGGTCACCTTTTTCATTTTAATACAAATCTTGATTAAATTTGTTATGTCATTTTAAAATATAAAAATTATGAAAAAATTTATAATGCTCGGATTAGTTACAATGCTTGTGAGTAGTAATGTTAAAGCACAAGATTATATTTATTTGGAAAATAAGGACGGCAGAATAGCTGCCACTTCGATTGAAGTATTATCAAACGAAACAAGATATTTCAAATATGGAGATGAATCAGGACAGGTTTACTCTATAAATAATAATCAAATAAGCATGATTGCTTACGAAAATGGCCAACTGAAATTTTTTGAAAAACCATCAAAAATTGCGAGTAGCTATAATTATAAAAAGAATATTATACATTATCACTTATTCGATTTGGTGGTTAACAATTTTAAGTTATCCTATGAAAGAATTATATCGCAAGGAAAAATAGGAATCCAAATCCCTGTTGCTTTTGGGTATGGAGACGAATTTTCAGGATTTGATAATCTGGTAAATAATTTTTACTCCGGTTTATCACTTAACTTCTATCCTACCGGACAAGGTAAAATACGCTATTTTATGGGCCCCGGCATACAGGTAGGATCAGGAAGTTATGATTATGAGTATTACCCCCTTGGTTACGGCTATCCTCCTGTACATCAAAAACAGAATACATTTTTATTTCGGTTTTTAGTTAATAACGGTGTGATTTTCAGTCCAATCAAGGAACTCAGCCTTTCAGCCGTCGGTTCACTTGGAATAAGATATGTAGAAGATACCAATTATTACGATGAAGATCATGTTAAAACCGTTGGAGCATTTTCATTTAATCTCTCCTACAGATTTTAACAAATAATGTGGCGTTATCTGTTTGTTGCTATATTTTTTGTTGCTGCTTGTTCTACTAACAATTCAGTACTTCCCATCAAAATTACAGGAGAAGCGCAGGGCACTTATTATTCAATTATTTATTATGATTCGCTAGCAAGGGACTTTCAATTTGAAATTGATTCACTTTTGGATGCCTTTGATCAATCTGTATCACTTTGGGTTCCCGGGTCCATCTTGTCAAAAGTTAATAATAACATTGATTTTGTAATTCTCGATAAATATTTCATTGATAATTTTCATCTGGCAAAGAAAGTAGCTCATGAAACTAATGGAGCTTTCGACTTTACTATTGGCTCACTTGTGAAAGCATGGGGCTTTGGCTATGATAATCAAAAACATGTTGATTCGATAATTATAGACAGCCTTCTAAAAATAGTAGGCTACGAGAAAGTGGATATTATTGACAACCGGGTTGTTAAACAAAATAAGAGTACTACATTCGACTTTAACGCAATTGCACAGGGATATTCGGTTGACATGATTGGTGAATTTCTTAATAGACGGCAAATTGATAATTTCCTGGTTGATATTGGTGGTGAAGTTATGGCAAGAGGTCAAAAGCCTGACGGAAATTCATGGAAAGTTGGTATCGAGAAACCTGCAAAAGACTCTGATAATCAACGTGACCTGACTGCAATTATCAAACTTGAAAATCAATCGGTTGCAACATCAGGTAACTATCGTAAGTTTTTTGAAAAAGATGGGATTCGATATTCCCACATGATCAATCCCGCAACCGGATATCCGGCGCGCCATAACCTCCTTAGTGTATCTGTAATTGCCGATAACACAGCTCTTGCTGATGCCTATGCAACTGCCTGTATGATTATGGGACTTGATAAGTCGATTGCTTTTATTGAAGCCAGGAATGAACTTGATGCATTTTTTATTTATTCAAATGATATTGGCGAATATGAGGTTTATGCTACAGATGGATTTAGTAGTTTAATAATCAGTGAGTTTAAAGAATAACCTTCCAATTTTTTTTCCATTAAATGCTTGAACTGAAATTTTTTGATTATTTTGTGCAATAATTTAAGCAACTTTTTGAGTGAAGAGTTTTGAATTTATCACCTAATTCATAACGCTTAACGCATAACAAATAACTCTTAACACTTAATATGTCACTACTATTAGTTTTAAATATCGACATAGGTTCATTCGTTATTGTCGGTATCGGGCTATTAATTGTTGTGCTAGCCGCCGAAAGAATTGCCAGAGTTTTTCAAAAAGTTAAACTTCCTCTTATTACAGGGTTTATAATAACCGGAATTATTGCCGGCTCCTCAGTACTTAATTTCATCACCGAAGAATCGATCAACAAACTTGAGTTCCTGATAGATATTGCACTTTCAATTATTGCATTTTCAGCCGGCGCTGAGCTTTACCTCAACGAATTACGAAGTCGTATTAACAGCATAAAGTGGATGACAATCGGTCAATTGATCATTACATTTGCTCTGAGCAGCGTAGCTATTTATTTCTTTGCTAATTATATTCCTTTTATGAGGGAAATGAGTGTTAACTCAAAAATTGCTGTTGCCATTTTATTCGGGACAATTTTTGTTGCACGATCACCATCGTCAGCCATTGCCGTAATAAATGAGATGAGGGCAAACGGCCCCTTCACAAAAACTGTAATGGGGGTTACTGTTCTAAAAGATGTACTGGTCATAATCCTTTTTGCAATTAGCTTTTCAATTGCAAAAGCTTTTATAGTAGGTGAAGAAATAGGAATTCTGTTTATAATTATCTTACTTTTCGAGTTGATACTATCGTTTGGTATTGGAATAATTGCCGGAAACTTATTTAAGTTCTTTTTTTCGCTTACTTTAAGCAGTAAGATAAAATCGGCCCTAATTATTTTAACCGGATATTCCATTTACCTTTTCGCGTCATTTCTTGCCTATATTTCATCACAGTTTTTTATTCACGAAATTATTGTTGAGCCTTTACTAATATGTATACTTGCAAGTTTTGTAATCACAAATTATTCGAAACACAGAATTGAGTTCTCTGAGCAACTTAAGAAAGTAGCACCTGTTATCTACATCATTTTCTTCACCTTAACCGGCGCATCATTATCGTTTCATGTTCTGATGAGTGTTTTTGGTATTGCTGTTGCATTGTTTTTTCTTAGACTGATAACAATGTTTTTTGGTGGAGTTTTTGGAGTATTAGCAGCTCAAGACCCAAAAGAATATACATTTATTGCATGGATGCCTTTTATTACGCAAGCTGGTGTTGCCTTAGGCCTTGCCACTATTGTTGCCAATGAATTTCCGGTTTGGGGGCACTCATTTGAAACCATCGTAATTGCAATTATTGTTATTAACCAGCTCGTTGGTCCTCCCCTGTTCAAATGGTCACTTAATCTTGTTAAAGAGAGTCATCTGCGCGCACAAGCAAATTTGCGCCAAAACAAACAGGATGCATTAATAATTGGCGTTGAAAGTCAGTCGATAGCTCTTGCAAATCAATTGGTTAAACATAATTGGAAACCCAGGTTAGTATCTGTGGATGATTTTATGATTGACGATATAAAGGACTTCGAGGTTCTACGAATGAAAGAATTCACTCCTGAAAATTTAAAAAAACTAGATTGTGAAAATGTTGAGGTTGTTGTACTAATGTTATCCGACAGTAAAAATTATGAAATAGCGGAGATTATTTATGAACATGTTGGCACAAAAGAAGTTATTGTTAGATTAAATAAGCGTGAAAATTTCAACAAATTCCATAAGCTCGGTGCGCTTATTATCGAGCCTACAACGGCAATTGTAAGTTTACTTGATCATTTTGTGAGATCCCCAAATGCCGCAACTCTCTTGCTTGGGATGGATGAAGGGCAGGACTCCGTTGATGTTGAAATATTGAATAATGATATTCATGGTATGAGATTGCGTGAACTCCGCATTCCATCGGATATTATCGTACTCTCAATTAAGCGTAAAGGGCAAATAATAATTTCGCACGGGTATACACGGCTACGACTCGGAGATATTATAACACTTGTTGGTGCCGAAAAAAGCCTCGAAGAAGTTATGTTCAAGTTTGAGACATAGCACCTTTATCAAATATTAGAATAGTAAATTATCTAGTATCATATCTGAAAGCGAAACCATTCCAATATATTCACCATTTTCCTCAACCGGTGCCATTCTTATTCCCAATTTCATCATTAGGCTGGCTGCATATCGCACATCCATATTGGCAGGGACACAGATAGCTGGTTTAGTCATAATCTCAAAAACGTTAACCTCATCAGAAGTTTTGTCGGGAATAATAACTCCTTTGATGAAATCATACACCATTACAATTCCGTAGGCATCTTGCGGGTAGCGCTTTTTAACGATTAAAGCTGCAACCTTTTCTTTTCGCATGATTTCGACCGCCTCTTTGGCAGTGGCCATACCATCAACGAAAACTATTTTTTTCGTCATAACATCCTTGGCACTTTGAAAACTTCTTTTTCTATTCATGTTTACTCTTTTAAAGTTATTACACAAAGTGAGCTCAATTAAAATATACTTTGCACTATCATACTTTTTTCATATTCTGCAAATATAAGAACCCATTATCGATTTTTTTAAAAATATTGATCACGTGCCTGATCCTTGAATTTTTTCATTTGACTTTCAAGTCCGGCAATATGCTCTATAGGTAATACAAAAGCAATACCAGTGCCCGGTTTATCAAATTTTCCTGCCAAACGTATTACCTTCATAAGGTTTTCTACCACGTGTTCTTCGACAAGAAAAACAATGATATCGGTTTGATCTTCAATACTTAGACCAAAAAAAGATTTCGCTTCATGTATGCCTGTTCCTCTGGCAGGAATAATAGTAGCTCCGGTAGCTCCCGCTTCCTTCATTGCATCAACTACATCATCAGTGATGCTGGGTTTGACAAAAGTCATAATTAATTTAAATTGCATCTCTTTCTCTTTTTATTTTTAAAAATCGGGTTTTTAAATCCATAAATTGAGCATATCCCAACACAGTGATAATTGGAAACAAGCTGGCAAATGCGATAAGCCCAAATCCGTCAATGGCAGCGCTTCTGCCTGGTACTGCACTGGAGAGTCCTAATCCCAGAGCAGCCACTATCGGTACAGTAACAGTTGATGTGGTAACGCCTCCTGAGTCATAGGCTAAAGCAATAAGCTTTTTGGGCGCAAAAATAGTTTGAATGATTACAATAATATACCCTACCATTATGTAAATAAATAACGGTGTTCCTGTTATGATCCGAAATGTACCAAGAGCCAAAGCGAAGGCTACACCAATAGCTACGGTAATACGAAGCCCCCAAACACTTATAGTTCCTACAGAAACTTCCCCGGCTTTCAGGGCAACTGCAATGAGTGCGGGCTCGGCTATAGTGGTTGAAAATCCGATCAATGCTGCAAAAATATAAATCCAGTAGTACGACCGCCAGTTTCCCACTTCATTTTCTGAAACTCCAATAAACAAAGGATCAGATAATTGAATAGCCATAATTTTCCCTACCGGAAAAAGTGCTTTTTCCAATCCCATCAGAAATAATGCCAGTCCGAATACTACATAAACGCTTCCTAAAATCACTTTTTTTAAATGGGGTATGGGCTGCTTCAAAACTACTAGTTGAAAAAAAATGATCAATATCAAGATTGGTAATACGTCTCGGAGTGTATAAAACAAGACCAAAACAAAATCCATAAGAAAATCACCCATAAACCACTCGTTTTTAAAACCAAAATAAGCCGTATGCCATCACAAAAATCATTGGCAAAAGTGAAGCAAAGGCTATCAGACCAAAACCATCCATTAACGGACTTCTTCCTTTAATCACAGTGGCCAGGCCAACTCCAAGAGCTGTTACTAATGGAACAGTAATTGTAGAAGTAGTAACTCCACCCGCATCATATGCCAGTCCAATTATCTCATCGGGGGCAATTATTGTCATCAACATTACTAATACGTATCCGCCAATGATTAAATAATATAAAGGCCAACCCTTGAGGATGCGTAATACTCCAATAACTATGGCCAGACCAACAGAAACAGCCACCGACAATCGTAAGCCCATAGCATATATGTCCATTGTGCTTTGATTGTTTTCTATTAAACCCGCAATTGAAGATATTACCGAAGCCTCCTTTGCTACTGCAATTAAGGCTGGTTCGGCAATTGTAGTAGAAAAGCCCAGTGTGAAAGCAAAAATCATTAACCATAATAAGCTTCCCTTTTTTGCCAGTGCGTATGCCATCGTTTCTCCGATGGGAAATAACGCAATTTCTAAGCCCTCAACAAAAAGCATCAACCCTACTACTACAAATAAAATTCCAAATATAACCTCTCCAATTTCAGGGAAAGGTTGCCTTATGACAACACTTTGAAAAAAAACTACTACCGCTATTATCGGAATGAGATCCATAAGCGCTAATCTTAATTTCCTTAAAATGGATAATAAATAAATTTTATGCATCACATATTTATTGCTTATTAATGCTATGCGAATATACAAGAAACTATTAAACCAGGTTGTCTGGTTATCGAGTTGTCAGGTTATCAAGTTGTCATGTTGTCGGGTAATAAACAAATTGAAAATAACCATACAACAATGAAAATCCCAGTACATAGGAAACAACTCATACAACTATAATAACCAAACACTAGTTCGTTCCCTGTCTATTTATTTACTCTTACGTCCCACGGCTTGTTTCTCATAGCGTTGCTCTTTGTTATTGTAGCCCATGGTTGACAATATCCCACTCAAAACACTTTTCCAAATGTAATAGGCAATCGATTTTTGAGTATCATGTTTGAAATATACTTCACCAGGCGTTGTTTTACCATGAGAGTCAGGATTATTCGACTTAATAAAAATATCATTCAGCAACAAATCGGCTATACTACCTCCTAATCCGGTTGCGTTTTCAGCCTTATCGCGATCGTATAATTCAATTTTTAAATTCTCGTACTTAAATAATAAGGATCCTTCACTAAACTTGTTATTACCATGTATCATCGGAATATCAATACTGCCTGTTCCTGTTTTCATTGTAACACCAACTGCGGGCTGGGTCATTGGATTGACTTTTGAGAAATCGATTTCGTCAATGGAGCCGGATACATAAAAATCGTATGCAGGGCTTAACAACGGGAACTTTACTTTAAGGTTTAATTGTGCCTCTCCAAGTAACATTGCGTTTAAATTGGCTACCATCTCACTACTGGAATCAATAACCATCCTGTCGTTATTAATATTAAAAACAGAAAGGTTAAAATTGTTTAAGAATATTTCGCCTGGTTTGATCGCCTTTTTCTCAAGTTCTTGATATTTAATGTAAGCATCATGCGTCCTGAGTGAATCAATAGTTAACGTTCGTGGAGAACTTAGTAAAGCTTCCTGAGGCATTTTTACATATGCCTCCGGATTCATATCATACTTTTTATCTCTGTAAATACTGGCATCTAAACCCATTACATCAACACCACCCATATGTATGCTGCCATCCTTAATTAACTTTTTAAGTCTGAAATTACTACAAATAATTTTATCCGTAACTAAATCCATCTTACCTGTTTGGTATACCGCCTTCTTGAAAAACTCTGCGGCTTCATACCGGGGTTTCATCTTTAACGTATCAACACTTAGTTCATTTTCAGAAAAATTATAGCTAAGTGAATTAATACTTGTTTCATACAAACTGTTGGCGGAAATAAATTTAGTATCTCGGAGGTTTACTGATACTTTTTCAGCAAAGGCAAAATTATTATCGCTAAATGTTTTTGAATCAATTTTTATAAAGTCGATTACGAAACCAGCCTTGGTTAATGTTAGTTTTTTAACCGAAGTATCGGATATGGTACTATGAATTAAGTCAATATTGCCGGCACTAAAAATATCAATATTCAGGTTATTCAAGAAATCAGGAAGCTTTATTTGCTTTTTATCAGATTTGCTTGATGCTGATTTAGTAGTCTTATGGTCTTCCATATCCATCACAAAATCATCAATTTCAATTCCTTTAATACTAACATTATGAGGTGTTGTTTCGCTAATTTCAATTCCTGAAATTTCAACACCCGACGAAGTATACGACATGAAATTTTCACTTTTTACAAGCTTATTAATGCTGCCTCCCTTAATGTCAGATATGGATAATTTTAATTCTGGTTGATCAAAATTCAGCTTTTTAATACCTGCATATGAATTTTTTATACTGTCAGAATACAAGAAATCAATAATATTTAAATAATCAAGTCCTTCAACAACATTATCAGAAGATGTAATTTTATATTTGAAATCGAGTTCGCTAAGACTAAAATTTGATACAGAAATACTGTCTTGAGTTTCGATTTTAAATGACAGATTGTTTATTATAAATTCTTCAATATCAAACGGAATGTTTTTTTTATTTGATAGTGTACCGGTCTCAGCTATGGGTTTTTTGATACGGGTGTCAATTCTTAAGTCAACATATAGGTTTTCAATCGAGATTGACCCAACTACCGGAGTTTGTTTTTCAATAATTGTATTATACTTAACACCCGTTAAATCAATGCTTCTAATGTTTAGTTCTCTAACTTCCATTCTGTTTTTCAAACTGCTTTTAGGATTATCACTTAATGTAATATTTTCAAGTAATAATATCTCTTTATTCTTATTAGAAACAATTTTTGAACAGCTAATTAAATAATCCTGATAGTTAATAACAGGTTCCGATAACTGGATATTCCAAAGCAAATTTTTAAGCCATGTAGTATCTTTATTATCCGCTATCGTAATATTATCAACAGTTACGCCTAATCCGGATTTTATTTTAATCGCATTATTTTTCAGTTTTAAATTCAAATCAACTTTACAACCAGTAATTTCAAAATCTTTAATAACTACTTTATGGATTTTGTTTAAGTCACCAAGTTTTATGGAGCCTGAGTTTAAATCAAGGTCTGTAACTCTTATATCAAATTTATTATTTTCTGCAACATGTATCTTTCCATTAGATATTTCTACATTACTAATTTCAAAATTGGTTAAGTCAACTTTCTTTCTTGTGCCTTTTTGTTTTTCCATTTTGCTTATATCTAAGTCAACTATTGGATTAGAAATAGAGAGGCCAATTTTCAATGGTAGTCCTTTAGCAAAATCCTCTGCCGAAACTCCGGTAACTTTAATTGAATCAACTTCAGAAAATACCGAAGTTGATTTCTCATCACTTTTGTCGTTAATTTGAAGGCCAGCCAAAGATATAATTCCTTCTTTTTCGTTAAATAGGAGGTTGCTGAGTTTTAATTTCAAACCGGATTTTTTTTCCGCAATTCTCAACTCACCGGACGACATAGTTATACTTCCATAATTAACATCAGGTATCTTATTTACCAACACATTGGAGTCGAGTAGTATATCGCTTACACTAAAATTCAGGTTTGCTGCATTTATTAGCGTATCACCTAATTCATCGCGATTTAGTAGGTTAATATTTTTCAAACTAAAAGATCCAAGCTTGACATTATGAAAAAAACTATTTGGGTTGCGTTTATTTTTTGATGAATCGGACGAAACTTTTGGAATATCAGATGAATTTTTTGTTAAATATAAATAGGCATCTGAAATTGAAATGTTGTCGATATCAATATCATGCATCTTTTCCATTGCATCCAAATCTATTCCTTCAATAAGTATTTCACGTACTGTTGCATTTACATCCATTATGTTATTAGCTACAGAACTACTTATAATCTTGATATTATTTACTACAAGAGTATTAGTATTTGAACTAAAAACAGTTGAGTCAAAACTTACCTGATCACCATTAGGAAGAGTGTAAATTAAATTACTAAGTTTAACGAAATGCTCTTTTGCAAAAAGAAACCTATCCTCTTTAAATATCTGTTCTTTGGAAGTGTCAAAGTTTTTCAACAATAATTTAAACTCAACCGATCCATCATGATCTTCATTATCAAATAACGATTTGATATCAACTTTTCCGTGAGTGATCTCAATTTCATCAACTTTAATGATTAAATTTCCAAGTAAACCCGGATGTTCTTTTAAGCTCCTGATTATCTTTTTCGGTTTTTCTTTAAAATGTAGGGGTTTATTATTTTCACGAAACCATGAGGATGGTTTTTCTATTATAAACTTTTTAGCAATAAGCGCACGGTTAAAAATCAAATGAAACAATGAAAAGTCCTCCAATTTAAGTTCATCGAATTTAAATTCAGAAAGCTCAACGGTTTCTTCTTTATTAATGTATGTATTATTAAAGGAAAACTTTGAATCAGTAAAAGAAATCGATGAATTGATAATACTATAATCTACATGGCCAATATTAAATGTGATGGTTTGGTTGGTTTTTTTGTTGATACTAACTTCAAAGGCATGGCCGATTATTACATTCCTAAGTAAAAAGAGTATGATACCTAAAATTAATACTACTGCAACAACAATAATAAAGATTCGTTTTTTCATAAGTAAAATTTATATTGAGATTATTTTAAATCCTTGTTTACTTTTTTAGCTGCTTTTTCTGCGCCTGCCTTAATATCTTCTAAAGCATCTTTAGTTTTCTCTTTGGCAGATTTGGCTGCGTCGCCCACACTTTCCTTAACATCTTCTACTGCGTCTTTCGTTTTCTCCATTACAGATTCCGCAGCTTCATCTATTTTCTCCCCAACATTTTCAACATTATCTTTGGTAGCATCCTGTATATTCTCTACCTTGTCGGTTGCATCTTCTTGTGTGGATTTTTGCTCACATGCCACAAAAATGAGACTTAAAACTACTACGATTAACATTCCTTTTAACATCTTCATAATATTCGGTTTAGATTAAATTTTTGTAACTAATTAGTGTTTTAAAGTGTTGTTTATATTTTTATTACAGAAATAAATTCTACCGCAATGAACGCCAAGTTATATACAAAGAGCGCTAAGTTGTTGAATATGTATTCTTTGCGAACTTTGCGATCAAATAACTTATATCACTCACATTGAGCACAATACAATTTATTATAGCACACTTATTAGTTACAAATTTTTATTAAACATATAACAAAGCAACAAATAAATTGAATTAAATCAAAGGATTAAGAGGTACAGTTAATCTTTTATATCAAAATAAACCGGAAGATGATCGCTAAATCCCCCATGATATTTAAAGCCAATATTTGTGCGAAAAGTTTTTACTCCAAAATGTTTTATATCTGATTCCAATAAAAAATCAGCATCAAAAATGCGGGCAGTTGTTGACTGGAGGCCATTAGTACCATTTAATATAGAGTTGGTTACGAGTATCTGATCGAAATTCGACCAATTGCCATTATATTTAAGCGTTCCTAAAACACCTGGATTTGAACTTATTAGTTCCATATTATTAAATCCGCAAACCGATGAATTTGTAATCAACTGCATGCTTTTGTTTTCGGGGTTGTCGTTAAAATCGCCCATTAGTACTATATTGGCCTTATCATTTCCAGCACAAATGGAATCAGTAAGTTCCAACAATTTCTTAGAAGCCAATACCCTAAGTAGTTCCGATTCAAGGTATCCTCTGTATCTTGAAGTCCAGTGGTTAACAACAACATGAAGTGTATCTGCATCCAGCAAGCCTTTAACATAAAGCAGATCACGTGTAGTAAAATCAGGATTTTTCGGGTCGCTAATTACAACTTTAGCACTATATAACAAGGTAAAACTTGCCTTATGGTATATCAAGCCAACATCAATCCCTCGGAAATCATCCGAATCATAATGAACATAGTCGTACCCATCTTTTGCAAGAGGAGTGTTGTTAATCAAATCGGAAATAACAAATTCATTTTCAATTTCTGCCAACCCAACTATTGCAACAGGCTTCCATTGACCTATTGCTTTAATTACCTTATAAATATTATTTCGCTTTTCAACATATTTATAATGGGTCCAATGCAGGTCTCCATCCGGAGTAAATTCATTATATGTACTCAATGAATCATGTAGAGCATCAAAATAGTTCTCCACATTATAGAACATTATTCGATATTTTTCATTCGGATTATTATTAGCTATTGTTTGTGAATTACAATCAATAGTTAAAAATGAAAAATACAATAATGCAATGAATGATATTTTCAATTTTTCAGATTTAAATACAATTTTAAAAAAAATATACATGCAACCGTTCTAATTCTGATTAAATTTTATTTTCAACTGATAGAATATTATAAAGGTTATAGTATCTTTGAGTAATTAAATTAAAATAAGTGTTGATCTTAGCACATTAAATATCGCTGATATTTAAAGACTTTTCATAATTTTGATGTAATTTTTTAAAAAAACATTGCTCAATGTGGTATAATTTTATTGATTTTGGGTACTAATATATAGAAGAGTGTTACAATATAAAACTCAGGAATTACTTAACGGTATACTAGAAAATAACAGAATCATTGTTCAACATATATATGATCGTAATTTTCAAAGTATTAGAAAGTTCATAGAAAAGTTTGGAGGAAGTAAAGATGATGCCCTTGATGTTTTTCAGGATGGGATAATTGTTATTTATGAGCAGCTGAAAAGCGGAGATGTTAAACAAATCAATAACTTTCAAGGATATCTATTCTCGATATGTAAATTTAAATGGTTTAACATACTACGAGATGGTAAGTTTAGTGAAATAACCAATATTGAGTTAGAAGATATTCTCCCATCGGATGAATACGAGCAAATATCAGAACGGTGGGGTGAAGTCATGATAAAAGAAGAAAGAGTGAAGGTTTATTTCAATTGTTTCATGGAACTCACCAGTAAGTGTCAGCAAATGATTCGTTACGTAGCACATGGATTGGATATTGAAGATATTGCTACTGAAATGAACTTCTCTTCTGTTACTTATACATACAGGAAGCGTCAGCTGTGCCTCAACAAACTTATCGAATTAGTAAAACAAAGGTTAAACCAAATTAATGGAATCAGCTATGATACTAAATGACAAAACAATGTTAATTGAAAGGTACATAACAGGCAAACTTGAAGATACCGAATTATGGGAATTTAAGAAAAACCTTGAAAATGATCTGGAACTGGCACGCGAAGTAAAACTCCGTCAGGAAATTTACAGCACTATTAGCAATGACAAGAAAATGGGGCTAATGAAAACATTAAGTGATATTAAGTCCAGAAAGCAAAAACGCGTGTTCGCGATAAATGTCTACTCAAGGCAGATCCAGGTTTTTGCTGCTTCAATAGTTGTACTTATAATAATTGGCGGAGCCTTATTCCTAAATTACATACAAAACAGCAATGTATCAAATTACGACATTTATACTGAATATTTTATTGATGAAGGGTCGTTATTGTCAACCCGATCGGATGTGAGTACTAATAATTCATTAGTTGAATCAGGTATTAGACTGTATGGTAATGGTAAATATACTCAAGCAGTATCATTGTTTGACTCAAACCCCGAAAATCTAATGGCAAGGTTATATACCGGTTTTTCTTATATGAAGTTAGACCAATTTGAGATGGCAGAAAAACAGTTTAAATATATTATCAATCACCATGATAATATCTTTTTAGATCAGGCAGAGTGGAATTTAGGGCTCAGTTATTTAGCAAATAATAAAACTGAACAAGCACACTTAGTTTTCTCGAAAATTGCATCTGAAAAAGGAGCTTATCGTTCACAAGCCGAAAACATTATTACGAAATTGCAGAACAGGTAACAAGCCAATTTTAAACAAAACAAGCACAGGCGTAAAAGAGGTAGTGGTTCTTTTACGCCTTTTTTTTGTTCAGATCAATCCTTTATTTTGTTCATGCCACTGCACTATTGTTAAGTCAATTGTAAGGTGGCGAAAAAGATTGCCGCTTCCTCGTACCTCGTCATAGCAAAGACGTCACTACGTGCATGACTGTTCGGCAGGCAGGGAAGAATGATGAAGCAGACTCCTCAATAGTTAATACTTGACTTAACACTTCTATGTTTATAAACCATGTTCTAAGTACCAACCTGAAAAGTAAGTTTTTTTGTCAGGAACGATCCGCCTGAAGCGAATCAGAATGACAGGCGTCTTTGATTTTTTGGACAGCTTTTAGTTGCCTAAGTAACAGAATCTTAAGCTTGTAACAAGCTATGTAACATTATTCATACCTCAACGACTCAATCGGATCAAGTTTTGCGGCTTTATTTGCCGGAATGATTCCTGACACTAAGGCCACCACAAAGCAAAGTCCAAGTCCTAATAGTATCCATAGCCAGGGAATAATAAAAGCACTTTCAGTCAGAGCCGAAACACCATTACCTATTAAAATTCCCGCAATAACTCCTAGTATTCCGCCTATTTGAGCAATAACAATAGCCTCAACCAGGAACTGATTTCTTATAGTTCTACTTGTAGCTCCCACCGCTTTCCGTATGCCGATTTCACGGGTACGTTCCGTTACCGAAACCAGCATAATATTCATTAGCCCAATGGCCGCTCCGAGTAAGGTAATAAGGCCAATTACAGTTGCTCCTATCTGTATCTTTGAGGTAAGCTTTATAAGCATATTGGCAATATTATCGCTTTTAATAATTGAAAACGAATCATCGTCACCTAATTTATCCTTTCGTATGCGTCTGAACACTCCTGTTGCCTCTCCAATAGCAGCATCCATTTTTTCCTGGTCGGGAACCATAATGCTTATCCTGTAATTCATATTAGGTCGTGAAAAATATTGCCTTACATTTCCGAGCGGAGCCAGACAATACCTGTCGCCGCTAAATCCAATACTGGAGCCTCGTTCTTTCAATACTCCTATTATTTTATATTTTCCGGCGCCAATTGAAACTACTTTGCCAATCGGGTCCTCATTCTTTTTAAACAAAGTTGAGGCTATTTCACTTCCTATAATTGTAACATGATTTCCCTGGTGAACTTCGATTGGTAAAAATCCCCTTCCTTTTTCCAACTCAAGTCCGGCAGTAGAAATATAATTTTCATCTACGCCTAAAATTTGAGTATTAGGGTTTGTTTTTTCAGATTCATACTTTACCGTAGCAATACCAGTACCACGAGTATAAATTGAAGTTATTGCAGGAAAAGAAAATTCATCTTTAAACTTGTTGGCCTGCCTGAAATCAATAGCTTCAAATGCTTTTGGCCTATTACTATTACCACCAATATGAACCCTCATTTCTCTATTTTGAATATTAAAAGTATTGGATCCCATCATTGCAAAGTTGTTGTTCAAAAAGTATTCAACGGCATCAATTGCAGTAAGTATCCCAACCAAGGCCATAATACCAAAAGCTATTATCATAACCGTTAGAATAGTACGAAGCAAATGACTTTTTATAGATGTTAATGAAATAAGGACGTTTTCTTTAATTAGTTTCAAATTTGCCATAACTTTTATTCCAATTTTGTTCCAAATGCCAGATCACCAGCATCTCCAAGCCCTGGAACGATATATGCTTTTGCAGTAAGCTCATCATCAATCGCACCTACCCAAATCGTTAAGTTCTGTAATGAAAAATTTCTTTTAATAACCGCAATCCCTTCCTCCCCGGCTACCAAACATACAACATGAATGTGCTTAGGTTTGCCGTTTTCCAGGAGGGCTTTTATTGATGTAGTCATTGAACCACCTGTTGCAAGCATCGGATCGCTAATAATTAGAACCTTGTTCAACAATGAAGTGGATGACATATAATCCATCTTTATAATAAAACTTTTGTTCTTCCTGTATTTGCGATATGCAGAAACAAAAGCACTATCTGCTGTATCAAAATAATTCAATAACCCTTGATGTAAAGGTAATCCTGCTCGGAGTATGGTTGCAAGTACAGGTTTATCTGCAAGTATCTTCATTGGTGCTGTACCAAGTGAAGTAATAATATCCTCATCCTTATAATCCATTTCTTTACTTATCTCGTAAGCAAATATCTCTCCAGCACGCTCCATATTTCTTCTAAAGCGCATACTGTCGCATTGAATTTCTTTGTCTCTTAGTTCCGATAAAAACTGGTTAAACAAAGAGTTTGTTTTTCCTATTTCCCTTACCATAGTAATCATTTTCTACAAAAATAGTTGATTTAGCTAAAACAACTGCTGTGAATTAGATTTTTTACTTTTTTGATTTGCAAAATAAATTATAAATATTAAAAATGATTTTCATAACAAAATTTAACCTATTTATTTTCAGCCTTGTATAGGTTGTTTTTTTTGCGCCAAATCCTTTGTAGTATCTTGCCAGGTTTTCGTTGTTCGATCCTTCAAAATCAAGTATCCGTCCGCCAGGTGAATTATCACGAATAACAGTATCAATTAAAAAAGTCATTGCCCCATTAGTACGGGCCACCTCATCGGAGCCTGAAAAAAGAAAAATCAAACGGTTATTATTTTTAAGAAAAAATGCTGCAGCACAAAGTTCGTTATTTTCGGAATAAACACCACAGGTAGTTCCCATTCCCTTATGAATTGCCTTATACATAATACGTTGCAATACAACATAATTTTTTTCAGTCCACTTTGTAATATCCGCACCTCTATTAGTCCTGAATAAACTAATAACACTTTCGGGTTTAACGCCTTTCATAAATATGAGATTGTTTTCTAAACTCTTTTTAAGATTACGCTTAGTATTATTTGAGTATTTAGAGGCAAGCTTTGGGTACTCGTTTATTAAATCCAAGAGATAATTATTATTGGAAATAAGGTGGTATTTTTCTTCAGCAAATTTGTTGAATATATTAAAGTTAACATCAATAAGTTTAACGTGTACAGGAATTTTACTAATAAAATCCTCAATAATCTTAGGATTCAATATGTTTATTGAAAATACTCCAAATTGCTGTGTAAAAAATGGTTGGTAGTAGTAGGTGATGCCAAATTTCTTTCTAAGTGTAAGTGGCATAACTCTCTGGTAATCTTCTTCAACCAGTGCTTCCCATCCCTCATGTACAAGGTCTAAATACCACGAACATACATAGGTATTGCCATTGAAAGATTGTTTTATACACTCATCCCATTTCTTCTTGTCAATTTCGGTATGTTTTAGATATACAATCAAGTTTGAGATCAATATTAGTTAAATTATGTTTTTTGCTGATTCTACTATCGAATCATCAACTTTACGCACAAGCACTATCTACTCTTCTGCTGCCATAACAAGCAATTCTTCATACACTTTACGCCACCCTTTCCATCTTTTTTCATCACTAAGAGGTTCGTTATGCCATAAAGAACTAAATGTACCATCTACTTTTTTTACCTCATTAATTAACTTCTTAATCTGTTCGATGGCATCTGCCGGTGTAAGCTTCATATAATCCTTAAGTGTACCATCCATAACCACAAAAGGATGAACCCTGAGTTTTGTTTCTACCTCAATATCCAGATCATAGAAATTAAAAGGGCTGCAAATACCAGCTCTGAATCCTGGCAAAGCAGCATAACCCATTGAGTAATCATCTGTTATATCTTCGTCGATTAAATTCCTGTATGTACCTGGCAGATTTAGACGTAAAAAATGTTGCCTGCTTTGTGTAATATCCTTGTTAACAACACTCTCAAGGTATTTTATTTCTTTTTGCAGCATTTCAGGGTTCTCATTGGTATAGTATGACGGGTGAATGCCAATTTGTGCATAATCGCCCATTTTCTTAATCAGAAAACGAAAACTTCGGTTTCTGGTATTAACGTTTTTATCAAATTTACCATAATGGCCAAACAAAAAGAAATAGATTGGTTTAAGATTATACCGTCGTTGAAATTCAATCTGTAGATCAAAAGTATCAAAGGGGTCTTTAAAACCTGAAAACAAAACACGGCTACGCTGAACAATATCACTCCAATCAAAATTCTTAACCGATAAAAGGTAACCTCCAACCGAACGTACTAAACCTTTTTGTGAATAAGCAAAGGCTGTATCAATATCATATGTAGGTCGGAAACGATAATTTCGTTTAGGGAAATTAAAATCAGGATACTTATCAAGAATTATTTTCTTTATCATCACCGACCAAATATTCACCATAGGTTTATCCAGGATATTCAATTCGGCACTTAAACTCAGGTGAGCAGTAAACCTTCCGTGTATATCAGAAACATAGAGTTGATATTCTTCATACCTTGAAACAAGATAAAATATGGCTGAAAATACATCGAATGGCAAGGCAGAGTTTTTATCGTAAACAGGAAACAAAGCCTTATTGCCTTCAAAATTTATATTTTCGACTTTAATATTTTCGATTCCTCTTTGAAAAAGTAAGCCCGAAGATTTAAAGAAAATATCATCAGAATATGCTTTATCTGCATATACTATTTTTGCAGCATCTGCCGAAAGAAACTCATCCAAATTTGTAGTGAGGGTATATGTAACTTTTAGCAGGTCTTTAAAAACCAGTCTAAACACATACCTAATCCTACTTGTCATTTTCGGAACAAAAACTAATAAACCTTCCATAGGTCAAAAGTACAGAAATTTCAACTATTTTTGAAGTCAAATTTTTATTAATGAATGGATAATTTTATCGTATCGGCACGAAAATACCGTCCGGCAACTTTTCATCAGGTTGTTGGTCAGGATTCTATAACCGCAACACTGCAAAATGCTATTAAAAATAACCATCTTGCACAAGCATTTTTATTTACCGGTCCGCGCGGAGTTGGTAAAACAACTTGCGCCCGGATACTCGCAAAAACAATTAATTGTGATAAACTAACTGATGAGCTTGAGCCTTGCGACAAATGCGAATCCTGCACATCGTTTAACAATAATGCTTCATTTAATATTCACGAACTTGATGCCGCTTCAAATAACTCAGTTGACGATATTAGAAATCTTGTTGAGCAAGTGCGTATTCCTCCGCAGATTGGAAATTACAAAGTTTACATAATTGATGAGGTACATATGCTTTCGCAAGCAGCTTTCAACGCATTTTTAAAAACACTTGAAGAACCTCCGGCATATGCAAAGTTTATTCTTGCTACAACAGAAAAACATAAAATAATACCGACAATACTTTCAAGATGTCAAATATTTGATTTTAAACGCATTAATGTAGAAGACATCACTAATTATCTTGGCTATGTTGCCGAAAAGGAAAATATTGAAACTGAAATTGAAGCTCGTCATATAATTGCACAAAAAGCTGATGGCGCTTTACGAGATGCCCTTAGTACTTTTGACCAGATAGTTAGTTATAGTGGCAACAAGGTTTCATATAAAGATGTAATTGAGAACCTTAATATACTTGACTACGAATATTATTTCACAGTTACTGACAGCCTGCTAAATAACGATATACCAAACCTGCTGTTAATTTTTAATGAAATTATTGAGAATGGATTCGATGGTCAGCATTTTATTGTAGGATTATTGGAACATCTCCGCAGTTTATTGGTTTTAAAAAGCCCAGCAACAATTGGATTGATGCACGCTAGTGGATCACTTAAAGAAAAATACTCACATCAGGCCGGTAACTGTTCAAGTGATTTTCTGTTAAACGCACTGCAAACATGTAACAAATTCGACCTCAGCTATAAAGGCAGTAGCAACAAAAGGCTTCACATTGAAATTGCTCTCCTTGAATTAAGCAGTATTACAGCAACGCCCTCATCCGCCGTACCAAATTTAGAAAGTAAAAAAAATGCTGTAAAGCCAATTATAGAAGAAAAGAAACCTGAATATAAACTTAGTCCGGCTCAAGTTGAAAAACCCATCGGCAAAAAAGATGATTCCGAAAAAAAACTACCGTCAGAGCAAACTTCGAAAAAAGAAGATAATGCTGCGAAAAAAATTACACCCGTAGATTCGGGTAATGGGCGAAAAATTAAGAATATATCAATAAAGCAAAGTCTTGAGGTACTAAGAAAGAAAAATGATGATATCAATGAGGTACCTGAAAGCATAATTGCAACAGAATTTTCACTGGAAAAGCTTACAGAAATCTGGGAGTTGTTTATAGTATCTTATATCGCAAAATCGCCAAGCTTTGCCAACGCGATAGCTAAGTACAAGCCAGTATTAAAAGATGGGTTTGAGATTGAATACAAAGTTGACTCGATGATTATTGCAAAGGACACATTATCAGTTACATCACTTTTGGAGTTTTTAAAAAAAGAACTAAACAACAACCTGATAACTCTTAAACCAATAACCCCCGAAAAAAACGAACAAAAAGTTGCCTATACTGATAGCGAAAAATTTGCAGAAATGACCAAAAAATATCCCGAAATTCTTAAACTTAAAGATAAGCTAAATTTAGAGATTGAGTTTTAGTTGGCAGTCTTCAGTCAACTATGCCAGCATTCCATCCTTCCAACCTAAAACTCGTCAACATAATCAAGAATAACGCCCTTATATTTATCAGTTTGAAGCACTCGTATTAAGCCATTCATAGTGCTGAGCGGACCTTTAGTTACTGCCAAGTTAACAAGCCATGCCGGTATAGTACCGCCAATATCTACCTCAATTTCCAACGATACATGAACTTGTCCATCTTTAAGTGGATTAAGAGTCCATTGAGAAATTATATACGGAATTCTGACACAATCTTCCTTATCAGGAAGAAAATCGGGCATGGCAACTGATAGTATAGTGATTGAATAATCAATATTATTCTGTTTCAAAGTTACATCAGTAATAAAATCACGGTCGGTGACAGGCCACGGAGCACTGATATGAGCATAATATTTCCATTTAAAGTCATTTGTAACTTCAATTATTTCAGCTTTTTCGTTTAAAAAAACCCAGGCACAGTGATTTTTAGCATCTTTAATTAAAGTAACAAGCTCTGATAATGTTGTTTCAACAACCGACTCAACTTTTACCTTATTTATTTGGATATATGATACTTTCTTCACATAGGCTTTCACGTCACTATTAGTTTTAACTAATTTCCAATCCGACTCCTCCTGCCCGAGTGCCGCATTATTAAGAAAAAAAACTAAAACAAAAATACCTACATATTTAAATTTCATCTGCAGCGTGAAAGTTTAAAATAACGCGCAAATATAGAATAATTCGCTTCGGATGCGATTTTTAGGTTTTGAAGTTGTTGTCCCGAAAACTTTAAACCAAAACTTAATCAACCTCAACAACTACTTCATCACTTTGCCACAAGCCGTGTTTTGTACAGAAAGCCATAGCTGTGAGCTTAAGGTTATTATTAGGTACAATATGAAAGTCTACTTCAACATGCCCGGGTGCATTACCAAGTGTGCCTGGAGCAAAGGATGCTTGTCCCAGCATAAACTCACCATTCCATAATTGAACATATGCTATATAATGATCAAAATCATCAGGGTGAACATATTCATCGCCAAGTTTAACTTTAACAGCAAACTTATGGCCCTTTACAGCTTTATTCTTGCAATGAATAAATGGTGAATGACGGTCGATGTAATCCTTTTTTGCTTCTCTGTCGATTGTTGAAATGTCAACGTATCTGTTAATTTTCATGATTTAAATGTTTATTTATAATTAATCTAAATTGCAAAAGTAGATGTTTTTATTAAAAAAACAAACAGTTAATTAAAACCAGAAAATCTTTTTTTTTTATCTCTAAACTACTTTTTTCATATATTTACCCCTTCGTATAAAACATACAAGCAAAATCAAATGTGCATCAATGAAATCAAAACCAAAACATCATGAATTAAGTAGTGAAAATGAACTACTTCAGCAACAATTAAAAAGTCGGGGAGATGAAGAGAACTACTCCTTATTTTTCAAAAACAATTAGAAAAACGCAAAGCGATGACTAAAATAGCAAAAAACAAAAAGCGAATATTATTGGTTGAAGATGATGGCATCATAGTAACCCGCTTAAAAAGTATTCTTCAGAAATTTGGATATGAAACCGTTGATGTACTGGCTTACGGCGAGGACGTAATTGATCAGGTAAACAAGGAACTGCCCGATTTGGTAATACTTGACATCCGGCTTTCGGGCGAAATTAACGGTGTGGAAGTTGCCGAACAACTTAAAGCTAAGTATGATATTCCCGTAATTTTCATAACAGCCTTTTCCGACGAAAAACTCCTCGAACAGGCAAGGTTAACCGAGCCATACGCGTACCTCATCAAACCTATTAACGAAAGGGAGCTTTATGCCACTATAGAGTTGGTGTTGTTCCGGCATGAGGTGGAAACCAAATTAAAAAAGAGCGAGGAGAAATATCGCCTTTTGGCTACAAATACGCTCGATACAATATGGACAACCGACCTTGAATTCAATATGACTTACGTAAACAATGCTATATTCAACTTCTTAGGATACTCGCCGGAAGAGTTTTTAGGTATGAATCCTGCTGTTTTCACAACGCCCGAGGGGATGAAAACTATCCGGCATGAAGCTGAACGATTATTTTCCAACTATAAAGAAGGAGAAATCGGGCAGGTCAAGTTTGAAGTCCGGCAATTAAAAAAGGATGGCACCAAAATTGACGTTGAGATCACAGGTAACCTGCTTCTTGATAATGCAGGTCAAATAATCGGTTTCCAGGGCAGATCAATCGATATCACCGAACGCATACAGGCTGATAATGCTTTGCTGGAGAGTGAAGCCAAGTTTAAGTTTCTCACCGACCATACTTTCGAGTGGGAATACTGGGTTGATAATAATGGAAAGTACTTATATATTTCACCTGCCTGCGAAAAAGTAAGCGGCTATACTGCTACACAGTTTATTGAAAACCCGGATTTGTTTTTTGAGATAATCGTGCCAGATTTTAGAGAAAAAGTTCAGGAACATTTTGATGAAGCAAAAGGGGAGATACATTTTGATCATTCCCTGGAATTTCTAATTACAAAACCCGATGGCGAATGCCGCTGGATTGAGCATTATTGTAATCCTGTTTTTGATAAAGAAGGTAATCACCAAGGACGCAGGGGTGTAAACCGTGATATAACTGAATTTAAAAAATCTCACGACCTGCTAATAAAATTAGAACATGCAATTACCAATTCCACAGATATTGTTTTTATGACCAACGAGAACAGAGTGTTTACCTTTGTTAATCCCCGCTTTACCGAAGTATATGGATATGAAGCCGATGAACTAATCGGCATCCGTACTCCCGGCATACTAAATAGCCAACAAACCACTAAAAAACAGCATAACATTTTCTGGAATAAAGTGCTTAAAAATAATAAGCTTATTGTTCAGATTGTGAATAAATGTAAGGATGGGAAATTAATAAATATTGAAGCATCTGTTAATACATTAATTGATGATTCGGGAAAAACTATAGGGTATCTGGCCATCCAGCGCGACATTACGAAGCGGATTGAAGCCGAAAAAACACGGCGTGAGGCTAAGGCTTTTCTTGAAAATGTATTAAATACGACTCCCAGTGCGGTTTTTTCTGTAGATACCAAAAAACGTATAACAAGCTGGAATAGAATGGCAGAAACAATAACCGGATTTTCAGCAAAAGAAGCCATAGGAAAATATTGTGATTTCTTGAATTCTGAAAGCTGCTCCCATGGCTGCCCTTTGTTTGATGAAGAGGTTAAAAAACCCGGCATTTTTAAAAGTTGTTTGATAAAAGCGAAGGACGGAACAGAGGTAAATACATTGAAAATTTTTGATTTGTTACGTTCGCGGGATGGAGAAATTATTGGAGGTATCGAAAGCTTTATTGACGTTACCCAACAAACAAAAGCCGAGCAAATTCAAAAGGTTATCCTGAATATAGCCAATGCAACCCAATTTGCTACGGATTTGAAAGAAACCATGCAGATCATTCAGAAAGAATTGGGACTATTAATGGATACAAAAAACTTTTTTGTCGCACTGTACGATGCAGAAACCGATAGTATTAACCTGCCTTACTTTGAAGATGAAAAGGATGATATTGCTACTTTTCCTGCCGGAAAAACACTTACCGGATTGGTTATTAAACAAGGGCAATCGCTTTTAATCGATGATGCCGCAGCTAAAAAACTTGAAGAAGAAGGAAAGATTGAAAAGGTGGGTTTTGATTCGGAAATATGGCTGGGTGTGCCTCTAAAAATGAAAGGTGAAATAACCGGAGCCTTTGTATTACAGAGTTATACAAACCCCAATGCATATACCGAAAGTGATAAGGAGGTGCTGGAAATCATCTCATACCAGGTCAGCCTTTCAATTGAACGTAAAAAAGCCGAACAGGAACTAAAAGATGCGCTTGTAAGAGCTACCGAATCCGACCGTTTGAAAACTGCATTTTTACAAAATATTAGTCATGAAATACGCACACCAATGAACGGTATATTGGGGTTCACCTCTTTACTGCAGGAACCAGGCCTTACAGGTGAGCAACGCCAAGAATATATTGACATTATCGAAATAAGCGGCAATCGCATGCTGAATACAATTAACGACATCATGGATATCTCGATGGTAGAAACCGGTCAGGTTAAATTATATTTGTCGTTAACCAACGTAAACAATGAATTACTTAACCTTTATAAATTTTTCAGGTCTGAAGTTGAAAAAAAGGGAATGCAATTTACCTACAAAACAGCATTACCCGATAAAGATGTTAATATTAATACCGACCGCGACAGATTCTATGCCATACTTTCAAATCTTATTAAAAATGCAATAAAATACAGCCACAAAGGAAGTATTGATTTTGGTTATGAGAAAAAGGGTGAGTACATTGAGTTTTATGTTAACGATACAGGAATAGGAATACCCGAAAACAGACAAAAAGCCGTTTTTGAGCGCTTCGTTCAGGCTGATATTGAAGATGTTCATGTTTTTGAAGGCTCCGGATTAGGTTTGTCGATTTGCAAGGCTTATGTTGAACTGCTTGATGGGCAAATATGGCTCGAATCAGTTGAAGGCAAAGGTTCGAAGTTTTATTTTACGATACCCTGTAGTACTGATAAAAAGGATGTAACTACCATTGATGATGAAATCGTTTCGGTACCGGAAATGGCTGCTTCTTCAAAAAAACTTAGTATCCTTATTGCCGAAGATGAAGAGATTGCTGATGCATATCTGTCAATAATTCTAAAAGATGTAAGCAGGAAAATCCTTCATGCCAAAACCGGACTGGATACTATTACAATAGTACGCGATAATCCCACCATTAATTTAATATTAATGGACATCAAAATGCCTATTGTGAGCGGTTATGAGGCCACGAGGCAAATACGTAAGTTTAATAAAAATGTTGTTATCATTGCCCAAACAGCCTACGCTTTAGAAGGCGACCGGGAAAAAGCTATTGAAGCCGGCTGCAATGATTATATTTCAAAACCCATTGATAAGGATGAGCTTATGGAGATGATAGGTAGGCTGGTTTAAGACTTCCCTGTCATATCGAGACCCAACACCCCCGGAAAAGTGGGCGCACATAGTGTGATGACAAAAATTCCAAATCTCAAAAATCATGAATTTTGTTTTATCATCGGATTTATCGGATTAAACGAATTTTCGTTTTTCGCATTGCGAAAAACTAATCTGCTAAATCCGTTAAATCTGATGATGGTTTTCTCATAATTTTTCATTAACTATTCTACATTCAAAATGTACTTGATAATTATCTAATATACAATATGTTCGCATAAGTTGTCATTGGTAACCGACCGTAGGGAGCGTGATATATCCCCTAAAAAAACCCACCTCAATTCCATAACCTAACAAGATGAAATGTCCCCGGGAGATGTCTCGACGCAATCCGCCAAAAGGCGGAAAGCTTACCTCGACAGGACAGCATGGTTTCTGTTATATTAAAATTAATTGTATATTACGAGCACAATTAAAAAGTGTCTTTTGTATTAAAAATGTACATTGATTTTTTAAAAAAGTTAAATAATGAATAAACCTCATAAAGACCCGCTCAATATCCGCAAATATGCTATGTATAGTGCAATTTTATGGACATTATTAATAGCTGCTTCTTTATTATGGAACATAAAATTATTAAACCGTGAAGCCTTAAACCGCGCATATATTTATACTAAAGTTGGTTTTGAAAAAGATTTAATATTAAGACGCTGGATTTCGGAGCATGGTAGCGTATATGTAAAAATTGACAGTGCTACCCAACCAAACCCATACCTTTCTGACATTCCTTACCGCGATATAAGTATTGACTCTGATTTAAATCTAACACTAATTAACCCAGCATACCTGACAAGGCAAATCCATGAAATACAGGAGCAGTTTACCGAAGTACGCGGACATATTACAAGCTTAAATCCAATTCGTCCCGAAAACGCACCTGATTCATGGGAGGTAATAGCTCTTGAATCATTCGAAAATGGCGAACCTGAGTATTACGGTATAGATACACTAAACGGTATGAAATATTACAGGTATATGCAACCGCTACTAACCGAACATAGCTGTTTGGCATGTCATGCAAAACAAGGGTATAAGCTAAATGAAATACGGGGAGGAATAAGTATCTCATATCCTCTGGATCGGATTTACCAGCTATCAAACATAAATTTACATAATCACTTTTTATTACACTTTGTAATATGGTTATTCGGACTGGGAGTTGTTGCATTTGCATATTGGCGTATTAAAAAAAGCGATAATAAGCGTATTGATGCTGAAGATTCTCTACTTAACTTAAACAAAGAGCTCGAAAGAAAAGTGGAACTACGCAGTCTGGAACTCCAAAAGTCGAGTTACAACTGGGAAAATATTTTCAACACACTTGAAACACCGGCACAATTAATTGATAAAAATCACATAATCAAATATGTTAATGAATCAACTCTGAAAATTTTTAAAACCCAACGCGAGGAACTGATTGGGAAAAAATGCCATACCATATTTCACCTGAGTGATTCTCCTCCAATGGACTGCCCGCTGGTAAGTGCTTTGAATTCAAATCAACCTTTCAGTAACGAAATGCTCATTGAAGCGCAAGGGACAACGTATATTGTTTCATGCTCGCCCATTTATGATACCGAAGGAAATATTGAGCACTTTATCCATATTATGACCGATATTTCGGAACGTAAAGAGATGGAAATCATATTAAAAGAAAGCCAACAACGTTTCGAAACCCTATTTAATTCTAGTACAGATGCAATGTTTGTTCATCCTTATAGTGAATCAGGATTTAATAATTTTATTGAGGTCAATCATTATGCTTGTGAAATGTTAGGTTATAGCCGCGAGGAATTATTAAACGTTACCGCGATTGATATCAGCAGTAAACCCGATGCTGAATTTGAAGCTGCTGAAGCAAATCGAAGAAAGCTTAGTCGTGAAAAGAGAAGTGTATTCGAGGCAAAAATGATCAAAAAGAACGGTGACGTTTTCCCTGTTGAAATTATCTCAATTATTTTTAATTATCAAAACCAACAAGCGATAATGTCGGTAGTTCGTGATATATCGGAACGAAAAAAAATAGATGAAGAAGTTAAACAATTAAATAAGGACCTTGATAGAAGAATAAAAGAATTATCTTTTCTTCTGGAAGTAAGTCAAACGCTCATTCGAACGCAGGAATTGGAAAAAATCTTACAAACAATTACCGATTTTTCTACCCAATTGATTTCTTTAGATAGTGCTGCTATATACTTGGTGCAAGGTGAAAAACTTTATCTGGGCGCTGCAACACCTCAAATTTCATCTGATTTTCCTGAAGAATTCAGATATGCTACTTTAGTAGATCACCCACATATTTTAAAATGTATACTAACTGCTGAACCCCATACTATTCCTGACTTGGAAAAAGCTGAGCTTACTGCTGCAGAAAAGGAAATATTGAAAGTAAGAAGTTTCAAAACTCTTTTATATATACCATTAATGATTGAATCTCGTGCAGTTGGAGTTTTAATATTAGGAACATTTGAAACTATTCGGGAATTTACAAAACACGAAATCGATTTATTTATTACGCTTTCAGTTCAATCGGCACTAACAATTGAAAATGCGTTATTGTACAAGGAATCAATTACCCATTCTGAAAAATTAGAAACTAACATAAAGCAATTAACAAAAGCTGAAAAGGAAATTGTTATACTAAATGCAGACCTTGAAAAGAAAATTAAAGTTCGAACTCAACAAATCGAAGAAAAAAACAAAGAACTCGAACGAATAAATAAACTATTTGTAGGTCGAGAATTACGGATGGCAGAATTGAAAAAAGAAATCGATGAATTGAAAAAAGGAAATAGTTGATAGAGAGACCCTTGCGGTAAAAAAGTTAACCGCAAAGTACGCGAAGGATACGCAATGAACGCAAAGAAAAAAACCATTGCGACCCCTTGCGGTTAAATCAAACAGCAAAGTACGCTAGGCAATGAAGTAACTAAAATAAGAAATTGAGAAACTAAAGAAGAAATAACTTTTTAAATATTTCTTACTAAAATAACTCAACATCATGAAAATAAAAATTTCACTCGTTTTTGTAATGCTAACTTTGATGTTAGTTGGGGCTTATTCACAAGGAGTTACAACATCTTCTATATCAGGAAGGGTTGTTGACAAAGATGGCAAATCGGTTTACCCTGCAAATGTGGTAACAGTACACACACCATCTAATACAATGTATGGTGCCATTACACAATCCGACGGGTACTACAAAATCGTAAACATGCGAATCGGAGGGCCTTACACTGTAACTATCAGCTTTGTGGGCTATCAAACCGGTGTTCATGAAAATGTATTCTTGGAACTTAACCAGACAACAAAAGTTGACATGACACTGATTGAAGGTACTAAAACGCTGGAAGAAGTAATAATTACTGACGACAATGATGCTTTGTTCGACCCTGATAGAAAAGGTGCTTCAACAAATATAGGTGAGAAACAAATAATCAACATGCCAACGATTAAAAGAAGCCAAAAGGATCTTACAAGGTTAACACCACAGTCGGACGGTTATAGTTTTGGAGGCAGGAATAATCTTTATAATAACTTTTCTGTCGATGGATCGATTTTCAATAATTCGTTCGGACTTGATTATGCCACTCCCGGAGGACAAACAGATGCACAGCCCGTTTCGCTTGATGCGATTGAGCAGATTCAGGTATCATTAGCTCCTTTTGATGTGCGTCAGGGAGGATTTACCGGTGCCGGTGTTAATGCGGTTACCAAATCAGGAACAAACAACTTTAAAGCGTCTGTTTATTATTATTTAAAAAATGAAAAGCTCATTGGGAAAAAGGTTGGTTCTACTGATTCCCCAAATAATGATTTTAATGATAACCAGTTTGGCTTTACCGTTGGTGGCCCCATAGTCAAAAATAGTTTGTTTTTCTTTGTTAGTGCAGAAACTGAAAGAAGAAATGAACTGGCACATGGTTGGATAGCTGATAACGGAGAAAATGCCGGACAAGCTAATGTTACATCTGTTTACGAAGCTGATCTTATTGCTATTCAGGCAAGGTTGAGGGACTATTGGGGATACGATCCGGGTGCATTTCAGGGTTATAATCATAAAAAATCCAACGATAAAGTATTGGCAAAACTTTCCTGGAATATTTCACCTAACCAGCGCGTTTCTATCAGGTACAATATGTTGGATGCATGGAAAGAAGAACTGCCACACCCTGAAGCTGTTCTCGGTCGTGGCCCTACATCCTACCGCATGCCCTTCGAAAATTCATCGTACACGATATTCAATAAAATTAATTCGATTATGGCCGAATGGACTTCAAATTATAATAACAAGTGGTCGAATAAAATGATGGCCGGATATACATCTTTCAGGGATACCCGTGTACCTAAATCAACACCATTCCCCGTGGTAGATATTTTCGATGTTAACGGAAACATTGCAATCACTTTTGGTTCCGAAATGTTCTCAACAAACAATGTGCTAAATCAGGATGTTTACCAATTTACCAATGATATTACTTATTTTGCCGACAAACATACAATTACCGGTGGGCTAAATGTTGAACGGTTTTATTTTGAAAACTGTTTTAACCTTTTCTATTATCCATGGGATATGTTCTTCTCGGTCAACGACTTCCTGAATAACAAAAAAATAGGCGACCCTGATTATAACCCCAATGTTGACATAGATTTCAATAATCAGGTACTTGAATCCACAACAAAGTCTTATAGGTGGTCGTATGTGGATGTAGCTCAGCTGGCAATTTACCTTCAGGATGAATATCAGGTTAACCCTAAATTAAATCTTTCGTTTGGGTTAAGAATGGATATGCCGGTTTATTTAGCTAGTATTCCTGTTACTGCTGCCGTTGACGAAGTTGTTAATTTTGAAGGTTGGGTAGATGAACAAGGAAATCCCGCAAAAGTTGATCCTGCCCGATGGCCGAATAATAACCCTTTATGGTCTCCACGTATAGGTTTTAATTGGGATATACTAAGTAACAGCACACTGCAACTTCGCGGTGGAACAGGTATTTTTTCAGGTCGTATACCATTTGTTTGGCTTGGAAACCAGGCATCAAACTCTGGAATTTATCCGGGCTATACCTTCCAGGTTAACGGTACCGCCCAGGATTTTAGTTTCCCCCAGATTTGGAAAACTAATGTTGCAGTTGACTGGAAAACCCGAAGCAATTGGATATTTGGCATTGAAGGAATATTTGGGAAAGATATAAACGGTGTTGTACACCGAAACTATAATATGGCTCCACCCACGGGCCAATTAACCGGAACCGGCGACAACAGGCAAATCTTTACAGGATTCAACGAATCAAATATTTATTCATCCAGCCCTGATGCTATCGGATTTCTTGATGCAGGGACAATAATTCTCGACAATACAAATGAAGGCTTCCAACATTCCTTAACCGGGAAAGTGGTTAAAACTTTCAATGTTGGCCTTTATTTCAATGCAGCATACACTTATATGACTTCAAAAGATTACACATCTATTCCCGCCGAAATCGCTGCCGATGCATTTCAACGTAACCCTGTAGTAGGTAATCCAAATAACCCAATGTTATCGTGGTCGCGATACGGATTAAGGCATAGATTTATTACTTCGGCATATTATTCAATCGATTACAGTTTCATGTCATCAACCCTTGGTTTTTTCTTTGAAAGCGGGCAAGGTCATCGCTATTCATTTGTTTACGCCGGCGATCTTAATCAGGATGCTATAATGAACAACGATTTGCTTTATGTCCCTGAAAATAGCAGTGATATTCACTTTGGCACTATTGACGAATATGGTGTGGGTCATTCAGCAGCTAATGCATCCTACCAGTGGGCGGCACTATCATCATTTATTGATCAGGATAGATATTTAAAAAACAGAAAAGGAGAATATGCCGAACGTAATGGAGCTACCCTTCCATGGTTTACTCAAATTGATATCAAATACATGCACGACTTTAAATTTAAAATTGGTGATAAAACAAATATTATTCAGTTATCGTTCGATATAATAAATTTCGGAAACTTATTAAACTCAAATTGGGGGGTTTATAAACTCGCTCGAACCACAACGCCAATTACCATTCAGGGTGTTAACAATGAGGGTGTTCCGTATTTTAGTTTTGATGAAAACCTTAAGGAAAGTTATATTCAGGATGTTTCAATTAAATCGAAATGGCAAATGCAGTTCGGTGTAAGATATATTTTCAACTAATATTTGTATATTTAAGTCATGGATAGATAAATGAACATCCTAGCCGCAAGCGGACGAAGTATCTGCAAAGGATTTTTTTTTAATACGCCCCAAGGGGCGGGGAATATGACCCAAGAGATCCTTCGCCTTTGCTCAGGATCAGTTCGGCTAATTAATTACAGTTCACTATCGTTCCTGGAATCAAAGCCTCACTGATTTAACTAATTAAGAAACCACACCATATAAATTTGAAAGATAAAAAAAATGGAGAGCATGATTGATAATATAGCATACGGGCAAATTTTAATACTGTTATTACAATGTTTAATTGTAGCCATACTGCTATTATCATTGTTCCGGCTTCGAACAATTTTTGGCCTTGGGTTGTTGTTTGCAGCATTGGGAGTGTTTCAGTATATGCAGGTGTTTCTTAGTAGTTCTCTTTACATCGAAATTATGCCCGGCGTATTAGTTTCGCCGGGGTCGATGGTGTTATTTACAGGAAGTCTTTTTGCCATACTAATTGTTTATATCAGGGAAGATGCTTTGGAGGCACGAAAAGTAATTTATGCTTTACTTGCAGCCAATCTTGCTTTAACATTGCTGCAAGTTGTTTTTGGCTGGGCAATAGAAGGAGAAGGTGTTAAAAACATTTATGATCTGCCAAAAGAATTTTTTACACAGAATGCCAGGATACTAATAGTTGGAACGCTGATCCTTTTTATCGACGCCTTCATTATTATCATAATTTATGAAAAAATATCACGCTACGTTTCTTCTCTTTTATTAAAGATCCTTCTTTCGATGGTACTGGTAGTCAGTATCGATTCACTATTTTTTTCTTTTGGTGCTTTCGCAGGAACAGATCAATTTCAAAGCGTTTTAGTTACGGGTTTGTTTTCGAAAATTTCTGCCACATTAATATATTCAGGATTGTTCACATTCTATCTCCTATATTTAGATAAGGACATCATAAAAAAAGATTTTTCAACCGGTTCTTACAAAGATATTTTCTACTCACTTACCTTTCGCCAGAAATACGATGAAGTTTTTAAAGAAAAGGAAACTCAAAAAGTAGTACTGCAAAAAAGTGAAGAATACAATCGATTGTTATTCAATACTTCTCCCATTGGGCTTGCACTTTGCAAAATGGATGGTTCCTTTGTTGATATTAACCCTGCATATGCAAAAATTATTGGTCGAACAATTGAAGAAACTTTAAAACTAAACTATCAGGATATCACTCCTGAGAAATATTCGGCACAAGAAGCGTTTCAGATAAAAAGTTTGGAAGAAACCGGGAGGTATGGCCCTTATGAAAAAGAATATATTTATAAAGACAATCATCTTGTCCCTGTTGTGATAAGTGGATTGATAATTGAGCGAGATGGGGAAAAATTTATTTGGTCGATTGCAGAAGACATTACCGAACGCAAACGATCAGAAGAAGCTTTAATGAGTGAAAAAGAATTCTCTGAAAAAATTTTTGAAACAAGCAATGCCATAATTATCGGTCTCGACAAAAATCATTTTATAAAACTTTTTAATAAAGGAGCAGAAAATATTACTGGATATACTAAAGCGGAGATGATTGGAAAAGATTGGTTTGAATTTTTTTTTCCGAATGAGTTATTAAGCGAAATGGATCAAGTTTGGAAAGATGCATGGGGAACTTCTTCTCATTCTTATATAAATCAAATTTTAACCAAAACAGGCGAAGGCAGAATGATTTCATGGCAGTCTTCAGGATTTTATGAAGATACAGACAGTGATAAACATCTGTTAATTTCAATTGGAGAAGACATTACCGAACGCAAGCAGGCTGAAGAACAAATCACTCGTTTCAGCCGCATCTTCGAAGACACATTGAACGAAATATGTTTGTTCGATGCAGCAACTTTGAAATTTACTCAGGTGAATTCTGCCGCACAACAAAATCTGGGTTATACAACGGAGGAACTTCAAAAAATGACTCCCCTCAATATTAAACCAGAATTTACACTTGAATCATTTGAAAAATTGATAACTCCTTTGCGCAATGGTGAAAAAGAAAAAATTATTTTTGAAACCGTACACAAGCGAAAAGATCAATCACTTTACGATGTGGAAGTTCATTTGCAACTACTGAAAGATGAAAAAAAAGATTTATTGGTCGCAATTATATTGGACATCTCCGAGCGCAAAAAAGCTGAAAAGATTCTACTTGAAAGAGAGGCTTATTCTAAAGCATTGTTCGATTACGCTGCCGTTCCTATATGGGTGGAGGACTTCTCAGAAGTAAAAAAATATTTTAATAAACTAAAAGAAAAAGGAGTAAATGATTTCTCAGTCTATTTTCATGAAAATATAGATGAAGTTAAGCACATCGCTTCTTTAGTTAAGGTGTCCGAAATAAATCAAAAAAACCTTGAGTTTTGGGTAACAACATCAAAAGAAGAACTTCTTCTAACTTTGCCGAATTGGTTTAATGAAGAATCTTGGCCGGTATTTCGAGATGAACAGATAGCTCTTGCCGAAGGTAAAAGTCAGTTTGAAAGTGAAATATCAATTGTTAGCCCCCAAGGTGATAAAAGGCAACTAATACTTTACCTGGCTGTTCATCCGGATCATTTGGATACGCTCAAAATCGTTTTCGTTTCATTTATCGATATCACCGATCGTAAAAATGTCGAAGAGGAACTCGAAAAACATCGAAACCATTTAGAAGAAATAGTTAAAAAGCGCACCGAATCGTTGGCAAAATCCCAAAATGCTTTGTTGAATTTAGTAGATGACATGAATAATCAGTCGGTAAAGCTGGAAAAATCCAACCAGCAACTTGTAGCAATAAATGATGAACTCGAAGCCTTTACATATTCAGTATCGCACGATTTAAAAGCTCCGTTACGCGGTATCGACGGGTACAGCCAGCTATTGCTCGAAAGTTACTATGAGGAATTAAATCAGGAAGCACGCGGATTTTTAGAAAACATTCGCAAAAGCACCCAGCAAATGAACCTGCTTATCGAAGATTTGCTGGCCTATTCACGCATGGAGCGACAAGCTTATCAAATTGAAAAAGTAAACTTTAAAGCTTTAATCGACAACCTTCTGCTGTATTTTTCAAAAACCATTGGCACAAAAAATGTTGAGTTTAAATTCACTTTCCCTGATACATTTATGCCTTCTGCCGATAAAGACGGTATGAATTTAGTAATGCGAAACCTGCTCGATAATGCCATTAAATTCACTTCGCCACACAGAAGTGCTCAAATTGAAATAGGTGGCAGCGAAAGTGATAATAATTGGCTTATCTTTGTAAAAGACAATGGAATAGGTTTCGACATGAAATACCACGACAGGATATATAAAATTTTCCAGCGTTTACACCTCGCCGAAGAATACGAAGGTACCGGCATAGGCCTGGCAATGGTAAGTAAAGCTATGCACAGGATGAATGGAAAAATTTGGGCTGAAAGCGAAGTCGGGAAAGGAGCTAGTTTTTATTTGGAGATTAAAAAAACTTAAACGCAAAGAAAAATACGCATTGCGACCTTTGCGAAAAACTTGGCGACCTTTGCGGTTAAAATAAAATCTAAACGCAGAGTACGCAAAGAAAAATGCACAGTGCGACCTTTGCGAAAAACTTAGCGACCTTTGCGGTTAAAATAAAATCTAAACGCAGAGTACGCAAAGAAAAATACACATTGCGAAACTTTGCGGTTAAAAGCATTTCAGCTGAGAGTATAATGAAAAAACAATATCCATGACTGAAAACGAAATATCTAAAATAATTGTCGATTGCGCTCTAAAAATACATAAGGAATTAGGTCCCGGATTATTAGAGAGTGCTTACGAAGAATGTCTTTATTATGAACTTCAACAAAGAGGACTGTCTGTTGTTAAACAAAAACCTCTCCCTTTAATTTACAATGAGGTAAAACTGGAAATTGGTTATAGAGTTGACCTATTAGTTGAAAATAAAGTAATTATAGAAGTTAAGTCTGTTGAAGCATTAAATGATATCCATCTAGCTCAGATATTAACTTATTTAAAGCTTTCAAATTGTAAATTAGGAATGCTGATTAATTTTAACGTAACATTAATAAAAAATGGCATAAGAAGAGTTGTAAATAAATTATAGCACACTTCCGCTAAAAAAATTGTAACTAATCCATGTTTTTAAAGTATTGAGCTTATTGTAATTCACAAATAAATTTTACCGCAATGAACGCTAAGTTTTACGCAATGAACGCTATGCAGTTGAAAATGATTTCTTTGCGAACTTTGCGGTTTGCTTTGCGAACTTTGCGGTTAAATAATTTCTATCAACCACATTGAGTACAATAAAATATATTATCACATACTGATTAGTTACAAAAAATTTAATCGCAATAAAAACTATTAAATCTAAAAAATGTCAAATAATTACAAAAATCCCCCAATCCTCCTCGTAGAAGACAATCCTATTGATGTGGATTTGACCTTGCGTGCCTTTAAAAAGCGTAATCTAACAAACTCAATCCATGTTGCTCGTGATGGTGAGGAAGCAGTAAATTTTATCGACAGGTGGGATACCGGTGAGCAGATTCCTTTAGTAATATTACTCGATTTAAACCTGCCAAAAATTGATGGCTTGGAAGTTCTTACGATACTTAAAACCCATCCCAAATACGGCACAATTCCGGTTGTTGTGCTTACTTCCTCAACTGACAATAAAGACATTGAAAGAGCGTATAAACTCGGGGCTAATTCATATATTATTAAACCTATAAATTTTGATAAATTTGTTGAGGTAGCTTCTCAAATTGAACTTTATTGGAATGCAATAAACGAGCCACTAATTTAAAACATTTAATCGAATGAAAAAAGCACTACTACTCGAAGATAATCCCTCGGATGCAAACCTCGTTAGCTGGGAAATAAAAAATCGCTGGCCTGATATAGAACTCACTGTTGTAAGTCGCTTGAAAGAAGCCAAAAAACTAATGCAGGGCAGTACCATTTTTGATGTTGCTATTTTCGATTTAAAACTACCCGACGGCAATGGTATGGACTTACTAAGCGAACTGAGGGCGCATAATTGCCAAACCCCAATAATAATATTAACCGGGCAAGGCTCGGAAGAAATTGCACTTGCAGCACTTAAAACCGGTGCTAATGATTATATTTCGAAAAAGCCCGGATTTCACAAGCAAATTCCTGATCAAATTGAATATACAATAAAATACACCTTAGCACATAGTAACCATCTCTCGGTTATGTATGTTGAGCATAACCAGGGCGATATAGATTTAACAAGGCATTATTTAAAAAAATATGCACCACATATTCATCTAACAATTGTTACAACTGGCGAAAAAGCGTTGGAGCTTTTGTTTAAAAATAATGGTACATCATGTGATTATGATGTGTTATTACTTGATTACCGTTTGGTAGGACTAAATGCTCTTGAACTAACAAAATATATACGTGTAGAAAGCAAACTGTCGGTTGCCATTGTAATAGTTACGGGACAAGGAGATGAAGAAACCGCTGTTGAGGCACTTAAAATAGGGGCAGATGATTATATTGTTAAACACGATAATTATTTGCTTCGTTTGCCATCAGTACTATCGAGTGCATATCACCGGTGTGAGTTGAAACGTAAAAATGAAGCTTTAACACTAAGCGAAACAAAATTCCGCGTGCTATATAATAACTCACCCGATATGTATGTATCAGTTTCACCTGATGATGCAACCATCCTTTTATGCAACGATACATTGTTAAACAATACAGGCTATACCCGAGAAGAAATTATCGGCTCGCAAATATTTAATCTGTACACTGACGAATGTATTGACGATGTAAAAAAAACATTTCAGGAGTTTGTTGAAAAAGGTGAAGTTAACGATAAGGAATTAATCATAAAAAGAAAAGACGGCAGCTTAATCGACGTTAGCCTTAAAGTTGATGCTGTTAGGAACGACAAGGGTGAAATTCTATATTCTATTTCTTCATGGAGAGATATCACCGATCGTAAACGTACCGAAAAAATCCAAAAGGTATTATATAATATCTCTAATGCAGCAATCATAACTGATAATCTTGAACAATTAATTGGCATGATTCAGGAAGAATTGGGAACTATCATCGATGCAACTAATTTTTATATTGCCCTTTATGATCCTCAAACGGATATGTTTTCATTACCATTAATAGTGGATGAAATGGAAAATCTTAGTTCTTTTCCTGCAGCTAATAAATTTTCAAATTATATTATTCAAACTCAAAAATCATTACTGGCTAACAAAGCCAAAGTTCAGGAGATGGTAGCAGCAGGATATGTTAAAATTTTTGGACCAGCTTCAGAAATATGGCTTGGTGTACCTCTTAAATTTGGAGGTAAAGTAACAGGCGTACTTGTGGTTCAAAGTTATACTGACGAAAATGCTTATAATGAATCCGATATGAAAATGCTTGAGTTTGTATCCGACCAGATCAGCTTGTCGATTCACCGTAAAAAAGCACAGGACGAACTAAGGGAAGCTCTCCACAAAGCCACTGAATCCGACAGGCTGAAAACTGCATTTTTACAGAATATCAGTCATGAAATACGAACACCAATGAATGGCATATTCGGTTTTACAAGCTTGCTTAAAGACCCAACACTTACAGGTGAGGAACAGGAATCGTATATTGATATAATTATGATCAGCGGCAATCGGATGCTGAGTACCGTTAACGACCTGATGGACATTTCAATGTTGGAAACAGGTCAGGTGAAGGTAAATATTTCCACAATTAATGTAAACGATGAATTAAAAAATCTCTATGACTTTTTCAAACCCGAAGTTGAAGGAAAGGGAATGAAATTTAATTATAGTACTCCTTTATTGTCAAAAGATATTGCTATAAATACCGACCAACAAAAACTAACGGGAATACTTACCAACCTAATTAAAAATGCAATTAAATACAGCCACGAAGGGAGCATAGATTTTGGATATGAGAAAAAGGGAACTCATCTTGAATTTTACGTGAAAGATACCGGTATAGGAATACCAAAGGATAGGCAGGTGGCTATTTTTGATCGCTTTGTTCAGGCTGATATTGAAGAGGTTAAAGTTTATGAAGGCTCAGGATTGGGGCTATCAATTTCATTAGCATATGCCGAAATGCTGGGTGGAAATATTCGGGTTGAATCGGTTGAAAACGAGGGATCGCAGTTTTATTTTACTATCCCCTATATTTCGGATACACAAGAGTTAATCGAAAGTGAAAATGAAGTATCACCTGAGGAGTTGGCCGACAGCGTTAGTAATCTTAAAATACTTATTGCCGAAGATGAGGAAGTTGCTGATAGATTCCTAAGTATTATTCTAAACGATATAAGCTCAGAAATTTTGCATGCAAAAACAGGATTGGAAACCTTAGAACTAACTAAAAAAAATCCCGACATAGATTTGATATTAATGGATATTAAAATGCCCATAATGAGCGGACATGAGGTCACACGAAAAATACGGGAGTTTAATAAAGATGTAATCATAATAGCACAAACTGCATATGCTTTAGCCGGTGACCGCGAAAAATCAATTGATGCCGGTTGTAATGATTATATTTCAAAACCAATAGATAAAGATGAGCTTATGGAGATGATTGGCAGGTTGGTTTGAGACCCCCCTGTCATACCCAACACCCCCGGAAAAAGAGGCGCACATAGTGTAATGACAAAAATTCCAAATCTCAAAAATCATGAATCTTGTTTTATCATCGGATTAAACGGATTAAACGGATTTTCGTTTTTCGCATTTCGAAAAACTAATCTGCTAAATCCGTTAAATCTGATGATGGTTTTCTCATAATTTTTCATTAACTATTCTACATTCAAAATGTACTTGATAATTATCTAATATACAATATGTTCGCATAAGTTGTCATTGGTAACCGCCAGAGGCGGAGAGATATCCCCTAAAAACAACCCACCTAATTACATAACCCAACAAAATGAAATGTCCCTGGGAGATGTCTCGTCGCAATCCGCCAGACGGTGGAAAGCTTCCCTACATGACAACCTGTTTACTTAAATTAATGTAAATTTGCTTTTTTGGAATTATTTTTCGAAAAAGCAAAAGAAAATGATAACAGCTTAAGGATTTGGTCGGCAGATTGTTCGTTTGTTGAAGAGCCTTATTCGATGGCAATCATAATTAACGAATTTCTTAAAAATGAAACTTGAAACTTAAAAAAATGAATACAAGCGACACTAAAGAACACCTCGAAAAAGAACTAAACCGATTAAGAGACAAAATTGCCGAATTGGAGAAATCTTTAATTGAACAAAAGAAGACAGAATATGCACTAAAAAATAACAAAGAAGGTTTACACAATATTATCCAGAACCTGATGGAAGGATTCGCAAGTGCAAGTCTTGAGGGAAAACTACTGGATTACAATGATGAATTCGCTCATATTTTAGGGCTTGATCCAAATAAAAATCATGTAGGAATCATGATACCTGATTTTTGGCAAAAACCGGAAGACAGGAAAGAATACATACAGGAATTGACAAAAAACGATTTTGTTAAGAATTACATAATAAATGCAAAAAAAGCAGATGGAGAAAAGATTATTCTCAGGGCAAATTCCCGTTTGTTAAAAGATAAACATGGAAAGCCATTAAGGATTGAGGGGCTGCTCTTCAACATTACAGAACATAAACAGACCGAAGATAAACTTAAGGAAAGTGAGGAACGGTTTAAACGTCTGTTTAATGACCTTGGTGATGCCGTATTTGTTACAATACTCGGCGGTGCAAACTCAGGCAAAATACTGGAAGTTAATTCAGCAGCAATTCGACAAACAGGTTATTCAAGAACCGAACTACTACAGATGAATATCATTAATGATCTTCTTATTAATGGTACCGGCGAAATTGATACAGTGAACTGGGAGGAAAGGCTGAGGGAGGGAGAAATTTTTACTACATCGGAGAAAAAAAGAATGAAGGACGGCACTGAATATTGGACAGATGTAATTGTAACTACTATTGATTATATGGGTGAAAAAGCTACATTATCAATTAACCACGACATCACAAAACGTAAAAGGGCCGAACAAATACAAAAGGTGTTATACCAAATCTCTAATGCAGTTTTAGAAGCCGATGATCTTGAGCATTTAATTAAATTAATCAGGGATGAACTGGGAACTATCATCGATACAACTAATTTTTATATTGCCCTTTACGACCAAAGCACCAATACAATTTCATTGCCATTCCATATAGACGAAAAAGATGAAATTACTATTTTTCCTGCGGGTAAAACATTGACATACTACGTTATAAAAACTCAAAAATCATTACTTGGCACTAATGAAAGATTGAAAGAATTAGAGAAAACCGGAGAGGTTGAATCTATCGGAGCATCTTCAGCAATATGGCTTGGCGTGCCACTTAAAATTGAAGGTAAGGTAACTGGCGTGTTGGCTGTTCAAAGTTATACAGATGAGCATGCTTACGATGAATCGGATATGGAATTACTCGAATTTATCGCCGACCAGATAAGTATATCGATCGATAAGAAAAAAGCCGAACAGGCTTTAATCGATGCGCTAAATAAAGCAGAAGAATCCGACAGGTTAAAATCAGCTTTCCTGGCTAATATGAGCCACGAAATACGTACACCGATGAATGGTATTCTTGGTTTCGCAAGTTTGTTAAAACTCCCTGATCTGACAATAGAACAGCTACAACAATACGTAAGCATAATTGAAAAAAGCGGTAAACGAATGCTTAACATTATCAACGATTTGATTGATATCTCAAAGATCGAAGCCGGACAAATGGAAGTCTCAATTTCGGAGTGTGATATAAATAAACAAATCGAATATATGCATACGTTCTTTTTCCCTGAGGCTGAAAACAACGGACTTAAGCTTTCGTTTAAAAACGGCTTACCGTCATCAGAAGCAATAATAAAAACCGACCGTGAGAAACTATATGCAATACTTACAAACCTGGTAAAAAATGCCATAAAATATACCCATGAAGGAAGTATTGATTTTGGATATGTTAAAAAGGGTGAATTCCTTGAGTTTTATGTAGCAGATACCGGCATAGGTATACCCAAAGATAGGCAAAAGGCAGTTTTTGAAAGGTTTGTTCAGGCCGATATCGAAGACGCTAAAGTTTATGAGGGAGCAGGATTAGGCTTATCAATTACAAGTGCCTATGTTGAAATGTTGGGCGGTAAAATTTGGATGGAATCAGCTGAAGGTGACCTGCCTGACGGCAAGCCGGGAGGCTCACAGTTTTATTTTACAATTCCTTACAGAACAGGAAAAACAGCAACAATCACTCAATTACCTAAAGTAGAATCAACAACTGGTATACCGGCAAAAAAACTTAACATTATTATTGCCGAGGATGAAGATGTAGCCGACACGTATCTTACAATAATTTTAAAAACACTAAGCAGTCATACATATCATGCAAAAACAGGAAAAGAAGCTGTTAACCTTTGCCGTAATAACCCGGATGTTGAGTTGATATTAATGGACATTAAAATGCCAATTATGGGAGGTTATGAAGCCACAAGGGAAATTCGCAAGTTTAACAAGGATGTGATCATCATTGCCCAAACTGCATTTGCCCTCGCCGGTGATCGTGAAAAAGCAATTGAGGCCGGTTGTAATGATTATATCTCAAAGCCCATAAATAGAAATGAACTAATGGAAATTATTGGGAGGTTGTGTTGAGAGTACCCTGTCACATTAATCCTCCAGAAGCGGAGAGAGATCCCCCAAAAACTAACAGCCATCCCGATTATTTAATTAATTTTGCCCACCTGAAAAATGACTGTAATATACTATGCAAATTAGGAAAAATCCGTTAGTAATTGGAACAATCGCCATAAGCATTTCTGCAATTATGTGGGGCTTCGATGGGGTTGTACTAACTCCCCGCCTTTATAACCTTGATGTAGTTTGGGTGGTTTTTGTACTTCATGCAATTCCTTTTTTGCTGATGAACCTGTTCCTGTTTAAGCAATACAGCAATCTGGCAATATTTATGAAACAGGATTTCATACTATTTTTCATGGTGGCATTGTTTGGGGGGGCACTCGGCACAATAGCAATTGTGAAGGCGCTTTTTCTTGTTAACTTTCATCAACTATCGGTTGTGGTTCTGTTACAAAAACTTCAACCAATTTTTGCTATCTTACTGGCCGGTATATTGTTAAAAGAAAAAATTAAAAAGCATTTCGTTATATGGGCAACACTGGCCATAATTTCAAGCTATTTTCTAACATTCGGCATATCACTACCCAGTGTTTCCATGGATGACAATACAATACAAGCTGCATTATTTGCACTGCTTGCCGCTTTCTCGTTTGGCAGTTCAACAGTATTTTCAAAAAAAATATTGCTCAATCACAATTTTATAACAGCTACCTTTTACAGATATGGGTTTACAAGCCTGTTATTACTGATAACCGTTTTAGTTACCGGCAAAATTTCTCAGTTTGAATTAACTACTGAAATAAATTGGTTATTTTTTATAATTATAGGAATAACAACAGGCTCAGGCGCAATATTTATTTATTACTACGGACTACGACGTGTTAAGGCAATTGCCGCGACAATAAGCGAGTTACTGTTTCCGGTATCGGCTATATTATTCGATTATATCTTCAACGATAGCGTATTATCGCCGGTACAATTATTAAGCGCCGCCATTATGGTACTTGCGATTATTAAACTTAGCAGATAATTCATTATCTTTATCATAAAATTTACAACACATAAAAGTTAATACCATGGCAGATGATTTGAAATTAATTTATACAGGTTCGCGTGTCGAAAGCTTATATCTTGTTGAGATACTGGAAGAAAACGGTATTGGAGTTATGCGGCGGGATACTCTATCGGCAAGTGTACAAGCAGGCTGGGCCGACGGGTCGCCGGAAGATGCAGTTAGGTTATTTGTTACATCCGAAATGTACGATGAAGCCAGGAATATTCTTGATGATTATTTCAAATCGCGCAATGATAAGTAATATGCGGAGGGTTCCATTGTAAAGCTTCAAGAAGCAACGGAAATACATGTCATAATGAGAGCTTGACAGTTAAGACAGGGATACAAAAATGATGCTGTTATTGGTATTGAACATGAAAAAGGAACATGAAATAGCCATGATCGGAAAAGACTAACAGAAGATAATATTAAACTTCATCATGGCGTATTCCATCTGACCTTTAAAAAACAAATTAATAACAGATGAAACAAGAAAGCAGCTTATTAACTCACTTTATACATAATTCAAACATAGTAGGTGTCTGCGATTTTGTTTCTGAAAAAATTAACAGTGGCATAGTAATTTACGAAGTTTTAAGGGTAATAAACGGGGTGCCGCTTTTTTTAACTGAACATATTGAGAGATTCTATAATTCAGTCGGGCTATTAGGATATAGCACTGCCATTTCTAATAGTAGCCTGCATCTCAGAATTAAGACCCTGATAGAAACAAACAAGCTTGAATATGGCAATATACGCTTTCAAATTAGCTATACCGATAGCGGCGAAACTCAATTTTATGCATGGGTTACCCCGTATTTTTATCCTACACACGAAATGTATCAAAATGGTGCCTCACTTACAACTTTTCGAGCCCTGAGGGTTAACCCTAACATTAAAGTTTTTAATCCCGGATTACGCGAAAAAGTTACCAATCTTATTTCGCAAAGCGTTAATTATGAGGCACTACTAATCAATAACAACGATTTAATTACTGAAGGGAGCAGGTCGAATGTGTTTTTTGTTACTGAAAACAGAATCGTAACCCCATCCCTGTGTGCAGTATTGCCAGGTATTACCAGGTTAAAGGCTATTGAAATAACCAAAAAAGTAAAAATTGAATGTAAAGAAGGAAATATCAGCCAAAGTTCGTTACCATTATTTGATGCTGCTTTTATAACCTCTACCTCTGCTATGATATTGCCGTTATCAAGTATTAATGATGTGCCTTTTAACCCCCGTCATCCAATCATCAAAATAATAATTGACGCATACAATGTAATGGTTAAAAAAAATATTGAAACTTTTTCATGGTCACTGATTTCCGATAATAGTAATTTTTAGTCACTCTCTCCTTTGTTTTTTGTAATTTTACATAATATTTTTAAGGTAAAAGTCATAATGAGATATCCGGCTATTTCAGTAATATTGCTATCATTATATTTTTTGTTGGCTTCGCCTATATTAGTTATAGGTCAAAAAGAAATTCCGAACGATTTCTGTATTAATAAACAGGAAGAGAATCTTTTTAACATGATTAACTTATTAAGAGCTGACTACGAAAAACCAATATTACAGCTTTCGGCCTCACTATCATATGTCGCCAAACTTCATGTTAACGACCTGCAGCATAACAATCCCGACACAAGTATTTGCAATCTTTCGAGCTGGTCGGATAACGGAAAATGGACACCCTGTTGTTATAATAAATATCTGCACGATCCCGGCTGCATGTGGGATAAACCAAAAGAGTTAACGCCTTACACATACCGTGGTTACGAATTAGTAACATTTTTTGAAGAAGATTTCAATATAGATACCATTATTAATCTTTGGTCTGACTCAAGAGAAGTGCTCAACATGATTTTTACAAATGATGAGTATTCAAATAAGAAGTGGATGTGTGCAGGAATAGGAATAAGCGAAAATTATGTATCACTTTGGTTTGGCCAGCGAACAGATAAACTTAAACGACCCGATATTTGTGATAAAGGAAATTATGACAATGATCCGTCAGCCGCCATAATTGCTACAAATAAGTTGAGTGCATATTATTTAATATTTGGCAGCCATAATAATATGCATGCCGCAAGGGAAGCACGCCGGAAAATTAAAGAAAACAACTTTAAAAATTGTGATATTCTCGTAAAAAATGGTAAGTACAGGGTTTATCTGGATAAGTTCAACACTTTAAAAGAAGCACTTTTTGCAAAACAGCAACTCCCTTTCGAATACAGCGAGGCATGGATTCTGAAGGATTGAACCTGTTAACTCCTAAGTCTATCAACTACTCTAAACTCCTAACTCCAAACTCTAAACTCCAAACTCTAAACTCCAAACTCTAAACTCCTAACTCAAAACCCATATCTTTGCCAACTTATGGAAAGCACAGTAACTTACATAATAATTGCAATAGTTATAATAATGGCAATAACTGTGTATAATTACAGAAAAAAGCAAACACGATATTATTTACTATCAGTACAGCGGTTTCCCGAACTAATTATTGGGATTAAAATTAAAAAACACCAGCGCAAAATCAATGCTATTTTAATAAATGTAACGGCAATAAAGGAGATGATTTTGAAAGATGTAAAAGTTGAATTAATCTCATCTAAAAGAGAGTTTAATTATTACTCGTTACAATCGTTAATCAGCTTAAATAGTTTGCCACTGAAACTTGATATCAACAGCCAGAACGAATTTATCTTACCCTTTGAAGAATTCCGTTCGTTGTTAATGGACGGTGAGCATCCCTTTCGTACATTCCGATTTTTGGTTGTGTCAGATAAAAAACAAACCTATAAATCACACGAGTTGGGATTTGACAAAAAATGGGTAATTTACAGACCAGATACGGGGAAGTATAATTAGGTATTTCATCTGTATCCGTCCTTAGTGCGCCTGATGTATTATACATGGAAGCATCTTTAATACAATTTCCATCTAAGAGGGTTTTTACAACATATTTTCAGCATCCTAAGTCCAAATCGACATAGCCATATCATTGAATTAAAAGCCCTCTTCCAACATCTCCCTTGCAGTAATTAAGGCATTTGCACTTACCTTTTCATTACTTAGTATTTTGGCTAACTCTTCTACCCTGCCCTCGTTGTTAAGTTGGTCGATAGCTGTTACCGTTGAATTATTTGTAGTTATTTTATGTACTTTGTAATGATGATCTGCTTTTGAAGCAATTTGAGCTAGGTGTGTTATTGAAATTACCTGATGATTTTTTGACATTTTCTTGATTATACTACCAACTTTTCCTGCAATTTCACCGGAAACACCGGCATCAATTTCATCGAAAATAACAGTTGGCAGCATTTGTTTTTTATTTATCAACGATTTAATTGCCAGCATCAGCCTTGATAGTTCACCTCCTGAGGCTATCTTACTAATTTCGCCAGGTTCAACTCCCAGGTTTGCATTAAACATAAACTGAACCTTATCCATACCTGTGGTGTTAAATTCGGGCAATTGCTCAATTTTCACAACGAACCCTGCATCCTTCATTCCCAGTTGAATAAGTATCTGTAATACAGCATTGGAAAATTTACTGCTGCCTTTAGTTCGTTCATTATGCAAAATTTTTGCATTCTCCTCTAACTTTTTCTTAACAGTAGAAAGGTCTTTTTTCACCGTATCAATCTCTTCATCAAGCGATCTAATACTCTGAAGTTTTTGGTCGTAGTCGTTTCTCAGAGTAATCAGGTCATCAACCGACTGAACATGGTGTTTTTGAATTAAAGTATAAACAGCACTAAGTTTTTCGTTAACAAGTTGTAATTCATGTGGGTTAAAATCATCATCACTGTTTAACAGTTCAATTTCTCCCAGTATATCTTTTAGTTCAATTGTAACACTATCAAGCCGTTGCACCAGCTCTTTCAAGTTTGGCAGATAAGTCTGGATATTTGAAATTATTTTAGTCATTTCCAGCAAACTATCAATTACAGCATTTTCATCATTATTTAGAATTGATTCTGTCTGAGATAATGCATGCTTTATTTCTTCGGAATGCTCCAGAAATTTTGCTCTGGTTTCAAGCTCGGCTACTTCCTCGGTGTTCAGGGAAGCCTTATCCAACTCTTCAAATTGATACCTGAAATAGTCCTCATCCTTAACAGCCTGATTATTAAATGCAACTAATTGCTGTAATTTTTTGGTTAAAGAATTGTAGCTTTGATAAACATTTTTATAATCTACTAATAAATCAGGTACATTAATAAAATCATCCAATACGTTTAGCTGAAATGAAGCATCCGACAACTGAAGAGTTTCATGCTGCGAATGCACATTCACAAACTTGTTTCCAAGATAAACCAATAGCTCCAGATTAACGGGAGTATCATTAATAAATGCTCTTGATTTACCCGAAGGAAGTATCTCACGCCTGATAATGGTTTGCCCATCATAGTCCAATTCATTGTCACTAAAAAACTTTTGCAATGACAAATTTCCATTATCGAAAACACCTTCGATAACGCACTTTTTCGACTTATCTTTAAGAACACCAGGATCAGCTCTTCGTCCTAAAATTAATGAAAGAGCCCCAAGAATAATAGATTTTCCTGCTCCGGTTTCGCCGGTTAGTACCGAAAACCCATCAAGAAATTCAATTTCCAAACTCTCAATAAGAGCATAATTAATTATGGATAAAGACTTTAACATAATATCGATTTCTTATCTATCAGTTGTTTCGTTTTTCTGCTAATGTACAATATTTTCAGTTTTCTTCTTCTGTCCTCTTTACTAAGGCTAAATTTTATTTTGATGTGCTGTGATAATTTTGCCAGGATTTCAGATTGTTTTAATCTATTTGTAATAAAGGTTTGATTCCTTTGCCCGTAGGGCATTTATATCCATAGCAAATTAGCTTTCCATGAGATTGATTTCCCGAAGGGAATTAACAGTAGTCACAAATTCAGGCACATACATCAATATTTATTCAATGGGCTTGAAAATGTAGCGGTCATCAAATTCGATATCATTCTCTTTAAGAAACTGCAGGTATTCTTCTCTAAAGGATTCTTTCATATGATGCTGCTGTTGTTCTTCAATATATTTTATTTTTTCCTGCAATTGTGATTTACCGAGAGAAAATGCTCCAAATCCTTCTTGCCATGAAAACTTCCCAACCGATAGCCGGCTCTGGTTTATCCACAATGATGAACTTCTTTTCAAATGATACATCAAATCGGAAGGCGCCTGTTTTGGGGTCATGCTTATTAAAAGATGAATATGATCGTTCATTCCGTTTATCACATACAACTTATGTCCTTGTTGATCAATAATACCACTCATATACCTGTATAGGTTATCCTGCCATTTATTATTGATGAGGCATAATCGGTCTTGAACAGCAAAAACATAATGCACATACAATTGGGTGTAGGTATTAGCCATATTTTTCTTGTTTATGTTGATGTCCTACGGACAATAAAATTATTTTTAACATTGATTCTATTGATATTGAAGCCCTACGGGCTAATAGATTCTTCTCTTGCGAAAATAAAGATTAATACATCAAAATTCAGAATTATTTCACTAACAGCACATCAAAATAAAATATAGCCTTTACTAAACTAGTATTGGCGGTCAGATAAACGCATCTGCAACTTAACTGCTAACGAACTGAAAGTTTCTCCCCTATGCTCAAAATTATGAAACTGATCGTAGCTTGCAGCAGCCGGCGATAACAAACATATTCTTCCTTTGGTGGTTTTTCCAACAATGATATCAAAAGCACTTTCTATTGAACTCACTTTAAATAACTGCTTATTATCTTTCGCAAAAATTTCAAACATCCTGTCGCCGGCCTTTCCCAGAAAAATAAAATTATTGATTTCGGAAGTTTCCAGAAACTCAACCATCTTTGTATAATCCAAACCCCGATCGTAGCCTCCAAGGATAAGGGTATCAACATTTTTAAGAGCTTTAACCGCTGCTATGGTTGATTCGGGTACGGTTGAAATACTGTCGTTCACAAACCTGATTCCACCAAATTCACCAACATATTCAAGACGATGGGGTAAACTTTTAAAATTTTTAAGTGAATTAATTGCTACATCAATATCTCCACCTATTTCACCAACTGCAATCAAGGCTGCCTCAATATTTACATTATTATGATTACCTGCTAATGGTGAATTTTTAATTTTGAACTTTGAGTTTTTATCATCAATCTGAATAATCTTTGTTTTCTTATCCTGATTGCTGATTTCTGGTTTCTGGTTTTCAAATCCATGATAGACTCTTACAAGTTCGTCTGAGGAGGACTTTAGAGGGTCGGGATTATTATTATTACCAACCAGCGATTCATGAATAATCAAACAATCATCCTCATTTTGAAACTTGCAAATATTGAATTTAGCATTTTGATAATCTCTGATGTTGTTGAAATAATCTAAATGTTCAGGAAACACATTCAGCAAAACTGCAATATGTGGCGACCTGTGCAAATATTCCAGTTGATGAGCAGATAGTTCAAAAACAATAAAACAATCCTTTTCAATGTCATCAATCATGTTAAATGCCGGAATGCCAATATTTCCTAACAGTAATACTTTTTTATTATCAGCCTCAAGAAAATGTTTAATGAGGCTGGCAGTTGTACTTTTACCTTTTGTTCCTGTTACACCAATAACCTGATTAGCATAACATTGAAGAAATAAATCTGTTTGTGATGTTATTTTGCCTGATAAATCACTTTTATCATTACCAATGTTTACTCCCGGCGATTTTATGATTATGTCAAAATGTTTAAGCGAATCCAGATAATCAGAGCCCGTAATAATCTTCAGTTTATCATCATTTAACAATTCGGTAACGCTTGCAATTTCAGTATTTGAATCGGCAATTCCCAAAATTAAATCAGGGAAATGTTTTTTGATAAAACTATATGTTGACCTCCCCTCTTTACCATAACCGAGTATCAACACTTTTGGATTACCGGAAAAAAGGGAATTAAGTAATTCAATCATTTAAAGCATTTTTAAGTATCGGTTCAAATCTTTCAGGGATTAGTTGTTCAGTATTAAATTCAGAGATCAGGCTATTAAAGTCAATCTCATAGTGATTTTCTAATTCGATATTTTTCAACAATACCGGCATATCATCATATTGTTCTGAATATTTCCACAAAGCAGCCATAACTTCATCAGGAGTACCAACGCACTCAAATGGTTTAACAGCTGAAAAACCAATAAGTTCATCAAAAATAACTTTAAGTGATAAATCATCCAACATGTCTTTCCCAAAAATTTCAATTAGTTTATCACGATCGATAAACGGGCTTAAAATTATGTATGTAAAAAGACACTTGGAGCACTTCCCACACCAGTTATCGGCTTTACTCCCAACATTACAGCTTCGGGTAATTTTAAAATATTGAGGATATCCCGAAAATATTTTGGCGATCTGCAACTCATTTACAGGCCTTAAAAAGCTGAAATAATTAATATGGGAGTGCATGTAATTTTTCAGATACCAGGCAAAATCATTCTCAAACTCGAATGTTTTTGAATACTGATGATTAATGTTTGTGGAGGGTACGGTGCTTTGGTTAGCACTACTTTCGTTTGAGAGAGCAATATTACCTACACCCGAAATTAAACAAGTTAAAGCACCGGTAAAAGCCAGAAGTGCTGAAAATGGTGTATGGCCGTTAAGAAATCCCAATCTATTAAGTTCCAACAACTTATCATCAATTGTTCGATTAATAACAATAGATTGGTTGATAATGTAACCCGCAGTGTTAATGGTTCTGATACTTGCTTCGCTGGGATTAACCATCATAGGTATTACAGGTACTTTATTTTTGGTAAGCAATTCAATAGTAACTGCCGAATCTTTTCCTCCACCAATGGGAACAATAACTTTGTTATCATCAAGTTTAGCTGACGACAAATTAACATTCATCCCATGAGATGATATGCGCATAAACGAATCGGAATCAGCACAAATTCCGTTAAGATAGTAGAATTCTCCAAGTCCGTGGAAGTATAATTTTTTCCACCATGTTACTTGTTTTTTATCGAGATTGTGTGGCCTGATAATAACTTTCGGTGGGCAGGCAGCTTTCCAGTAGCTTATAAGTTCAACCATTCCAATGTGGAAAACAAAATTATTTACATCACTTTCACTAACCGAATTTAAAGAATAAAAACTCTTTGCAGGAATCTTAATAACAGGTTTAAACAAGTACTTATCACTTAAGTTAAAACAAAATTCTGCCTCAAGATTTCCATTTATCAAATTAAATTCATAACTTTGATATTCGAAAAAAGGATATTCGTTACGAAGCGTTGCGTAAAGTTGTTGATTATCCCTGACAGTCAAAATATTGGTATGTTTTTTGTTATTAAAAGTTTGTAAAAATAATGGTTTTCTGCCATAATTAAAATAGATCTGATGAACAGCTTTGATAAATTTGTGAAAGTAAGCACTAACAACCTCCGACCAGCTAAGGGCAGGCTACTGCTTTCGGAGCCACTTATGGGCGACTTTTTCTTTGGAAGAGCGGTTGTATTGCTTGCCGAGCACAACGATGAGGGTTCATTTGGATTAGTATTAAATAAACCCCTACTTCAGAAATTTAATTCGATTGTTAAAGATTTTCCTGATTTTGATGGTCGCTTGTTTTTAGGTGGTCCGGTTGAGACCAACAACTTGTTTTTCATTCATACTGTTGGTGATATAATTGAAGGTTCAATTGAAATAGGCTCAGGGATATATTGGGGAGGTGATATTGAAATAATTAAAGAGATGATGCTTCTTAAGTCGATCACACCCAACGACATAAGGTTTTCAATTGGTTATTCAGGCTGGTCACCCGATCAGTTACAGGCCGAATTAAAAAGAAACTCATGGCTGGTTTCAAAAGGATTAAATAAAGATATTCTGAAAATTGATCCAAAAAAAATGTGGGAAAAACTTCTTGCTCCTCTGGGTGATGAATACAGTTACTGGCCTAATTTCCCACCAGATCCGGGGTTGAACTAACAAATTAATTATATAATATATTGTGAATTAATAATTACTCTTCAAGTATTCTTCCCATTGTACCGACTACTATTTTCATTTCAAAAGTTTTTACTGGAGGTACGTTTTCCTCCCATTTTCTATGGTAAACTAGCAACAAATCACATTGTCCATCAGCAACAGTTTGAAATTTGAAAGTATAAACACCACCTGAGCCAATTCTGTCGTTGTTTGGTTTGAAAACGGGCTCACCCACCTGCTTAATAACAGTTGAATCGAATGGCATTACCTGCCATGCATAACCAGTTGATGGATTTCCCGAAAGCTCTATTTCGAATGGATCATCATTACTAAGATTTACTGTAGTGCCATTATCATCATAAGTGAATTGCCCGGCACAAGAACTCATAAAGATCACTATCGTGATAATGGTAGTTAGTGTTAATATATTTTTCATGATTAAATGTATTAGACGTGCTTAAAAAATAGTCGAGAAAAAATTCTGAATAATCCCTGGAACTAAAATTATCATTAGCACAATTCCGAAAACTGCTCCCCAAAAATGCGCAAAGTGTCCAATATTATCTCCGCCTTTTTTTCCCATATAAGCTGAATAAATCAGATAAGCAATTCCAAAAACCCACGATGGTAATGAAAACGGTATTGGGAAAAGAAAAATACTGCCAGATGGAAACATCAGAATACTGGCAAAAACCACAGCAGAAACTGCACCCGAAGCACCTACAGCATTGTAATACATATCATTTTTATGCTTCCCAAAATCATATAATGTTGAAAATAAAACGCCTCCAACGTAAAGTAATGCATAATAGAGCGACCCAATTGCTCCGAAACTAACATTAAAAAACTGTTCTGCACCGCTACCAAAAGAATACAGCACGTACATATTTATTAGCAAATGCATCCATCCTGAATGAACCAGTGCATAACTGAAAAAACGCCATTTTTCGCTAGAATGCTTTATTTGATAGGCATTGAATTTCAGCTTATTAAATAATTCAGCATTATTAAAAGCGCTTACTGAAATAATACCTGTAGCAACAATTATTATAATTGTTATAATCATTCGATAATAGGAGTTTCGTTTTTTTGATTTTCTGTTTTTGTATGGTCAATTTCCGAACCCATTACACTATGAGGTATTAAATAAACCATAAGCATAGCAACTACAGCAATAAGTGGCCAAATTTTGTTTTCAGGTTTTTTTCTGAGAACAAACCATGCTATTAACCAAAAAATAAATGTAAACAGCGTTTTGTTATCGGTAAGATCATGACCAAAAGGCCATCCTGTCCAGTAAGCATCAAAAGCAAATTTTTGAACAAATGGCCCTAATATTAATCCACCTATAAATAAAGTAATAAGAACAATACCCGTGTAGTTTTTTGTATCAACATTTCTAAAAAATAACTCAAGACCAACTCTCAATGAAAATAGAATGGATATAAACATAAAAAATATATGCGGAAAAAGTACCCATTTTGGCACAACCCCCTTAAATCTAATAATTGCCGGTTCTTCGTTAAGCAAATAATCAATACCATTACTGTGAAGCGTAATTGTGTATTCAATTTTCCCTGCAGGTGGCTGATTGGGTATTACTGCAATAAGCTTTTCATCTTCTCGAATCATCTCCATTGTTGCCCAATCATCATGACTTTTAAATCTTTTTTGGGTAATACTACCGGTGATATTTGTACTTTTCGTAATTATCTCAACCAAAGCATCCTGTTCCCCTCCAAATGTTCTGATAAGTTTGTACTTGATAACTTCTCCATCAACCGTAACTTTCCCGCGTACAGGATAGGTTGGTCCGGTGGAGCGTTGGTAAATTACCAAAGCTAAAGTCAATACTATCGCAACAACCCAAAGCAGAATGTTTTTTCCCTTATCACTCATAATAAAATTTTAATTTAAAATATAAAATATTAGTTTCCCGGCTTTAACGCCTCATAAAACAACTGATGAATATTTGTACGGATATCTAGTTCCATTAATTTACTATTATTCATGTCGGGATATACCCGATTGGACAAAAATACATAAATAAGTCCATTCTCAGGATCAGCCCAGGCATATGTTCCAGTGAAACCTGAATGTCCAAAACTGGAAGGTGATGCATCTTTACAATTTGTTCGGTGTTCCTCATACACAAGCAGAGGTTTATCAAAACCTAAACCCCGTCTGTTACTATCGGCAGCAAAATGATACTTGTTAAAAAGGTCTATAGTCTCTTTTTTTAAAAATGTTTCATGTCCGTATGCACCTCCGTTTAAAAACATCTGCATCATTACTGCCACATTATGTGCATTTCCAAATAAACCGGCATTTCCTGATACACCACCTAACAAGGCGGTCCCCTGATCATGAACATCACCAAGAAGTTGCTGCCTCCTGAAAACGGTATCATTCTCCGTTGGGATAATTTTATCAATGCTAAAATACTTTCGAGGATTAAATTTCAGATAGTTCAATTGAAGTTTAGTATAGAAATTATCATATAAATAATCATCGAACGAAGTATTATTTATATCCTCTACAATCTGCTTAAACATGTAAAACCCAAGTCCTGAATAATGATAGGTTTTATCCTTAAAAGGCGACTTCATAATACTGTCCATTATAATATGATTATATCCCTTTTTAACATACATACCTTCTGCAACCCTAACCGGGAAGTCTTCGGAAATATGATCCTGATAGATTGTTGAATCCCATCCATTTTCCGTGATAGTACTTTTATAGAAGGGAATCCAGTTTTGTAAACCCGACTGATGTGACAGTACTTCTTTAAACATCAAACTATCTTTATTGGTTCCTCTCAGCATCAACAGGTAATCCGATAGTTTGCCATCAATATCAATAGTTCCCTGCTCTGTCATTTTCATTAAAGCAGGAGATGTGGCTAGTATTTTTGTAAGTGAAGCAATGTCGTACACATCATTCCATTTCACCTTGTTAATCTTGTCATAAGTATGATATCCGAACGACTTATTATAGAAAACCGCTCCATTCCTGGCAGCCAGAATCTGACAGCCCGGAAAAGCACCAATTCCAATTCCGTTAATTGCAATTGAATCAACTTTTCGCAATATATCTATGTTAATTCCCAATGTTTCAGGAGAGCAATCACTGAGCTTTACAGCACCATAATCCAAACCCCAACCTGCTTTGTACAATCTTGCATCAACAGGTAAAGTACCAAACATGGTTGTACCAATCATTATCATTTCTGCAGAAGCAACCTGAAGTGCGGGCTTTTCCTGATAAGAAATAATAATTGCTTTTATATCGTCAGTATTAAAGAAATTTAGAGCATAAGGGCTGGCAAAGATATCAAGGACAACATTTGTTTTTGTAGCAAGTCTCTCCACCAGTTCAACATCTGCCTCAGTAATGCCAAATCGTTTGCTTGCCGATATGTTAGTATTAAGCATAGCAACTACTACTAGTTCATATTTTTTTAATTCAATAATTAATTTCCTAATATCTCTACGTTTTTCAATATGGTCTGTATAAAAAACATCAATCTCGCCAAATTGAGCCATTGCTTTTTCGATTACCTGGTGCTTCGTAGTACCTACAACCAACAAAGCCATTTTTTCATGACTGTTATTTTTTAGAGGTAATATCTGTTCATCATTTTTAACAATAGTTATAGCTGATTTAAAAAGTTTTTGTGCGGTGGACTGATAATTTGGTTTATTAAGATCGTTTATCAGATTAAAAGTATCAATTGGAATATTTTCCCAGGCACCCGACAAATACTTATATTTTAATATTTTCTTACAGCTATGGGCTAAGCGTTGTTCGCTGATTAAGCCTGTTAAAACTGCTTTTTTGATATTTTGAATTGATGCAGGAACATCATCAGGTATTAGTAATATATCATTTCCTGCTTCCAGAGCTTTAAGTGCAACCTCGCCCCTATTATAATACTTTGTAACACCCTTCATATCAAGTCCATCTGTTATGATAAGACCATTAAAACCCATTCTATTGATTAATAATCCGGTAACAATATTATGCGATAAAGTGGAAGGTAAGTTATGGCGATTCTCTAGAGCAGGGACCGACAAATGTGCTATCATCACAGAGTTTACGCCATTATCAATCAATGACTTAAAAGGGTAAAGATCATTTTCAAAAAGCGTATTTAATGAACTTGTTACTTCGGGTAGTTCGTTATGTGAGTCCTTATATGTGTTGCCATGTCCGGGAAAGTGCTTCGCTGAAGCTATCAATCCTTTACTTTGCATGCCCTTCATGTATTGATTGCCCTTTTCAGCAACAAGTAAGGGATTCTGCCCAAAGGATCGCATACCTATAACCGGATTTTTTGGATTGCTGTTAACATCAACAACAGGGGCAAAGTTTATATGAATTCCGAGTCGTTTGCACTGCTCACCTATTTGTTGCCCCATTGTGTAAATTAATTCATTATCATTAATAGCGCCAAGGGTCATTTGAAGTGGATAGTCTATTGTGTTTCTGAGTCGCATTCCCAAACCCCATTCTGCATCAATGCTAACAAATAAAGGTGTTTGAGCTAATGAATTCCAATAATTTGTTTGTAAAGCCTGCGAAACCGGGTCACCTCTAAAAAAAACAACTCCTCCCAAATTATATTTGGATATAAGAGTATCCACAACCTTTAAATAAAGTTGTCCGGAATAATTTGCACGCACAAAAATAAGCTGGCCAATTCGTTGTTCCAGTGTCAATGAACGGTAAACGGAGTCAACCCACAATTCTTCTGATAATTTTGAACTCTCCAATTGTGCTATAGAACGAAAAGGTATCACGGCAATTAGAAAACCAATGATAAGAATTTTAATTTGTGAAAATTTATTGAGTTGTATCATTATAGACTTAATTTGAGTGCGAAAATACTAATTTGTTAATAAATGATTTTCTAAGCACTGTTAAATTGTATTACTTTTGGTGCAAACCCGTGCTTTCAATATTAGCACACTATATATGTGTATAACAAAACGTTAACATGCCGAATATCGAAAATCTTAAAAAAGTTGCCACACAGGTAAGAAGAGACATAGTAAGAATGGTACATGGAATACAGTCGGGTCACCCTGGTGGTTCATTAGGTTGTGCCGATTTTTTAACAGCCATGTATCTTGACGTAATGGATTACGATAAAGATACATTTAACATGAATGCTGAAAATGAAGATTTACTTATTGTTTCCAACGGTCATATAAGTCCGGCTTTATATAGCATTCTTGCTCGTAGTGGGCAATTGCCAGTTGATGAACTATCTACTTTCAGGTTACTTAATTCCAGACTACAAGGTCATCCTGCAACTATGGAAAAATTACCTGGCATTAGAATTGCCACAGGATCCCTCGGACAAGGTTTGTCAGTTTCAATTGGTATTGCTTTGGCAAAAAAACTAAATAACGATCATAAGAAGGTTTTTTGCCTTATGGGCGATGGAGAACTTGAAGAAGGACAGGTTTGGGAAGCAGCAATGTATATCGGATCACATAAAATTAATAATGTAATTGGCATAGTTGATTATAACAAGAAACAAATTGATGGAGCTACCGACGATGTACTCCCGCTTGGTGATTTGAAAGCTAAGTTTGAAGCTTTTGGATGGACTGTTCTAGAAATAAATGGAAATAACATTAAGGAAGTTGTAGATAATATGCATTATGCAAAAAAGTTATCAACTGAAGGAAATCCAATTGTTGTACTTATGCACACCGAAATGGGTATGGGTGTTGACTTTATGATGGGTACACATAAGTGGCACGGAGTACCACCAAATGATGAGCAGCTTGAATCTGCACTCAGTCAACTTGAAGAAACTCTTGGTGATTATTAACTGTATAAATTGTTTAATGATTGATTCAGTTAATTATAATAATATTTTAACGGATAAAAAGTAAATCAGTTTAGTTGAAAAGCGTTGCCAAATATATTAGCATCTTATTGATTTGTGTGTTGAGTTTTCCTGTTATCGGACAAAACACCAGCAATGAAAACACAAAAAAAACCACAAGAATACTTTTTGTATTAGATGCATCAAAAAGCATGACCGGTAAATGGCAGGGCGATAGCAAATATATAATTGCACGAACAATCCTATCGGAAATATTAGACAGCTTGAGTACTGCTGAAAATGTTGAAATAGCTTTAAGGGTTTATGGCCACACAGTACATTTTCCTCCGCAAAACTGCAATGATACTCGCTTAGAAGTGCCTTTTGGAAAAAACAATGTTGACGAAATAAAATTCAGGCTAAAGCAGTTATCGCCGAAAGGCACATCTCCAATTGCCAATTCATTATTAAAATCGAAAAACGACTTTACACCGTGTTCAAATTGCAGGAATATAGTTGTCCTAATAACAGATGGTATAGAAGAATGTGGTGGCGATATTTGCGAAGTTAGCGCAGCATTACAAAAAGAAGGAATTATTATAAAACCATTTATAATAGGTATAGGCCATGATACACATGAAGCCTATGATTGTGCCGGCCAGTATTATAATGCTGCCGACAAAGAGCAGTTTACCTTAGCTTTAAATATTATTATCACAAAAGTTCTTAGCCAAACAAGCATCCAGGTTAATTTGCTCGATCAGTTTAACCGGCCAACAGAAACCAATGTAAACATGACTTTTATAAATAAAAGCTCTGATAAGGTTTCCTATAATTTTGTACATACTTTAAACAGCAAAGGATTACCTGATACGCTAAATATCGATCATCTTATTGAATACAAGGTTATTGTACATACAATTCCACCAATTGTTTTTGATTCGGTTAAACTAACCGAAAGTAAGCATACAACCATATCAACTTCATCTCCGCAGGGAAGCCTGCTGGTTAAACTTCAAGGGCCTACCAAGGCTGATTTCAATCCTGCTGTAGCTGTGAAATTACCGAACAATATCGAGCTGCTTAATGTTCAGTATTTAAATGAGGAGGTCAAATATATTTCAGGAAAGTATGAACTAGATATACTCACTTTGCCAGTCATCCATCTGAAGAATATAGATATTGATCCGGATAATCAAACAAAAATTGAAATAGAGAATCCCGGCATCGCTGCAATTCAAAAGAGCATTAAAGGGTTTGGAAGTATCTATCTATTAGATGGTGATGAACAAATTTGGGTAATTAATTTTGGCAGTATTTCAAACTATACCGAGTCATTATATTTACAGCCTGGAATGTACAGGCTGGTATTCCGATCCTTATATGCAGCCCAGTCAGCAACAACCATTGAACGGGAATTTGAGATTAAATCAGAAAAAACAACACGAATAAAACTTTAGCGAATAATGAGTGAATATAAAGTTATTGACCATAAAGATACCAGATCAGGATTTGGAGAAGCATTATTGGAGTTAGGAAAAAATAACCCAAAAGTTGTAGCACTTGTGGCTGACTTAACAGGATCACTAAAAATGGACGACTTTGCTGCAGCATATCCCGACAGGTTTTTTCAAATGGGCATCGCTGAAGCAAACATGATGGGGACAGCTGCCGGCCTTACTATTGGCGGATACATTCCTTTTACAGGCACATTTGCCAACTTTTCCACTGGCAGGGTTTACGATCAAATAAGGCAATCAATTGCTTATTCGGACAAAAACGTAAAGATATGCGCATCGCATGCCGGAATTACCCTTGGCGAAGATGGAGCTACCCATCAAATGCTTGAGGATATTGGCTTGATGAAAATGTTACCGGGAATGACGGTTATTAACACTTGCGATTTTAATCAAACCAAACAAGCTACATTAGCTATTGCAGATTATCTGGGACCGGTTTATCTGAGGTTTGGTCGACCGAAAGTCCCTAATTTTATTCCTGCCGAAAGCGAATTCACGATAGGAAAAGGTATTACATTAAAAACGGGAACTGATGTTAGCATTATAGCTACCGGACATCTTGTTTGGAAAGCTATGGAAGCTGCTGAACTTCTAAATCAAAATGGCATTATTGCGGAAGTTATAAACATCCACACAATTAAACCACTTGATACTGAACTCATTCTTAATTCAGCAAGCAAAACCCGCTGTGTTGTAACTGCAGAGGAACACCAAATAAATGGTGGCCTTGGTGATAGCATTGCTCAATTATTATCGCGCTATCTGCCAACACCAATTGAGTTTGTTGCTGTTATGGATGAATTCGGGCAGAGTGGAAAACCCGAACAATTAATGAAACACTACGGTTTGGATACTCCAGATATTGTTGAAGCTGCGAAAAAAGCTATTTCCAGAAAATAAAATTATCTTAGCAATTGCAATAATTATAACAACTGAAGCAATTGACTCACAAAAAAACAATAGCAATTATTATTGTAATAGTTAATATGCTATTGAGCTCTTTTACCTATTCTCAAATTGTTGAAAACAGTTGCGACACAGTTAATATTGAAGCCCCTGCTTACTTAGTTTTAAACGATACCTCAATTCATGTTTTTAACGATAGTACTGCAATTATATGCACAAAATACCTAATCCTAACCAAAAAAAATGGTTACTCACTATACACCAAACTCCTCGATAAGTCGAAAAAACATGCTCTTGTAAAAAAGGTTTTTCAGTTACTCATTGCATCAGGCACTCAAGATACAATGTTAGTTAAAAAAGCCCTGATGGAGGCAGAAGATGCTTACGTTCCGTACTCAGGCAAAATCATCAGAAACATTAAAATACAGGTTCTGAAACCAATTGGGCCATCTATTAGCGATACTAATCTCCCTGTAATTTCAACATGGGCGAAAGCAATAAATGCTTCACACATCAGCACTCGTAACAGGATTATTGAACATAAATTACTGTTTAAAGTAAACGATACTATAAACCCGTTAGAATTAGTTGAAAACACAAATGAGTTGGCAGGTTTGCCTTATCTACAAGATGCTGCAATAGTAGTTATGAACTCTACAACCGACTCGGTTGACGTGCTTGTTCTTGTAAAAGACAAATTTCCGTGGCTCCCGATAGTTACGATTTACGATATAAATCGCATGAAGTTTTATTTAAGACAAGTTAATATTTTGGGGATGGGACAATCTCTTGGTGTTGGTACAACTTTAGACAGAAAAAACACTCCACTATTTTATATTTCCGATGTTAATTATTATGTTAACAATATCTATAACCAAATAAGCGGTGCTATTAACTTTCACGTATCTGACAATAATAAAACTTACCAGCTATTACTAAATAGGGCTATTATGCCTCTCAGTGTTCGCCTTGGAGGTGGGCTTGAGATAGCACAAATAGAAGAAAACATTGTAACCGACCCAACTGATATTGACCATAGTTCGTATTTTTTTAAATACAGATATTATGAGTTGTGGTCGTCATACCTATTTTATGATGATACAAAGCATAGAAAAAAAATAAGTAAGAATACATATATGATTCCCGGTGCTGCTTTTTATCAAAAACAGTATTTAGATCATCCCTTTGTTTCAATCGATAGTAATAGCAGGTTTGTAAACTATACTCGCATGTTAACTAATATTGCATTTGTTCAGCAAAATTATTACCGAACAAATTACCTTAGAAGTTTTGGTAAAGCTGAGTACATACCTTACGGATTTCAGGTAAGTGTAACAAGTGGGTATTCATGGACAGAATTTATGAACAAGCCCTATATTGGGATTGGTTTAGCTGCAAACAAACACATTAACAAATTTGGTTATATATCTGCTGATTTTGCATGCGGAACGCACTTTTCTAACAAGCTGGAGCAGGGCGCGATCAATTCTAACCTGTCGTTTCTAACAGACATAAAAAAAATGGGCAGTTTCCGATACCGTTTACTCACAAATTTAAATTATACCGATGCAATCAATCGTACTACTGATGAACTGCTATATTTAGGAGAAGACTATGGCTTTTTAGGGATGAACGAAAAAGCATGGTATGGAAAACAACGTCTGTTTTTGGAGTTAAATGCAATAACATATACACCATGGTACTTATGGGGGTTTAGAATTGCCATTTATGGATTTTGTAGTGCCGGCCTGTTGGGTACCGATGAATACTCAGTGCTTCGTAACAGGCTATTAAGTTCAGTTGGAATAGGATTTTATATGAACAATGATTTTTTAGCCTTTGATTCATTTCAGGTAAGAGTAGCTTATTTTCCGGTTACACCTGAAGGTATTTCACACTTTGGAATTTCATTTTCAACTCTCGAGCTTTTCAAGCAAATAAATTTCCTCAACACAAAGCCTCACATTGTTGAGTATAGATAATGCTGAGTTTTGAATAATGAGTAATAAACTACAGCCTGAGCCTAATATATTGCTCCGCCCCATGTGAATGACCTAAATTCTGACCCTGGAGTATTTTTACCAACTAATGTATAATTTTCTAATCCAATACTATTTGCTCTATTGACAAGCAACTTGAGATCATATGCTGTTGGTGTTGTTTTTACTTCAATTGCTGTTGTTCCATCCAAAATAAAATCAATCTCCTGCCCAGTTCTTCTTGCATAATACTGAACTTTGCCTAATAACTTCAATTGATTACATACTGAATTCTCAAATAAATTTCCAATATTAATATTCCCAAGTATATTGAGAAGTCCGCTATCAGTAAAATACACTTTATTTTGCAAAGCTATTTCTCTGTCAGGGTTGGTTACATATGGTTTAACTAACTTTATGAAAAAAGTGTTCTCTAAAAATAATAAATAATCCTTAACTTTATGACGGTTTATTCCGGTTATTCCAGCAATCTTCGAAAAATCAACCTTACTTCCAACTCTTGCCGATAACAATTTTATTAAACTGTAAAGTTCATCAACTTTTTTTAAGTCAGCCAAAAACTTAATATCAAGATTAATGTAGGAATCAAAAATGTCTTTTAGAAGTGCTGTTTTGTTATCATGGCTGTTTGAAAGTACAACTTCAGGAAACCCTCCGTAATTTACATATTCATCATAATGTAGTTGATGTTTGCTTATAAAACGAGAATTGGTTTGTTCAAAATTAAATTTTGGTAATTTAATAACTTCATCCTTAAATTGAAGAAATTCAGAAAAGCTTAATGGCCAAAGTTCAAATAACCTTTTTCTTCCTGCCAAACTTTCGCTAAAAGCACCTCTCATGTAAAATGAGCTGGAACCTGTAATTATAAACTTAACATCATACGTATCGTAAATATATTTTATTACACTTGTAACATTCGTCACCAATTGAATCTCATCCAATGCAATAACAGCCTTTTGCTGAAAGTCAATGCCTTCAAACTCCAAGGCACTAACAATATCCGAATAGTTTTCACCAGAAAATATTTTACGGTATTCAATCCTCTCTAAATCAAGGTAAATCTTATTACTAATGTCTATTTGGCTAAGAAGATATTTTACAGCAGTTGTTTTCCCTACCCTCCTTAATCCAGTAATAGCAATAATTTGCTTAACTTTAAGAGAGTTAGTTAATTCCTGATATACTTTTCTGATTATCATTTGAATCTAATTTTTTACAAATATAACAAATAGTATAACTATTTGTCAAATATTATTACAAATAGTATAACTATTTGTCATTTATTTATTCAAATAGTAGATAACTATTGTGATTTGATGATAAGCACAAGCGGGTGCCAGCACTTTTTGAGTCATAAAAGAAACTACCCTTTATAAAAAGGAGGTCGTTGTACTACTGCTCTGGCGAGTTTATTCCTTACCTTAATATAAATTTCAGAGCCATCTTGCCAATAAGGTTTTGTAATATATGCCATACCCACACCTTTTTTCAACATTGGCGACATGGTTCCTGAAGTAACTTCGCCAATTACGTTACCATCAGCATTTATTACTTCATAGTGTTGACGCGGAATGGCACGCTCTTCCATTATAAACCCTTTTAATCTCTGAGGCACGCCAAGTTCTTTTTGAGAAGCAAACAGCTCCCTGTCAATAAAATCATTGTCATCGGTAAATTTAGTGATCCAACCTAGGTCGGCTGCAATAGGTGAAGTGCTATCATCTATATCATTTCCATAAAGACAAAAACCCGATTCCAGGCGTAAAGTATCACGAGCACCAAGTCCGATTGGTTTAATACCAAACTCCTCCCCTGCTTCCAATACGGCTTTGTATATCTTTTCAGCATCCGCATTTTTCATATATATCTCGCAACCACCCGATCCTGTATATCCTGTGGTAGAAAATATTACATTCTTCACACCTGCAAATTCAATTACCTTAAAGGTATAATATTCCATATCTTCCACAGGCACATCTGTAAGTTTCTGCATAGCCTTCAATGCAAGTGGCCCCTGAACAGCAAGCTGACTTATATCACTCGAAGCATTGGTTAGTTTGGCGCCAACTTCATTATGCTTAACAACATGATTCCAGTCTTTTTCGATATTTGAAGCATTAACAACAAGTAGATATTTTTCATCATTAAATCTGTAAACTAATAAATCATCAACAATTCCACCTCTTCCGTTAGGAAAACAACTATACTGAACCTTGCCATCAACAAGAGCATTAACATCGTTGGAAGTTATTTTTTGTACCATAGCTTTTGCTTGCGGCCCTTCAACCCAAAACTCACCCATGTGTGATACATCAAAAACACCAAGTTTTGTTCTTACAGTTTCATGTTCTATATTAATGCCTTCAAACTGTACAGGCATGTCGAACCCAACGAATTCAACCATTTTGGCGTCCATTTCGCGGTGCATATTATTTAATGCTGTTTTCTTCATTATGATTTGGATAATTAAGGGTGCAAAATTAATGAATTACACATCAACATCTATCGGATAATTATGAAAACTTTCACATAAAGTAGCTAATTAATTAATCGTTATTCAAATACCTCGAAGCAAAGCTTGGGAGGTATGAACTTAGGTAAATTATATTACATCGCAGCAAGATGCGGGGAAAATAACTATGAGATCCCTCGCCTGCGCTCGGGATCAGTTCGACTAAATAATTTTGATTTTCAAAATTAAAGTCACTGATTTAATATCCATCGGCCATTACGCCATCGTTTGTATTGTGGGGAAAAATAAGATTCTGGTTAATTAGACAAATAAAAAAACCAATTAAACCTTAAGATGTAATTATTACGCCCGGGCAAAAAGTGTTTAATATATCTTAGCTGAAAAAACATTATGGAAAGTATTAAAAGAATAGCATTGGTTGCGCATGATAACCGTAAAAACGATTTAATTGAATGGGTTGAGTTCAACAAAGGAAATTTAACCGACCACAGTCTTTTTTGTACAGGCACCACAGGAAGCCTGGTTGAAAAAACATTAGGTGACGACTATAAATTAACCCGGCTTAAATCCGGACCACTTGGTGGTGATCAGCAACTGGGTGCACTAATTGCAGACGAAAAGATTGATTTACTGATCTTTTTCTGGGACCCGATGTCATCACATCCTCACGATGTGGATGTTAAAGCATTACTCCGTTTATCAGTTCTCTACAATATCCCAACTGCATGCAATCGGGCTACAGCCGAGTTTATTATAAGTTCTCCACTCTACAACAGTAATTATCAGCGAATTGTAAAAGACTATTCCACGTATATAAACCGTACTGTATAACTTTTACCAAAAGTTGTGAAAATACCTGACTGACTCTGAAAAGTTACATAACTTTGTTTTTGAAAAACAAAATGTTTACGTTAACAAAGAGGTTAATTGCATTTATAAATCAAACCTACAAACTATGAAAGCGGCGACTATTCTAACAACACTATTTCTGTTAAGCTTATTCTCATGCACCCACACACCATCAGAAAACCAGAAAACATGGTGGAAGGAAGTCGTGTTTTATGAAATTTATATGCCGAGTTTCAAAGATAGTGACGGCGATGGCTACAGCGATTTTAAAGGTATGACTTCTAAACTCGATTACATTCAATCGTTAGGAATTAAAGGTATTTGGTTAACTCCGTTTTTAAAATCGCCCAAAGTTGATAACGGATACGACATAAGCGATTATTATGAAATAGATAGTGCTTACGGTACATTTAATGACTTTAGCATATTTATAAACGAAGCACACAACCGTAATATTAAGGTTATTATGGATATAGTTGTTAACCATACATCTACAAGGCACATATGGTTTCAGGAATCGATTAAATCGAAGGATAATCCGTATCGCAATTATTATATTTGGAAAGATGAGCCCAACAACTGGGAATCATTTTTTGGTGGTACTGCGTGGGAGTATGATTCATTAACCGGGCAGTACTATTATCATAAATTTGACGCCGAAATGGCGGATCTCAATTGGCATAACCCCGATGTGGCAAAAGAGGTTCAAAAAGTGCTTAGGTATTGGTTAGAACTAGGTGTGGATGGATTTCGTTTGGATGTAATCAACTTTCTGACGACAGAGAATATTTTCAATGATAATCCTGAAGATGAGAATGGAAAACAAATTCACCTGTATGATATTGATCAAAAAGGAGTTAAACAAGCGATGAAAACCATCAAGGAAACTGTAAATGAATATGATGATCGATTTATTGTAGGAGAAATTGGTAGCGATAAAATTGATGTTCTAAAGCAGTATCAGGGAGGGGAATTGCTGGATGTTGTGTTTAATTTTAATTTTGGAAGCATCCCAAAGTTTTCAGCACAAAGGTTTTATGCTGAATTAAAAAGCATGGAAGACAATATGAGTAATTATCCTACCTTATTCTTCGGCAGTCATGATATGCCACGTTTACACAGTCGACTTGCAGAAAATAACCATGAAAGAGCCTATGCGTTAGCCGTTTTAATGCTTACAGCTAAGGGTGTTCCTTTTATTTATTTTGGTGAGGAATTAGGTATGAAAAACCATGTTTCCAATTCTTATGACGAAATAAAGGATGTGCAAGGAATTACCCAATACAAACTTGCCATAAAAAAAGGTCTGACAGCGGAGGAAGCCCTCAAGGTTGCCAATGATAATAACCGTGACAAATCGCGAAGTCCGATGCAGTGGAATTCTGACTCGCTTGCAGGATTTTCGTCTGGCAGTAGTTGGATAGAACCCAATCCTGATTATGCAACACTTAATGTTGAGCTGCAGGAAAAAGATTCAGTATCGATGCTCTCAAAGTATAAACAGTTAATTTCATTGCGTAATGTGGAGCTCGCATTACAATATGGATCATACGAAAAACTGGATATTAATGACAATTGTATCCACTTTATTAGAAGTTATCAGGAATCTAAAATAAATGTCCTTATTAATTTTGGAAATCCACTTGTTTATAAAATACCTAAAGATGCAATAACTTTACTTGGTTCGCATGAATTACAAACTGATGGCATTCTTATCTTCAAGGAATTGAAAAAGTAAATATCAACTGGTTATAATAGGTATAAAACGCTACTTTCGGTTTGAATAATGATAATCGATTATCACATTATCAGCAAATAAACTACCGTCCCTTTCTGAAACAACAGATTCCTGGGGAACCAATACCAGTAGTGCAGAGTGTTGTTTATCAACCTGAAAAGCAAAAGTGTTTTTAACATTTTCGGCAATAAATACTCTTTTTAATACATCATAAACCTTTGTTTCTTGTGCCCCCAGATCAATTTGAACTTCCTTAATTATATCATTTGGATTATAGTACAAATATGAAGGATAAGCTTCTGCTCGATAAAAGTCAGTGGCTAACAGGTTTAACTGAAGTATATTTTCAACATTGGTTCTTGAAACTATAGCTCCGGCGATACCTACATGCCCACTGCCATAAACACTAAATTGCGAAACGTCAGGATTTCCCTTTACCCAATTGGGTCCATCACCAATGGCAATGGGAGCTTCGATATTTTCAGTGTTTTTTAAGTGTGATTTTTTAATTAATCCTTCATACCCAATAACTCCCTTTGTATGGTGTTTAAACTCAGGTATTGTTTGATGATCATCCGGTATTTCATAAGGGTAGAAAAATTTTATTGCATTACTTGCATTAAGCATCCATTTCCCGATTGCATCAGCGTATCTCGGATCATATCTAACCATGGGTACCAACGGCCACATGGCATCATAGGTATTCATTAAAAAAGCAAATCCACCATGATCCACTGTACTTCCAACCAAGCCTGAAACATCATAACCATTCCAATTGTCCTCCAGTACCCCCCACCCTTCTCTACAATCAGGAGTGCCATTAAATGTCCATTCAAGAATTTTGTTGTAATCATAATTTGTTCCTTCCTCCGCATTCAAACGTGCTGCAACATAAGCTCCAAACGGCATCAAGATTTCATAAAACCGATTATCATTTTGTGCCAGGAGTGCTTCCAATGAAGACTTGGCACCCTTTAAATATTTAGGATTGTGAAATTTTTGATAGGCTGAATACAAGACATAAGCATGCCCCGCTGCTGCATCTTCCTGAGAGCAAATCCAATTATCTTTAGGTTCTAATGTGGCATAGTCAAAGTAAGAGTGCTGATAATTTCCAGATATTACTGAATCGCTTTGGTAAAATTTATCAGCCACCGATTGCATTATAAAAGTAAAATCCTCTTCTTCAGGGTAAAAATTTGCTACTCCGTAGAATAACACATTGGGATAAACATCATACCACCAATCTCTTGCATAACCACCTCCTAACAAAGCCACTTCCGGACAAGTGTTGTTCATTACAATATTCCATTCCGTATCGGAATTAAAATAATTCTTTAACATCCCTACATAATTCTTATCATGTTGATTGGACTTATCAATACCAACCAAACTAGCTCCAAGAACCGCTCCAATGGTAGCGAGTGATTCGTGAAATATACCATCGTTATGTTCTAAGCCCTGCCTTAAATCGCCCATAGCAGTATATATACCAAAGGTTTCCTGATTAAAATTTTTACCTGAATTATCATACCATAATAAAGGCCAATATTCCCCTGTTTGAGTGGTATCAAAAACAAGGGAATCAAAACCCTTTGCCAGCATATTAAAATTAATTATTTTGAAGGGTGTAGGTAAATTTGGCATAGCATTAACACGAGCCAGTTGAATTTGTTCTACAGGTTTTATATCCTGTAGGGTATTATGGTTACTGCATGATATTAAGAATAAACTTACTACCATACCTATTACTCTATATTTTCTATTCAGTTTCATTTTCCAATTTTTTTTGTTGATTTAGAAGCTGTTTTGCAATTAGTATTGAAAGCAATTGAAGTGTACCAATAATGAATAGAGCATACCTTAAAGCAATGTCAGTATCTCCATAAAAAGCAAGGACTAAAAAAGTTCCTGCACCAATAAAACGCCCTACATACAATCCAAATTCATGGTTTAATATATATGAAAACTCATTTCTGTTTTCGATTTTTGATAGCAGATCGATAACTTTTAGTTGTATGGGGAAATAAGCAATATCCAGCACAGGCCTCGCTAACAAAAGCAGAAACATAAATATTATGACTCCTACAGAATTAAACAGCAGCCCATTGATTCCTGACGCTAGGAAAAAGCTTATTAATCCCACGCTAAAAATAATTAACCGGTGTTTTGGTTTTGAGATTTTACCCAAAATAAGCATAATAACAGCGGCCAAAATAGCCCCAACCGACTGGGCTGTACCTAAAGCTCCTTCCGAATTAAAAAATTTCATCATTAGCATTGCTGGGGCAGTAACAATAAAACCTTGAGCCAGGCCTTTTAACACGGCCAACTGAAGCATCTTTCTCCATAGTTTATGAAATTTGAAATAAAGGAATTTTTCACTCTTTGGTTTTTCGTATTTCCCAAAATGAAACACTATTGAAGCTAAAATTGTAATTGCGAAAACAATAATAGTCACCACTTTATATCCTGAATTTATCCCTGCATTAGTTGGCTCGTTACCATGCATTAGATACCACCCAATAATAAATGGAACAATTGATGCGATTATTGTATAGAAAAAAGTTTCCAATCCATAATAGAAATTTCGGGTTCTGTCTTTTGTAGTAGCCAGAACAAGATAATCGCGGTTGGCCCAGTAAAATCCAAACGACATTCCCATAATTAAACCGGCTCCTACCAAACCGTAATAGTTAATCTCTTTCAACGACATCATAAACACCATCGAAACACCACTTAATATCATTCCAAGGGAGAATAATCTTTTAATATTAAATTTATTTAATAAATAACCATTTATAAAAAAAGTAATGGGGATGCCGGTGTAAATAGCCAATTGATAAAACATTACTTTAGCAGGATCGTTTGAGTTACGCATAATATACGATGCTACAAAAATATCAATTACAGGAAGCACAAAAGCATAAATAATATTAGTAAAAATCAGGATTTTCGCACTCCGTGAAAAATCTTTAAAACCAACTGTGTTTGATTTACTCATTAAATATCTTGTTTAAGTTGAGTTAATATTTCATTGATAGAGAGGCTTGCCAGACAAACAAATTCGTCAGAAGCACCATAATACAAATTAACAGTATCCCCAACTACGGTATGTCCGTTAGTAAAAACCACATTGCCAAAAAAACCGGTTTGTTCATATTCTGCAATAGGTTCCATAATTGGCTCTCCTGATCGGGCAATTACTTTTGAAGGATCGTTTATGTCGAGTAGAATAGCTCCCAGACAGTATCTATTTTCTGCTGTGGCGCCATGATAAATTTCCAGCCAGCCCATGTCAGTTTTTATAGGTGAGGCACCGGCTCCCAGTCGTTTGCTGTCGAATTTTCCTTCACGAGTTTTTGCTATACACTTATGATTCCCCCAGTACATACCATCGGGCGATTCAGCTATCCAAATGTAATTACCTCCCAATTCCGGGCTGGAGGGACGATGGAGGGCGTAAAATTTACCGTTTATCTTTTCGCTAAACAAGGCACAGTCCTTATTATGTGGACTAAAGATCATTCCATTCTTTTCAAAATTTTTCCAATTTTTCGTTGTTCTAAGGCCAACTCCAACACCATTAGCCGAAACCATTGTGTAAGTGAGATGATAATTACCATCTATATTGGCCACCCTGCAATCTTCAATGCCATATGATTCGTATTCACCTTCACCGAAGAGTGAAGGATATTCAGGGTCTTCCCGAAAAATAATCCCATCATCACTACATAGCAGCCGCAGATGCGAAATTGTGGTCAGATAGTCTACACTATCATAATTAATTACTCGGGCATCCGAAGCATCTAATTTTGGATCTTTGAGATCAAAATTTATTACCTCCACTTTTCCTGCATCATTATAAACAGGAACAGTAATCATTCCTTCTTTTTGTTTCGTTCGCTCAGCCACGCGTACAAGCAACCAAATTTTTCCATTAAATTCAAATACTCCCGGATTGAGCAAACATTCAATTATCATATTTTCGTCACTTGGATCTAAATCTCCCGGAGACAAAATCGGGTTGCTACTATTTCGTTTTACAATATCTGCCATGTATCCTATAAATTTCTTATTAGTAAATTAAAAAAGTAATAATTATCATCCAACCGCATTATTTTAAAAATGAAAGTGAAAACTGAGCCACCTCCTGATAAAGGCATGAATAACATTTTTCCTACTGAGAAATAATAAACTTCTTTTTCGCCACCAATTCCCCGGTTTGTATTTCTACTATATAAGTGCCTGGTTTAATTTTACTTGTATTTATGCAGAATTGGGATTTATTATTATTTTGCCATGCATTCTTGCTTATTATTCTTCCGGTTATATCAATTATCTGGTAATCAACATTTGATCCATGAGATTGATTAAATCTAACACACACTTGCCCGTTACCCGGATTGGGGAAAATACTAATTAAATCAACTGCTTTGGTTTCATAAATATTATCAACTCCCTCAGTGTACATTTCAAGAATATCAGTAGGTGCAATAGCATGATCAAAAAGATAAACATCATCAAGACGGCCTTTAAAATAATAATTTTGATCGGGGCGGGCTTTGCCCAGCACTAGATCGTAAGATGTAGAATTAATTGTGCCTGATGCAGTAATAAAGGCATCCAATTGCCCATCAATGTACAATTCCATATCAGTTCCGGTATAAACCATTGTGAAAAAATACCAATGATCCATCTCTATTACAGTTTTCGAATCCAAATCATAAACACCTTCAACTGTGTTTATTGTAAATCTAAGCAGATCATTTCCTATTGATACCTTCCATCGGTTATCCCAGTTTCCATGCGAAATAGGATAAGCTTCTCCCCCACTATTGTTCTGTGAATAAATCCATCCTGATAAAGTTAATGCTAAATCAAAATTGAGCCAACTGGCATTTTCAACACTAACAAATGAGGACGATCCGTTAAAGCTTGCTGCCAATTGTTGATTTCCTTTTGGGTCGGTTTGGTAGCTCAAATTTTCAGAAGAAGTAGAGTTGTTAAATTCACTAAAGTCTGCAACATTCTGATTAAATGGTAAATACAAAACAGGATCACCTACTATTAACACGCTTAAATCGCGAACCATGATGGTTATGCTGTCAGTACTTTCGCCGTCAATGTCGGATACAGTGCAATAGATTGTATTATTTCCATAATTAGCAGGTGATGTCCATTGAACCGTTGCTCCACTGCCAGAAAAAGTGCCATCATCAGCTGCCCAGTTATATGATACCTCATCTCCATTTAGTTCTTCAACTTCACATGAAAGCGTAGTAGGTTGATTAACATCAATTTTACCCGGACTGGCCTTTAACGAACTAATTTCCGGAATATAAGGAATCCTTTCAACAACTGATAGAATGATGTTCATTGAATCGGATAAACCACTACCGGAGCTTACTCTACATTTGATAAGATAATCCCCAATTTCATCGGGTGACTTAATGGATAGTTTATGAAGTGCCACCTGTGGAATGTAATCAAACTCCCAATAATAGTCGATAATATCATTATCAATGTCTTCGGCACTACAAAATACAAAAATGGAATCACCTGCAACAACAGGGTTTTGAATCGCTTGTAAAGCTTTTATCCGGGGAGGATTGTCAGTTAAGGGTTCACCATTATCGAAGTCGATTACAATACCATTTGCGAAGGTTTTTTTACCGCTCATCTCGATTGCTGCCCCATTGGGAACAAGTGTGATGATAACAGAATTAGATGCGGGAATGGGAATCTGGATTATTCCTATAACATCATGATACATAAAAGAATTATTGATCGAATTGTAAATATCATATACTTGCGAGCCAATATCAATTGTAACAGATGTATCCGTATCATATGGATTCCACATCAGGAAAGAACTATATTTTTCAGCATAGAAATCAGTAAGTGAAAGATTGAGTTTCAAAACTGCACTCACATTGGTTGTGTCAACAATCCCGCCAAGGTAACCCACATGCGATGATCCATAAAGAGCTAGGTTAGTAGGTGACCAACCACCAGCGATTGCATCCCCTGTCGAAAAAGGACTCTTTCCATTTAATACCTCCTTTAAGGCTTCATGGGCAATACACTTGTTGGGATCGTTTTCATTCGACCACACTTCGCTATCTTGTTGATCGCTAGGTAAAAATCCGGGATAAAACAGTCTTGATGCAACTGCCATATTAAGCACCCACTTACCAATTGCATTGGCATAATGTTCATCATATCTTAATAAAGGAACCAAAGCTGCGGCTTGCTGAAAACCATTCATTAAAAAAGCATAATCATTTCCGGCATCGTTTGCTTCGCCAATTAGCCCTGAACAGTCATAGTCGCCCCACTGGCCAACAATGGCACCCCAACCACGCAGGTCACCGCGATTAAAACACCAATTAAGCATTTTTTCAATATCGTAGTTTGTCCCTATTTCGACATTCATACAAGCAGCGGTGTATGTGCCATAGGGCAGTTGTAATTCGTAAGATGGGTTTTGATCGAGGTTAACTAAAAATTCCATCGACCATTCGGCTCCTATTAAATACTTAATTTCATTTGTTTCGCGATAAGCATTGTAAAGTAACCAGGCAATTGCACCGGCAGCTTCAGGTTCTTTTACGCCCGTAGTAAGCGGTTTCATTTGTTTTAGGTTCCATGCTCTGTAGTTCATAGTTGGTACCTGCCATGGGGTTGTATTTCCGCCCATGCTATCAACAGCTTCGAGCCACCGGTCGGCAACCATCTGAAACTGATAATTATAATCACCTGTATTTGGATACAGTGCAGCTAATTGATAAAAAAAGACATTGGGAATTGTTTCGTACCACCAATCATTACCACTGCTGGTAATAGGATGGTTTAAATAAACATTTTCATCCTCTCTATTATTAAAAAAGTCTTCGGCGAGTAAAGCCCAGTTTTTTCCAAATTGATTGCTTTTGTCGATACCCGAAATTGTAGCTCCTACAACTGCAGGTAGTTGGTTTATTCCTTCTGCTGATGTTCCCAAAGTTTGACCAACATAGGAAACCATGGCAGCACTTTCGTGTTCGGGATAATTAATAGATTGAGGGTTTATCCCAACAAGAGGTAAATATTCTCCGGATAAATCTGTATTAAAAACCAAAGAATCGTAATTATGTGCAACCTGCTTCCAATCACGCATTAAATAAGGCTGTGGAATATTGGGCATTTGCTCAATTCGATCAATAGTAATTTGTTGGGCAGGTAAAATTACAACACTGGCAATTAATAATAAAAAAGAAATGATCCTTTTCATATACTGTCTTTTCACAGGGAGGATTGATTTTTAGCTATTTAGAAAGAAAGAGAGACATTTGCCATACCTCTTTTTGTCATCTTAACTTAAACGAAGGATCTCTAATATATTGTTGTTCATTATTATGAAATTCTCCACTAAGTTCAGAATAGCAAGATTCTTAGGTTTTGTAAAGGACTCATATTATGAGAAATACAAACGGATTAAAAAAAACATCCCCGACATTTGCCGGGGATGAAAAATTATTGTCAATTATGGTTTTTCAAGTGCATAAATTGAACTCACTTCTGAACCAGATAATACTCTGTTATATAAGCGAATATCATCAAGTTTTCCTTTGAAGTATCCACCCCAGTTTACATAATAAGGGCTTGTATCGTCAGTAGAATAAATAGCAGTTGGCAGATCCTGTCCCATAGTTAAATTAATTGGCTCACTGCTAATATTTAAGATAGCTGCATCAGGAACATTGTCCCAATCCTTAACCATAGCTCCATCGATATAAAATATCATGTGCCCGCCACCAAAAGTAACAGATAAATGATACCACTGTCCTTCAACTAATCCATCACCATCATTGTCTCTGTCGCTGTAAATAAATTGTCCTGGATTTGCAGGGTCTTCAACTTTTGTTGTAAAGAATACCCTATTAATTGTTTGAAGATTTACTTTGAAACAATTCCAACGATTCATTGAAATCATGTAATCATTGTTTTCCAATTCTTCCATATAAACCCACCATGATAGAGACATTGCTCCTGGATTTAAAGCAGTTGTATAAGGAACTTCTATATTTGCTCCTTTGTCAAGATAATAAGCATTGTCGGCATTACCAAACCTGTCGGTAGTAAGAGCTGGTGTTCCGGCGCCCCAAAATGCGTGACCTACTTTGGCGGTTCCATCGTTGCCATTTCCAGTAAAGTCGGTAGCATCACCGGTAAACAACCATTGAGCAACAAGGCCATCGGTTGAAACGTTTTGGATGTACTTGCCTTCAAAAACTGTTTTAGCTGCCGTCAAATTAGCTTTTGCTGCATCAATAACACTTTGAATTACTCCTTCTGTATTAGATACAGTTTTTGCTGCTTCAATTGCAGTTTGAAATACTGCTTTTGAGCCAACTTCGTAAAAACCTACTGATGTACCTTCTACTGCAGCACCATGCAAAGTTTCGCATTCGGTAATCAAGGCATTTAATTCTGTTTTGCTGCCCGCGGGTTCTGGTTCGTCATCCTCTTTACATCCACTTACGTAAACGCTTAGTGTTGCAATAACTGTAAAGAGCACTAAAAAATTCATTGTTTTCTTCATGATAATAATAATGTTTAGTTAATAATAATGTTAATTGATAATAAATACGTTTTGTATTTTTCTAATGTTAATTATATCGTTGATAATAATCGGATGACTTCTAAAAGAGTCAGCTGATGACTTATGTTTAATAACCAAAGTTTTGTGTAATATTTTTATTTGTTTCTATTTCTGATTGTGGGATGGGGAAAACTTTATGAATTTCGTAAATAAAGTTATCTTTATCAACAAAAGCACTTTCAGCATACTGCTTACCATAACGTATAATATCAAAATATCGTATACTTTCAAATCCTAATTCCACTCTTCTTTCATGACGAATTGCTGCTAATAAAGTTACCTGATCGGTAGTTGTAATATCGGGCAATAACCCTTGGGGAATTGTGTCGAAACCTGGCAAACTTGCATCAAATAAATAACTTTCCCTGGCTCTTTTTCTAACTTTGTTTAAAGGGATAAGTGCTTCTTGCAAATTTCCCATTTCGCACAAAGCTTCGGCTTGAATAAGTAGTACTTCAGCAAAACGAATTACTGTGAAATTTAAATCAGCATCACCTTTAGAGCTAGCCGGTATTTCTGATAGGGGCTGAAGCGATTTTTTTTGATTATATCCGGTTGACGACCAGGCAGTATCATATAGTATATCATCAAACCAAAGTTGCCCTTTCCTGCCAAGGGTATAATCCAAACGCGGATCATAAACGCTATCGTTGGTCATTTCAAATTCATCAACAAAATTTTGTGTAGGTTCATCAAAACCATAACCATTTTGTTCGCGGGGTGCTAGCCACTGATTTAGCCTGCTTCCCTGAACAGGGCTTTGTCCTGCCAAGTGCTGCACCTGAAATATCTGCTCGTTGTTGTTATCATAAATTACGTTAAAATTATGTTGATAAACAGGCATCAATGAATATCCGTAAGATGCAACATCTTGAGCAACATCGTAAGCAACTTCCCATTTTTTCTGAAATAAATATGTTTTCGATAGTAATGCTTTTGCAGCACCGGGGGTCCCTCTGCCCAACTCTCCTGACGGATATATATTTGGATTTTGTTGAAGAGCACGCTCCATAAAATCGATTGCAGAAATAAAATCGGTTTCAACATGAACATATACATCCTCTTGATTTGAATTTGGTACCTGCATATCTTCGGGAGATAATGGTTCGAGGACAATAGGTATATTCCCGAATATATTACATAACTGGAAATAAAAATAACCTCTAATGAAAAAGGCTTCACCCAATATTCTGTCTTGAAGCGCCTTGTCCATGTCAATGTCAGGAACATGTTTTAATACCATGTTACAACGCGATATGCCCTCATAATAAATACTCCAGATCGTCTCCAGGTTTCCATTATCTTCATAAATCTGGAAATTGTCAATTAATTCAATATCCGCTTGGTCGCCCGGGAAACCGCCTTTTACTGCATCGTTAGAAACAACATCGGTTACAACCCACAAACGGTTATTTGAATTTGCAAACGAAAGTGGCTCATAACATGCATCGATGGCCAACTTTGCATGGTTTTCGGTTTTAAAAAACTCAGATGTAGGATATGGACCTTGTGGTTGTTCATCGAGGAACTTACTACATGAGGTTGTTAAAGTAACGATTGCTATAATTATTATTATGTACTTTTTCATATCAAAAAAATTTAAAAACTCATATTAAATCCTAATGTAAAAACTCGCGCCATTGGGTATGTTCCCCAATCTATACCTTTAGCTAAATCGCCTTCGCTAGTGGAGTTGTTACTAGTTTGCATTTCAGGATCCAGCCCTGGATACTTTGTAAATGTGAGGAGGTTTTGTGCACTTAAATAAACCCTAAGTGACTTAATTATAATTTTTTGTTGGCCGATATTGTTAAACGTATAGCCAATATTTACATTTTTGAGGCGCAGGTATGATCCGTCAAAAAGGAATCGGGTTGATGGTTTTTTGTTATTTGTAGCTCCTGTCCACGAAACACGCGGTTGATCATCGCTGGTACCCGGCCCGGTCCATCTTCCATCAACTACTCTTTCAGTTATATTAAAAGCCCTATAAAATCCTTCAATATCCTGGGCTGCCTGCCAATAAATTTTATTTCCGTAAATGCCTTCAATAAATAGATTAAAATCCCATTTTTTGTAATTCAAACCTAAATTAAATCCCATTGTGTAATCCGGAATTGGACTACCAACATGTGTTCGGTCATAAGAGTCAATTACACCGTCAGGTATTCCATCCGGTCCGCTAATATCTTTATATTTAACATCACCCGGCTGTATAGCATTACCTTGAAAGGCATGAGTAAAAATATCTGTTTCGTCTTGAAAAATACCTTCCATCTCGTATAAATAAAATGAGCCAAGTGGGTGACCTTCTTCAGTAAGTGTAGCATATACTCCGTTATCAATTCTACCGGCTGGTATTGGATTATCTCTATACAATTCAAGAACTTCATTTTTAATATGTGAAAATATAAGTCCAAGATTGTAATTTAAACTACCAACCTGATTTTTGTAAGTTAACTCAAACTCGATTCCACTATTTCTAATTTTTCCGGCATTAATGTAAGGTGGAATTGCACTACCACTACTGGGTGGTAGAGGAGCACGTACAAGTACATCATCGGTAATCTTATTAAAATAATCGAAAACAACGAATAACTTATTGTCAAATAACCCTAAATCAAATCCGACATCAATTTGTGTTTGGCTTTCCCATCGCAGGTCAGCATTACCATGTCGGGATAGATAATATCCAGATAAAGGATTTGTACCAAAAGGGTAATATGAACCAGGAGTTATAAGAGATGCGAAACTATAATCACCAATTTCCTGGTTTCCTAATATTCCGGCACTTACACGTAACTTTAAATAAGACAGAAAATCGGCATTGCTTAGGAATGCTTCCTTGTCGATTCTCCAGCCCAGTGCTGCTGCAGGAAAAAATGCCCATGGATAATTACTACCAAAACGGGATGACCCATCACGGCGTAATACGAATTCGGCATAATATTTTCCTTTATAATCATAAGATAATCGGCCAAAGAACGAAAGCAATGTCCAACGTGACTCCCATCCATCAACGCGTTGATTTGTAGTTCCGTTTGAGAGATATCGAAGACTTGGAATTTGATCGGGGAAATTTTGCGCTGATCCTGATTGCCCTACCAGTACACTTTGAATTGCCTCAAACCCTGCTAATACATTCACATTATGTTTTTCGTTGAAAATTTTATCGTAGGTTAATATGTTTTTCCAGGTATGTTGTGAGCTGGTTGTAGATATCTGTTCCAACGTATTTGGGTTGTTTATTCTACCTTGATAGCCCCAGTTTTCATTAAATCTTTTGTTGCCAATAGTTAAAAAATCTAGTCCGTAATCGGTTCTAAAAGTTAGTTGATCAGTAATTTGCCAGTTAAGAAAGATATTACTTAACAACCTATGTTCTTTTATTACCCAATCATATTTTTCTGCAAAGCCAACAGGGTTGTATCCATCACCTAAATACTGAGCAGCATCGGGATAATAATCAATATAATCACCGTGATTGTTGTACACCGGATATAAAGGAGTTCTGAAAAATGCATAGCGTACAACGCTTCCTCCATTTCCTCCGTAGCCGTCGCCCGAGCTGCCAACTTGATTAGTAGTTGCACTCGACAAACTAATGTTGGTTCCTATATTAACTTTATCGGATAATTCGCTATTAACGCTTGTCCTAAATGAATATCTATCATACCCCGAGTTGAGGATAATCCCATCCTGGTAAAAGTAATTGCCTGATACAAGGTAGTTTATTTTCTTGCTGCCGCCACTTACGCTTAAATCTGTAGATGTTATAATTGCAGGCCTGAATATCTCATTCCACCAATTTGTGTTTGGCAGAGTATCGGCCATTCCGGCTGGAATAAGCGATCTTCCGTCATTTGTAGCAGCCTCGTTATATATTTCAATATACTGATCTTTATCAGCCATTGGAGTTAAATTGCTTACAACTTGCAAGCCGGTGTATGTATTAAAATTAATACTCATACTACCTTCTTTTCCTTTTTTTGTTGTTATAATAACAACCCCATTGGATGCTCTTGAACCAAAAATTGAAGCTGCTGCTGCATCTTTCAAAATTGAAATGGACTCAATATCTGAAGGAGATACTGTATTAGCATCTTTGGTAGGAACACCATCGATAACGAACAACGGGGAATTGTTATTAATGGTTCCGGTTCCCCTGATTCGGATTGCTGCCCCGGCACCGGGTGCTCCTGAATTTTGAGTAACACTTACACCTGTTGCTTTTCCCTGTAATGCCTGGGATACATTTGAAACGGGCAAAGCGGCTATCTCTTTTGAGTTAATAACAGAAACTGCGCCAATTATATCAGTTTGTTTTTTTATTCCATAACCTATGGCAACTACCTCATCCAAGGCAAAGGATGCCATCCACATGATTATATTTATTTCGGTGCGACCGTTAATAGGTTGTGTAACTTTTTCGAAACCAATATAAGAATAAACAAGCGTATCATTCAAACTGGTAACCTCCAGCTCATAGTTACCATAAATATCGGTAACTGTACCGGTTGTTGTTCCTTTAATCACTACGGTAACACCTATCAGGACTTCACCTGTATCATCAGTAATGCGACCTTTCACTTTTATGCCATCATTTTGTACTACAACAGCTTTTTTCGTCATAATTACGATATGGTTTTCAACGATCTCGAAACTCAACCCAATGCTGTCCAGAGCCTGTGTTAAAAGCTTGCTTATATCAGCTTGATTTGGGTCGATGTTAATTTTCTTGTTTACATCAACCTGATCATTTTGGTAGAAAATTCTGTATTCACCCTGGCTTTCAATATACTGAAACAACTCCTGAAGAGTTTTAATATTGACAGTTTCATTGGCCTGGGCAACTGAAATTCCAGACATAAAAACAAAATACAGAGTAAATATTATTAGCACTAAGTGTCGATACAATAAGTTTGTTAAAGAATAAATATTATTCATAATTAATTGTTTAATAACAAGTTATTTTATAATTATAGTATCTTTTAAAATTTCATATTCAAAAGGAGTAGTAAGCATTATTACTCCCAAAATAGTGGTAATATCATCTTCCGAAGTAAATGTTCCTGTGTATTTAATGTCCTCAACTTCATTTTTTTGTAAATCAAAAATCACATTATGCGAACGCTCAAGCTTTCGTAATATTTCAGTAAACTGTTGATTTCTAAATACAATTTTTCCTTCTTTCCAGGATGAGTAAGATTGGATATTTGAAATTTCGGTTATTTCCGACTTGTTACAATCTTTTTTTAGCAAGTAAGTTTGATTTACTTTCAACTCTACTATTTCTTTATCGTGACGTGAAACAGAAATTTTGCCTCGTTCGAGCGAAGTCATAAAAATGTTTTCGTTAGGATAAGCATAAACATTAAAGGTAGTTCCCAAAACTGTAATAACGTTTTCCTGAGTGTGTACGACGAAAGGCATTTTTGCATTATGTGTCACCTCAAAGTAGGCTTCTCCTTCTAAAAAAACTTCACGGTTTTCTTCACCAAAGCAGTTGGTGTATTTTAATTTCGAATCGGAGTTAATAGAAACCAAAGTGCCATCAGGCAGTATGGAACTATTAATATCTCCTTTTGGTACTATAATCTCGTGATAACTTGCGACTTCCTCACATTTAGGAGTTGAGGAGAAATAGTAAATTGCACTTGTAAAAAACAGGATTAAGCTAGCTGCCACCGCATATTGCCAAATTTTTCTTTTGAAAATGGGTCTACTTTTTACCTGAGGTTTGATTTCGGGTAAACTAAGATTATTGCTTAGTTTGAGCCATTCACCTGCGACAAAATCGCTTGAAAGCTCTTGCCTTTTAAAACGTAACTGACTAACAAGCATTTTTGCTTCAAGAGCGGTCTCTTTATTTTTTGGATTATTAGAAAGCCATTTTTCCCACTTTCCAACATCTTGTTGATTTTTATTTGTAGCAAAGTTGATGAAAGAATCATCTAGAACAAAATCATTAAATTGGTAATCTTTGTATCGCATATTTTTTTAGTTATACTTATTATATAGAGTAAAAACTATATGGTTTATACTCACAAATTATAATAAAAATTTAGAAGTAATTATAACAACATAAATATCAGGGCAATTAAAATAAGTAAGCGGTTTTCTTTTGTCTTTTTTCGTAACAGATTTAATGTTCGGGTAAGCATGTTTGACACAGATTGATACTTGATGGATAATACACTGCTAATTTCAATGTTAGAATAATTACAGAAAAATTTTAGATAAATGATTTCTTTTTGTTTTGGTGATAGTTCCGCTAACATATCTCCAATAAGTTTCATGTTTTCTAACTGTGCTTCGTTGTTGAGGTAAATATCTTCAGGAGATATATCAAAACTATAATCATTCTCAATATTGATACCGGTATCTTTACCAATAATATCTTTAGCAGTTGGTTTTAACAAATTATTCCTCAAGGCCGCAAACAAGTATGCTTTAACATGATTAACTTCTGAAATCCTTTTTCTCGATTCCCAGACACTTGCAAATAAATCTTGAATGGTATCAACAACAAGGTCGTGGTTACCGACCAGTTTCAATCCGTAAAAATAGAAATCGCTATAATATTTAATAAATAAACTGTTTAGTGCTTCAGGATGGCTATGTTTCAAATCTCGCCAAAGACACTGATCTTCTTTAATTTGTAGTTGGTGGTCTTTTTGCAGTTTACTTTTCACCTGTAATTATCACTTTAATTATATGGTACCCCATATTGATTATCGCACTTGATATGTTTATAATTTTTTTTTGGATCAAAGATACTAGTTATTAACTGAATATTGCTTCTATAACTCATTTATTATAAAATGGTTCAATAAATTAGCCAAAACAAAATGACTTAATTAATCTTTTCTTGTTCAATTTGTATTTTCCAACTAACATCTATATTTTTACAGATTATTTTCAAGCGTCCTAACAAAAATCAAATATTATTCTAATGAAAACAAAATTAATTTTAGTAACGGCAATAAGTTTTATGCTATTAACACAACAATGTAAACAAAGTAGTAGCCCGATTAAATATCCAGAGGCTAATAAGATAGATAGTGTGGATGTGTATTTCGGTCACGAGGTTGCCGACCCTTACCGGTGGCTCGAAGATGATAACTCAGAAGAAACTGCTGCCTGGGTTGAAGCAGAAAATATAATTACTCAAACATATCTTTCTGATATTCCTTTCAGAGATCAACTTAATGAACGATTAACGAAGATATGGAATTACCCAAAATATGGTGTTCCATTTAACAAAGGCGATAAGTACTTCTTTTTCAAAAACGATGGTATTCAAAATCAAAGTGTTCTGTATATGCAAAACACTCCTGAAGCTGAACCGGAAGTATTACTCGATCCAAATGCTCTATCCGAAGATGGTACGGTAGCACTTGCATCATTGGGGATTTCCAAAAATGGCAATTACCTTGCTTACGGTATTTCCAGAGGTGGTTCCGATTGGAGTGAAATTTATGTTATGGATATAGAAACACGTGAAACTTTGAGCGATCATATTAACTGGGTAAAATTCTCTGGAATTAGCTGGAAAGATGACGGATTCTTCTATTCAGCTTATAGTGAACCTAAAGATGGTGATGAACTTTCGGGGCAAAACCAGTATCATAAAGTTTTTTATCATACACTTGGTACAACACAGGAAAAGGATTTATTGATTTTTGAAGATAAAGAAAATCCTTTACGTAATTTCCATGCGTATGTAACTGATGATGAGAATTTTTTGATAGTTGGAGAAACTGAAAGCACTAGTGGAAACGCCTTATATGCAGCAAAACTCAGGTCATTAAAAGATATTAAATTAAATAAAATTGCTGAGGGCTTTGATTACGATTATCATGTAATTGACAATATTGATGATAATCTGCTTATGCTCACTAACCATGAAGCTCCGAATCAAAAACTTGTTGTTACAAAGTATGATAATGCCGATCCTGCAAATTGGAAGGACATTATACCTGAGAAAGCAAACGTATTGGAAACCGCATCGCTGGTTGGAGAATTAATTTTTGTAGAATATTTACAAGACGCCAGCAGCAAGGCCTATTTTTACAGTATTGATGGAACATTGACAAGAGAGCTTGACTTACCTGCAATAGGAACATTATCGGGCTTTAACGGTGAAAAAAATAAAAATACTGCCTACTTCGGTTTTACTTCATTCACTTTCCCATCCCGTGTATATAAATACAATCTTAGTTCCGGAAATACAGAACTAATGCATACATCGGATGTTGACTTTGAACCTGAAAATTACGTAACTAAACAAATATCCTATACAAGTAAGGATGGTACTAAAGTACCTATGTTTATTGTACATAAAAAAGATATTATGATGGATGGTAATAATCCAACTATGCTTTACGGATACGGAGGTTTCAACATTAGCTTAACACCCAGCTTCAGCATAAGCAGAGTGGCATTTCTGGAGCAAGGTGGGATTTATGTTATGGCCAATTTGAGAGGTGGAGGCGAATATGGTGAAGTATGGCATGAGGCAGGAACACTACAAAAAAAGCAAAATGTTTTTGACGATTTTATTTCTGCAGCCAATTATCTTATAGATAATAAATATACTTCATCCGAAAAGCTTGCAATAATTGGTGGGTCGAACGGAGGTTTACTTGTTGGAGCTTGTATGACTCAGCAACCCGAATTGTTTAAAGTTGCGATTCCGATAGTTGGAGTGATGGATATGTTGCGTTATCATAATTTCACTATTGGATGGGCATGGGCTGCTGATTATGGTCGTAGCGATGACAGCGAAGAAATGTTTAAGTATTTATATGGCTACTCACCTTTACACAATATAAAGGAAGGAGTTGATTATCCTGCAACCCTTGCAATAACTGCTGATCATGATGATCGTGTGGTACCCGCTCACACCTTTAAATTTATGGCTACATTACAAGAACACAACAGTGGAAAGAATCCGGTATTGGTACGAATAGAAACCAAAGCAGGCCATGGTGCAGGTAAACCTACCGATAAACAAATTAGTGAAGCTACTGATATGTACAGCTTTATTATGTATAATTTGGGAATGGAGCCGGAGTTTTAGTAGACAATTTGTGATAAAGTTGTAGGACTATCGCGTTGTCACGTTATCGCATTATCGGGTTGTCGGGTTGTCGGGTCTTCAGGATAAACCCAATCAACAATGACAACAAAGACATTAAAGAGAACCATCCCATCCACCACAACTATCCCTCACTAAAACTTAACAATTATTTAATATTGGAATCTTCTTATTTATTAATAGTTTTTTTTAGTCTTGCAAACTTATTATAAAACTATTTAAAAAATGGAGTTCATATATCTGATTATTGTTGTACTATTATTTTTTCTGGCCGGCTCCGACCTAATTGTTGGGGTAACCAACGACGCAGTTAACTTCTTAACCTCTGCTGTAGGATCAAAGGTGGCATCTTTCAGGGTAATAATGCTTGTTGCCGCGATCGGTATATTAATTGGCGCGGTTTTCTCAAGCGGTATGATGGAAGTTGCAAGGAAGGGAATATTCAATCCCGGCGAGTTTTATTTCAGCGAGATAATGATAATATTTATGGCCGTAATGGTAACTGACGTTATCCTTCTCGATGCATATAACACATGGGGATTACCAACCTCTACAACTGTTTCAATTGTATTTGAATTATTAGGTGCCGCAGTTGCTATGGCTTCCATAAAGTTTATGATGAGCGATGGCGGAATTACAATTGGTCAGTTTATTAATTCCTCAAAAGCACTCGCAATTATTTCCGGTATACTACTTTCGGTGGCTATAGCTTTTACGTTTGGTGCCCTAATCCAGTATTTTGCCAGAATTGCCTTCTCCTTTAATGTTGAAAAAAGAATTAAGTATATCGGAGCTGTTTGGGGTGGAATTGCATTTACAGCATTAACCTATTTTATGCTAATTAAAGGAGCAAAAGGGGCCTCATTTATGTCGGGTGACGTAAAAGACTGGATTGAACTAAACAGCCTATCAATTATTTTTTACAGTCTAATTGGATGGACATTAATCCTTCAGTTTTTATTTTGGATATTCAGAATCAATATACTAAAAATCATTGTATTGGTTGGCACATTTTCACTTGCAATGGCTTTTGCCGGAAACGATTTGGTAAACTTCATCGGTGTACCGATAGCAGGATACAATTCATGGGAGATATTTAGCGCCTCCGGGAGTGATAACCCTGATGGATTTTTAATGACGGCTTTGGGAGGTCCGGTATTAACACCCGAAATATTTTTGGTGGCTGCAGGAGCGATTATGGTACTTACATTATACTTTTCAAAGAAGGCCAGGTCGGTACTAAAGACAGAGATTGATCTAAGTCGCCAGTCAGAAGGTATAGAAAGGTTCAAGCCAACATGGTTTTCAAAACTTTTAGTTCGTTCTTCTCTTAAGTTTTCAAACAATGTAAAACAATATCTGCCTGACTCTTTAACCGGATTTATTGAAAGGCAATTTGAACCCGTTAAAGAAAATAAACGAGTGGTTGATAAGCCAGCATTCGACTTAATAAGGGCATCCGTGAACCTTACGGTTGCCAGTGTACTTATTGCATTCGGGACCTCGCTAAAACTACCCCTTTCAACAACTTATGTAACTTTTATGGTTGCAATGGGAACATCATTGGCTGATAACGCATGGGGCCGCGAAAGTGCAGTTTACAGGATTTCGGGAGTAATGGCGGTAATCGGTGGATGGTTTTTAACAGCAATAAGTGCATTTACTGTAGCTTTTCTAATAGTTTTATTATTTTTCTATGGTGATTTGTACGCTATGTTTGGGATGGTAGTTGTTGTTATTTATATTATATACAGATCGCATCGTTATCATCAAAAGTCGACTAATATTGTCGATGAAGATGTGCAATCAGTACGCAGTCTATCGGAAGATAATATTGCCGAACAATCAAAGATTACGATTATTACGAATCTCCAAAAAGTTATTGAGGTTTATGGATCAATAATTAACGCATTAGAAAAAGAAGATAAAAATGAGCTGAAAGTGCTTAAAGCCGACATCGATAGTATTACAGCCAAAACCAAATACATGAAGGATAATATCAATGTAATTGTTGATAAACTCAGAGTAGGTTCGGTTGATACAGCATATTATTTTGTTCAGGTGCTCGACTTTATGCGTGAAATGTTACACTCAATTTCATATATAAATAATCCTGCCTATGTACATCTTGATAATAACCACAAACCTCTTATTAAAGAACAAATTGACGAGCTTAAGCAGTTTAATATAATTTTAGAAGAATTGTTTTCAAAAATCACATCAAGTATTGAATCATGTGATTATACTTCTCGTGATCAGATTCAATCAATTTTCACACAAATCCTTGAATTAATAGAGTTAAGCAACAAAAAACAGATCAAGCGGATTAAAAATGGGGTAGTGGGAACTAAGAATAGTATGCTGTTCATGAATATCATTAATGAAACTAAATATTTATCGTTAAATGCTGTTAATCTTTATAAGTCGCAGCGCGATTTTGTTATCGTCAAAAACAAAAAATGATTTTTAAAGACATAACCATTATTAGTGGAGGGCAGTCGGGTGTTGATCGGGCTGCCCTTGACTTTGCACTGGAAAATAATATCCTGTGCGGAGGATGGTGCCCTCTTGGCCGGTTAGCTGAAGACGGTATTATCTCTAATAACTATCCTCTTAAAGAAACAACCACCTCAAATTATGAAGAAAGAACAAATTTAAATGTAAGGGATAGTGACGGAACAATCATCATTTATAAAAACGAAATGGACAAAGGCACTTTACTTACTCGCGAAATTGCACAATATATAAACAAGCATTTAATTGTAATCAATCTATCTGTTTATCAATCATTTGATCAAATTAAGTTAAAAAACTGGATAACTCAAAATAAAATATCAGTATTAAATATTGCTGGTCCGCGCGAAAGTTTCAATCCGGGGATATATAAATTAGCTCATAGGTTTTTATTGGCTTTACTATGAGGAATTTTATTTTTTTATCTATGGTGTCCGGTAAACTTTTAATTTAACTGCCATAAATATTACCATCATTGTGTTATAGAATATTACACCCCTCTGGGGCTTACTATTGTTGGTGGATAAAATTTCTATCAATATTCCGCAGCTCTGCCGCTATCAACGTAGCTGCAGAGCAGCAAAATATTTGTTGCCAGTTATTTGTAAAGTATGACCAAAGCTGCAGCGCAGCGTAATATTTTATCAATGATTTATGCCCTACAGTGGTGATTTTTTTTAGATCCAAAAACAAATCTGCTTTTATATCTCAAATCTTTAACCAATTTAATATCCGAATAACCAAACTGATTCATCAAAGCCACCATTTCATTTTTCCGACTTTCATTAATCTCAAAATAAATTCTTCCTCCGGTTTTTAAATTTTCTTTTGAGAAATTCAAAATTGCTTCATAATACTTCAAAGGTTTGTTGTCAGTCACGAACAGAGCGCTATGTGGCTCGTAATCAAGAACATTTTGGTGCATTTTTCTTTTATCCTCCTGAGTAACATAAGGAGGATTACTCACAATTATATCAAACAATATTTGTTTACCTTTTTTATCTCTTATTGGCTCTTTGCTATTCAAAATGTCATGAATTTGAAATGCGACTTCCATATAATTTGCATCGGCATTTGTTTGTGCAATATTAATGGCAGATTGTGAAATGTCGGAAGCGTTAACATGCGCCCTCGTAAGCAAACTTTTCAAACCAATTGCAATACATCCGCTACCTGTTCCAATATCCAGAACAGTTAAATCACTATCTTTTTCACGATCGGTAATAAGCTTCACAAGCTCTTCTGTTTCTGGGCGAGGGATGAGCACATCCGGGTTAACTTCCAACTTTAAACCATGAAACTCAACAACGCCGGTAATGTATTGTACGGGCCTATACTTTTTGAGCTCCTTAACTGCCATATGCAACTTAAGTATCTCCGATTCTGAAAGTCGATAATCGGGATTCAAAATTAATTCGTTCCGTGTAATACTAAAAAAATGCTCTATCAATATTGACAATAATTGCTCAGCTTCTCTCTCATCGTAATAATCAAAAAGGTCTTGTACATATTTCTTCTTTAAATAACCTAATATATTATTCCTTATTTCCATTAGTGCAAATTACTGAAATTCTTTAGTACGTTTGTATTTTAAAATTTAGGTAACTAATCAGTGTGCGATAATAAATTGTATTGTACTCAATGCGAGTAATATAAGTTATTTACAAATTTAGTTTAATCGGAAAAGAGGAAAGAATATTTAATTCAAATCTTGGCTACTTAATCCTTCCTGCTGATTGTAAAAAATTTATGAATACTAACAAGGTAATAATAATTACAGGAGATAAGGGCGAAGGCAAAACAACAAAGCTGCTTAATATTATTGACTTGCTAAAAAAAGAAAATATTAGCATTGCTGGTTTTACGGCGCAGGCTGAATGGATTGACGGGGTTAGGAATAAATATACTCTACATGATGTTAATTCTGAAAGTGCAATCACATTGTGTACAGGCTACAAAATTGAAGGTTACTATCAACATGGGCGATTTTATTTTAATCCGCAGGCAATTGACTGTGGCATAAATTTATTGACAACAAAATATAAAAGTAAGTCGGTTATTGTTATTGATGAAGTTGGTCCATTCGAATTGAAAAATAAGATTTGGCATGATGGTTTATTATATCAGCTAAAAAATACGGCTAACACAATATTAATGTCGGTAAGAGAAAAACTTGTATGTGATGTTATTGAAAAATTTAGCTTGAAAACCGTTATTATTTACAAACTCAACGAGCCTAATATTAAGATAATTAATAAAATTATACCATTAAAGTAATGTGTTAATTTCTAATAATTGGAAGCTTTTAATAACGAAACACTTTATAGTTTTTACTTAATTCCTGGGATACGGAAAACCAAATTTAATGTATTTTAGCCCTCAATTAACCAGTACTAAATATCAACATAATGTTTTTAATAGCAAAAATTGAAAGCACTTTAATTGCTGTTGCAGTTATACTTCTTATATTTTTCCCTGGATTGCTGATCGCGCAACATGATAGTTATAAAGGTATTGAAGCAAAGTTTTCAGAAAACGAATTATTAACAATGGCTGGCGCAGCTGATTATGGCGACAATATTAGTGCTAAAATTTTTGAAGATGAGAAAAACACCTATTTTGCGGTTGACATAGGCAAACTTTCCTCAGAATATGAAAAAATCAGAATACTTGAGCTAAGTTATGCTGACAATGCATTGGTAAATATTGGTTCCGATAAAAATATGGAGTACTATTTATTTTTGGTGAACAACACTTTAAATATATCATCCCATGAAATTATTAAGGTATTTGATGAGTTTAAAGTGCAATCAATTTCCGAACTGCAAGTCATGAACAATGAACAACTTCGGCTTTGGCTGATACAACATGACAAGTACTCTAAAAAATAATGGTCAAAAGCCAAAACCATCATCAATGAAAAAATTAACAGTTTTACAAATAATACTTATTTCGTTTATTGGCAATACGTTGGGTCAGGATGTAGATTGTAATTATAAAAAGCCTCACCAGGCCGACCAATGGATTTTTGGGAATAAAGCCAATGTTGATTTTACCCAAACTCTACCAAACGCAAATCCTACCACAAATAATTTTAATACCCCCTATGGTGTATCTTCAATTTCAGACGAAAATGGTAATTTATTGTTCTTTACCAACGGTATTGATGTTTGGAATAAGGGCATGTTTAAAATGGAAAACGGCAGCGGACTTAATGGCAACAATTTTGCAAGCCAGTCGTCAATAATAATACCACATTTTGGTAATAGTATGCAGTATTTTATTTTTACTATCGACATGTTTATTAACCCTATATATGTTGATGGAGTTAATTATTCGATTGTTGATTTTTCATATAATGATTATGGAGCCGTAACCAGTAAAAACAATTTGTTATTTACTGAAAACTCACAAAAGGTTTGCGCTGTTAAACATGCAAATGGACGTGATTACTGGGTGATATTCCATGGTTTTGGACCCAACAAGGGAAATAATTTTTATTCATACCTGATCGATATATCGGGTGTTGTAACAAACCCGGTAGTTAGTAGTGTTGGATCCACTCACTCCGGGGATATTAATAATCAGCGCGGTTATATGAAAGCTTCTTCTAATGGCAATAAAATTGGCCTTGTATTGCCAGTTGAAGGTATTGTTGAGTTATTGGATTTTGATAAGGCAACAGGTCTTATATCCAACCCTGTAAGCAGCAACCAAGGATCATTTTATTATCCCTCAGGGATTGAGTTTTCACCCGATAATTCAAAACTTTATGTAACAACATCGCCATTGTTAAGCGATTCAAGTTATTTGTATCAGTTTGATATTACCAGCAGCCAACCCTTTACAAATCCTGTAGTTATTAATAGTTTTTATTTCAGTACTATTTTTACATCACTTGCTGATAGTTTAATGCAGGCCATTCAACTAAGTGTTGATGGTAAAATTTATGTTAGCAAATCAACACGGGGTAACACGATGGGCAAACCCAATTTAGGCGTTATTTATAACCCCGACCGGCCGGGTGTAGCGTGTAATTACAATGAATTAAACGGCGTATCCAACAATGGTTTTTACCTTAATGGAGGCACAGGTTTGTCGGGTTTACCCGACTTTGTTGCCGATTTCCTCAATATACCACATTTCTGTTATTTCAACCAATGTTATAACGATACCACTGATTTTGAAATACGCAACACGGCAAACATTTTCCCATCATGGGACTTTAAAGACACAGGCGGCACAAGTTTTCTGGCCGATCCGATGAAACCAAAACATATTTTTAGTGAGCCTGGAAACTATGCTGTAGAGCTAACTGAAACTTATGAAGGAATTGATTATCTCTTTACTGAAAATGTGATAATCAATCCTTTGCCCGGTGTTGATATTGGTTTGGGATACGACACAATTTATATTCTGCCAAATTCATCAATCAGACTGGACGCTGGTGATGGGCTTGATATTTATTCATGGATACCAGCAGGAAGCTATACCCGTTACTTTGATGTAACCGAGGAAGGTTTATACACAGTTACGGTGACTGATACTAATTGTTGCTCAAATACTGACAATGTTTACGTCAAATTTGCAAATTTAGCGTATCCCACAGCTTTTAAACCCTCAAGTAGTATTGCTGAAAACCAAAACTTCACTGTTAGAGGTAATGTTGGAGCCATTGCAGAATACCAACTTCATATTTTTAACCGATGGGGTCAGCTTATTTTCGAATCAGATGATCCTACACTAGGTTGGGACGGTAACCACAAAGGTTCACCTGCACCTATGGGCACCTATGTGTATTCTTCGGTTTTCACAAGCTTTGAGAGCGGAATCCAATCGAGTATTGATATTAAAAATACCGGAACAGTTACGCTGATCAGGTAATCAAAGTACAGGGGTTAAAAGGGTATTGGTATAGAGGTTATACCCAAATTAGGTTTATAAGAAATAAGCTGATTAGTTTATTACAGATTAGTAACTAATAATTTACAAACTTTGAATCCATTCGCTTTACAAATAGCAACAGAGATCAATGTTGCCGACTGGCAGGTTAGCAATGCTATCGAGCTTATTGAAAATGGAGCAACAGTTCCATTCATAGCACGGTATCGCAAAGAAAAAACAGGAGAACTTATCGACATCGAACTTCTCGAAATCCAAAAGCTGTACAACAAGCATCTCCTGCTTGAAGAAAGGAAAAAGGTTGTATTAAAATCGCTTGGAGATCAGGGTTTAATTACAAACGAGCTTATTGAGCATATTAAGGGTGCTGCAACAATGAATGAGGTTGAAGATATTTATTTGCCTTTTAAACCCAAACGACTAACCAGAGCAGTTAAAGCACGTAACAAAGGACTGGAACCTCTGGCAAAAATGATAATGTCGGAAACTATTAACAATGTTGCAGAGGTTGCCCAGAGATATGTAAGCGCAAAAACTGACGTTAAGGATATTGAAGAAGCACTTAGCGGTGCACGCGACATTATTGCCGAATGGATAAGTGAGAACCAATGGGTTCGTCAAAAATTGCGATCTCTATTCGAAAGAGATAGCACATTAATTTCAAAACAAGTAAAAGGAAAAGAAGTTGAAGGTGAAAAATTTAGTGCATGGTTTGATTGGCAGGAAAGCGCAAAAAAAGCACCATCCCACAGAATACTGGCAATGTTCAGAGGCGAAAAAGAGGGTATATTAAAACTCAAGATCGAACCCGATCATATGACGGCCATCGAAATGCTTAACTCACGAATGCTAAAAACCAACAATGAATCTTCGGAGCAAAAAGAGATTGCAATTATTGATTCGGTAAAAAGATTATTGTTCCCCTCGCTGGAAACTGAAATTCGTGCAAATCTAAAAGAAAAAGCTGACGAAGCATCAATTAAAGTATTTTCAGATAACCTTCAGCAGTTGCTGCTTGCACCACCTATGAGCCAAAAACGGGTTCTCGCTATTGATCCCGGATTTCGAACAGGTTGTAAAATAGTATGTCTTGACAAAAGCGGTAAACTTTTGCATAACGACACAATTTATCCACATCCGCCCCAGCGTGAAACAACAATGGCAATAAAAAAGATTAATAATCTTGTTGATTCGTACAACATTGAAGCCATTGCAATAGGGAATGGTACTGCAGGTAGGGAAACAGAACTTTTGATTGAACGGGTTAAATTTAACCGGGATGTTATAGCGGTTTCTGTAAACGAAGATGGTGCTTCTGTTTACTCAGCTTCAGCAACTGCGCGTGAAGAGTTTCACGAATATGATGTAACCGTAAGAGGTGCTGTATCGATTGGCAGAAGATTACTGGACCCGCTAGCTGAACTCGTGAAAATTGAGCCAAGATCAATAGGAGTAGGTCAATACCAACATGATGTGAATCAAAAATTACTAAAGCAAAGTTTACAATCTACAGTTGAATTGTGCGTAAATAAAGTTGGTGTAGATTTGAATACAGCCAGTAAGGAGTTACTTACACATGTTTCAGGATTAGGACCTAAGCTTGCAGTCCAAATTATTGAATATAGAAATCAAAATGGAAATTTTAATAACCGCGAAGAATTAAAAAAAGTAAACGGTGTAGGCGATAAAGCCTTTCAGCAGGCAGCCGGTTTTCTGAGGATAAAAAATGGCGACAATGTTCTTGATTCCACAGCAGTACATCCCGAGCATTACTATACTGTTAAACATATTGCAAAAAAACGTGGCGTTACGCTTAACGAACTAATAGGTGACAAACAACTTCGTTCGACAATAAAACTTAATGAGTTTGTTACTGACGACACAGGGCTGATGACTTTGCACGATATACTAAACGAACTTGAAAAACCGGGAAGAGACCCGAGAAAAAAATTCACCACTTTTAAATTTGATAGTAATATCAAGCAAATTACTGACCTAAGAGCGGGCATGATATTACCCGGTATTGTAACAAATATCACTGCTTTTGGAGCCTTTGTTGATCTGGGTGTACATGAGTCAGCTTTGGTACATAAAAGCCAGATTGCGAATGAGTTTGTTTCAAATCCTGCTGATCATCTGCGTATTAACCAACATGTTACGGTAAAAGTACTCGAAGTTGATACCGAAAGGAAAAGGATCGGACTAACTATGAAGGATGTGGAGCAGGTTTAAAAATCAAGTTTCAGCTGTAAGTTATAGTTAAATGTTTTGCGATGGTATGGTGTAATTCCATGTTCCTGGATAGCAAGTTTGTGTTGCATTGTTGGATAACCTTTATTTGTGTTCCAATAGTACTGGGGATGACTTTCATGAGCCTTTATCATATAATCATCACGATAGGTTTTTGCCAGTATGGAAGCAGCCGCAATTGATAAAAACTTTCCATCCCCTTTTACAATGCAGTGATGCGGAACATTATTATATGGTTTAAACCGGTTACCATCAATAAGCAAGAGTTCAGGTTGGATTTTTAGTTGATCGAGTGCCAGATGCATAGAAAAAATTGAAGCATTAAGGATGTTAACAGCATCAATTTCAGCTGGAGAATATGAAGCGATTGCCCAGGCTAACGCATCTTTCTCAATTTCTATTCTTAGCTTATATCTTGTTGCTCCATTTAGTTTTTTTGAATCGTTAAGGAGTTGGTTTTGATAACCTGCTGGTAGAATTACAGCGGCTGCAAATACCGGGCCGGCAAGGCATCCCCTACCCGCTTCATCGCAACCTGCTTCAATATAATCATCTGTAAAACTGCTTTTTAGCATTGATTAAAAAATTATTAATAAACAATGTGCTGTTCACTATTATAAACTCAAAATAGCTGTGTATAAGAGATATAAATATTGATTTAAAATTATAAGAATTGTAACTAACGTAAATGGTAAATCGTACCAAAACGTTTTTTTAATGCAACTAAGCCAATGTCCCATTATAAGTGCTGCAGGAATACTAAGCAAGAGTGTTGATACTAGTGATTTATCAAAGAAAAGCAAGATCAGAAAAGCAATAACAGCATAGAATAAATTAATCATCAAATTCCTGCGCAGGTTAATATTTTTTTCAGTAAGTCGGCCCGCAATACCAAATGCAGAGATAATAATTATAGTAAGCAAAATTACAGATATGATAATCTCAACGGGATCGGTAATTAGTACCGGTGCAATATCAATTTTTAATATATTAAAAAGCAAATACGAATCCTCAAGCAGATTATCACTTACAAAAAACCAGGTTAGAACAAAAACGTAAGGTAGGAGAATTCCAATTAACGTAACTGCGAAATTTCTCCAGGTTACTACCCGATGAATAATAATTGAAACCCAGATAGTTGCTATGAAAAACACTAAAGGTGAATAAAAAAGAGATGCTATACCCAGCAAAAAAGAGGCATTAAAAACTACAGGGATTTTATTAGTCACGTAAGGAAGCCGCATTAGGTTGTTCAAAACAAAAATTAATATGAAATTAATCCATATTACTGGGTTATTATGAAATTCTCCAACCAAAGAGCTTGTTAATAATATGTAAAGCAGAGCAATCAGAGTGCTTATCTTTCCGCTTAAGCCATTATCAATTGCAAACTTGTTAAGTAAAAATGCTGTTATTAAGGTTATTATGAAAGAAGTTATGGTTTGTATATAAATATTTTGAGCTGTAAGTAGTGTAATTTGATTAAATGCATAGCTCGAAATTCCGCTATAATAAACCGGAAAAAGAATTGAAGGCATCCATATTATTATAGCCAATAGTAGCAACCATATATATCTCGATAAATATCCGGTGCTAAAATAACTTATCATCTTAAATTTGCATTATTCAAGGTCAAACCCAATATCTCGCCGTACATATTTAGCATCGAAGTCAATCAAATCAACATTTGAGTAAGCTAGATCAAGTGCACTACTTAAACTATCTCCAAAAGAAGTAACTGCCAGTACACGCCCTCCATTAGTCTTAACAGAATTATTATCAATATCGCGTGCAGTTCCGGCATGAAATACAATGCAATTATTAACATTGTCGAGTCCGCTAATCACTTTACCTTTATCATAATTACCAGGATAACCTCCTGACACCAACATTATTGAGGCAGCTGTGCGCGTATCAAACTCTATTTCAACTGTACTAAGTGAACCCTGAGCAGTCGCTTCAAATAAGTCAACTAAATCCGTACTAATACGAGGGATAACCGACTCAGCTTCCGGATCTCCCATCCTGCAATTATACTCAATTACATAAGGGTTGCCTTCAACATTAATCAATCCAAAGAATATAAAACCTTTGTAATCGATTCCATCGCAGGCAATTCCTTCAACAGTAGGTATAATAATTCGGCTCTCTACTTTTTTCATAAACTCGCTGTTGGCAAATGAAACAGGTGATACTGAACCCATCCCTCCGGTATTTAATCCGGTGTCAGCTTCTCCAATACGTTTATAATCCTTTGCCTCCGGCAGAATAACATATCCCTTCCCATCAGTAAGGACGAAAACCGAGAGCTCAATGCCACTCAAAAACTCCTCAATAACTACATGTGAGGAGGCTTCACCAAACTTCTGATCATTGATCATTGATGTTAGCTCATTTCTTGCATCTTCAATATTGTCAAGTATCAACACTCCTTTTCCGGCAGCAAGACCATCTGCTTTTAGCACGTATGGAGCTTTTAAGCTTTTCAGAAAATCATATCCTTCATCAATATTAGATGAATTAAAAGTACGATACGCAGCCGTAGGAATATTGTTTTTGGCCATAAAATCCTTGGCAAACGACTTACTCCCTTCCAGCATGGCACCAGCCTTAGATGGACCTATTACCGGAATATCTTTTAATACGGAATCATTAATAAAGTAATCGTAAATACCAGCTACTAAAGGAGCCTCCGGGCCAACAATAACCATATCAATATCTTTTTCAACAACTAGTGTTTTTATACTATTGAAATCATTTAGATCTACAGGTATGTTAGTACCAACATTTCCTGTACCAGCGTTTCCGGGAGCAATAAAAATACTATTCACCTTTGGACTCTGAGCTACTTTCCATGCAATAGCATGTTCTCTTCCACCACCACCAAGTATAAGTATGTTCATTTAAATATGATTTATTTGTTGGGTTTAAAAATTATTTTTTCTATCGAATTCCACACATTTTCTGCTGTCCTTTCCCATGAAAAATCATTTCTTCGCAATTTACCTTTTTCAACAAGAGCAACTGCCAGTTCTTTGTCACTGGAAACTTTGTGCATAGCTTCGGTTATTTGTTCTACACTTTCAGGATCAACTAACAGGGCAGCATTACCTGCTATTTCGGGCATTGATGTAACGTTAGATGTTATTACAGGTACTTCGGCATTAAAAGCCTCTATAATTGGGATACCAAAACCTTCAAAAAAAGAAGTATAAACAAGGGCAACAGAAGATCCGATAACCTTGCTAAGGTTTTCAGGTTCGAGTCGTCCGGTAAAAATAACATCCGCTTTATGTTTCATTTTTTCATGAGCCGATTTAATATCTCTGGTCCAGTACATTTTTTCACCAACCACTACAAATTTAATATTAGTTCGGTAGTTAGTTTTAAAACTATCAAAAGCCCGAAATATATTTCTTAAGTTTTTCCTTGGGTTAAGTGCTCCCACAAAAACAAAATAATCACATCCTTGAGAGTATTTCTTCCTGGTTTGTTCCTTTTCTTCTTCAGAAACTGGCTTAAAGTTATCGCCTGAGCCATTGTAAACAACATCAATTTTTTCAGGATCAATTCCATATTGCTCAACAATGTCTTGTTTCGAGAATTCAGATACTGTTGCTATCCGTTTTGCTTTTTTAGTATATCGGGGAGTAAAATACTTGTAATATTTGCGCCAGATAAACGACATATGCTCCGGAAAATGCTCAAAATTAAGATCGTGAATAATTAGTAAATCGGGGTATTTAGAGGATAGCGAAAGAAAAGCATCAGGCGAAATAAATATGTCGGGGTTGATTTTCTTTAATACGCGGGGAATTGATATCTCATACCAAATATAATGTAATAATGGATGACGGGCAGGAGGACCTACAACAATTGGAGTTATATTATCGGCAAATACAAATTCACTATTATATTTTCTATCGAAAATAAAATAAAATTCGTGCTCTGGGTGTGATACTACTATCCGCTTAAGCGATTCACATGTGAACCAACCTATTCCCTCCAGCTTGTTCTTGAGCAACAACCTTGTATTTACAGCAATTTTCAATCCTTTTCCTAAATGTTAACGCGGCAAATATACCTCAGTTACTTTAAAAAGATAATAACCACCAATACCTATTATGCTTCCAACTAAAGAACCGGCAATCACATCTGAAGGATAATGTACTCCCAGGTAAACCCTGCTGTAAATTATTATTAAACCATAAAGAAGCATAACCGGCCAAATCCAACGATGTTTATCTTTCAAAAGGAATATTACTAAAATAGCAAATGAGAAACTGTTTGTTGCATGTGATGAAATAAATCCAAACTTTCCACCACAAGGTTTAACCAGGTGCAATAATCCTGATAATTCATTATTATGACAAGGCCTTAACCTCTGAAAAATATTCTTAAATAAATGTACTGAAGTTTGATCGGCCACTAGCAGGGTCAATCCTATGATAATTAACACCAACCATGAATTACGTCTATAATCCTTTATAATAGTGTATAAAAGTATAAGATACAATGGAACCCAACCAAACTTTGAACTTGCAAACATCATTATGCCATCCAACACATGATTATATAATCCATTTATATTTAGCAGCAACTCCTTATCAAGCATCAATAACTGTTCGAGCATTATTATTTGATTTTTAGAATTGGTAATTTAACACTAGGGTTACTTTCTTCGCTATTTACTTCTCAATCATTACTCTCCGCCCAGAGCTTTCTTTTTCATTTCGTAATACTCAGTATTATAAGGATTACGCCGTATCATAATATCGATATATTGAAGTACTCTTTTGTTTTTCCCTTTGTTAATTAGCTTTTGCAATTTCTTAATGTAGTATTCATCGCTATTACACACATATCCGGGATTATCAGCTTCGAGAATAAGAAGTGCATCTTCGGTATTGGTTTCGGTACCTACTAATCTAAACTGAATCGGGACTTCAAATTTTGTATACTTTTCATCTTTACAAGTATTCCAATGTCCGGAGGTTTTACCGAAGAAAGATGATATTTCGTTATCAATGCCGTAGCCAAGAGGAGTTTTAATTCTGATATCGTAAACTTCACCTTCACAACTTACTCTGAACGAAACAATTGCAATTCCAACTATACAATTCCCAATTGCCTGTGGAGGATAGGTTACATTTTGTAGAAATATTTTTTCAAAAGTATAATAACCTCCTTTAAATCTGTAATTTAGTAACTCTATAACATTATCCTTGCGCGCTTGCGAAATAGAATTTATTTCCTGACAAATTAAAGAATTACTAATTCCTACAAATAAGATAATAACAACAAACAGAATGGTTTTCTTCATTTTATTAAACTACAAATTTTCAAACAATGTTAATTTCATTTTTTTTATTAAGTATTTCTCTAATATCTACCAACAATTCCCTTGTTCTCTTCAAAGTAACGATAACCTCAACTTTTTCTAATGAACTATTTTGCTTTCTATGAACAATATAATCTTTCACTCCTTGTATTGTCATACCCTTTTCCTTTACAAGGTGGTGAATTAGCTCAAAATTATCAATATCCTTATTAGTGTAATATCTGGTGCCCTTATTATTTTTTTTTGGTTTGATAAAATCAAACTCCTGCTCCCAATATCTTATCAGAGATGTATTTACATTAAATTTATTAGCAACATCCCCTATTTTGAAATAAATTTTACTAGCCATGAATCCTTAAGGTTAGTCTAACGACTGCGTAGGGAGTTTCGACAAATTGAGAATTGTTTCAAATTCATCAGGACTTAGGTCGTTAAAGAAATAGAAAATCGGGTTGATAGTACGTTTGTTTTTCCTTACTTCATAATGCAAGTGAGGTGCTGTTGATTTACCCGAGTTACCAACAGTAGCAATTATTTGCCCTCTCGTCACTTTATCACCTCTTTTTACCATAATATCTCTATTATGAGCATAAAAAGTATGATATCCATATCCATGATCAATTGTTACGGTGTTTCCATAACCGCGGTTCGATCGTTTTGTATTCACAACAGTACCGGCGCCACTAGCATAAATAAGTGTACCCTGAGGTGCACTAAAATCAACACCGGAATGAAATTTCTTGATTTTGTAAATAGGATCAATTCTATAACCATAAAAAGAGGAGAGCCTCTTAAGCTCCTTATTGCTAACAGGTTGAATTGCTGGTATGCACGACAACATTTTTTCTTTATTCCTTGCCATATCATACACATCATCGAATGATTTTGACTGTACATACAATGCGCTGGCAATATTATCAAGTTTTTTAGCAGTTTCAATTAAAAGTTCAGAGTTATTATAACCTTCAAGTTTTGCATAACGATCAACTCCACCAAAACCAGCCTGCCGTATAGTCTTCGGAATTGGTTCGGCCTCAAAAATAATTCGGTAAATATTATCATCGCGGTCAGACATTTCATCCATAAGCGCCTGCAAATTGTCAAGTCTATGGTTCATAATCTGATACTGTAACTCATATTGTGAGAGTTCACTTTTAAGCATCCTTTCTTTTGGCGACTCAAAGAAAGTATAAGAGAAAATAATAATACCAAATGAAAACGCTAATGCTGTAATAAGAAAAAGCAATGTTTTGAAAATCCTCAACAACGGCGAAGTTCTTGTTGCCTCATATGAGAGCGATTTATCATTAAAAATGTACTTTGTCTTTGCCATAATTAAACTCGTTGAAAGTGCGAAATTAATTATTTAGGCTAAATTTGCAATCTTAAAAAAATAAATATTTCAACATAGGAATGTTAACTGGCAGATATGAAGTCGATTGATATACGTAAATCTTTTCTTGCTTTTTTTGAAAGCAAGCAACATAAGATAGTTCCTTCCGCACCAATGGTAGTAAAAAACGATCCAACGTTAATGTTTACAAATGCCGGAATGAATCAGTTCAAAGATCTTTTTTTAGGCAACACTCCCGTTGTTAATTCACGGGTAGCCGACACTCAAAAATGTTTGAGAGTAAGCGGTAAACACAACGATCTTGAAGAAGTAGGACACGACACATACCATCACACTATGTTCGAGATGCTTGGCAACTGGTCGTTTGGTAACCCATCAGGAATTAGCAAGGGTTATTTTAAGAAAGAGGCAATTGGATATGCATGGGAACTTTTTACTAAGGTTTACGGAATTAGGCAGGATCAGCTTTATGTTACAGTTTTTGAAGGTGATAAACAGGATGGACTTTCAGCCGACACTGAATCGTATAATATTTGGAAGCAATACCTGCCAGAAAGCAGAATCCTTCTCGGTTCTAAAAAAGATAATTTCTGGGAAATGGGCGAAACCGGTCCATGTGGACCATGCTCAGAGATTCATATTGACATAAGGACTTCTGAAGAAAGGGAAAAAATACCCGGTAACGAATTAATTAACAAAGACCATCCCGAAGTTATTGAAATATGGAACCTCGTTTTTATCGAATTTAATCGGCTGGCAAATGGAAAATTAATGCCCCTTGCTGCCAAACATGTTGATACTGGAATGGGGTTTGAACGATTAGCCATGGTACTTCAAGGTGTACGTTCGAATTATGATACTGATATTTTCGCACCCATTATTAATGAAATTGCCAAACTTGCCGGTATAAGTTACGGCCAGATCAAAGAATCGGATATTGCAATGCGCGTAATGGCTGATCATGTGAGAGCCGTTGCCTTTGCTATTGCCGATGGACAGCTACCCTCTAATAATGGAGCAGGATATGTTATACGAAGGATATTGCGAAGGGCTGTTCGATATGGTTTTACATTTCTAAATTTTGAAGAACCGGTACTTTATAAAATACTTCCTGTTCTTGTTGAAGAAATGGGTGATGTTTTCCCTGAATTAAAGTCACAAAGTAATTTTATAAGTCAGGTGATCAGGGAAGAAGAAGTGGCATTTTTAAGAACACTTGACCATGGAATAAAAAAGTTTGATAAATATATAGAAACCCACCCCGATAAGAAACAAATCGACGGCGACTTTGCTTTCGAATTGTTTGATACTTTTGGCTTTCCTATTGACCTTACACAGCTCATTGCTCGCGAAAAAGGTATTACTATTGATATGGAAGGTTTTGCCAAAGGGCTTAATGCCCAGAAAACCCGCTCGCGAAATGCAGCTGAAATTGATGCCGGAGACTGGATTACAGTACGTGAACAAGATAATCCAGATAGCTATCATGAAGATTTTGTGGGTTTTCAACTACTTGAAACCATAACAAATATTAAAAAATACCGGAAAGTAGTCAGCAGCAAGAAAACAAGCTATGAAGTAATTCTCGGTACAACTCCATTTTATGCAGAGTCGGGAGGACAGGTAGGTGATAGGGGAACATTGAGTTCGGGAAACGAAACATTACAAGTTATTGATACGAAGAAGGAAAATAATCAAATTGTTCATATCGTTACTTCGGAACCACAGTTTCCTGAAAGTGAGCTCCTTGCAAAAGTAGACGAAAAGAAAAGAAAACTTACAACTGCTAATCATAGTGCCACTCATTTGATGCATGCAGCCCTTCGAAAAGTACTTGGTGGTCATGTTGAGCAAAAAGGCTCGCTTGTTAATGAAGATAAGGTACGTTTTGATTTTTCTCACTTTAGCAAAATGACAGGATCCGAAATAAAAGAAGTGGAAAGAATCGTAAACAACCAAATAAGAGAAAATATATCAGGAGATATAAAACAAGATATTCCAATGGCTGATGCACAGGAAATGGGAGCTATTGCACTTTTTGGTGAAAAATACGGTGACAAAGTTAGGGTAGTTTCTTTTAATCCAGATTTCTCGGTTGAATTATGTGGTGGTACTCATGTTGTTTCAACCGGTAATATTGGTTTTTTTAAGATACTATCCGAAAGCGGTATTGCTGCTGGCGTGAGAAGAATAGAAGCTGTTACCGGTGAAAAAGCCGAAGGGCATGTGTATAACCAGGTTGAAACTTTGAATTCGATCAAAGACTTATTTAAAAACCAACCTGATACCTTGCTTGCTGTTAATAACGTTATTGATCAACGACATAGACTGGAAAAAGAAATCAAGAACATTCAAAAAAAGCAGGCACTACAAACTGCGGATTCTTTAATTAATAGTGCAGAAGTAATATCTGATATTAAGTTTGTTAGCTCCAAAACTAACCTTGAGTTTAATCAGGCTAAAAGCCTCGCCCAAAAGATTCGCTCTAGTGGTGAAAATATCGTTACTATATTATCAACTCAAAATAATGAGAAAATAAACCTCATCATTTCAATATCTGACAAATTGGTTGCTTCTCACGGATTAAATGCCGGCGATATAGTTAAAGAAATTTCACATTATATATCCGGTAGTGGTGGCGGACAGCCATTTTTAGCTACTGCAGGAGGAAAAGATGCATCGGGCATTGAAGCTGCATTTGATGCTGCCAGAACCCTTATTAAGTAATTTATAATGACAAAATACCAGTTGATTAAATGAGAGAACGAATCAGTCAACTACACACCTAAGCATTCTCTCATTAATTCATTTATTCATTTAATACTACTGCAATTGCAAAGCAGCTATGTGATTATAAAACGATTCTTCAAGCTCTTTTGATAACTCCTCCTGTTTATTTTGATTTGTTAGCTGAATTAATCTTTGCATAACTGCCATAGATTCCTGAACATCATCCTGATATTGAGCTGCAAACTTATCACTTAACGAGCTGTAATATGCCAAATCTTCTTCATATCTTTCAGCAATCTGCCTTACAAGGTTACTTGCTTTTTCAGTAGCCCCAGATTGATAATAAAAATCAGCCCATGAAATCATGTAATAATCAAAGGGGAATTTATTTGAAGGAAATAACTCAATTCCTCTGTCGAGTACCTTTACTACGGAATCATATTTGCGTTGGTTTAGCAAGGCCTGAGCAAGGCGCACATAGTTTTGCTTAGCCATACCTGAGTTACGGTCACTTTCCCTGTCAACAGTTACATCATCTTCATTTAATCTGCCCCATGTTACATTGTCAGCCATAATTACTTCATAAGTCCGGTCGGCGTTAACTCCGCCAATTTTCTTTATAAATTCATCAGCAATTGTTGGTTTAAAACGATAAACAACACCCTCCAGGTGGCAAAACTTATCAACATCAAGCACCTTACTATGGCTATTTGGATTTGCAAAATAAATCGGTCTTTTCCAGTTATTTGTAGCAATAAGGTCGAGAAGCATCAGGTCGTTTCTAAAAAGTCCTCCTTGTCTAACTGTCCAGGTAATCGTATCAACTATCATTGCAGAATCTTTAGCTCCTACAGTTCCTGAAGCTATAACTGCTTCTTTATCAATAGGCAGTATTAATTTCTTGGCAGGCAAGTAATCAATCCAATCGCCACTTTGAAGAGGTACCCTGGTTCCTTTATTATCATTCTCAATAAACCTGATGGCGTCCAAAAGTTCTGCTTCCTCTAATCGTTCAAACACAGGTACATAGCCGCCTTCTTTTTTATAAAAATCCTGATTTATTGTAAGTGGCAATCGATCAGAGTCATAAACTTTCCTCCCCATCTGGTTTACATACCAATCACCCGAAGAAAGCATATAATTAACAACTCTCACATCGGTGCGGTAATCCTCTACTTCCTGTACATACCAAAGTGGGAAAGTATCATTATCTCCATTAGTAAACAATATAGCATTTGGTTCACATGAGTCTAAGTACATTTTAGCAAAATCGGCTGCAGCATATTTCCCTGAACGATCATGGGCATCCCATCCTTGCTCAGCCATTATACCGGGTACCAATATTATACTTCCTAATGAAACAATAATTGCGGCTATTACTTTGTTGCCCATTTTCTTTTGTAAAGCATTATAAAGACCAAGAACTCCGAGGCCAATCCAGATGGCAAATGCATAAAAAGAACCGGCATAAGCATAATCACGCTCTCTGGGCTGCAATGGTGTTTGGTTTAAATAAACTATTATCGCAAGTCCTGTCATAATAAATAATAGCGAAACTATCCAGGTATCTTTTTTACTCCGGCTAAGTTGGAAGAAAAAGCCTATCAATCCTAGTATCAACGGAAGAAAATAAAACTGTGTCTTGGCAGGATTTTTCATACTTGAAGGAAGGTTGCTTTGATCTCCCAAACGCATTGAATCAATGAAGTTTATTCCACTAATCCAGTTTCCATGTTGAATTTCACCCTGACTTTCAATGTTATTCTGCCTTCCGGCAAAATTCCACATAAAGTATCGCACATACATGAAGTTAAATTGGTAGGTGAAGAAAAATTTGAGATTTTCACCATATGTTGGCCGATATAATATTTTAGTGCCACCTTTGTCGTCGGAAACACTAATAGGCCTGCCTTTCACATCTCCAAAATGCTCATATAGCTTAATATGTGAGGGTTTTGTGTTACTCCACATTCGTGGAAAAATTGTCATAAAACGTTCATCATACACCGAAACTACTCCTTTTCTATCATCCTTAACAATGTACTTACCATTCTTTTCATCTTTCATGTAAACAGGGTTTCCGTCACCATGATCAACAACTGGAGCATTATAATATTGGCCGTAGAATATTGGCCATGTACCATATTGCTCGCGATTTAAATATGCCAGCATGCTAATTGCGTCCTTCGGATCATTTTCGTTTATAGGAGTGTTAGCATTAGCTCTGATTATAAGCATAAAGAATGATGAATAACCAACTAATATGAACACTACTGCAAGGATTGCAGTGTTCAAAATTACTTTGCCTTTTTTTGAAGTATAAATCAAACCACTAACTATTACTGCCGTAATTAACAAGAAATAAATTATTGTACCTGTATTAAAAGGTAACCCCATGCTATTAACAAAGAAAAGTTCGAATTTTCCTGCAAACTCAACAATTCCCGGAATGATCATATACATTATCACTACTAAAATAGCAAGTGATATGATGCCGGCAGTAATAAATCCTTTATGCGAGTAAGTGTACTTTTTGTAATAGTATACATATACAATAGCCGGAATAGCAAGTAAATTCAGTAGGTGAACGCCAATCGAAAGTCCCATAATATAGGATATTAATAACAACCAACGAAAACCGGTGCGATGATCTGCAACTTCTTCCCATCTTAATATTGCCCAGAAAACAACAGCCGTGAATAACGACGACATGGCATACACTTCACCTTCAACGGCCGAAAACCAAAACGAATCGCTAAAAGTATAAGCTAACGAACCAACTACACCGGCTCCAAGTATAGCCCAGCCTTCAGCAGTTTGAGGAATATTATTACCTGATTTAACCATAATCTTTTTGGCCAGCATGGTAATAGTCCAAAACAGGAATAGAATTGTAAAACTGCTCGATAGTGCGGACATTATATTTATCATCAGGGCAACATTCTCAAGATTACCAAAAGCAAAAAGTGAAAAGAAGCGACCCAATAACTGAAATAGCGGTGCTCCGGGAGGATGTCCTACCTGCAATTTATATGCCGTAGCAATATACTCTCCACAGTCCCACCAGCTAGCCGTGGGCTCAAGAGTTAAAAAGTAAACCGTAGTTGCTATTGCAAAAACAATCCATCCAAATAAATTATTGAGTTTTTTGAAATTTTCCATCATGAGTAATATTATCCTTTGAAAATTTTTATGCGAAAATATACAATTTAATCAAATAGCATTTTTAAATCTGTTTGATTTTAACACAATTTAATATTTTAGGAGTAAAAGTTTGCAATCAAAAAAAATGAAGTATCTTTGCGCCCCGAAATGTCCGATGGTGTAACGGCAGCACTGCAGATTTTGATTCTGCCTGTCCAGGTTCGAATCCTGGTCGGACAACGGTTAAGATGAAAGGTTGAAGGGGGCGGTAGTCCCCTCTTTTTTTGAAATGATAAATAAAGATTATATATCAAAATTGGCTAACGAATGTTTGCTGGGAAGCGAAAGATTTGTTGTTGGTATTAATATCAGTTCTGATAACAAAATTAGAGTATTTATTGATGGGGATAGAGGTGTAAATATTGATCATTGTGTGGAAGTAAGCCGGCATATTGAAAAAAACTTTGATCGCGACAAAGAAGATTTTGAACTAAACGTTTCTTCAGCGGGTGTTGACCAGCCATTTGTTTTATTAAGACAGTACACAAATAATATAAATAACAAAGTAAAAGTTACTTATAACAATGGCGATGTTATTAAAGGTGTGCTACAAAATGCTGATAATAACAGGATTGAAATTTTGGAAGAAATTAAAAGCAAATACAAAAAAAATACACTTACCTCATTTGGAAATGTTATTTCAATTCCAATGAGCAACATCAAGGAGACAAAGAGAATTATTACTTTTTAACGATTACTGAAAAAAATAGTACGATGGACAACATGAATCTTGTTGAAACTTTTTCGGAGTTTAAAGAATTTAAAAATATTGACCGCGAAACAATGATGCGCATATTGGAAGATGTTTTTCACAGTATGCTGACAAAGAAATTTGGTGAAGAAAGTCATTTCGACATTATAGTAAATATCGACAAGGGAGATCTTGAGATATGGCATTATCAAGAAATTGTTGAAGATGGGCAAGTTGTGGATGAAAATTTACAAATAGCTTTCTCTGATGCGATAAAAGTTGAGCCGGATTTTGAAGTAGGGGAAGAATTTTCGAGGCAAATTCGCCTTTCCGATTTCGGGCGACGTGAAGTGTTATCAATACGACAAAATCTCGTTTCCCGGATACTTGATTATGAAAAAGATAACGTTTACAGAAAATACAAGGAGAGTGTTGGTGATATTATAACAGGTGAAATATACCAGGTATGGAAAAAAGAAATTCTTATCCTCGATGATGAAGGAATAGAGCTTATCCTTCCAAAATCTGAACAAATACCATCTGATTATTTCAGAAAAGGAGATTCAATAAGAGCTGTTATTGTTAAAGTTGACATGAGGAACAATTCACCTGTTATTGTGCTTTCACGAACTTCAACTATTTTTCTTGAAAGACTTTTTGAAGCTGAGGTTCCTGAGGTTTATGATGGCTTAATTACAATCAAAAACATTGTACGTGTACCTGGTGAACGAGCAAAAATAGCTGTTGAATCATATGATGACCGTATCGATCCGGTTGGTGCATGTGTGGGCATGAAAGGATCAAGGATTCATGGGATTGTACGCGAGCTGAAGAATGAAAATATTGATGTAATCAACTATACTAACAATACTTCTTTATATATCCAAAGAGCATTATCGCCTGCAAAAATTACTTCAATTAAAGTTGACGATGAAACTATGAGAGCTGAAGTGTTTATGAAACCCGACCAAGTTTCGCTGGCTATTGGTAAAGGAGGATTTAATATAAAACTTGCAGGTAAATTAACTGGCTATGAGATTGACGTTTATCGCGACAGCGATTCAGAATCTGAAGACGTTGATCTTACAGAATTTAGTGATGAAATCGATCAATGGATTATTGATGAACTTAAGGCAATTGGGTGCGATACAGCAAAGAGCGTACTGGAGTTGGACAAAAAGGAGTTGGTTATCAGAACTGATCTTGAAGAAGAAACAATACTTGAAGTGTTACGTATTCTGAAATCGGAATTTGAATAAAAATAGTATTTTTACGCAGATCATAAAGGTTTACGTTTGAATAAACGAAATAATTGTATGACAGAAACTAATAAAGTGGTAAGGTTGAGCAAGGCTGCGAGAGAGTTCAATATCAGTTTGGATTCAATAGTAAGCTTTCTTACAAGCAGAGGGTATACTATTGACCGTAACCCTAACACCAAGCTCGGCTCTGATATGTATGCTCTGCTTACAGATGAATTTCAGGATGAGAAACATGTGAAAGAAATTTCCTTACAAAGAGGTTTGGAATTTGTGGGTAAGGAATCAATCAACATTGAAGACTCCGCAACTGAAACAAAGAGTAAATCAGATTTTCCGGTTGAGGAAGAGCTGATGATTAAAAATATGGGTGTTTCTTATAGTGATAACAAAACTGCAGAACAACCTTCACCCCCAAAGTCTACCACCCCCGATGAAAAGACCGAAACAATTGAATTGCCAGTACCTACTGTTAAAGATGAAGAAAAAAAGACTGTTAGTGAAAGTGATATAAAAATTGATCAAGAAGACGAAAAATCTATTACAGATGCTACTGACAAACAAGACACTACCACTGATAACAAGGATGTTGTTTTAAAAACAGAAACTGTAACCGATACTAAAACGAAAACTGACAATACTACTAATGAAATAGAAGCCGAAGATACTATTACAACAGAAAAAGCTGATTCAACCATTGCTGATGAAAAGCCTGGTATTAAAGTATTAGACAAAATAGATCTGGACGGTATAAATCAAAAAACAAGACCTAACAAAAAGACAAAAGCCGAAAAGAAAAAAGAACAGGAAGATAAATCAGAAGCACAAAAAAAGTCAAAAGTTAAAGAAAAACATGCACATCAAGAAAAAGACATAACAGTTATAAAACCCGATGATAAGGCATCTAAAATAGGTACTACAAAAGAAGTAGATTCAATTCCTGACGTTAAAACAAAAACTACTGCTGAAGAAGAGCCTGCTCAACCAAAACAAGATAACTTCCTTAAAACCAATGTTGAAAAACTTTCTGGCGTAACAATTCTTGACAAAATAGAACTTCCTGTAGAAATAAAACGCAGTAAAAAGAAAAAACCTGTTGCTTCTTCTACAGAAAATGTCCAAGACCATAATAAAAAGAAAAGAAGAAGAATTAAACCAAAACCTCAAACTTCTGATAGTACAGGACAAACGCCCAAAGGAGCAAAAGCAGATCCTAAAAAGAAATCTTTTATAAAGAAAAAGATAGTTAAAGAAGAACCTTCAGAAGAAGAAATACAACAAAAAATTAAGGACACTCTTGCTCGTCTTGCACCAGCTGGTAAATCAAAAGCTGCAAAACACAGAAGGAGAAAACGCGATTCGATTTCTCAAACGATGCAAGAAGAGCTTCAAAAACAGGAAGATGAAAAGAAAATAATCAAAGTTACCGAATTTGTTACCGCTAACGAGCTTGCAACAATGATGGATGTTAGTGTAACCGATATTATAACTTCCTGTATGCAATTAGGTTTGTTCGTTTCAATTAATCAAAGATTAGATGCTGAAACAATAGTAGTTGTGGCTGAAGAGTTTGGTTTCCAAACTTCATTTGTAAATGTTGATGACTCTGAAAGTTTTGAAGTTGATGAGGAAGATGATGATCCCACCAGCCTTGTTGAACGTGCTCCGATAGTAACAGTTATGGGCCATGTTGACCATGGTAAAACAAAATTGCTCGATTATATAAGGAAGGCAAATGTTGTTTCTGGTGAAGCAGGAGGAATTACACAACATATTGGTGCTTACGAGGTTATTACTGAAAAGGAGAGAAAAATAACATTTCTTGACACACCCGGGCACGAAGCCTTTACAGCCATGCGTGCAAGAGGTGCAAAAGTTACTGACGTAGTAATTGTAGTTATTGCAGCCGACGACAGTGTTATGCCACAAACAAAAGAAGCCATCAATCATGCTCAGGCTGCAGGTGTGCCAATTGTTTTTGCCATTAATAAGATGGATAAACCAGGTGCAAACGCCGAGAAAGTAAAAGAGCAACTAGCAAATATGAATATCCTTGTTGAGGATTGGGGTGGCAAATTCCAGTCGCAGGAAATATCTGCTATTACAGGTTTGGGCATAAAAGAATTGCTCGAGAAAGTTCTATTGGAATCAGAAATGCTCGAGCTAAAAGCTAATCCTGACAAACCAGCAAAGGGTACTGTAATAGAAGCATCTCTCGACAAAGGACGTGGTTATGTAACTACAATTCTTGTTCAGGATGGAACACTCAAAAAGGGTGATATAATTCTTGCAGGTCCGGTTTCGGGTAAGGTAAAAGCAATGTTCAACGAAAGAAATGCATCTGTTAACTCAGCAGGACCATCTACTCCGGTTCTCATTCTTGGTTTAATTGCAGCACCACAAGCAGGTGATGTTTTTAATGGCATGAAAGATGAAAAAGAGGCTAAATCCCTTGCTTCCAAACGGCAACAGCTTATCCGTGAACATAGCCTAAGAACTCAAAAGCATGTTACTCTTGCCGAAATTGGTCGCAGGATTGCAATTGGTGAGTTCAAAGAAGTAAATATAATTGTTAAAGGTGATGTTGATGGTTCAATAGAAGCTTTAACAGATTCATTAATTAAGCTATCAACCGATGAGGTTCAGGTAAATGTTATCCATAAAGCGGTTGGTGCCATCTCCGAATCAGACGTTATGTTAGCGTCAGCATCGGATGCTATTATTATTGGTTTCCAAGTTAGACCATCGGTGCAAGCCCGTAAACTTGCCGAGAAGGAGCAAATTGATATTCGACTTTACTCAATTATTTACCAGGCTACTGAAGAACTGGAAACAGCTATTAAAGGGATGCTCACACCAAAAACAGAAGAGAAAATAACATGTAACGTAGAAGTACGAGAAACTTTTAAAATTACAAAAGTTGGTACAATTGCCGGTTGTTATGTTTTGGATGGTAAAGTTAAACGCAGTACCAAAGTTAGGATAATCCGTGATGGTATAGTCGTTTACACAGGAGCATTAGGATCATTAAAGCGTTTTAAAGATGATGTTAAGGAAGTTGCATCAGGATACGAATGTGGATTGAACATTGAAAACTTTAATGATATTAAAGTTGGAGATATTGTTGAAGGTTACGAGATGATTGAAATAAACCGGTAATCTATCGAACTTTAAACGTAAGTGGTTAGTGCGTCTTTGTCATATCTTTAGGAACTACAAGTATAAAATTTGCCCTGTTTAAGTATTCCTCATCCAGATCATCTAAGCCAACCTGCTCAACCGATGCAATAGTAACAATCTTTAATCCAGGACTGTACTTGTTTAAATACCATAAAATACCTTCGAAGTTGTCAGAATGATAAGAACCGTTAATATGGATAAACAGCTTATCAGTATTAATATAACCGGCAATATTATAAGCCATAGTTGCATCTTTTATAGCCTGAGCCATAGGAAGGGTTTCAGTTATATGGGAATCCATATTTTCATTACCTTCAAGCATACTTTTATAACAATTAACCTCAGCATCATACTCAATTGGTAAGGGTGCAATATACAGTTTCGCTTCCGCAGATAAAGTATCAAGTCCTTCAAATCCATTTTTATATACAACCGAAGCGTATCGCCGTGGGATATTTGTTGCAATAAATTGAAGGTTGCTATCTTTTGCAAAATCAACTAATGGTGCATAATCAGTTTTGTAATTTGGCCATAATCGGGCCTCATTTTTATAACTTTTTGCACTTATTATTCCATCAAGATATTCATTCAAAATCAACTGGTTATCAGCTTCAAACATTTCTGCTCCCAGTATAATATTGCCACTCTTTTCTCTGTAAAGATCTTTTGTAAGCTCATACTGCAGCCAATGGCAAATCGGATTATTGTGTAACTCTCCAAAAAAAACAATATCAGCATCAGCTATTTCTTCTACTATTTTTGAATACTTAGCCTTTTTTCCTTCGGCATCAAAAAACCGATAAGCTGATTTATCATTTTTAAATCCTGCCATAACAATAAATAACAAAATAAATGTCAATATTTTTCTCATTTTACATGATTTTGATTAAACAAGCTAAGCAAAATTATATTACTAAATGTACTTACTATTTTAACTGCTTTTTAAGTTGTTCTCCCTGAAACATCATAGGTAACAGGTTTGCTATACCATCAACAATTCGTGTATTACCCATTTCCCCCTTCATGATAATCCTTATTTTACTGTTTTGTCTTTTCTCGGTCTCAGCAATAACCTGGCGACAAGCACCACAGGGCGTAATAGGTTCATTACTTTTAAAATGATCTGCCTTTCCGGTTATCGCCAATGAAACAATAATCTCGCCAGGTCGCTCTGAATTTGCGTGAAATAACGCAACTCTTTCAGCACATAAACCTGAAGGATAGGCAGCATTTTCCTGATTGCTGCCACGAATTATATCACCATTTTCCATCAATAATGCAGCCCCAACATGAAAATCTGAGTAGGGAGCATACGAACCTTTCAAAGCTGTGGTAGCTTCATCAATTAATTTCAAATCCGAACTTGCCAAAGGTTCCCCATCTTCATATTCTTCATAGGAGATACTAATTTTTTTAACTTCCATAGTTAATTTTTGTGCTAAAATAGAATAAGTTATTAATATACAATTTTACAGAGAAATTTCCTATATGAGCCGAGTTATTAAAGTTTGGAATAGAGGAATTTTTGAAATTGCTATATATCTTATTTCCAAATACATACTACTTAACTTATAAGATATAACTTTTAACTCATAATGTAACAATTAATTACTTACCCCTGCAGGCATGTTATCTCCTTTTTTTCGGCCAAACAGGAGAATTGAGTAAAAGAAAGTGAACAATGTTACGCCAGCCTGCGTTTCAAGAGTATCATCTGAAAACATTGATATTATCATTATAAAAAAGAAAATGCTAAAGTAGTAATCTTTAAAACCTGATAGTACTATTGCCGGATAGAACAAGCCAACAACAAAAACAATAAAACCTAGTAACCCCAAAGCTACAAATATGCCCAAAAACTGATTATGAGCATGGTACATATATTGTGATTCAAGTGTTGAATTCATTGAGGTAAATTGCTGATTAAATGCTCCCTCGAGGTCACCAGTGCCAACTCCTATTATAAAATTGTTTTCAATAATATTGAATGATGCCTTAAGATATTCTAACCGTTGCATTATTGAGCTCCCACTAGGGTTACCAGTTTGGTTATAAACCTCATAACCTTTAACCATTTTTAATATTCTTGTGCGCAATCCGGGAGAATTATTATAATTATAATTTGCCACCCCCTGCTCAATCATGTACACATCCTCATTAGTTAGGGCGTTCACCCCTGCTGCATCTTTTCTAAGGTCTTTCGATGTTAAATATCTAATCAAAGTTGTATTAATAAGCTGACCTTCTGCCGCTTTACCATGATAATCAATTTCACTTCGCTTATTCCATGCCAGTTTAAGTTCATCGTAACAAATATATAATCCAACATATTTACCATCTTCAATTTTTAGTTCAAGTGTGTCATGAATATATGGGTTTCCTAATGCTGTCATTTTATCAATTTTACTGAATTCAATTTCAGGGGCTGTGGTAGCATCAAGAAAAATGTGACGAATTTGTAAAAAGAACAACACCGGGATGGTTATCGCTATTAATAGAAGTAATGATTTCTGCCATAGTACCATTGTAGTGAATAATCTCCAAAACAAATAACCGATACTAATAATCAGTATTATTATTATGCTTGTAACGGCTTCGAGCAAAAATAAAAATGTCAGAAACCATATCGCTATTATAATGAAACTTAATATTTGCCAAAATCTAAACTTTTTATCATGAAAAATAAAATATATCATTATAAAAAATGCAAAGCTTATATTTAGACCCAGTCGAATTGGTGAAATAAATGGAGATATTTCCCGAATATCCATATATTGATTTGTCATGAAAATAAACACACTTACTATGGTACTTATTAGCACTGCGATCGAATATACAATCATTAAAGTTCTGAAACGCCGCGAGTTAGTCTTCTCCATAGTTGCAATAACAACAGGCAGAAGTATTAATGGCAGCTTAACTCTAAGATCTTTTAAAGCATAATTAAAATCGGAAGTGTATAATAAGCCAAGTATGTGAACAAAATAAATAAAAGTAAAAACAATGGCTGGTTTATTTCTGAAAAACAGACCAAACTTATCAATCAGGTTATTATATGCTAACGATATTATATAACCCATTAAATGTAAGGTGCCTATAAAGAATCCGCCAAGCTTATAAAAACGATAGCTTACACTAAATGAAAACCCTGACCAAAGCCACAAACCAAGCAACATAAACTCAGTAACACTCATGGTATATTTCGACAAGGGTATGCTTGCTGCCAATAACATTAGCGTTATTGTGTATGCCCATGAATGAATATTTGTTCCGGAATTTACCATGTAAACAGCCTCAATTATTTAGGTTCACCTTTAATTATGCTTGTAAGTTCCATCAAGAATTGACAAATATAGTTGTGTGTCATTTATTATTTTAATCGCCTCAGTGATTTCAGAGTCGTTAATAAGAGATGACTCTATTTTACCTTTTTGATAGTAATATCTTGCAACAATCTCGACTCTTAGCATTTCTTCAATTTCCGTTCTGTTCTTATCAATATCTTTTTTCTTTTCAAGGGCAATCTCCTCATCTAATGCTCTTAGAGTTAAATCTAAGGCATCTTTATAATCCTCTCTTTCTGCGCTTTTTTTCAATCTCTCTAGTAGAACCTCTGTTTCAGTATTATAATCAAAATCCTGATCTTCCACAAAATTTTTAAAAGCATTAAAAACTGAATCTGTAATTAGGAATTCCCTGGGTGAAGCTATTGAATCGTGGTTTAAAACAAAATCGTTGGCAAACTTAAACAGATAATTTTGAGCATACAGATCCCCGCTTATCTGGCTAAAATTTCTTCCACCAAGAAGAATATCAGGTTCAATACCACCTTTGTCGTATACAATCCTGCCACCGGCAGTTTTAAAAGAGTGTAATAATGAATCAGGTATTTTGCTTAGGCTGTCGGTATCTTTTTCATCGAAGTAATCAATCCTCTGGATACACCTGCCACTTGGTATATAATATTTAGCAACGGTAAGTTTCATTTTTGAATTATAGGGCAATTCAAGAATATTTTGAACAAGCCCCTTACCAAATGTTTTTTCACCAATTATAACTCCCCTGTCTAAATCTTGTATGGCACCAGCAACTATTTCCGATGCAGATGCACTATTTCTATTAACCAGAACTACAAGTGGAATTTTTGTATCCACACCATTATTACGCGTCCGATGCACATGAGTATTAGTGGTAATTTTGCCCTTTGTGGTTACAATAACTTTATTTTTTGGAACAAAAATATTAACGATGTCTACTGCTTCATTAAGTAGTCCTCCTCCATTTCCACGTAGGTCAATTACTATTCCTTTAAGCTTATGCTCAGAAGAGAGTACGTTATAGGCATTTTTAACCTCATTGGCCGAATTGGGATTGAACTGAAGAAGATTAATATAGCCAATATCTTCATTTAACATTCCAAAATACGGAATATTAGGTATTTTTATTTTTTTTCTAACAATCTCAAAATCACGCACAATAGTATCGCCATAACGTTTAACCGATAAAGTAAGAGATGTTCCCGGGGTACCCTTTAATTTTTCGCTTACATCTGAGCTGGATTTTCCAAAGGCCGATTCACCATTGATAGCATATATTTCGTCACCTGCTTTTAAACCAACCTCCTGAGCCGGGAAATTTTCATACGGTTCTGTTATAACAACATAGTCGCTCTGTTTTTGAATTAGCGCTCCAATACCTCCGTATTCGCCCTTAGTCATTAATTCAAAATCTTCACGTCGCGATTCAGGAACGTAAACTGTGTAGGGATCAAGCTTAGTAAGCATCGCATCAATAGCAGTGGTGCTTAATTCGCCGGGTTTGATATCTTCAGCATAGTTAAGATTCAACTGCCGGAGTATATCAGCATAAATTTCAAGGTTTTTGGATAATTCAAAATTATTCTGATCTTGCGACCAAAGCCCGGAAAAGCTAAAAATAATTGTTATTACCAGCAAAATCCTGATATATAATTTTTTCATAATTAATTAGTTTTAAGGAACCGGATCCCATCCACTATCCCCCCATGGGTTACATGAAGCAATCCTCTTAATCGACAACCAACCTCCTTTAAACGGACCATGCTTTTTTATAGCGTCAACGCTGTAGCTTGAACAAGTAGGAGTATACCTGCACGACCTTCCTAAAAAAGGCGAAAGTGTATATTGATAAATTCGTATTAAAAAAATCAAGAAACTACCTGTTATTTCCTTCATCCTTTTCAATTAAGCGGTGCAAAATTAGAATTAATTTCCGTTCTATCTCAGAATAAGGCTCAATAGTTTTTGCAATATAAACAACGCTTATAATCAGCTGATGGTGAGGCCTGTCAACATAACTATCATAAACAAAAGTTTTATTTTTACGATATGATTCCCTGACGAGCCGCTTTATGTAATTTCGGGTTACTGCTGATTTAAAATTCCTTTTTGAAACAGAGATTAGTATCTGTGCAGGAGGTCCTTCCCTTTTTGGCACCTTGATAAATGTAACCCTAAAAGGATACAAAAAAAAAGATTTACCATCAGCAAACAACTTACCAATTAGTAACTTACTATGTAAACGTTCAGATTTTTTAAAGGTTTGCTTCAAAACAATAGTTTTAAACTTTTCTGCAAAATTAAAAGAATAGCGCAAACGTTTTAGTTAACGACATTAGCAAGTATGTTTAGTCAAAATTAAAATTATAATTGTGTCGGTAAGCTTTCATCATATTTAATAAACATAATAGTATTATTTTCGATGCCACTAAAATTAAACAAATGAATAAAAAACCACGATTAAGTTTTTGGGAGATTTGGAACATGAGTTTTGGGTTCCTTGGTATTCAATTTGGGTTTGCATTGCAAAATGCCAACGCTTCGAGCATATTATTAACATTTGGTGCTGATGTACATCATCTTAGCTGGTTTTGGCTTGTGGCCCCAATTACCGGAATGATTGTTCAACCAATTGTTGGCTACTTTAGCGACCGTACATGGAATAAACTTGGCAGAAGACGCCCGTATTTTCTAGCGGGTGCTTTATTAACAAGCACAGCACTTATTCTTATGCCTAATGCACCTCATCTGGCAACTGTTATAGCGCCTATGTTTATTGGTGGTGGTATGCTAATGATAATGGATGCCTCAATTAATATCAGCATGGAACCTTTTCGTGCTCTTGTAGCCGACAAACTACCCGAAGAACAACATGCACTTGGTTTTTCAATGCAAACATTGCTAATCGGTATAGGTGCTGTAATTGGATCGTGGCTTCCTTATATGCTTGGCAACTGGTTTGGTATTTCTAAAGAAGCAACCACAGGACTTATTCCCGATAATGTTACATATTCATTTTATTTCGGTGCTTTTGCACTTATTTCAGCAATAATATGGACTGTTGTGTCAACCAAAGAATATCCACCTGAATTCTATGATGATGATGAAAATGAAGAAGTTGCGAATGAGAAATTCAGAATACCAAAAAAAATGTGGCAATTATTGCTCGTGCAGTTTTTTTCATGGTTTGCCCTGTTCTCTATGTGGGTTTATACAACACCTACTGTAGCTCAACATTTTTTTGGCACTAACGATCCAAACTCAGCTGATTTTAAAGAAGCAGCAAACTGGGTAGGGATATTATTTGGAGTTTATAACGGCGTTTCAGCGATAATTGCCTTATCTCTGCCAAAAATTGCAGAGAAAATCGGACGAAAAAACACACACATTATTGCATTAACAATTGGCGGACTTTCATTTCTGTCGTTTGCAATAATCCCCAATTATCAGCTGTTGATTATTCCAATGATAGGTATTGGAATAGCCTGGGGAAGCATCCTTGCAATGCCGTACGCCATGCTTGCTAATTCTCTACCTCCAAAAAAAATGGGTATGTTTATGGGATTATTTAACATGTCTATTACCATACCTCAGATTGTAAACGGAATTTTTGGTGGATTTATACTAAAATATGCTTTCGGTGGCGATTCAATATTATCATTATATATGGCTGGTGTGCTTATGATATTTGGAGCAATCAGTACATTTTTTATTAACGACAAATTGTAAATAAGTCAATTAGAATGACAAAAAATGCTTTTGAAGCCGTAATTTTCGACCTGGACGGTGTTATAACTAAAACTGCTACCACGCACAATAGAGCATGGAAAAAAATGTTTGACAGCTACCTGTCCGAGCGGAGTAAAACCAACACTGAACCCTTCATGGAATTTACGTCGGTTGATTACTTAACCTATGTAGATGGCAAACCGAGATATGAAGGTGTAAAATCATTTCTAAAATCAAGGAAGATTGAACTCCCATTTGGCACACCGGCTGACAACACAAATCTAGAAACAATATGCGGTCTGGGAAATCGAAAAAATGAAGCTTTTAATGAAGTACTGAAAAATGAGGGTGTTGAAGTTTATCCTTCTTCAGTTAAATTATTGGAACAGCTTAAAAAAGATGGTATTAGAATTGGAGTAGCCTCATCCAGCAAAAATGCTAAAGCAGTTCTTGAAACTGCAGGATTGATGCATTTTGTTGAAACTTGCGTTGATGGCGTTGTTTCAGCAGAAATGGGGCTCAACGGTAAACCTCATCCTGACATATTTTTAACTGCAGCTAATAATCTTGGCGTTGATATCAACAAAACAATAGTCGTGGAAGATGCCGTTTCGGGTGTACAGGCAGGCAATAATGGCAACTTTGGGTTAGTATTAGGATTGGCACGTGAAGATAATAATGAAGTACTTAAAGCCAATGGTGCCGATATTGTTGTTAATGACCTTGAAGAAATTACTATGTCGGAAATGAACGACTGGTTTATTAGTGGTATTGAAAATGATAATTGGGAAATCTCTTACAATGATTACATTCCGGCAAAGGAAAAATCGAGAGAGGCTCTCCTAACCATTGGGAACGGATATTTTGGTACACGCGGGGCTATGGAGGAAAGTTCAGCTGGCGCCACCAATTACCCGGGCACATATATAGCAGGGTTATATAATAGACTTACCACCAAAATAGGTGGAAAAGATATTGAAAACGAAGATTTTGTTGTTGCTCCAAACTGGCTTTTAATAAATTTTAAAATTGACGATAAACCCTGGTTTGATCCAAATACTCAAAAGATTAAACAAATATCACGTAAACTTGATTTTCGCATTGGTTTATTAACACGTCGTATGATTATTACAGATGCTGAAGGGCGTCAAACTAAAATAGAATCCAAACGAATTGCCAGTATGGCAAATCCGCATCAGGCAGCTATTAGCTACAGTATTACACCTCTTAATTATTCCGGCAGGATCAGCATAGCAAGCCAACTTGACGGATCTGTGAAAAATGATGGAGTAAACAGGTATAAAGACTTGAATTCACAACATTTAGTACCCATTGAACAGGGCGGCGAAGGGCCTTTCACCTGGCTTAAAGTTCGTACCACACAATCAAAAATCGAAATTGTGGAAGCTGCGAAACTTAGGTTAATTTCTAATAACGAAGTCATAAATACTGAATTTGGTATTAGTAATGACGATGGTATTGTTTATACTTATATTGATCAGAAAGCTGTAATAAATAATACCATAACACTTGAGAAATTTGTTACTATATATGATTCAAATAATAATGGAAATGATATAGTACAACTTGCTCTTAACAGCTTGAAAAAGATTAGTTCATTTAACCAGTTGATTAATCAAAGTACAGCAGCATGGAATATCATTTGGAAAAAAGTCGATATCAAACTTACAGGCGACAGACTTGCTCAAAAGATGCTCCGTTTACATATTTATCACCTGATGGTAAGTGCATCTCCTAACAACGCAAAAATTGATGCTAGTATAACAGCACGCGGTTTACATGGAGAAGCATATCGTGGTCACATTTTTTGGGATGAACTTTTTATAATGCCTTTCTATGACATACATTTCCTGGATACGGCAAAATCGATGCTTATGTATCGCTACAAACGGCTTGAAAAAGCACGTGAATACGCACTTGAATACGGCTATAAAGGTGCAATGTTTCCATGGCAAAGCGGAAGTGATGGCCGTGAAGAAACACAAATTATTCACTTGAATCCAATATCAGGCGAATGGGGCGATGATTATAGCTCACTTCAGCGTCATGTTTCTCTGGCAATAGCATACAATATTTGGCAGTATTACAATATTACCAACGATATTGAATTTATGGAGAAATATGGTGCAGAAATGTACCTGGAAATTTGTCGCTTCTGGGAAAGCAAAACTAATTTCAACAAGAAAGATGGTCGCTATAGTATCGGTAAAGTTATGGGCCCTGATGAATTCCATGAAAGTTACCCCGATGCAAAGGATGGAGGCATCCGTGACAACGCATACACAAATATTATGGTAGCGTGGATGTTTAACAAAGCTCTTTCGATTCTTAATGAAATGAATAATTCATCAAAAGAGAAACTCCTAACGAAAATTAATTTGACCCAGAAAGATTTAGATAGTTGGTCTGACATCCGGAGTAAATTAAATTTAGTTATTAATGATGAGGGAATTATTGGCCAATATGATGGCTATTTCGAACTCAAAGAACTCGATTGGGAATATTACAGAAATAAATACAAAGATATTCACCGTATGGACCGCCTACTGAAAGCGGAAGGTAAATCGGCTGATGATTATAAGGTAGCGAAACAAGCTGATACTCTTATGACATTCTATAACCTTGAAAATGAAGAGATAAATAAAATACTTGATAATCTAAATTATAAACTTCCAAACGACTATCTGCCGAAAAACCTGAGATACTATTTAGAGCGAACATCCCACGGCTCCACATTAAGCAGAGTTGTTCATGCACAATTAGCCAACATAATAAATGATAAAAAGCTAAGTTGGAAATTATATATAGCTGCACTTACATCAGATTACAACGATATACAAGGAGGCACAACTGCCGAAGGAATTCACACCGGTGTAATGGCCGGAACAGTGATGATTGCCATATCTACTTATGCAGGCGTTGATCTAAGAGGTGAGTTAATTAAAGTACAACCCAACATGCCTGAGCACTGGAAAATGTTGGAATTTTCTCTTGATTTTAAAAAGATAAATTACAACTTTGTAATTACCCAGAAACGTATAGAAGTAATTACAGATACTGACACAGAATTGATTGTTTTTGGAAAAAAACATACGATTGAAAAAGATAAATTTTCTACTTTTGAAATTGATAACTATCAAATATAACAAATATTGAAATTAATTGTCCTCCTGGAGCGTAAGCGAAGGAACTCTATTACTAATTTTAGTATCGAGATCTTTCTCTACGCCAGCTTCGTTCAAGATGACAACAATCAAATACATCATAAACATAAAACATTACATCTACAATACGAAAACCATGCTTGAAGACGTATTAATAATAACCGAAAAACACCGCGCTGCCGCTGACATTATTACCAAAGAAATTCTTAAGCAAAAAAAAGAAAAATTTACGGTAGCAATTTCCGGAGAATCAGGTTCAGGAAAATCGGAGCTCACACATGTGATTGCAAAAAATCTTCGTAAACACGGTATATTTGCAAAGCCGATTCACATCGACAATTTTTATAACACTCTCCCATTAGAAAGAGCAGCATGGCGCGAAAAAAACGGCGTTGAAAATGTAGTTGGATTAGGTGAATACCAGTGGGATAAAATAAACCGCGTCATCGCTGATTTCAAACACAACCGAAAATCAACGATGCCTTGCGTTGATCTTGTAACCGAACAAATTGATGAGCTAACTACCGATTTCAAAGGAATCGATATGCTGATAATGGATGGCCTGTATGCAATTAACGCCAGTGATATCGATATGCGGATTTTAATTGAACTAACTTATCACGAAACAAAGAAAGCTCAAACCGACAGAGGCAAAGAACCTGATAACGAGCTAAGATGGAAAGTTTTAGAACAGGAACACAAAACAGTTGAATCGATTAAAGATAAAGCTACAGTTAGGGTTGATAAGGATTACAAGGTTGTTTTGTAAATTATAACATTCACATTGCACAATCAACAATTCACCTTCATTTCCCTGCCAAATTGACGGAAATAACTACTTGGCAGAGCTTTTGATATTGATGCTGTACTATAAGTAATTCATTGAGAAAAAACGATAAAAAATGATTGACGAAAAAATAGAAGATGTAACTTTCGAGAATAATGATGATAGTCCTCAAGATTTGCCAAGTACTGAGAATGATGAAAAGGGAGCAAATGAAAAGCCCCTTAAGAAAAGCAGAAAAACAAAAGCTGAAAAAAAACTCGAAGAACTCACTAAAAAAAATAATGAACTAAATGACAAATACTTGCGTTTATATTCGGAGTTTGATAATTACAGAAAACGTACAAATAAAGAACGTCTGGATTTATTAAGGAGTGCATCTCAGGAAGTAATTATTGATTTATTACCAGTAATTGATGATTTCGACCGAGCTATAAAAGCAATGGAGGAACATGGTTTGAACGAAGAAACAAAAAAAGGACTTGAACTGATTTACAATAAATTTTTTAACATTCTATCTCAAAAAGGGCTTGAACCTATGAATTCACTTGGTAAGGATTTTGATACAGATTACCATGAAGCTATTACCAATATTCCAGCCCCGGATAACAACATGATTGGAAAAGTTGTAGATGTTATTGAAAAAGGTTATTTGCTAAACGGTAAAATTATTCGATTTGCCAAGGTTGTAGTAGGTAGCTAATTTTAACCACGTAAATCAAAACATAGAAAAATAGTTTATGAGTAAAAGAGATTATTACGATGTACTAGGTGTTGGAAAAAGTGCCTCTGCAGAGGAAATAAAGAAGGCATATCGTAAAATGGCACTTAAATATCATCCCGATAAAAATCCCGATGATAACAAGGCCGAAGAAATGTTCAAAGAGGCTGCTGAAGCTTATGAAGTATTGAGCAATCAGGACAAGCGATCGAGGTATGACCAGTTTGGCCATGCCGGGATGCGCAATGGAGGAATGGGAGGCAGTCATATGTCGATGGATGACATATTCAGCCATTTTGGTGATATTTTCGGTGGCGCTTTTGGCGGAGGTTTTAGAGGAGGACAATCTAGCAGAAGACGTGTAAACAGAGGTTCTAACCTAAGAGTTAAGGTTAAGTTATCTCTTGAAGAAGTTGCTCATGGTGTAGAAAAGAAAATTAAGCTCAATAAATATAAAGAGTGTGAATCATGTCATGGTTCCGGCGCTGAAAAAGGAAGCTCGCCTTCAACCTGCCCTACTTGCCATGGACAAGGCCAGGTAACACGAATTACAAATACATTTTTAGGCCAAATGCAAACTGCATCTACCTGCCCGCAGTGTGGTGGTAGTGGTGAAATGATTACCAATAAATGTAATGAATGTTACGGTAATGGTATTGTTAAAGGTGAAGAAGTTGTAAGCATTAATATACCGGCGGGTGTTGCAGAAGGGATGCAATTATCAATCAGTGGTAAAGGAAACGCAGGCGCACGCGGTGGTGTGCCAGGTGATTTAATCGTGCTTGTTGAAGAAAAAGAACATCCCGATTTAATACGCGATGGTAATAATTTATTGTACGACCTGTATATTAACTTTGCTGATGCAGCCCTTGGTTCAACTAGTGAAATCCCTACCATTGACGGAAAAGCCAGAATAAAAGTAGCACCTGGTACTCAGGGCGGAAAAGTACTAAGACTTAAAGGAAAAGGAATACCCGATGTAAATGGTTATGGTAGAGGTGATTTATTGGTTAATATTAACATTTGGACTCCACGCGATCTTAGCAAAGAGGAACATGAAATGATGGAGAAACTACGAATTTCAGAAAACTTTAAACCAAATCCAACTTCAAAAGATAAAAGCTATTTTGATAGAATGAGAGAGTTCTTCTCATAGTTATATTAACCTTCCAGAGTATGAATAACATGAAGGAGTCGTATCCTAAGTTTTAACAAATTTTTTGAAACAAGAAGTCATTGAAGATGTTATTTTTGCAATCTGATACCTAAACTTTAAATCAGTAATATGGATCAAAATATTGCGCTTCAGGCCATAGATGTTTCAAAAAGTTATGCTAACCATAAAGCACTTGATAAAGTAAATATTGAGGTTCCTCGGAGTAGTATTTTCGGTTTGTTAGGTCCAAATGGTGCAGGAAAAACAACACTTATTCGAATCATTAACCTTATCTCCGTTATGGACGAAGGAAGAGTGTTGCTAAATGGTAAACCTATAACTGTTAAAGATGTTGCTAATATTGGTTACCTTCCCGAGGAGCGCGGTCTATATAAAAAAATGAAAGTTGGTGAACAGGCAGTTTATCTTGCCCAGCTGAAAGGAATGTCGAAAAATGATGCTAAAAATCAGGTTAAGTTATGGTTCGAAAAATATGAAATTGGATCATGGTGGAATAAAAAAGTAGAAGAACTTTCTAAAGGAATGCAGCAAAAAGTGCAGTTTATTGTTACTGTTCTTCACAAACCTGAACTACTTATTTTTGATGAGCCCTTCAGTGGTTTCGACCCTATTAACGTTAATCTCCTTAAAGAAGAAATCCTTAATCTTCGCAATAACGGCGCAACAATTATCTTTTCAACACATAATATGGCATCGGTGGAGGAATTATGCGATAATATTGCTTTGATAAATAATAGCCAAACAGTTCTTTCAGGCAAAATTCATGACATAAAAGAAAGGTATAAAGCAAATATTTTTGAAGTAGCATACCGATCAGAAAAAAATTTGGTTCTGCCCAAAAATGATTTTTCGGTAAATGATATTAGAGTATTACATGAGGTTCATTATTCAACTATTAAAATGAATAATGGCCGTTCACCAAATGAACTTTTAACTCTAATTTTGCCTCAGGCAGAGATCGTTTACTTTAAAGAAATTCTTCCGTCAATTAATGATATATTTATTAAGGAAGTGAGTGGATAATTAGTGTTGCCGGATTAACATGTTGTTAGATTATCCCCACCCCGACAACTTGGCAACCCGACAACCTTGACAACATACTAAGCCTATGAACAAAATATTCCTCATAATACAGCGTGAATACCTTTCAAGGGTAAAAAAAAGGTCATTTATTATTATGACAATTATTGGTCCGGTATTGATGGCAGCAATGATAATACTACCGGCATATCTTGCCGATTGGAGTGAAGCAACCGAAAAGCGGATTGCAGTTCTTGATGAAACAGGCTGGTTTTTGGAAAAATTTAAAGATCAGGATAATATTTCCTTTTATTATGTTTTTGATGACCTTGATAGCGAAAAAGAAAATGCTCTGTACAAAAATGGCGATTTACTACTTTACGTCCCACGCACTGAGCTTAATATTCCTGTAAATTCTGAGCTCTATTCCATAAAACAACCGGGTTTAAATGTTACATCGTATATCAAATCGGTGATGAAGCAGATTGTGGAGAACAAAAAATTACTTGCATCAGGCATCGATCCCGAAATAATAAAATCCGCCAAGGTGAATATTAACCTTTCAACAATTAGAGTTGAAAAGGATGGTATTGAAAAGAAAAGCAACACAGAAGTTGAAGTTGGCCTTGCAATATTTTCAGGGATAATGATCTATTTTTTCATCTTCATGTTCGGTGTGCAAGTTCTGAAAGGAGTTATGGAAGAAAAATCAAACAGAATTGTTGAAGTTATAATTTCGTCGGTTAAACCATTCCAGTTAATGCTTGGTAAAATAATTGGCGTTGCATTTGTAGGTTTAACTCAATTTATGCTTTGGATACTGCTTACCTTAATTTTTGTTGGAGTTTTCCAAACAGGTATGCTAACTGAGGGTAACTCGGCTATGGAAATGCTTGGCAGCAAAAATGAAATTCTTCAAAATGTAAGTGCTAATAATCAGGGTGTTGACCCGATGATAATGGTAAACGAAATTATAAGCGGCATAAATATTCAGGTTATGGTGTTAAGCTTTATATTTTATTTTCTTGGGGGGTATCTTCTATATTCATCACTTTTTGCTGCCATTGGAGGAGCAATTGATCATGATACCGACAGCCAGCAATTTATGCTACCCGTTTCTATACCTTTAATTTTTTCAATAGCACTTTCGGGTGTAATAGTAAACCAACCCGACAGCTCACTGGCAATTTGGATGTCGATGATACCTTTCACATCTCCCATAACTATGATGATGCGAATACCGTTTGGTGTCCCTCTGTGGCAAATAGGGGTTTCAATGACCTTACTTATTGCAGGGTTTATAATGACAACCTGGTTTGCCGGTAAAATCTATCGAACCGGCATTCTAATGTACGGTCAAAAAGTTAGTTATGCTATTATTTGGAAGTGGCTTACTAGTAAGTATTAATTAACTTTTTTCAAATAAAATAACTGCTTTTTATTACTGTTAATATCTGAGGTTGTTACTGTTAGTAAACTGTCATTTTCAACCTGATAAACTATTATTGATGGGAATTCATTAGCAGGATTAACAAACGTCCAATTATTTTTAGAGGCTTGTATGAGCAAAAAATCAACGATATCTTTTTTCTCTCCCAGGAAAACTCTGTAATATATGGAATCACCTTCCCTCAAAATCTTTAACGATTCAAAAAATGCAGTATCAGCACCATTCATACTAAAACCTATACCCTCAAAAAGATTTTCATCAACAAACTTCCAGTTTTCGTTGAATTTAACACCTTTGTATGATTGCCATTCACCATTTAAAACTTTGAGATCACTAATTATATCAGAAGAAGACGGATTATAACATGAATTTATTAGAAGAAGTACTAATAAAAATAACGAAAATGGTTTCATAATTAATAGTGGTTTAAAGTGTTCAAAGTTAATTAATATCAATTTGCTAATTCACAAATATTATTCTATTTTTGCACCCTCAAAAAAATGAAGTAAATAATTAATAACTAAGATCAAATGCAGAATAGAGGAGCTATTAAGTTTTTTGCCATTGCTTTTGCTTTAGTTTGTTTGTATCAGCTAAGCTTCACCTTTGTTACCACCAGAGTTGAAAAGAAAGCGAAAGAATATGCATCAAACCAAAGCGCAATTCAGCAGGCTAACGAACTTGCCGGAGAAAATAAGGTTCTTGAAACCTATTTAATGGATTCTATTGCCCGTGCAAGAGAAACGTATTATCTGGATAGTATTTCCAATGTTGTAGTTTACGACATACTTGTTGCCGGATATACTTTTAAAGAGTGTAAAGAAAGAGAGATTAATCTCGGACTTGACCTTAAAGGGGGAATGAATGTTGTGTTGGAAGTTTCAGTAAGCGAAATAGTTAATGCACTTTCTGGTAACAGCCAGGATCCGGTTTTCAGAGAAGCTATGACATTAGCCTATCAGAAGCAAAAAACCAGTGGGCAGGGATTTGTTACATTATTTGGTGAATCGTTTACAGAAGTAGATCCAAACGCAAGGCTGGCATCTATTTTCCTGTATGAATTTAAAGATAAAGGAATTACAACCAACTCGACAAATGAAGAGATCCTTGATGTAATCAACTATGAAGCTAACGAGGCTATCGACAGATCATATCAAATACTTCGTACTCGTATCGACCGTTTTGGTGTTGCACAACCAAACATTCAAAAACTTGCAACAACCGGGCGTATCGCAATTGAACTGCCAGGTATTAAAGACCCTGAACGCGTAAGGAAACTCTTGCAGGGAACTGCAAAACTTGAGTTCTGGGAAACTTATAACTTTTCTGACTTGTATGCCCAGTTTGATGAGGCTAATGCAACATTAAGAACTGAAGAGATACTAGAAGAAGAAACAGCTGCTGCCGAAGCTGAAAAAGAAGCAAGAATTGAAGAAACTACTGACAAAACTACTACTGCTATTGATGAAACTGGTGAAACAGAGGTTACAGTTGAAGATGAAGAGCAGGAGTCAACCGACAAACTATTAGAGCAAATCGAAGCAGATACAACAACTGAAGCTGCCGATGACATGAATTTTAATGATTATGCTAAAAAATTTCCCCTTTATGCATATCTGCAACCATCATATGCTCAGGATGAATCAGGAAGACCTTATCCGGCAAATACTGCCCGAATTGGTTTTGCCGCCATAAAAGATACTTCTCGTATTAACCATATGCTTAAACTTGTTAAGGATATTTTTCCAAGAGATTTAAAACTTGTTTGGTCGGTTAAACCAAATCCCAGTACACCTGATGTACTCGAATTAATCGCGTTAAAAGCAAGTTACCGTGATGGAAGTGCAGCCCTTGGTGGAGATGTTATTGTTGATGCCCGACAAGATTATGATCAAAATGGTGGTATTGCTGTTGATATGCAAATGAATGCTCAGGGAGCTAAAATTTGGAAAAGACTTACCGGTGAAAGTGTAGGAAAACAAATTGCCATCGTTCTTGATAATTATGTTTATTCATACCCGGTTGTTAACGACGAAATTCCTAGTGGAAGGTCTTCCATTTCTGGAGGAAATATGGATTTGAATGAGGCACAAGACCTTGCAAACATACTTAAAGCAGGGAAATTACCTGCCCCGGCACGCATTGTTGAAGAGGCAGTAGTTGGACCATCTCTTGGGCGTGAAGCAGTAAGTGCTGGAATGAACTCGTTTATTTTGGCATTTATCCTTGTGCTGGCGTATATGATTGTGTATTATCACCGCGCAGGTTTCGTAGCTAATTTTGCACTGATTACTAACATGTTCTTCTTGTTTGGAGTACTTGCATCACTGGGAGCGGTTCTAACCCTACCTGGTATGGCAGGTATAGTTCTTACTCTGGGTATGGCTGTTGATGCCAACGTGATTATTTATGAGCGGATTAAGGAAGAAATAAGGGCAGGTAAAGGTCTGAGGCTTGCAATTACCGATGGTTATAAAAATGCATACTCAGCTATTATTGATGGTAACGTTACAACATTGCTAACAGGTATTGTGCTTTATGTATTTGGAACCGGTCCGGTACAGGGTTTTGCCACTACATTGATTATTGGTCTGCTTTCATCACTCTTTACATCAATCTTTATTTCCAGAATGATTTTCACATGGATGCTTAACACGAACAAAAAAGTTAACTTTTCTACAAAATTTACTGCAAATGTGTTAGCCAATACTAATTTCAATTTTATTGCATCTAGAAAAAAAGCTTATATCTTTTCAGCGATACTAATATTTATTAGTGTCGGATCGCTTGTTACAAAAGGATTGAATTTCGGGATTGATTTTACCGGTGGACGTACCTATATAATTAGGTTCGATAATGATGTTGACACTGAAGAAGCACGAAAAATACTCACCGCTGAGTTCGAAAACAATGCTCCCGAAATAAAAACATTTGGGGCAAATACTCAAATAAAAGTGACAACAAAGTACTTAATTGATGATGATCGTGTTGAGGTGGATTCAATAATTCAGGTGAAATTACACAGCGGTCTTAAAAATATGTTCACTGAAGAAATTAAATATCATGACTTTTCATCAGATACGGAAGGAGAAAACAAACTGTTAGGTATATTAAGCTCACAAAAAATAGGACCAACAATTGCATACGATATCAGAAATAAAGCATATTTTGCAATTTTCTTTGCGCTTATTATCATCTTTATTTACATTGCTGTACGCTTTAAGAAATGGCAATTCGGCCTTGCAGGTGTAGCTGCCCTTTTCCATGATACTTTAATTACAATGGGGCTTTTCTCTATTTTCTATGGGATACTTCCATTTAATATGGAGATTGACCAGGCATTTATTGCAGCCATCCTAACTATTATTGGATACTCAATTAATGATACTGTTATTATTTTCGACCGTATTCGTGAAAACACTCACCTTTTCCCAAAACATAGCATAAAAAGCAATATAAACACTGGATTAAATAGCACACTTGCGCGAACAATAAACACTTCAGGTACAACTCTTGTTGTGCTGCTTGTAATCTTCATCTTTGGCGGTGAAGTTATACGTGGTTTTATATTTGCGTTGCTGATCGGGATTACGGTAGGAACCTACTCATCCTTATTTACAGCTAGCCCTATTGCTTACGACTTGCTTGGTGGCGACAAACAGGAAAAAGAAGTTGCTGAAAGAGAAGCCAGATTAAAAGCTAAAAAAAGTAAAAATTAACAGTAACTGTATAAATAATACAAAGTCCCATTGCTTTGCTTTGGGACTTTTTTTTGTGGTTGTAAAATGAGTCTGCAAAACTATTTCAAACTCCATTCTTGTTCAAATCGCTATAGTTAAATAATATTATGGAATACTTCTTGTGGTTTCAAAAATTGATATTTATTTGTAATTTAGTAATTGAAATAATACAACCCCTAAATTATGGATTATAAAGAAACAATAACCTGGTTGTTTAACCAGCTGCCCATGTATCAACGAATTGGCAAGGCAGCCTACAAAGCTGATTTGAGTAACACTATTTACATTCTTGATGCATTAGGAAATCCTGAAAAAAAAATAAGGGCTATTCATATTGCCGGAACAAACGGGAAAGGAAGTGTATCCCATATGATTGCATCTGTTTTACAGGAAGCAGGGTATAGTACAGGGTTATACACTTCACCTCATCTTAAAGATTTCAGGGAAAGAATAAAAATAAACGGACAATTAATCCCTGAAGACGAAGTAATAAGATTTGTTAAAGCAAATAAAGATACATTTACAAGCATCGAGTCTTCTTTTTTTGAAATGACGGTAGGGATGGCTTTCGATTATTTTGCTAAACAAAAGGTTGATTTTGCAGTTATTGAAACAGGTTTAGGCGGCCGACTCGATTCCACAAACTTATGTCATCCGGTAATTTCAATTATAACAAATATCGGAATCGATCATACAGAATTTTTAGGTGATTCACTTAAAAAAATTGCTATTGAAAAGGCCGGGATAATTAAGGCAGGCATACCTGTAATAGTTGGAAAACACGATTCGCAAGTTGATGAAGTTTTTGAACAGACATGCTCCAGATTAAAATCACCTCTGTATTTTGCCGAAGATGATTTGGAACTTAGAGAGTTTCTATCGGAAGATGACAATACACTGACAATGGATGTGTGGTATAAAAATAATGATATTATTACTGGACTTAAATCGTCATTGCTGGGCAATTATCAAAAAGAAAATATACGTACTGCTCTCCGATCAATTGAACTTCTGAAAGAAAATAATATCATCGAAGTGTCTAATTATCAAGTTACTGTTGGGGTTGAAAATACCATTAACAATACCGGATTTTATGGGCGCTGGCAAAAACTCAGCAACAATCCGGTTACAATTTGCGATACAGCACATAATGTTGATGGAATTAAAGCTATAGTAAATCAGTTAGGGGAATTAACCTTTAATCATCTTCATTTTGTGATTGGGATGGTTAAGGATAAAGATGCATTTGGAATTTTAACGTTGTTGCCAAACAACGCAACATATTATTTTTGCAAACCTGATATTCCAAGGGGCATTGATTCGTTGGAGCTCGCTGAATTGGGATTTAAGGCAGGGTTAAATGGGAAATCATATAATTCAGTAATGCAGGCTTATCACTCGGCAAAAAATAATGCAGGTTTTAACGATTTGGTTTTTATCGGCGGAAGCACGTTTGTTGTAGCAGAAGTGATCTAAAAAACTTTTTAATCTGTAAACAGAAAAATACAACATTTAAAAAATACATCTAATTGTTGTTATAAATAAAGAAAAATATATTTCATGGATACATTTAACATTATTCAATTAGGATTGCTGGCAGTTTTGCTGGGATATTTTCTTTATTACGTTTATACACTGCTGTTTAGTAAATCGTACCAACCTTTAATATGGAAAAGTAAACTAAAAAAAGGAATGATTTCGCAAGAGTTGCATAAAGCAGAAAGAAAGTACATGGATAAAGCACGCTTTTTTAATTTCTGGTTTCAGGTTGAACGATTAAAAAAAGATAAAGTATTAGGCTCGTTTGCAGAATTAGGAGTTTATAAAGGTGATTCGGCTGAAATAATTCACCTGATGGACCCTTCACGTGAAATTCATTTGTTCGATACTTTTGAAGGGTTTCACCAAAAAGACCTTGAAGTTGAAACCGGAAAAGCTGCTACTTACACCGTTCACAATTTTGCAGATACATCCATCGAAAGAGTTAAGCAAAAACTAAAGTCTGATAAATTCATTTTTCACAAAGGGTATTTCCCTGATACAACTGAATACATAATTAATGAGAAATTTGCCCTTGTAAATATGGATGCTGATTTGTATAATCCTACCAAAGCCGGCCTTGAGTTCTTTTATCCCCGATTATCACCAGGCGGCGTAATTATTATACACGATTACAATCCCGAATGGCCCGGCATAATGAAAGCTGTTGATGATTTCGCACAAACGTTATCCATCTCTATCGTACCACTAACCGATACCGACAGTAGTGCGATGTTGTTTAAACAGGCAAATTAATCCCATATTGGTGAGCATTTGCAAGCGTAACAATAAATCTTATTGTGTTTCGTGATATTTTTTATCAATTACCAAAACCGATATCATCATTTGCAGAATGCCTGGTAAAATTAAGGCTTTCATTTCATTAATACTATTTTTCTAACTACCTTAACTTTATTATCTACAACGAGTTTAGCATAGTAAACACCAGCAGGGAAATTTTCAGCATTCCAAATAACAGATGATTGGTTTCGAAGTAAGGCAAAATATTGAATTTTTTGCGCTTTCATATTGTAGATCTCAATTTCTGAATTCGCTTTCACAGGATCAAAAGAAAAAGTGGTACTACCTTGAAAAGGATTGGGATAGTTGCTCAAATTAAATTGTGAAAGATTAATATTATAGAGTCCTAGATATGAGCCGGTTTTAATTTTTAATCCAACTGGCCGGTGGTCGGAGACATTTTGATCATATTCATAAAAACCATTCTCAAAATATTCGTCAAGTTTTATAGTTTGTATCTCAGAGGCTTCATTACCAAAATCATCAAATAACTCATTAGTTATCAGTATGTGATCAATATGCGATGGCCATGAAGGATATGACCAACCTGAACTGCTACCCTCAGCTATCTCCATATCCACAAACATATAATTGTCATTGTCATCCGTAAAACCCTGAAATACATTATTAGCCGGACTGTCGGTTAGTATATCGTTAAGATCGCCAAGTACTATTACTTTTTCATTGGAATAATTATCAATGATATATTGATCAAGCAAATTACAGGCATCAAGACGTCTTTTTTCTTCATCCCAATAGTTATAAAGATCAAGATATCCGTCGCCGCAACACTTTAAATGATTATTGATAATAACATAATGCTCATCCTTGTAATTCATCTCCATAACTACCGGAGACCTTGGAAACTCCCGGTTATTGTTTGTGTATATTTCAAAAATATTCACATTCTCAATCACATTGGTTTTGTAAACATAGGCCAAACCAGCATACTCGTTATAAGCATAATAGCCCTCCCATCCATCAAGGTTTTCAGCTAATTGCTGAAGCCAGTAATTGTCGGTGATTTCCTGAATGGCCAATACATCAACATCAATGGCCTCAATTATTTGACATACATAATCAAAAGTAATTTGTCCGTTTTTTGGAAAATGTTCGATGTTCCAGCTTACTACATCCAAGGTGGAATCAGTTCCAAAAGTCAAATCCTCAAATTGTGCAACTAACTGTAAATTGAGCATTAAAATGATTATTATTGATGTTGTTTTTTTCATTTGTTTTGATGTTTTTAGAGCGTAAAAATACATACAATTATTTTAACTAACTTATTTGTAAATAAAAGTAATCATCCTAAAGGAGTTATAATTAAAAACCCGCCATTCACCGAAAAACCTCCTCTACTCACCTAATAATTATTTACCAGAGCTGTTTTTGCCTATATTTTTGCCAATAAATTATAACTATAAAAACACAAGGAAATGAAAACACAATTACAAACCACAGCGTTACTTGTTATTCTAACAGTACTATTTTCAATAAGCCTTAGCGCATCAATATACAATTTCACAAATGAACAGTATATTGACGGCACTCCTTTTAACACATCCAAAGTTTATAATAATATAGAAGCTGAGCATTATTTGCCAGAATTTGATTTTGAAGAGGAAGAATATATTGATGATATTCCTTTTGACACAAAGTGTATAGCTGCTAATTGCTTATATAACAAAGCTCTTTCAGTTGATTATGATTTTGAAGATGAGGCATATATTGATGATGTTCCTTTTGATACCAGAAATATTGCATTCAAATGTTTGTATCATAAAGCTCTTTTAGTGGAATTTAATTTTGTAGAAGAAAAATTTATCATGGATATTGAATCATCTGTTATAAATATATCTGAATGTTTTTCCCCAGAAATGGTGAATTCGATTATTTCTAACTTACTTGCTACTAAACCTTTTGCTTTTAATAAATATTAATTCAAAACAGGATTAAGGATTTATTAAAACAGCAAAACTTGAAATATGAATCGGCATATGAAATCTTGCCAAAAAATTAAATCAGTTCCCAATTAACTATTTTTCCTGAAATACGCAAGCACCTCTGCAAGAGCTATTTTAAACCAAATTGTATAGTTATCAGGATTTTCTTCAACATCCTTTTCAAGAGTGTTTAAATCAATATATTTCCAACCACATACTTCATCAGGATTTGGGGAGGGTTCCACATTTGAAATACCAATAAACACATGGTCAAATTCATGCTCAGTAAGCCCCTGCCCTACCTCTGCTTTATATACGAACGAAAACGCTTCATAAAATTCACAATCAAAGCCCATCTCTTCTTCAATTCTTCTATGAGCAGCATCAATTGTTTTCTCTCCCTGGCGGGGATGACTGCAAACAGTATTTGTCCATAATAAAGGAGAATGATATTTTTGTGCGGCCCGCTGCTGTAATAGGAGCTGCCCCTTTGAATTAAAAATGAAAACCGAAAAAGCACGATGCAGTCTTGCTTTTTCATGAGCAGTCATTTTTTCCATAGTTCCCAGAGGTTTGTCCTTCTGGTTTACAAGAATTACATATTCAACCGACATTTGTACATTTTCAAATTATTTGGCAAACCTACTAAAATTAGAAATATACTAAACTATGCCTGGCTTGTGAACGACTGGCGTGCGAATCTTCGCGTGACATTACTAACACTTATCAATATACTTTTTGAAAAAAATCGAAAAATACTTGACATTATATCTTTTTGTATTATTTTTGACCAACCGTTCAGTCATTAAAATAGTTGAATACTTATGCCGAGAACCGAACGACAATTTAAAGATATTAGAGAACTGAAACGAAGTCAAATAATGGATTCAGCACTTCATTTATTTGCTCAAAAGGGGTTCGATTCAACTTCTATTAATATGATTGCTAAACGAGCAGGCATTTCTAAGGGATTAATTTACAATTATTTCGAAAGCAAAGAAGATCTTATAACAATACTTATCCATAATGGCTTCGACAAGTTTTTTACAGAATTTGATCCTAATAATGATGGTGTACTTACTGACTTAGAATTTGAGCATTTCATCGACAAAACATTTGAGGTATTAAAAAGTAACTTGCATTTTTGGAAACTATATTTCATGGTTATGGCTCAGCCACAAGTATTAAAACTAGTAGAAAAGAAACTAATGGAATTAATTATCCCTCTACTCACAATATTATCAGAATACTACACATCAAAAGGCATTGAAAATCCAATGGCTTATGCTCGTTTTTTTGGTGCCATGATTGATGGGGTTTGTTTAAATTATATTGTTGATCCTGAAAATTTCCCAGTAGAAGAAATAAAACAGATTATAAAAAACAAATTTATTTAACATTGTAATTTAATTGTATATGAAAACAATAAAAATATTGGCATTAATTATCATGTCGTTTTTGTTAATTCCAACCCACATAAGTGCTCAAGAACTTACGGCCAAAGAAATCATAATAAAAGCCGACGAAAAAAACCGTGGGAGCTCCTCAAAAGGAATAATGTCGATGACCATTATACGTCCAAAATGGGAACGGACTATTGTAATGAAAAACTGGTCGAAAGGTGAAGATAATTTCATGATTTACATTACAGAACCAGCCAAAGAAAAAGGCCAGGTTTTTTTAAAAGTTGGTAAAGAGATGTGGAATTATGTACCAACTATATCACGCATGATTAAAATTCCACCCTCTATGATGATGCAATCGTGGATGGGTTCCGATTTTACAAACGACGATCTTGTTAAACAATCATCAATAGTAGTTGATTACATTCATAACCTTGTTGGCGAAGAGGAAGTGAGAGGACAAAACTGTTATGTTATTGAACTTGTACCTCTTCCAGAGGCACCAGTTGTTTGGGGCAAAATTAAGTCATGGATAACAAAAGACGGTTTTAATCTTTGGAAATCTGAATATTATGATGAGGATGGCTTTTTACAAAACATTGAAAACGGTTATAACATAAAAACGATGGGCGGACGAACTATTCCATCAAAGTTTGAAATGGTACCTGCCGATGAGGAAGGCAAAAAAACCGTAATGGAAATTCTAGAAGTTGAGTATAACATCAATATTGATGATAGTTTTTTCAGCAAGCAAAATATGAAAAAAGTAAGATAGTATCCAATGTTTAAATATATAAAAATAGCATGGCGTAATTTGTGGCGTAACACCCGCAGGACTTTGATTACATCAGCATCTGTGTTTTTCGGGGTTTTCTTTGCCATATTTATGACTTCCTTGCAAAAAGGCTCTTTCGAGAACATGATTGGCAATATGGCCAGATTTTATTCGGGTTATATACAAATTCAGGAAAGTGAATTCAAAGAATCGCCTGGAGTAAACCATAGTTTTGAAATGAGTGCAAAACTCCGGGAGGCCATTGATAATAACCCTAATATCACTTCTTCAACAAACAGGGTTGAAACTTTTGCCTTAGCTTCAAACAAGGAAAAAAGTTTTCCGGCTTTCATTCTCGGTATTAATCCCGAACAGGAGGATGAAAAATCAGGTTTGAGCAAACATATTGTTGGTGGAGAATATTTTAAAAGCGGTTCAAAAGATCTATTAGTAGGAAAAATATTGGCCGAAAACCTCAATTTAAAAGTCGGAGACTCACTTATTTTACTTGGTCAGGGATTTCATGGGGTTACAGCTGTAGGCATTTACAAGGTTGCCGGGTTGCTCGATTTTCCCCTCCCCGACCTTAGCAAACAAATTGTTTATATGGATTTGCTAAATTGCCAGGAGTTTGCTTCCCTACAGAACCGAATTACATCAAATGTTATTATTGTTGATAAAACGGATGTTATCAATAATGTAATTGCTAGCCTTCAACCACTAAGAGGGGATGATATTAAAATATATTCGTGGCAAGACTTAATGCCCGAATTGCTTAACCTTATTGAAGGTAAGGAAGCAAGCAGTGCCATGATAAAAAGCCTGTTGTTTATGATAATTGGTTTTGGGATACTAGCTACTATCATGATGTTGATGCATGAAAGGAAAAGGGAACTCGGAGTGATGATTGCTATTGGTTTCCAAAAAAGTAAATTGCTATTAATGATGTTAACCGAATCAGCTTTTATCGGCATTATTGGTGTATTATCAAGTCTGGTAGTTAGTTATCCATTAATGTATTATTTGTACAAAAACCCAATTATTGTTATCGGTGAAATGGCAGAAACCTATAAATCGATGGGCTTTGAACCAAAAATTTCATTCAGCATCAGCCCCCAAATTTTTTACAATCCTGCAATTACTGTATTGATAATTTTTATGTTGATTTCTTTATATCAAATATATTATATAGCAAAATTGAAAGTAGTAGATTCATTAAAAGGTTAATATGAAGAATATAATTATAGCTTGGAGAAATCTTTGGAGAAAGCCATGGAGAACTGTAATAACTAGTGGCTCAATATTTTTTGGAGTCCTGTTGTCCGCCTTTATGACATCATTGCAATATGGCACTTATGAGACTATAATTGATAATGTGGTTAAATTTTATTCTGGCTATATGCAGGTTTTTACAGAAGAATACCACGAAAACAAAACCATTAATAACACATTTATTCTCAGCGATACGTTAAAATCAATTATTGAAAATGAAAACGACTTAACACATTATACATCCCGACTTGAATATTTTTCGCTTGCTTCATCAAACGAAATTACAAAAGGAAGCATAATAATAGGTGTTGATCCCGAAGGTGAGAACAAAGTAACAGGATTGAAAAAATGGGTGAAAGAAGGTTCATACCTCAACAATGATAATCAAGGAGTGTTAGTAGCCATCGATCTGGCCAAGTATTTAAAAGTAGGTGTTGGCGATTCAATAGTGCTATACGGTCAAGGTTTTCATGGGGTTATGGCAGCAGGAATTTATCCGGTGGCTGGCATACTCGATTTTCCTTCACCTGAATTAAACAAACAGTTCATTTACATGACGTTGGAAGCCAGTCAGGAATTGTTCTCAGCTCCAAATAGATTGACTTCGATAGTACTCATGGTTGAGGATAACTATAAACTTCCTTCAGCCTTAAAGCATTTAAAAAAAGAAATCAAAGATCCAATGATGGTGATGTCGTGGCAAGAACTACAACCTGAACTTGTTCAAATGATTGATGGTGACAAAGCAGGTGGTACATTTATAAAATCTCTGCTTTACATAATCATTACCTTCGGCATACTTGGAACTATACTAATGATGGTAAGTGAGCGCAAAAGAGAATTAGGAGTCATGATTGCTATTGGAATGCAAAGAGCAAAATTGAGCACTATATTATTTTTCGAAACTCTTTTTATTGGGTTTATTGGAACCACTGCCGGAATAGCAGTCAGTATTCCTATAACCTATTGGTATTATATGAATCCGGTACCAATAACAGGAGATGCTGCAAAAGCAATGACTGATATGGGTATTGAACCATTTATGTATTTCTCGGTTCAGCCTGATGTATATTATTTTCAGGCATTAATAATTCTTTTAATAACCATGATGATCTCTGTTTATCCAATAATAAAATCATTTACATTAAATCTAACTTCAGCACTACGAGCCTGAGTTTAGGAAAAATAGTTATATGTTAAGAGTTATAAGAAATATCGTTGAAAAAATAAATCTGAAAACCACAAAGAACAATATGGGTATCATGCATATAAATCAATATTTACTACAACAGCAATAACATAAATAATCAATAACACATAATCAATAATACATAAAAACATGCTACTATCAATATCATGGCGAAATATTTGGAGAAACAAGGTTAGAAGCCTGGTGATTATATTCTCAGTTGCTCTGGGAATATTTGCAGGAGTACTTGCTGGCGCATTTTTCAAAGGTTTGGCCAACCAGAGGATACAAAAGGTAATAAACACCGAACTATCCTTCATGCAAATTCACAACCCTGGTTTTGAACAATCTTCTGATTTTGCTAACTTTATCGGTAACGCTCAAAACATTGAGGATAGTTTATTAAAAATACCCAATATAACTGGTGTAACTCGCAGAATGATAGTTCAGGGAATGGCAGCATCAGCCGAAACAGCCGCAGGGGTTTTGATATCGGGTGTTTTTCCTAAGGATGAAAAAACTGTAACTACTATCAGTAAAAAAATTATCGACGGAGAATATTTCGATGGTATAAAACGTAATCCGGTGGTAATAGGTAAAAAGCTTGCCGAAAAGCTTAATGTTAAAGTAAGGTCGAAGATTGTAATTACCATTCAAGACATAGAAAACAACATTACATCAGGAGCATTTAGGGTGGCCGGAATTTTTTCAACAGATAACAATATGTTTGATGAATCGAATATATACGTTCGATTTAATGACATTCAAAAACTAACAAACTTTCCGGTAAATGCTACCCACGAAATTGCAATAAACATAAACGACGATGAAAATCTATCGGGCATCCTTGCCTCTGTAAAAGAACTTACCGGAAACAAACTAGATGTAAAAACATGGAAGGAACTCAGCCCGGAAATGAGTTACCTCACCGAGTCGATGGATATGTTTATGTATATTTTCATAATCATTATCCTGCTCGCATTATTGTTCGGAATAATTAATACAATGCTTATGGTAGTAATGGAGCGAACAAAAGAAATTGGTATGCTCATGGCAATAGGGATGAACAAACTCAGAGTCTTCTCTATGATTGTTTTAGAATCCGTTCTTTTATCACTTACAGGCGGTGTGGTTGGAATTATTATTGGGGCCATAAGTTCAAAAATTGGGGAAACTCATCCCATCGACCTTAGTATGTGGGCACAAGGCTATCAGCAACTTGGATATGATGCATTTGTGTACACACAACTTGATCCATCAATGCTTATAAAAATTACTATCTTGGTAATAATTACAGGGGTTATTGCCGCTATTTATCCAGCATACAAGGCTCTTAAAAATGATCCTGCAGATGCATTACGAATTGAGTAAAATGACAAGTAATTGGTAATATGTTATTAGTTGAAAAGTTAATTGTTATAAGTCATAAGTTTAGTGTTAAGATAGATTAGTACATTATTGAATATGAAATAATTATGAAGTTTACAAGTTTTGAAGAATTGGATTGTTGGAAATCTTGTAGAGAGATAAGAAATGAAGTACGTATAATAATTAAAAAATTTCCATCTGAAGAGAAATATGCTATAACTGATGGTATGAGAAGATCCTCAAGATCCATAACAGAAAATATTGCAGAAGGATATGGAAGATTTCATTATCAAGAGAATATACAGTTTTGTCGCATTTCACGAGGATCATTATTTGAGCTAATCGATCAATACATTACAGCAAAAGATGAATCATATATTAACGATGAAGAATATAATGGAGGAAGAGAATTACTAAATAAGGCTATCGGATTACTTAATGGATATATAAATTACCTCGAAAAAGCTAAAAAGAATAACAAAAAATAATTATGATTTGAATATAACATGTTAAACCACAATATATAACATAAAACGTATAACATATAACATATAACGTATAACATATAACGTACACCACATAACGCATAACATAAAAACCATGAACAACGTAATAGAAATAAAAGGGCTCACAAAAATCTACAACAGTAGCGAAATAAAGGTAAAAGCTGTAGATGGAATTGATATTAATTTTAAAGAAGGTGAGTTTACAGCGGTAGTTGGTCCATCAGGATCTGGAAAAACTACATTTTTAAATATGCTTGGGGGGCTCGACAGACCAACTGAAGGTGAAGTAATAATAGGTGGAGTTGACGTTTGGAAACTAAGCTCACGTAAGCTTATCGACTTCAGAATGAATAATATAGGCTTTGTTTTTCAGTCCTATAATCTTATTCCTGTATTAACTGCAGGTGAAAATGTTGAGTTTATCATGCAACTTCAGGGAAGACCTAAAAAAGAACGTGAGGTACGCACCAAAGAGCTACTGGAAGCTGTTGGAATTGGTGATCGTATTAAAAGTCGCCCTTCAAAGTTATCAGGAGGTCAGCAACAAAGAGTTGCCGTTGCCCGTGCTCTGGCATCAAAACCTGAATTCATTCTTGCCGATGAACCAACTGCCAATTTAGATTCAGCAGCTACTGTAGGTTTGCTGGAACTCATGTCGCAAATGAATAAGAAGTTCAATACTACATTTATCTTCGCCACTCACGACCAAAGGGTTATGGATAAAGCCCGCAGGATAGTTACCATTGAAGATGGTAAAATATTAAAGGATGAGTATTTTGAAAGGGAGTAGTTAGTGTGGAATAATAACATGAAAAGAGCACCTGGTTTAATATTCATTGTATTCATATTATTGATTTTATCAATTAATGTTTCTGCGCAAAGCAAACTTCGCACCACTGGTTTTGTAGAATATCTAAACAATACTTGGATTCCAAGCACCACTTACAGTGCATTTGGGTTTACAGATTGGCAAAACCAATCCTCAGTTTACAACCGATTTAACCTCTGGTGGTCTCCCGTTAACAACCTTGAATTTCATGCCGGTATCAGAAACAACTTTACATTTGGACCATTAGTTGTTCAATACAACAAGTTTTTTGATTATGCTGATCTCGCAACTTATGATGATGGTTATCTCGACCTAACATGGCTTATATCAACTAACAATTCATACATATTTTTCACCAACCTCGACAGGTTGAACATGAAATGGACAAAGGAAAAATTTGAACTTACGATTGGCAGGCAAAGAATAAATTGGGGCACTAATCTTGTTTGGAATCCAAACGACATTTTTAATGCTTTTAACTATTTCGATTTCAACTATATTGAACGCCCTGGAAGTGATGCTGCATTACTTGAATACTACACCAGCGATTTTTCATCAATACAATTAGCTGGAAAACTAAGCTACCGCCAGGAAGTGATGGATTCATTAACTTTAGAGAAAAAATTAAGCCTTACTGCTGCCGCCCTATATAAATTCAACAAATGGAGCTACGATTTTCAATTTTTTGGAGGAATTATGCAAACTGACTTTACTGCCGGCCTCGGCTGGGCAGGAAATATTGGAGGGGCAGGATTTTCTGGTGAGGCAACCTGGTTTAAAGACATCGATAATTTTTCTGATACAACCGGAATAATTATAGCCTCAATAAGCGCAAACTATATTTTCAAAAATCAGTTGTTGGTAAATTTATCAATTATATATAATAGTAATGGCTCTACTGGAGATGCTTACAAAAACAACAATGGCGTAATGGGGTCATTTTCAACAATGTTTTCCAGCAGCCTTAACGTAAAAAACCTAACACCTTCCCGTTTCGACATTTTCGGCCAGCTTTCTTATCCTGCAACACCTCTTATTAATGTTAGTCTTTCAGGAATGTTTAATCCGTACGATCATTCTTCCTACATAGGACCTTCTGCCACTTTTAGTTTAACAGACAATATGAGTCTTATGTTAGTAGGTCAGTTGTTTATTGGTGACACATTAACTGAGTTTGGTGATTTTGGTCAAATGTATTTTCTGGATTTAAAATGGAATTTTTAGAATATTGTTTAATAATAAATAATAATATTATATCAATTATAAACCAATAAAATCAAACCATATAATATGTTGCTGATTTACTGATAGTTTAACAAGATAAAATAAAATAGCAAAAGGTTGCTTGTTTTGAATAAAGTTATTATTTTTGCAGCCCAAAATTTTGAGTAAAAGAAACAACGTATGTATTTAAGTACTGAAGAGAAAAAAGAGATTTTTGAAAAGTATGGTAAGAGCAGCACCGACACGGGTTCTGCCGAGGGTCAGGTTGCCCTTTTTACCTATAGAATCAAACACCTTACTGGTCATTTGAAAAAGAACAGAAAGGACATGTTTACACAAAGATCATTAGTTAGGCTTGTTGGAAAAAGAAGAAAACTTCTTGATTATTTAAAAGAAAAGGACATTGAAAGATATCGTTCAATAATCAAACAATTAAGTCTAAGGAAATAAGAAGTTTAAATAACTTGTGCAAGAAAAGGCAATTTACCGATTGCCTTTTTTTGTGTTTAATTAATCACGCACTTTATTAATACCCCCTAAAAGTATGTCTATCAACCCTATATCTCGTTCATTCGACCTCGGAGATGGAAGAACAATAACTCTCGAAACCGGCAAACTTGCCAAACAAGCCGATGGATCCGTAGTGGTAACAATGGGCAAAACAATGCTGCTCGCTACAGTTGTGGCATCGTCTGAGGCAAAAGAAGATACTGACTACCTGCCATTAACTGTTGACTATAAGGAGAAATATGCCGCCACCGGAAAATTCCCGGGTGGATTTTTTAAACGCGAAGCCAGACCTTCTGAATATGAAATACTTATTTCGCGGCTTGTTGATCGTGCTTTAAGACCACTTTTTCCTGATGATTTCCATGCAGAAACTCAAATGCTTATCACTTTGCTTTCGGCAGATAAAGATGTTGCTCCTGATGCACTTGTTGCGTTGGCAGCCTCAACTGCACTTACAATATCAAACATCCCTTTTAATGGCCCTATTTCTGAAGTACGCGTAGCCAGGATTAATGGTGAATTTATTATAAACCCAACAATATCATCTTTAGAAGAAGCTGACATTGAGCTAATAGTAGCAGCTACAATGGATAATATTATGATGGTTGAAGGCGAAATGAAAGAAGTAAGTGAAGCCGAAATGCTTGAAGGTATTCAGATTGCTCATGAAGCTATTAAAATTCAGTGCCAGGCACAAATTGAGCTTGCTGGTATGGTCGCAAAAGCAGCTGTTAAACGTGAATACACTCACGAAAGCAACGATGAGGAATTAAGGAAAAAAGTAAAAGAAGCAACTTATCAAAAGTGTTACAACGTTGCCTGTGAAGGGAATGCCGACAAGCATGCAAGATCAGATGCTTTTAAAGCCGTCCGTGATGATTTTCTTGAAACTTTCAGTGACGAAGAAAAAGAAACTGTAACTAAGTTGGTTAAAAGATATTTCCATGATGTTGAAAAAGATGCGGTTCGCAATGCAATGCTAAATGAGAATGTTCGTTTAGACGGTAGGCGTATGAATGAAATCAGACCAATATGGTCAGAAATTGATTACCTGCCTTCAACGCATGGTTCAGCCATTTTTACCCGAGGCGAAACACAGGCATTGGTTACAGTTACACTTGGCAGCAAATTAAACGAACAAAAAATTGACGGTGCCGTAATTTCAGGTAATCGAAACTTTATGTTACATTATAACTTCCCCCCTTTCTCAACAGGAGAAGTAAAGCGGATGATGGGTGTAAGCAGAAGAGAAGTCGGACACGGCAATCTCGCAGAACGCGCATTGAAGTTTGTTGTTCCAGTTGGTGAAAAAAATCCTTATACAGTAAGGGTTGTAAGTGACATACTTGAGTCGAACGGTTCTTCATCCATGGCATCGGTTTGCGGAGGCACATTGGCTCTTATGGATGCAGGAATTAAAATTTCAAAACCGGTTGCCGGTATTGCTATGGGTTTAATTTCAGATAGTAACACAGGAAAATATGTTGTACTATCAGATATCTTAGGTGATGAAGACCATCTTGGCGATATGGATTTTAAAGTTACCGGTACAACTGATGGAATTACTGCATGCCAAATGGATATCAAGGTTGACGGATTATCCTACACTATTTTAGAAGAAGCACTTGAGCAGGCTCGGCAGGGAAGGTTACATATTCTCGGTGAAATGGCTAAGACAATAAAAGAGCCAAGAGTTGATTATAAAGAAAACGCACCTAGGATCGAAAAAATGACTATCGATAAAGAATTTATTGGTGCAGTTATAGGACCTGGCGGAAAAGTAATTCAGGAGATTCAAAAAATTACTGGAGCTACTATTATTATTGAAGAGGTTGATAACAAAGGTATTATCGATATTATGGCTGATAATAAAACATCGATAGAAGCTGCCAAAAACTGGATTGCAGGAATAACTGCAATACCTGAGCTTGACAAAACATATTTGGGTACAGTTAAAAGTATTGTTGCGTTTGGTGCTTTCGTTGAGATACTTCCTGGCAAAGACGGATTACTTCACATCTCCGAAATAGATCATAAACGCATAGAAAATGTTGAAGACGTGCTTAAGCAAGGAGACAAAATTAAAGTGAAACTTATTGGCATCGATTCCAGATCAGGGAAACTTAAACTTTCACGTAAAGTTCTGCTCGACAGGCCTAATAAAATTGAAGATAACACTAGGTAACCTTTAAACCTCTAGTACGTATAAGAATTAGCAAAAAAGTTTATAGATTATGAGGCAACTTAAAATCACTAAGCAGGTAACAAATCGCGAAACTGCATCGCTTGATAAATATTTACAAGAGATTGGTAAAGTTGATTTGATTACTGCTGAAGAAGAAGTTGAACTTGCACGTCGTATTAAACAAGGTGATCGTATTGCACTTGAGAAATTAACTAAAGCAAACCTTCGCTTCGTAGTTTCTGTTTCTAAACAGTATCAAAATCAAGGTTTAAACTTACCCGATTTAATTAACGAAGGAAATTTAGGACTTATTAAAGCCGCACAACGATTTGACGAAACCCGTGGATTCAAATTTATTTCGTATGCTGTTTGGTGGATTCGGCAGTCAATTCTTCAGGCTCTTGCCGAGCAATCGAGGATCGTCAGACTGCCTTTGAACAAAATAGGATCTATCAATAAAATAAATAAGGCAGCCGCAAGGCTTGAGCAATCTTTTGAAAGGGAACCCAATCAAAAAGAGATTGCCATCGAGCTTGAAATGACCGAAAACGAAGTTAAGGAATCACAAAGGAATGCAGGAAGACACGTGTCGATGGATGCTCCACTTATTCAGGATGAAGATAACACAATGTATGATGTACTTCGCAGCAGTGATGGGCCCACTCCTGAAACTGACTTGCTGTACGAATCGCTTCGCAAGGAGATTGACCGTGCTGTGCAAACCTTAACCCAGCGTGAAGCCGATGTTGTTAAGCTTTATTTCGGACTTGGCGAAGGCCACCCGATGACACTTGAAGAAATTGGGGAAAAATTCGACCTGACCCGAGAGCGGGTTCGACAAATTAAAGAAAAAGCTATTAGAAGGCTCAAACATACCTCACGAAGTAAAATCCTAAAATCATATCTTGGATAAAAAAATTAAAGCGTCCGCCATAGGTTGACGCTTTTTTTGGCTATCTATTTTAACCTTGTTTCCAGTCTTCCATCCTACCATCCTTCCATTTTATTATATTTGCAAAAAATATCTCTATGGGTCACTTAGTAGCACCATCAATGCTTTCTGCAAACTTTGGCAATTTACAGTCGGATGTTGAGCTTGTAAACAACAGTAATGCCGACTGGTTTCACCTTGATATTATGGATGGGGTGTTCGTTCCTAACATTTCATTCGGGATACCTATAATAAAAGCTATTAAGGCTATTGCCAAAAAACCCCTTGATGTTCATTTAATGATAGTGCAACCTGAAAGATATATAAGAGAATTTAAAAATGCCGGTGCCGACATATTAACCATTCATTATGAAGCTAGTACACATTTACACCGCAGCATCAGTGAAATTAAAAATGAAGGGATGAAGGCTGGAGTTGTGCTTAACCCTCATACACCAGTTAATGTGCTCGAAGATATTATTTCAGACCTTGACCTGGTACTTATCATGTCAGTAAATCCTGGGTTTGGCGGACAAATGTTCATACAAAATACGTATAATAAAATCAGCAAGCTTAAAGACCTGATTACTAAAACCAACAGCAAAGCATTAATTGAAATAGACGGAGGTGTTACTCTCGAAAATGCTTCAATGCTTGTAAACAGAGGAGCTGACATACTAGTTGCAGGAAATACTGTTTTTAGATCGCCAAATCCTATTTCAATCATCCAAAAACTTAAACAGGCATAACCTATGTACCCATATCTGCGATTGTTGAAACTACTTGCCACCAAAAAAACAAGAAAAAAGCTGGTTATCGGGGATGAAAGCGTGCTGCCAATGCGGGTTTGCCTGGTTGATATTGATCCATTTATGGAATTAAATAACGGACGACATTTAACTATGATGGATTTTGGAAGGTTTGATTTAGCTCTTAGAAGTGGTTTGATATCGGTTGTAAAACAAAAAGGATGGGGACTAGCTGTAGCAGGAGCAAGTGTTCGTTATCGACACCGGCTTAAACTAATGCAGAAATACACTCTTCATTCGCAGGTGGTTGGCTATGATGATCGTTGGTTTTACTTCCATCAAAAAACAATAAGACACGGGAAAGTACACTCAGCTGCATTAATCCGTACCGCTATTACCTCCAAAAACGGAATAGTAAAAACACGTGTTGTCCTCGAAACCATGGGTTATGATAATATTAATCCTACCGTCCCCGACTGGGTAGCAGCCTGGGCTGCAGCAGATGAATTGAGGCCTTGGGAATAAACAACTACAACTTTCCAGAGTTCATAGCTCCTGGAAGAGTTGATAATATCATAATAATTCTGCAAAAATATCAAGTTACCCTACTTTTAATAACTTTGTCAAAAATAAAAGCTTCATGAATACAGAAATACTTAAACTTCAACCTACAATAATCTGGCAATATTTTAAAGAAATCCTTGAGATACCAAGACCATCTAAAAAAGAAGAAAAAATAATCAACTACCTCATTACGTTTGGAAATAATCACAATCTTGAAACTATTCAGGATGAAACTGGTAATGTTCTAATCAGAAAGCCCGCAGTTGCAGGTATGGAAAACAGAAAATCGGTTGTTCTGCAAAGTCATATCGACATGGTTTGCGAAAAAAACAATGATAAAATTCATGATTTTGAAAATGACCCTATTGAATCAATTATCGAAGATGGTTGGGTAAAAGCAAACGACACTACCCTTGGTGCCGACGATGGTATTGGCATTGCTACTCAATTAGCAATACTTGCTTTGGATAACATTGAACACGGTCCGATTGAGTGTTTATTTACTGTTGATGAAGAGTCGGGATTGACTGGAGCCATGGGGCTGAAACCAGGATTTATTCAAAGCTCAATATTACTCAACCTCGACTCAGAAGATGAAGGACAGCTGTTTATTGGCTGTGCCGGCGGTCAGGACACACAAGCGTGGCTACCTTTTGATTACGAAGAAACACCTGCCGGACACATAGCATTTCAGATTACAGTAACTGGTCTCAAAGGAGGGCATTCGGGCGATGAAATTGAAAAAGGGCATGCAAATGCCAATAAAATATTAAACAGATTTCTGTGGTGTAAGAAAGATGAATTTAACATAATGCTCAACAAGTTTGATGGAGGAAACCTTCGCAATGCCATTGCTCGCGAAGCATATGCCATAGTACTCGTACCTGAAGAGCATGAAAAAAATATTGTTGCTGCTGTTGCTGATTTTGAGGCGATGAGTAAGGTAGAGTTCAATATCACCGAACCAGATATGGAGGTTTCAATTAAGGAAGTGGAATTACCTGAGGTGGTTATCGACAATGAATCGTTTGATGAACTGGTAAATGCTATTTATGCATGCCCCCATGGTGTAATTGCAATGTCGCAGACTATTGAAAACTTTGTTGAAACCTCAACAAATCTTGCCTCGGTTAAGTTCCTTGACGACGAAATACTTATAACCACTAGTCAGAGGAGCTCTGTTGAATCTGAAAAACAGGATATAACAAATATGGTTAAAAGCGTGTTTAAACTAGCTGGAGCCAGAACTAAAACATCGGATGGCTACGCAGCGTGGACACCAAATCCCAACTCCGAGATTGTTAGAATTACCGAAAAATCGTATATGAAGCTTTTCAATTCCAAGCCTGAAGTACTTGCTATACATGCTGGCCTTGAGTGTGGATTACTAGGTGAAAAATACCCTGACATGGATATGATATCTTACGGCCCCACTATTAAAAGAGCCCACTCCCCTGAAGAGAAAATTGAAATTGAAACAGTCCCAAAGTTTTGGAAACTTACACTCGAGGTGCTGAAAAATATACCTGCGAATTGAGTTTTAAAGTTGTAATACTCTATCATGAATAATTTTGTTATTTTGGATAATTGGCTAATTTTGGCGATAACTTTTTTCTTATGAATGAAATTGATTTTGATGTAATCAGGCCTTATTATGATCACGAGATTAGAGAAGCTATACCCCGAATTATAGCTGACCCAACTTTCCATCGAATGATGGATTATTTATTTACGACTGAGAAAAAGGAACTCGTAATATCAAAATTAAAGAGCGCAAAAACAATAAATGAATTTCAGAGCTTATTCACGTTGCCAGTCGTATTATCAATTTTGGATAAAACAACCGATGGAATTACTCATTCAGGGTTTGAAAATCTTAACAACAATACTAGCTGTGTTTATCTCGGTAACCACCGAGACATCGTCCTCGACTCATCAATACTTGGTCTTATACATCTTAAGCTCAGCATTACAACACCACAATCTGCATGGGGTAGTAACCTAATGGTTTCCCCTTTAATTGTAGATTTGGGGAAATCAAATAAAATGATTACTGTATTTAGAGAAGGAAGCCCTAAAGAATTGCTTCAAAACTCTAAACGTTTATCTGCATATATAAGGAAGTCTGTAACAAATCTAAACAAGTCAATTTGGATTGCTCACAGTAAAGGAAGAACGAAAACCGGTTTTGACAAAACTGATGTGAGTATTCTGAAGATGCTTTCATTAGATGGTGATTCAGATGTCAAAAGCAAGCTAACTCAACTCAATATCACACCTGTAGCCATTTCTTATGAGTGGGAACCATGTGATGCAATGAAAGTAAGAGAAATGTATTTATCAAAAGATCGTGTTTATGTTAAGGCTTATGATGAAGATTTTAAAAGTATCATTGGTGGTCTAACGGGTGATAAAGGCAAGGTACATTTAGTTATTGGACCGCAGATTAATGATGAAATAATTAACATCAATGAACAAAATATTTCTAATAACGAATTCATTGGCAAAGTTGCCTGTTTAGTTGATAACCAGATTTATAAGAATTACAAATTATGGCCATCTAACTATTTGGCATACGACATGCTAAACAATTCAATTGAGTTTTCAAAATATTATAACGATAACACCAAAGCAATTTTGGAAAACCGTTATTATAACACAACAAAAATGGCACAGCACGATAACGATGATATTCGTGAATTGTTTTTATTACTATATGCAAACCCTGTAATTAATAAGTTAAAATCTATTTCGTAAATTTGTTACTGCTTTTATTACTGACACGCCAAAATATAAAGATCTGGAAAAAATAAAACAACATTTAAAACAAACCAACCCCTACGTTATATTTTAAAATCTGAAATAATGAAATATGCTTTGGTAACAGGAGGATCAGGCGGAATAGGCGGCGCAATATGTATTCGCCTTTCAGAAGCAGGTTATAACGTTCTGGTACACTATAATTCAAATATCACTTCTGCGAGTAAAACACTTCACCAAATTGAAGATAATGGTGGAGTTGGTAGTTTAATACAATTTAACATAACGAATTATAAGGAAGTAAAAGATGCACTTGAAGTATGGAAACAAGATCATCCTGACGAATATATATCAGTACTTATAAATAATGCCGGCACATCAAAGGATGTGTTGATGGTGTGGATGGAACAAACCGACTGGAGTAGCGTTATTGATACAAACCTTAATGGATTTTATAACATTACTTCAGCACTTATAAAAGACATGGTTATAAATAAATGGGGCAGAATTATTAATGTAGTTTCACTTTCTGGCATCAAAGGGTTGCCCGGTCAAACAAATTATTCAGCTGCAAAAGCCGGAATAATTGGTGCTACAAAAGCACTTGCACAGGAAGTAAGTAGGAAAAATATTACTGTTAATGCTGTTGCACCCGGTTATATTACAACTGAAATGACTAAAGATCTTGATGAAAAACAGCTAAAAAAATTAATACCGGCAAACCGGTTTGGCACACCTGGAGATGTAGCTGAACTTGTCGTATTTCTGGCAGGAGACGGTTCATCATATATAACAGGTGAAGTTATTAACATTAACGGAGGTTTATACACATAAAAATGAACAGGGTTGTAATAACAGGGATGGGGATATATTCAACTATTGGATCAAATCTTGACGAAGTTACAAAATCATTATATGAAGGTAAATCGGGAATAATTTTCGATCATCACAGAAAAGAACTAGGATTTAGGTCAGCCTTAACCGGAAGTATCGAACGTCCAGTTTTGAAAGGTGTGTTACCGCGAAGAATGAGAGTCGGCCTTCCCGAGCAAGGAGAATATGCGTATATTGCTACAATGGAGGCACTTAAAAATGCATTAATAGATGAAGATTTCCTGAATGAAAATGAAGTAGGGATTTTTTATGGTAACGACAGTTCAAGCACGGCTGTAATTGAAGCAGCAGATATAATAAGAGAAAAAAAAGATACAATGCTTATTGGTTCAGGATCGATATTCCAATCGATGAATTCAACTATTACAATGAATCTGAGTGTAATTCTCAAACTTAAAGGCATCAATTTTACAGTTAGTGGAGCTTGTGCGAGTGGTTCACATTCCATTGGCATGGGATATTTAATGATAAAACAAGGATTGCAGGACACTATTATTTGCGGGGGCGCGCAGGAAATCAATCCACTTTCAATGGGTAATTTTGATGCCCTAAACGCTTTCTCTATACGGGAAGATGCTCCAACACAAGCGTCACGACCTTTCGATAGAGACAGGGACGGACTCGTTCCAAGCGGAGGGGGAGCAACGGTTATTCTTGAAAACTACAATTCGGCAGTAAAAAGGGGTGCACCTATTTTAGGTGAAATTATAGGTTATGGTTTCTCATCAAATGGGGATCATATATCTGTACCAAATGTTGATGGTCCGGTACGGTCACTTGAGAGAGCCATAAAAGATGCCCATATACAACCTGGTGATATTGATTATCTGAATGCTCATGCAACATCCACACCCGTTGGAGATCTGAATGAGGCAAAGGCAATTTACAAGGTGTTTAACAAAGGAAGGGTTCCGATAAGTTCAACTAAAAGTATGACTGGCCATGAAATGTGGATGGGCGGCGCTAGCGAAGTAATATACTCAATGCTAATGGCACAAAATTCTTTTGTTGCACCAAACATAAATTTTGAAAACCCTGATGAAGATTCTGCCAAACTAAATATTATAGCAAAAACAACTGAACATAATATTAATACCTTCCTATCAAACTCATTTGGATTCGGCGGAACAAATTCAACGCTCATTATACGAAAATTGTAATATGTTTTTTGCAGAACAGGTTACAAAAAGATTATTACATTAAAAATAATTATTAACTTTGTAAGCTTATATACTACAACGATTAACAAAATAATGGGTAGAGAGGAAATTACTGAAAAAGTAAACCAGTTTTTAATTGAGGAGTTTGAGCTGGAAGAATCGCAGCTCGTGCCTGAAGCAATGATGAAAGACGATCTTGACATCGAAAGTCTTGATTTTGTTGATATCGCCGTAATTATTGAAAAAGAATTTGGATTGAAGGTTACAAGTGATGATATGGTAAAAATTATTAAACTGGAAGACCTTTACAATTACATTCTGGATCATTCCAAAAACTAATGTCGACCTGGAAAGGCAAATCAAGGGGAGGATTAGCCGGTTACCGGATTTTCATTTATTTATTAAAAAACTTTAACCTAAAGATCGCTTATTTTATTCTTCACTTTGTTGCCTTATATTTTGTTCTGTTCGCACCCAAAGCCCGTAAACCAATGTATTATTATTTTAATACTATTATAGGATACGGTTTCTTTAAAACAGCATACTACCTTTATCTTAACAACTTAACATTCGGCAAAGTGCTTATTGATAAAGTTGTACTAATGGCTGGTTTAACGAACAAATTTACATTTAGTTTCGATGGTGAAGAACATCTTCATGATATGGCTAATAATGAAGGTGGACTTATTATAGGCGCTCATATTGGAAACTGGGAAATAGCAGGCCATATGCTCGATAGAATAAAAACACGGGTTCATATTGTAATTCTTGATGCCGAACACCGAAGGATTAAAGCGCTGCTTGATAATGTTATGACTAACAAAAACATGAACTTCATAACAATTAATGACGATATGTCGCATCTTTTTCAAATAAAAGAGGCATTATTAAAAAATGAAATAGTTGCTATACATGGTGATCGGTTTTTACCAGGATCAAAAACTATCTCATGTAATTTTCTTGGAAAAAATGCGAAATTTCCAACAGGCCCTTTCTATATTGCCATGAAATATAAAAAGCCTGTAACCTTTGTTTCGGCTGTAAAACAACCAAACAAACACTACCATCTAACAGCTACCCAGGCTAAGTTGTATGAAAATTCTAATAATATTAAAAAAAGGGATGAAGTTTTGAAACAAATGATAGTTGATTATGTTGAGCAACTTCAAATAACTCTTTATAATCATCCCGAACAATGGTATAATTATTATTATTTTTGGGAAACAAAGCAACTTAAAATATAAAATATGCCACAAAGACCCGAAGGCTCAAAGATCCACAAAGAAATTTTAATGAAAAAGATATGAATAACTATGGCTCGGATATAAAGTCAGCACTTCATGCGAAATATGATGCTCAGAAAATAGCATTTGCACCTATTATGTTTCAGGCAGCCCGTGCTCTACGCAATCTTGGAATTCTTGAATACCTGTTAAAAAACAAGCGAAAAGGTGCCAGCATTGAAACCGTTGCAAAAGCTCTTAAAATTTCGGTTTACGGCACAAAAGTACTGTTGGAAGCTGGATTGAGCTTGGAAATGGTTATGATTAAAGATACAAGGTACCATATAACTAAAACCGGATATTTCATTCTTAGTGATGAACTTACAAAAGTGAATATGGACTTTACTCAGGATGTTAACTACTTAGGCATGATGCAACTTGAAGAATCCATTCTAAAAGGTAAACCTGAGGGACTTAAAGTTTTTGGAAATTGGGATACTGTTTATGAAGCTCTTTCCGACCTACCTCTGAAAGTCAGAAATAGTTGGTTTGCTTTCGATCATTACTATTCCGATTATGCTTTTCCTGAAGTGTTACCACACATTTTCAGATCAAAACCAAAGAAGATTCTTGATGTAGGTGGCAATACAGGCAGGTTCTCTATCTACTGCGCTGAAAACAACGAAGATATCCACCTGACTATACTTGACCTGCCAGGACAAATTAAGGATGCTAAAGTTAGTATATATAATGCTGGTCTTGACAATAGAATTTCCACAAAATCACTGAACCTCCTCGATAATTCAATCCCATTCCCTACAGGCTATGATGTCATATGGATGAGTCAGTTTTTGGATTGCTTCTCACAAGAAGAGATATTAGGTTTACTTAAGCGGTCATATAATGCACTTGACAATGACGGAGCTCTTTATATTCTTGAAACTTACTGGGATAAACAAGAGTTTGAAGCATCTACTTACAGCCTTCACGCCACCTCACTATATTTTACAGCTATCGCCAATGGTAACAGCCAAATGTATCATTCAAATGATATGGGAAAGCTTATTGACAAATCAGGGCTTTATATTGAAGATGTTGTTGAAAACATCGGTGTAAGCCATACGCTTTTTAAATGTAAGAGAAAACAGTACTAATTTAAACCTTAAACTTTGGCTTTTATATTACCCATAGCAATGATGTTCTATTATGTTTTTAAGAGGAAGAATATCTAATATTATTCATAATTAAAAAAAAGAAAACTATGAACAAAGAAAAAATTAATGAGGAATCTCAAATTCAAAAATCCATAAAAACTGGATTAAGATTTGGTTTTATTGCGCTTCTATTTGTGATGAGTTATTTAATTTTAAAACCGTTTATTGGCCCATTAATATGGGGCATCATCATTGCAGTCGCATTATTTCCACTCCATAAACGATTCTCAAAGGCATTGGGAAATAAAGAAAAACTGTCAGCAATTATTATAGTACTGATTACCATAATCCTGCTGGTTATTGTTCCCTTGGCATTGTTTACCGAATCTACAATTGAAAGTGTAGAATCGATCTCAAAGAAAATGGAGGCTGGAACTTTATCTATTCCACCTCCTGATGTAGCAGTAGAAAGTTGGCCAATAATTGGGAAACCGATTTATCATACATGGAAGCTGGCTTCGCATAGTATTAGTAGTGTATTTGTAATGTTTGAGCCTCAGCTTAAAGAATTTGCACCTAAATTACTTTTGGCCGTGACAGGTATGGCAAGTACTGTTTTTTTGTTCATTATTTCAATAATCATCGCAGGAGCATTACTTATAAATACTAAAACTGCAGAAAAAACTGCTATATCTGTTTTCAAGACTCTTGCTGGTGAAGGAGGCGAACATTTTGCTCCCCTTGCCAGTGCTACTATCAGGAGTGTTGTTAAAGGTGTGCTCGGAACAGCGTTTATTCAAGCCTTTTTTATAAGCATTGGTTTATTTGTAATCGATTTTCCAGGGGCTGAGATAGTTTCAATAATAGTGTTATTTGTAGCTATTATTCAGTTACCGGTGGTATTAGTACTAATTCCCGTAATATTATATGTATTTACTTATGCCGGCACAACTGTTGCTGTAATTTTCACCATCTGGGCTGTGTTCTGGAGTTTTTCTGATAATATAATAAAGCCTATGTTAATGGGTAGAGGTATGGATATACCGATGCTCGTAATATTACTGGGAGTTATTGGAGGTATGATAATGGGTGGCATTATAGGCTTATTTATTGGAGCTGTTCTTCTCGCATTCTCATACAAAGTGTTTCAGGCTATTATTCAGCCTGATTAATACTACAAAACATGGTTATCACAAATTTCTTTACATTTGTAATCACTGCACCAAAACATATACAAATGAAAAAGATAACAACTACTATTTTACTTTTTGCTTTGTTTTCAAATCCTAAAGTACTTATCAGCCAGGGAAAATGTAAAGTACTATTAGCTTCAATTTCTGAGACTTATGAAGGAAAATGTAAAAAGGGCCTGGCAGTTGGTATTGGAATTGCCACAGGTATTGACAAATATGACGGGCGTTTTCGTCAGGGATATCCTCATGGAAAGGGAACATATACCTGGGCTTCTGGTGATGAATATATCGGTGAATGGGACTATGGTAAACGACAAGGTGTAGGAACATACATTTTTAGTTACAGCGGAAAGGATAGCATCCAGACTGGCATTTGGAAAGATGACCGGTATACTGGACCCGTACCTCCTCCACCAAATGTAATCCGATCGTACAACCTTCAAAAATATTCGTTTCGTAAGTTGGGTGATTTAAATAAGTTAAGTATTGAAATATATATGAATGGCACTATTAATTCAACTATTGAAAACCTGCGAATTTTTTCATCAAATGGCTCATACCAGAATATTGGTCAGAAAATTGTTTTTGACAATATCTTCTTTCCGGCAACTTTTAAAATAACATATGTTACGTGGAACAAGTTACATACTGCAAAACATGAAGTAATATTTGAGTTCGAGATATATGAGCAGGGAGATTGGCTGTTAAAATTGACAAATTAACCAACAAAAAAACGGGCTGCTATAATTAATTATAACAGCCCGTTTTTGTGTGATAAATATTTTAATACTCATCTTCGTTAAAAAAGAAATCTTCTTTAGTAGGATAATCAGGCCATAAATCTTCTATTCGATCATATGCTTCCCCCTCATCCTCTATTTCCTTAAGGTTATCAATTACTTCCGGTGCAGTACCTGTGCGTATTCCCCATTCTATCAATTCATCTTTGGTTGCCGGCCAGGGTGCATCTTCAAGTTTTGATGCTAGCTCTAAAGTCCAATACATACTCAAAATTTTTTGCAAAAATAATTTTTTTTTGAACTAATACTAATAAAATAGAAAAATGTTGCAGTTCCTTTAAATACGAGGCTTCCAAAGTATTTCCTTTGCATTGTTATCTTGTCCGATTTTTCTGGAAAGAACAAAAAGATAGTCAGAAAGTCGGTTTAAGTATGCCAATATGAAAGGATTGATATTATGTTCTTCACTTAGTTGAATAACAATCCGCTCAACTCTTCTGCAAATAGTGCGAGCAATATGACAATAAGAAACAATTGTGTTACCACCTGAAAGCAGGAATGACTTTAGTTCGGGGAGTTCTTTAGTCATACTGTCAATTTCATCTTCCAAAAAATGAATATCTTTCTCTGATATTTCAGGTATTAGATTTTTACTGACAGAAGTGTCACAAGCGAGAATGGATTCAATGGTAAACAATCTGTCCAGTACTTCAACGAGATCATTGGCAATCTTTGTTCCAACTTCCTGATCACGAATTAAACCAATCCATGAACTTAATTCATCCACGGTTCCATAGCAATGTATACGCAAGTCGTACTTTGGCACACGTGTACCGCCAATTAAAGCCGTTGTTCCGCTGTCGCCAGTTTTTGTATAAATCTTCATGCGTTTATATACCTAATACCATATTCCCCTTATACCTTATTCCACGTTTCTCTTTTTCCCTTATGCCTTCCCCCTACTTTACAAACTCTGCCAAATTGTAATCTTTAACTGTTTTAACATTTTTGTTTATTTCATCCGATGCTATATAACCATCTAACATCCTGATAATTCGATGTGCATGTTTGGCAATATCCTCCTCATGAGTTACAACTATAATTGTGTTACCCAGCTTATGAATTTCTTCCAGCAAGCCCATAATTTCTATTGAAGTTTTTGAGTCTAAATTTCCTGTTGGCTCATCTGCAAGAACTATGGAGGGATTGTTAACTAAAGCCCGTGCTACAGCCACACGCTGACGTTGTCCGCCTGAAAGCTCATTTGGTTTGTGATTCATACGATCAGCAAGCTGAACACTTGCTAATGTTTCTTCAGCCCGTGCAATTCGTTGTGACTTATTAACACCTGCATAAACAAGTGGCAACATTACATTTTCGCGTGCTGTTGATCGTTGCAACAAATTAAATGTTTGAAAAATAAACCCAATTTCTCTGTTTCTAACGTCAGCAAGCTCATTGTCGGTCATTTTACTAACATCCTGTCCGTTAAGATGATATGTGCCTTTTGTAGGTGTATCAAGGCAGCCGAGGATGTTCATTAATGTTGACTTACCGGAACCCGATGGTCCCATAATCGCAACAAATTCATTTGCATTGATATTTATGTTTACTTCACGTAAAGCTTTAACTGTTTCGGTACCCACCTGAAAAAACCGAGATATATCCTTAAAATCAATTATACTTTTTTGCATGTATTAGTTATATTAAAAGTTCAATTATTTATAGTATGATATGACAAAATCCTGTTTCTCAATCCCTTTCCTGAAAAATACCAGACCAAACCAAAAAAGGTCAATTGTAACACTCACTCTTGCATCTTTCTTAATAGCTTCCCAAGTGCTTTCCATATCTGTTGACCAGTGAATATCATCGAAAACAAATATACTATTTTCGTTTGATAATTGTACACATTTCTCAAAATACCTTAGTGTTGGCTCTTTACGGTGATTTCCATCAAAAAAAACAAAATCCAGGCTATTAAATTTTTTGAGTGCATCATCCAAAACAACATCAAAATTCCCGACAGCAATCTCTATCTTCTCTAATCCTAATTTAAAGAAAAATTCATTTGCATGTGAAGCTAAATTGGCACAGCCTTCCATAGTTACCATTTTACTTTGCGGGTTTCCACTTTTGATGTAGGCAGCACTTATTCCTGCTGCGGTTCCAAACTCAAGAATGCTTTGAAATTTATAATATTTTGTAATTCTATAGAGAAGCTTTAATCTTGATTCACTATGTGACCGTGAACGAACAATTTTTCCTAGTGTTAATATTTTTGTTTTATATGCTTTTTTACCCGCACCTACGCCAAAATCAACAGTTTCAACAGGGTCGTTACTGGATGCTAATTGATTTCTAAATTTCCACAAAGTACCGTAATCATTGTATTCTTCTTTATCTTTTAGTATGTTGTTTATAAAATCGAAAATAAATTGCGAATGGATTCTGTATCTTGTTTTGGCATTAAGGCGAAATTTTAAATATCTAGTTAAAAATAGTAGATGCTTCATTTATTTGCATGTTTCTGTTAGTCAATACTTTTTAACGTTAATTTTTAATTACCTGTAAGTAATTTTATTTGCATAAAAAACAACTCTGGTTGCATCATCTCCAAGAGTACGATTTTTAAGTTTCTGATAACCATAAATTAAAAAATAGTCGTCATACCAGCTAACAATATGGTTGTTTTCGTCCTGCGATACCCTGTCTTGCGGGAAATCTGTTCCTATTTTCATCCTCGATCTATCAATATCAACAGGACCAACAATAGTTTGCGAAACAACATAGCCATTATTTACATAAGCCATAGTTATATAATTTGCATCCTCAAAAACTACTGAATTTCGACGAGTTGAATAAGTAAGTATATCTTCGATTAAAAAGTCATTATTCCAAAGCAAAGTACCATCATTGGAAATGCCGGCAATAATAACATCGTAAAATTCATATCCGCTAAAGATATTATATGTATAAGGATAAGGTCTGCCATAAAAATTGTAATCCATACGAGTTTCGGTTTTATAGTATGGCCGATAAGCTTCAGCCGAAAACACATAAACATTGTTTGCATCTTTAAATACTGATGGTTCGGATAAATTAAATGAAGCAGTAATTAATTGGCTGACGCGACCCGATTGACTACTATCCTCAGATACTTTAATTCGTGTAATATCTCTAGGGCTAATTGCACCTGCAATATTGTTAAATCCAATGAAATCATAATAATAAAGTGACAATTGTTTTTCATCTTTGATTTTTAGAAAAAACAAACCTGTACTCTTAGCATCTTTTTCCTCTTCAATATCTTTAAAAGATAATGTACGTCCAGCTACAATATCATATGTTCCAAATATAAGAAGTTCATTATTTTCTTGTGGCACAAAAAGATAGTCTCTAAAATATTTCAGGGCCTCAGTATTTTGTATATTAATTTCTGATTGCTTATTTCCATCGATAGAGTAACTAAGCACGTGATCTGTAATATATCGTCGATCTCTATTTTGCTTAATTGCCACGTAAAAAATACCACGATCCCTGTCGGCATACAAAGCTTCAATAAAACCTTGCACACCTTCATCTATATGTACAGGTTGCACATCCCCTGTACTCAGGTTTATAAAAACGAGGTCAGTTTCGAATTTTTTCTGATTTAAAGCCAAGCAGGCTGTATTACCAATAATATCAAACCCGGCTACTTCCGACTTTAATGGTATTGAGCCCGATATTCGCGCAAATGTTTGTTGATCAATATTGTAGGTTACTATTTCATAAAAACCGTATTCAAATCTTTCCCTGTTAATATTCCTAAATAGGAGGTAGATGTTTCCATTAATGCTTTGCGATGAAATAAATTCAATTTTATCAGAGAGTGGTACAAATTTCAACCAAAGTTGCTTAAGATCTGTATCAAATAATCCGAAGTACCATTTTCTCTTTTTTTCTTCGTTAACTTCTTTACTCTCGTAGAAAACTAACATGCCATTATCACCCAAAGTTTCTACATGGAATTGTTCAACATCTATATCTGAAGGAACCTCAAACCGAACAGCATCGAGTTTTTGAGCATAAGAATTATGCACATATATAATAAAGACAAATATTAATATTTTGTTAAACATTTTCAAGCTGTATATTTATTTTGCTAACGCATAATAACTGATAAAATTACAAAAAAGGAAATGATTTTAGTTTTTATGACTTAAATTATACGGCAAAAAAAATCCTGCCTTCTCAATTTGCAGGCAGGATTTTTTATTACAGTTAATCTTACTATCTAACAGATAGTTTCCCTGTTGATTTGAGTCCGCTATTACTTATAGTTTCAACAATATAAAGTCCACTGCTAAGTGTTTCAATTTCAATTGAATTTGTTCCTTTAATTATATCCATCTCTAAGATTAACTTACCCGTAATACTTATAATTCTTATTTCTCCAGGTTCTGTTGATTTAACATTTAGTTTATTTGAAGCCGGATTAGGGTATACATTTAGTTTTGAAATATTCTCATTTCCAATACCTGTGTTCAACATACCTAGCACTTCGGCATTATCAACTTCCCAGGTTGATGCATCGCTTGATGTGCTATTATACAGGAAAGCAATATATGTAGCATCGCTTGCAAAGGCTGTTATATCGAATGTTCCTGCATCATTAAACGACCAACTACCCGGGTCGGGAAAAGTATAATTACTAGTTATATCATCCCATGTTGCTGTATTAGGATTACTAGATCCATCATAATCAGTTGATATTAGGATAAATAAACCATCGTTTGTAGCATAATTTCGTGCATGGTCAAAACCAAAAGTTATATCAGTATAGCCCATTAAATCAAGTTCTGGTGAAATTAACCAGTCTTCATTTGGAACAGGGCCACCGCTGTATCCATTTGCTTTTGCACATCCAGGGGGGTTACCATAATCGGCCCACTCCCAAATCTGATCTCCAGTAACACTATAGCCTGTCCAGTTTCCAAGTCCTGTGTTGAAGCCTTCAAAACTAATTATTGCAATATTTGCAGTAGTAGCATTTGCTGTAGGAGAAGTTCCATCAGTTTTATAATCGATATTGGAGCCGGCATTAGTAAAAGGATAAATAGTAAATGAGTATGTTGAATTAGTTTCAAGTCCTTCAAATATATATTGACCAACGCCATAACCAACATTTACTGATACTTTGTTATCAGACCAATCCAAATCATTAGCAACCGGAACACCATCAACAGGAACGTCAAAACTCGGACTTGATGTCTTGTCTCCCAAAATCAGATAACCTAATGGTAGCTGAGCTCCGATAGATTCTGTCCAGGAAACATTAATATTCAAACCAGAAGTTGTGGCAGCAAACATTGTTGGGTAGTTTGATGGTTCAGGATCGAGTGCGCCGCCCAGTGACTGACCGTTATTTTCCAATCCTGGTGTTTCAGAAGCAGGAGGTTGCCATGCGAAATCAGGATAAGAAGTACCTGATCCCGTTAATTGCAACGACTCACCGATAGGCGTAGTACCTTCTTCCAATACTCCTATATCAGTAGAGATTACACCGATTGCAGGGCCATCTGTTGCTGCAAATACACCTTCATAGCTTAAAAACTGACCTGTAATAAGTGTTCCCTGATATACAAGTGCAAGCCCATCAGGAGCTCCATTTTGAATAGAGGTTGGATACCAGTAGTAAATAGTGAAATTATCAACAGTGGCACCAACTGTAAAATTATCAACAGTTTGACTGTCATAAACGCCTCCGTTATTTCCATTGTATAAGTAAACTGCAAAATCAGATAATGCGTAGCTTCCGGGGTTCTCTATAACAATCTCAAGGAACTCGCCTACATCAGCACCGGCATTATCATAATGAAGTTCATTTATCCAGGTATTTTGTGCCTGAATGTTTATGTTTCCCAGAAACAAAACTACCAGAAACAGGAATAAAACTTTGTAAATCTTTTTCATCTTTATAAATTTTAATTTAATATTTTTCAATTGAGTTATTATTTAGCCAAGTTTAACAAACCAGATGTTAGCTGTTATAACTGCACACCTGGTTCGTTAAATTAATATTTGGCAACAACTTACAAACTATCTAATAATAAGTTTTTTGACAAGAATATTATTTGATGAGTTATCAAGTAAGCGTACAAAATACAAGCCACTGTGGAGACTGGAAATATTAACCTGCGAAGTTTTATTTATTGTATTTTTATAAACTTCCTTGCCAGTTATATCCATTATTACAACATCTACAATAACGTTTTCAGCAAATTGAATCGTAAATATGCCATCGGTTGGGTTAGGATAAATCATAACTGAATTTGAACTAACTTCACTTATATCAGTTACTATTATTGAAACAACGTTCGAAGGATCAGATTCACCTCCATCATAAACAGCAGCTACATAATAATCGTGAGAGCCGATTGTAGGTTCAGGATCGTTATATTCAGTTACTTCAACTATTGTTGCGTTTATCTGAATATCATCGCGATATACATTATAACCTAAGAGATCTCTAAAATTATTATATTGGTTGGTAATTGGTTCTACAATCTCAACATTGCCATAATCTTTTGGATGAGCAATATTTTCAATTACAGATCTGCCATTGTTAATTTGTGATGAGGTCATGCCTATTTCAGCAATTTTACCATTTGAATACTCAACAATAGCGCGGATCAGGTAGGCTTCTGCCCATTGATCCCATGACGACACATTGTCGAAATCCCAACTTCTGCCATTATTTAAATTAGCATCATAACCAAGGAAAGTAGTAGCATTTATCGATCCAAAACCAACAACAAAATCATCTGTAAAGTTGATATTTTGTGATGATACATCAATTTCCACCCAATCCATATCAACAGCTGTTGCAGTTTCCATGTATATAACTTCTGTACCAGGCTGAGTGCCATCCCATCCATAGATGGTAACGTTAAACGTATTATCACCGGGATCAACTTGTGTGTAAAATTTTAGTGCTAAAACTTTACAATCACTAACAGGCGACATATGAGTTGCCATTGTATAGCCTTCGTAGCTATACGCTCCGGTTGCTATATCATTATCATAAATTAATTCTACAGGACCAGGTGCATTCCATGTAAGTTGCACATCATCATATGGGCCTACAACAGCTTCCAGGTTTGTTGGGGCAGGGAAATCAACAACCTCAATATAATTTTGATATGTTATTTCTGCAGTATTAACTCCATCAGAAACTAGCAATGTTACATCCCATGTACCTACTTCGTTGTAGATTATATATGGTGGAGTTTGCCCAAACCATGATTCAGGAGTACCTCCTTCAAAGGTCCATGTCCATTCTATGGGATTACCTACTGTTAAATCAGTAAATAATACGCTATCTCCAACGGAGACAAATGTTACATCAGCATCGAACCCAGGTAATAGGACAACCTGACAACCAAAACCCGGTGTAGCCCATATTGAATCACCTGCACTATTTACAGCAGCAAAATTAATTGAATGCGTCCAGTTTTCTGGAACTGAATTATCAACATTGGGGTTACATAAGGTAAGCGAGGGTCCATATCCATCCGCCAATGTGTCCCATGGTAAGTAGTCATCGTAAGTTAATGAATCGATTACATTGTCAAAGCTGTCGCGTAGTTCAAGTTTCTCACCGCTATTACTTAAAGCACCTCCTGTCCATTGCCTTGCTTCAACACCAAAAGTGGCAAACATAACTGCAGAATCAACTGACACAAGTAAGTAATTATCAGGTAATAAATCGATACTTGGAAAAATATACTCAATACCTGCCGTAAAGTGAAAACCTGCAAGGTTTACATTTTCAGTTCCATTATTATATAATTCAAGGAATTCCAGCGAATCGGTACCTGACTCGGGAGGATTATACATAATTTCAGTAATTACAATTTCAGGCATAACGTAAGCCTCAATTAGTGAGAAGTAATCATCACTTTCATCATAAGGATTGCCATCTATCATGTTGGTGATTAATATCTTATAATCATTAGCAACATCAAAACTTTCAAATACATACCATGAAAAAGATAGATCAGAAACAGGCATGTTCGACACTAAAAGTACAGGATCTTGTCCATCCCTGATAAGTTCAATCATAATATTACCATCCCAGTCCTCTACTGTCCAGGTAATATCATACGTAGTACCAAGTTCAATGATTTCTCCTCCATTTGGGGTAATTATATTAATAGGAAAGTTAATCGCCCCTGGAGTACCATTATCTTCATGACTGGCTTTCCAGCTTGCAGCTAATGAGTTATCCAGATTAGGGTTAATTAACGAAAGAGAAGGTCCGTTACCATCGGGTTCGGTAGGCCACGGAGCAGTATCATCGAAATTAACAATATCTACAAGCAAATAATTGGCATTCCAAACTCTTACGGCATCACCTGTATTGTTAAGTCCAAAATATCCTGTTCCATCGTAATCAGGTGTAAATGGGAAAGCACCTCCGGTTGAAACGGAAATGGTAAAATAGCTACCAGGCGCAACACTATACCCTGCCGGAATAACAATGTGCGGATTCGTTGCACTATTATCACATACCTGCCAATTTTCCAGATCAATTGTTTGGTCTGTATTATTGTATAGTTCAATCCACTCTTCATCAGTACCTATCGAGTTATACATAATTTCGTTGATCACAAGATCAACCAAATCAGGTATTAACCATGTTAATGTTTGTGGTGTTTGATCAGGTACGGTAAATTGCCAATTACCGGCAATCCAGTTATGCTCGGTGTCGTTAACACCCCACTCCCAGGTATTGGAACCTCCATCAACAACAAGATCAAGTTGACATGTCCATATATGGTCACCAGCAACAACATCACCATGTGTTCCATCATCATAAAACGCTGAATGTTCGTCACCTCCACCCCATGATGGATCGTACTGTCCGCTAGCATCCCAGCTTCCTTTTAGAAAGAAGCCGTCATAATTCATGCTGGCAATATCTTCAACAATAAAAGTAATTAAAGCAGTATCTGGTGGTGGGCCGGATATTAAAGTAATATTATTTGGGAAATCATAAGTGAAGGTTGTTGGATTAACTCCATCGGTTAAGAAAGCTACATTACCCCCCGTGCTTTGATCCCAATTATGATTTAAAGTAACTTTTCCTTCATAATTACCTGCAGGAATTGTTAAATCAACAGTAAAAATATCATCTCCATCAGGATCAGTCATTTCACCCATCAATTCACCCGGATCCCAGTCGTTACCTCCAATTGCCGACATAAAGTTACCGGCTATAACAGGATTCATGTGTGTTACAAGTTCGGCAGTTATATTTGCTTTCCAGGTAACATCTTCGGTTCCGGTTAAAATAACATGCTGATTGTTACCGGGATAATTTGGAGCAGACCAGTCATTGCCCTCAAGCACCTTGTATTCATGATCACCAGCATCAAGAGATTTTATTAACTCATATAAACCATTTGCATTTAAGGCCATAACATAGTCAGGATTGGTAGTGTTCCATCCATTCATTGATCCAACAATACGTGCTGCGGCTGCAACGGGAACAATATCTGCCTGCTCACGTGGATTAATACGATAATATGGACCTACACTGTGCCAATCAACAACACCGCTAATACTACCGTATGTTTCTCCAATATTAAGAGTTATACCGCCAAACTGATATGCAACATTATCACCAACATGAAATATATAAGTTGTTGAACCATCCGACCAACTACATGTATAATCATAATCAACATATGAATCAACCGTAAAGTTTTCGATAGTTACGAGTTGACCTTCCCATTTTTCACCAGGTTCAGTATCAACAGGAATTGTTTCATTAATATCAGAGCCAGATATTATGTCGGGGCCATATGGTGAATTTCCACTTGATAAGATTGAAATCAACTCAGGGTATTCTAACTCCGACAAGCCATTATAGGTAGTTCTGTTCGCGCAAAGTATTATTTCATCACCCACATCTACCAAGCCATCGAAACTACTGCTATAAATTAAAACACCATTATATGCACCGGCAGCATCACTAAACCACACGTTATTGTAGTCATCATCAGCACTCACAATACCCTGGAAAGTAGCTATTTCAGTATTATTCATTGTGCCTCCCGGATTTGTAGTATTTACGAAAGCAACTGGCATTATGCCTGCATAAAAGTCGTAATTATCTGCATTAGCAGCATCAGCAATATTATCAACAGTAATATCACCAGCCATATTTACTGAAGCCCCTGTTAAGTGAACCAAGCTAGAGTTTGATCCATCTATAGTTGCTCCGGAAAAAGTAATTGCCGTGGTTCCCGTTAATGAATAATCTGCTGGATTTACTGTTGATACACTTGCTGAATAAAGAATATCCATTGCTGTTTCGCTAATGGCATATGCCTTATTTATCTCAAGAGAAGTAATCTCAACAAAATCTGCATCGTCAACATAAACAGTAGCTGTACCAGGCCAACCTGAAACATCATAAACTCTAATTTCAATATGAGCTTCAACTGCTCCAACCGCTGCCGTTTGTGAACCACTGGATAATTCTTGCCAGTTAGGTGAGTCAACTGTGTAATCCCCATAAAATCCGGAAATAAAACTCCCGGAAACATCAAACCACCTAACGGCTACTCTTGCTCTACCACCAGGATCATTATCTAATGCCCAGAACGAGAAATTATAATTATTTCCAGCTGTAACAGCAATATATTGTTCCAAATAAACAGTTGATGTTGTTGTCCAGGTTAGGTTAGTGCTATAAGTACCTGTGCGTACAATTGTTGTTTCCTGTGCGCCTGTAAGGCTCGTACTAGTAACATCCCAGTTATCAGCTGGGCCGGGTGCACCGTTAATGGTCCAACTTTCGAACCCTCCATTTAAAGCTAAATTTTGTGCAGTTCCAATCATTGCAAAACCAAAAATTAAGAACATCAAAAAGGTTGTTAAAATTGTAAATTTCTTCATAAGTATTATATTTAAATTAAATTATTAGTAATTTCCGAAAAGGACAACTAAATTATAATTATACGGTATATAATCAATAAGAATTACGATATTAGTTATTAACATCACGCTGAAGGAACTTAATGTAGTCTTGATAGTAAACAAATATCTAATATCCAACGATTGAGAAGACAATTAAGTTGACTTTTTTATATTCGATAGTTAGTTCATGTCGATAACCTACCAATCGCTCAAAACTACTTTTTCCACCTTTTTGCAAAATAATACTCCAACTTATGAAATTTAAAATTTAAATGCGTTTCAATTAATAAAAAAAGGGCCCTGCAAATTAACACAGTAGCCCTTCTTATTGAAAAATAGTTTAATCTTATTTATCGTCAACTTCTTCAAAGTCGACATCGGTAACTTCATCATCCCCTGAATTAGCGTTTGGGTCGCCAGATCCAGTACCACCTTCAGGTGCAGCACCTGGCTGACCCTGAGTATTCTTATACATCGCCTCACTAGCCGACTGCCAAATGGTATTCAGCTTATTCATAGCATTATCTATAGCGGTTACATCCTGGCTTTTATGTGCATTTCTAAGCTCCTCAAGTGCTCCCTCAATTTCTGATTTTTTATCAGCAGGGACTTTATCGCCATATTCTTTCAACTGTTTTTCAGTCTGGAAGATTAACGCATCGGCAGCATTCAGTTTATCAACTCTTTCACGTTCAGCTTTATCCGAATCAGCATTTGCTTCAGCTTCGGACTTCATTCTTTTGATTTCTTCGTCAGATAATCCTGAAGACGCTTCTATCCTAATGCTTTGTGATTTGCCAGTTGCTTTATCCTTTGCTGAAACATTCAGAATACCATTCGAATCGATATCAAAAGTAACTTCAATTTGCGGAACACCACGTGGTGCAGGTGGAATACCATCTAGATGGAATTTACCTATACTTTTGTTTTGATTTGCCATTGGGCGTTCACCCTGAAGAATGTGTATTTCAACAGATGGTTGATTATCAGCAGCGGTTGAGAATGTTTCTGTTTTCTTTGTAGGTATAGTAGTGTTTGCCTCGATTAATTTAGTCATTACACTTCCCATTGTTTCGATACCCAGAGTAAGAGGAGTAACATCAAGTAAAAGTACGTCTTTCACCTCACCTGTTAATACGCCTCCCTGAATAGCAGCACCAAGGGCAACTACTTCATCAGGGTTTACACCCTTCGAAGGTTCTCTTCCAAAAATCTTTTTAACAATTTCTTGAATGGCAGGTATTCTGGTTGAGCCACCTACAAGAATTACTTCATCGATATCCGCAACATTTAAGCCGGCATCTTTAAGTGCATCTTTACAGGGTTTAATAGTTTCCTGAAATAATTTATCAGCAAGCATTTCGAATTTAGCTCGTGTAAGCTTTTTAACAAGATGCTTTGGAACACCGTCAACTGGCATTATATATGGCAGATTTATTTCAGTTTCAGTACTGCTTGATAACTCAATCTTAGCTTTTTCGGCTGCCTCTTTTAAACGCTGAAGTGCCATAGGATCTTTTTTAAGATCCAGACCTTCGTCTTTTTGAAACTCATCAGTTAACCAGTCGATTATAACATGATCAATATCATCACCACCAAGGTGGGTATTACCATTAGTAGATTTTACTTCAAAAACTCCATCACCTAATTCAAGTATAGAGATATCGAAAGTACCGCCACCAAGATCAAATACAGCGATCTTAGCATCGTCTTTTTTCTTGTCGAGACCATAAGCCAAAGCGGCGGCAGTTGGCTCGTTTATGATCCTTTTTACGACTAATCCGGCAATCTCACCGGCTTCTTTTGTGGCCTGACGTTCAGAGTCGTTAAAATATGCCGGAACAGTAATAACTGCCTCACTAACCGAATGGCCTAGATAATCTTCGGCGGTTTTCTTCATTTTCTGAAGGACCATTGCCGATATTTCTTGTGGAGAATATAAACGATCTTCAATTTTAACTCTTGGAGTATCATTGTCACCTTTTACTACTTTATATGGTACGCGTCCAATTTCTTTGGTCATTTCGCTGAACTTGTTACCCATGAAACGCTTAATGGAGGATACAGTTTTTGCTGGGTTAGTGATAGCCTGTCGTTTGGCAGGGTCACCAACTTTACGCTCACCATTTTCAGTAAATGCAACAATCGAAGGAGTTGTACGACGCCCTTCGCTGTTAGGGATTACAACAGGCTCGTTACCCTCCATTACAGCAACGCATGAGTTTGTTGTTCCTAAGTCAATTCCAATTATTTTTCCCATAATATTATTATTTTTTATTTTCAACTTTTGATTCTGTGGTTTATTTGTCAATGATTATGCCAAAAAAGAAAGTAATAACAAATATGACAACTCCATACTGTGCCATTCCAATATTTATAGGAATTGGACGGCAAAAATGACAAAAAGGCAGGAATGATATATTAACGTGGAATGGCGTTATAGGGTTCGGGTTCAACGAGAAATTGCAAATTCGAAGCCCGAAACTTTATTTGGAACCTATTTACTTTTAAACTTAAATCCCAGATCGTAATCCTCAATTAAATCTCTTTCGGTAGTTGAGGAAACTAATATGGATTTCATAATTGTATGTCGTGATGCAAAAACACCCGATCCACCTACAATATTTGAGTAAATAGGAACTTCTTCCAACAAATTTCCGCCACCAGAATTAATATCCAAATAAGTAGCAAGCACTTGCGAACCGCAGGCGATGGTAATATCTACATCATCAACCCATCTCTCAACATTTGGTATTGACTCAAGTTCGCTCTGTATCAGGCTGAAAAAACCAGGACCAGAATATCCAACTTCAAGCGATTCACCTCCATTAGCTGTTTTCGAACTTCTCACTCCAAGAAACCAATTAACAGACTTTCTTAAAGTATCGGCATAACCAGGAGCCAACTCTTGATAATTGAATCTCAACGACACCTCATAGCGTTTTCCATTTTTAGCAGAGCCCCATTCAATACTTCCATCAAATGTTGGTGAAAAAGCTATACGGTTAATTGGTTTGCTTATGTTAAAATTATCAACAAGTTGCGTTGATGCGGTTAAAATCTCATCCGTTTTATTTATAGATAATGTATATTCGGCATCTTTATCCAAATTGCCTACTGCGTAATATACTACCTGATTAGGTGAATAAAAGGGATTGATGATAATTGTGTCGCCGTTTTCGTTTATGATAATTTCTGTAACAGCTTTATTATGAATAGTTAAAGTATCAAGAATAAGAGGTTCGAGTTCATTCCCATTTTTTTTACCTACTAGCTTTGCACTTAGTTTATACGGGTAATTATTAGAATCGGGGTTTTGTGCAATCAATAGTGCATTACCAGGGCCGGTATATGCTTTGGTGATTTTTACCCATGTTGTGTCTTCACTAATATCAGCCATTCCATAAATAATAGTGATATCTTTATATTCGGCATACATATCAAAATCAGTACTGCATCCTTTAATAATTATCAAGCCTGAGATCAGTAAAATTGCAGATATTATATTTTTCATTTTTAGTATATTCAGCATAACGAATCAAACGGTCAAAATTAGGATTTATTATTTAATCGATTTCCCAGGTATTTCCGCTGTTTAACAGATCATCAACTGATTTAAAAGGTGATGATACTTTTTCATGTTCAATTGAATCCCAAACCTGATCTTCAAATGTTTGGGATTTTACTGCTCTTATCACACCAAGTGCTGATGGCATCTCTGGAGGTGACATACTAGCAAGCATCATATGTATTCCAGGATCTGCTTTTCCAGGATCATGTACAAGTACATCATCAATGCTAACTCCATCTTTACCAACCTCAACAGCTATAAGATGTGTTCCCTCTAATACAATACCTTTTTGATTATCTGATCCGAACAACATTGGTTTGCCGGCTTCCAGAATTAGCTGGTTGTCATTCTTTGTCTCCTTGCTAGTAATAAGCGAGTGGATTTTATTTTGGAATATAACACAGTTGGCAAGAATCTCAACAATAGAAGTGCCTTTAAATTCAGCAGCTTCTTTAAATACATGAGACATTAGTTTAAGATTTGTGTCAATCACTCGGGCAAAAAACTTACCTTGTGCTCCAATAACAAGCTCTCCAGGGTTGAATGGGGCTTCAAAAGTACCCTGAGGTGAAGTTTTCGTTTTTGAACCATGGGGCGTTGTTGGTGAATACTGACCTTTAGTAAGTCCGTATATCTTATTATTGAACATCAAATAATTAATGTCGGGATTACGTCGGGCAATATGTATAAAATGGTTACCTCCAATTGCCATTGAGTCTCCATCTCCTGAAATCATCCAAACACTTAATTTTGGATTTGTAAGTTTAATACCAGTAGCCAAAGCAGCAGCTCTTCCATGAATACCATGAACTCCGTATGTATTCATATAATATGGAAAGCGCGATGAGCATCCAATTCCAGAAACAACAACAAAATCTTCTTTTGGAATTCCAAGCTCTGGAAAAATGTTTTCTACGGCTCTAAGAATAGCGTGATCGCCACAACCAGGACACCATTTTACCATTTGGTCGCTTTCAAAATCCTTTTTAGTAATATTTAGAGTTTTTGTGTCAACTATATTTTCCATTGTTTTATTCGTTTAAAAGTTCGTTAACCTTATCCACAATCTCGGTTACCATAAATGGCAAACCCTGAATTTTATTATATTGGCCATAAGAAAATTCAGGAAACTGCATGCGCAGATAGTTAACAAATTGCCCCATGTTAAGCTCACAAACAACAATCCTTTTATATCTTGAAAATATTTCTTTTGTGTTTTTAGGAAGCGGCATAATGTACTTAAAATGGGCCAAACTCACAGATTTGCCCTCAGCAATAAGCCGTTCAATGGCAGTAAGTAAAACTCCATAAGTTCCTCCCCAGCTTACAAACAGTATATCTGCTTCATCAGCACCAATCACTTCCTGTTTAGGTATATAATTTGCAACGCGCTTTATTTTTTCCTCTCGCAGCTCACTCATACGTTGATGATTGAGAGGATCCATAGAAACATTGCCTGTAATATCTTCCTTTTCAAGGCCTCCAATTCTATGCCTCAATCCCTCTGTACCAGGTAAAGCCCAACTTCTACTCAGTTTTTGATTATCCCGTGCATAAGGTTTATAATTTGCATCATTTGGTTTAACTAATGGAGGAGTAATTTTGGGAAGGTCGCTAATTTTAGGTATTTTAAAAACTTCCGAGCCATTTGCTATTGAGCCATCAGTGAGAAGGATAACAGGAGTCATGTGTTCTAACGTCAGTTTCGAAGCTTCAAAGGCTGAATAAAAACAATCAGCAGCACTAGACGCAGCCATAACAATTACCGGAGATTCACCATTACGACCAAATAACGCCTGCATTAAATCACTCTGCTCCGATTTTGTTGGTAAACCGGTAGAAGGGCCACCACGCTGAACATCAACTATCACTATGGGTAATTCGGTAATTACAGCAAGGCCAATTGCCTCGCTTTTAAGTGAAAGTCCAGGTCCGGATGTAGTGGTAATTGGCAAGGCACCAGCAAAGCTAGCCCCAATTGTTGAAACAATTCCTGCAATCTCATCTTCAGCTTGAAACGTAATAGCCGTAAATTCTTTATGTTTTGATAATTCCTGCAATATTTCGGAAGCGGGTGTAATGGGATAAGATCCAAGAAAAATATTTCGCCCCGATCTTTCAGAAGCAGCTAAAAATCCCCATGCAGTGGCAAGGTTACCTGTAACATTACGATATTTACCTACTGCAAGTGGAGCGGGTTCAACTTTAAAAGTAAAGGCAAAGGCTTCGATAGTGTCGCCAAAGTTATATCCTGCTTCCAGTACTGCTTTATTTGCCTTAATAATTAAAGGGTTCTCTTTAAACTTTGACTCAAAAAAAGAAAATGTACCTTTAAAATCCCTGTTAAACATGTAAAAAACAAGGCCCAGAGCAAACATATTTTTCGACTTTTGAGCTGTTTTATTATCAAGATTAAGATCTTTAACTGCTTCTCTGGTTAAGGTTGTAATTGGGGCCGATATTACCTGATGACCCGCTAAAGATTCATCGGATAATGGATTTGTTACATATCCTGCTTTTGCAAAGTTTTTATCTATGAATTCATCAGTATCTACAATAATAATTGCCTCGTTGGTTATCCATCGCATGTTGGCTTTAAGAGATGCCGGATTCATAGCAATCAATACATCAGCCAAATCACCAGAAGTATGAATATCCGTATGCCCGAAATGAATCTGAAAACCAGATACACCAGCTACTGTACCTTGTGGGGCCCTTATTTCTGCCGGATAATCAGGAAATGTTGCAAAATCATTGCCTGCAAATGCTGTTGAATCTGAAAATAAGCTTCCTGTAAGCTGCATCCCATCACCTGAATCGCCAGCAAAACGGATAACTGCATGCTCCAGTTCTACCACCTTATTTTTCTTTGATATCATTTATGCAATACGTTTAAAATATTCGACAAAAATAATCTTATTTATACACTACGCCATTAGAACTATTATTTTTTTAGCAAAAAAACACAACATATATAATCATTAAGAATACCAGTTTAACGCCTGTTTTTCTGAATGTTACATAGTACAATTATTTAGTAAATTTTAGCATGTATTCAAGAATCTTAATTCTCTCAATTTTATGTTCAAAACTAGATATTAATAACTAAACCACTATGTACTAAAAGTACCATAGGTTTATTGCACGAATGAAATTCGTTTTGAGATTACCTAATCATGGACGGAAGCCAGAAGTTAGAAGTCAGAAGTTGTTACTTCAAGCTTCAAACTCCGGACTTCCGACTTGAAACAATGAAATTTATAGAAACTGAAAGTCTTGCACTAAAAGTGCATACCTGCTTGTCCTCCTTCGGCGGGTAAACCGGCAGAGTATTAACTAACGAATGAGACCAATAAATAACATTAAAAATTTATTAAAAAAAAGGATAAAAAATATGGTATATTAAACAAAGCTATATATTTGCATCGAAAATTATTAATTTTAAATTATTGAAATATGGCTTATATTATTACTGACGACTGTACAGCTTGCGGATCATGTATTGATGAATGTCCTACTGAGGCAATTACTGAAGGAGATATTTATGTAATTGACCCTGATCTTTGTACTGATTGCGGAGCGTGTGCTGATGTTTGTCCAGTAGAGGCAATTCACCCTGAATAAACAATTACAACACAAAAAAACCCGGCAACTCTAATTGGTTGTCGGGGTTTTTTTTACATTTTATTTTTATTTTGAATCATTCTAAATTAACTTGTATTTCATAAGAAATCTTAATTTTGAAAATATTACTTCTTCTTCACAAAATACATTTTATTTGTTTGAGTTAAAATTAATCAACTACCATGGACAGATATAGCTTTATAAATAATTCCGACCCAGCTATAATTGAAGAACTTTACCAAAAATTTAAAGTAACCCCTTTAGAGCTTGACGAAGGGTGGCGGAGTTTTTTTGAAGGGATGGACTTTGCATTTCAAAATTATTCTTTGAATAAAACTGATATGGCGGGTTCTGATGAATTTAAAGTTATAAATCTGATTAATGATTATCGACGAAGAGGGCATCTTTTCACCAAAACAAACCCTGTTAGGAAAAGAAGAGAATATAAACCTAACCTTAGCATCCAGAACTACAAACTTACCGATATTGACCTAAATAGGACATTTGAGGCTGGACATAAAATTGGTATAGGGTCTGCCAAATTAAAAGACATTATTTCTTTTTTAGATAAAACTTATTGCAGTTCTATTGGTGTCGAATATCTATTTATTAGAGATTTAGATATTGTTAACTGGCTTCAAAACCATTTTGAAAGCACAAAAAATAGTCCGGCTTATTCTATTAAGGAAAAACTATACATCCTCGAGAAGTTACGCCGGTCGGTTATGTTCGAATCTTTTCTCCAAAAGAAATTCCCGGGTCAAAAACGATTCTCTCTCGAAGGTGCTGAAGCGCTAATTCCTGCCCTTGATGCAATTATGGAAAAAGGATCAGATATTGGTATTAAAGAATTCATTATCGGAATGCCTCACAGGGGTCGATTGAATGTTCTTGTAAATATACTCAGGAAACCTTTTAAGGATGTTTTCTCAGAATTTGTAGGAATTGAATATGACGACGAAGGACTTCTTGGTGATGTTAAATACCATCTCGGCTACACAATTAACCGCAAATCAAGCTCAGGAAATAAAGTTAAATTTACATTAGCGCCAAATCCTTCTCATTTGGAAGCTGTTGACCCCGTTGTTGAAGGTATAACTCGTGCAAAGATTGATGAAATATATAATGGTGATTCCACCCAGATAGCTCCGATTTTAATACACGGTGATGCATCAGTTGCCGGCCAAGGTGTTGTATATGAAGTTCTTCAAATGCAGGATTTGAAAGGCTATACAACAGGAGGAACCATTCATCTGGTAATAAATAACCAAATTGGATTCACTACCGACTATTTAGATGCAAGATCTAGTACGTACTGCACCGACATAGCTAAGATAACCCTTTCACCGGTTTTTCATGTTAACGGTGATGATCCGGAAGCCCTTGTATATTGCATTCAAACTGCAATGGAGTTTCGTAACAAATTCAAAAAAGATGTTTTTATTGATATCCTGTGTTATAGACGATACGGCCACAATGAAGGTGATGAGCCCAGGTTTACCCAGCCCCTTCTTTATAAAGCAATAGAAAAACATCCGAACCCTTACCAAATATATAAGGAAGAACTTATTAAGCAGGGTGTTACTTCAATTGAAGAATGCCAAAGCGAAGAATTATTATTTAATGCTAAACTAGAAAAGAACTATTTAGAGGGAAAATCACATATAAAAACCACTATTCACAGCTTTTTGGCAGATACATGGAAAGACATAGTAAAAGCTACGGATGATGATTTCATCTCATCACCAAATACTTCAATTGCAAAAGATGAATTAATCCAAATTGTAAATAACTTAACTTCTCTGCCGAATGAAAAGAAATTCTTTCGTAAAAGCATAAGGCTTCAACAACAACGAAAAAAGATGCTTGAGGATGGTGGCAGCTTTGATTGGGCTATGGGTGAGTTGTTAGCCTACGGAAGTCTTGTTAATGAAGGAATTCCTGTTCGCATTAGCGGTCAGGATGTTGAAAGAGGAACCTTCTCCCATCGGCATGCCGTAATTAGCATAGAAGATTCGTATGAAAAATACATCCCGTTGCAGCATATAAACTCTGAGCAGGCAACTTTTGAGATATACAATTCAAGCTTGTCGGAATATGGGGTTCTTGGTTTTGAGTACGGATACTCACTCGCTTCTCCCAATAAACTAACAATTTGGGAAGCACAATTTGGCGATTTTGCAAATACAGCGCAGGTTATATTCGATCAGTTTATAAGCAGTGCCGAGGACAAATGGAATGTAATGAACGACTTAGTGGTACTACTTCCGCATGGTTATGAGGGTCAGGGACCTGAACATTCGAGCGCACGAATGGAAAGATATTTGCTGCTATGCGCCGATAATAACATACAGGTTGCTAATTGTACTACACCTGCCAACTTTTTCCATATTCTGCGCCGACAATTATTCCGTAAATTCAGAAAACCTCTTATTATTTTTACACCAAAAAATTTGTTGCGCCACCCTCAATGCGTCTCGCCGATAAAGAGTTTCACTTCAGGAGGCTTTAAAGAGATTATTGATGATATAACTGCAAATCCTGAAAAAGTAACAAAAGTAATTCTGTGCACAGGTAAAATCTATTATGAGCTTCTTGCAGAAAAGGAAAAGCAAAATGCCGATTATATATCTCTTGTACGCATCGAGCAACTGTATCCATTTCCAAAAGACCAATTATTGGAAAAACTTAGCCGCTATAATAGCGCCAAAACTTATATATGGGTGCAGGAAGAACCTGCAAATATGGGAGCCTGGGGGTTTATTGAAAATACTTTGCAACCTGACCTAAACATAACAGTAATATCGCGACCGGCCAGCGGAAGCCCTGCAACCGGATCGAATAAGTTCCATATAATCAGACAACAAAAGATAATTGATAAAGTATTTGAGCAATGCAATTGTCCGTATATAAACGATGAATGCAAAATGGCCTGTATAGGAAACAAATGGAAGTCGTTTGAAAAGGAATTACAAGAACTTAAAGTAGATAATATTGACAGCAAATTTCATTCAGGTGTAAAACCGTTGGAGTGAAGGACAGATTAAATGAGGGAATGATGTTATGATAAAATTTGTAGACAAAAATTAATATTATGGGAACAACAAATAGCATTTAAACATTCACACATTCAAGCCGTGAAGCAATCACTCATTTAAACATTAGAGCATTCACTCATTAAGCATCATCTAAAAACACTAAAATACCAATAGAATCAAAGATACTAATATGAAAGTAGAGATAAAGGTTCCAAGTCCTGGGGAATCAATAACTGATGTACAAATTGCCGGATGGCTTGTGGCAGACGGCGAACAGGTTGAAGATAATCAGGATGTTGTTGAAATCGACTCTGATAAAGCTACTCTAAGCGTTGCTGCGGGAGCGTCTGGAAAAATTTCGATTTTGATTGAAGAAGGTGAAACAGTTGAAGTAAATTCAGTAATTGCTGAAATTGACACTGCTAAAAAGGGAAATATTGTACAAAAAACTGCAGCTACAGCTGAACCTGAAAAAACACAACCATCTAAAGTTGAAAAAGCTGCGGTTAAGGAAGCTATTAAAGAAAAATCAAAGGCTATTGGAGAGGATATAAATATATCACCCTTAGCTCGCAAACTGATGATGGCCAATAATATTAGTGATGGTGAAATAATTGAATTTTTCAAACAACATCGATTAGGCAAAAAAGATATTGAATATTATATTAACGAAGCGGACAAAAAAACTATAACCAGTTATGAAACAAATTTAAACACATGGAGTGGTAGTCGTGAGAGCAACCGCACAAAAATGACTATGTTAAGAAAGAAACTTTCGCAACGGCTTGTTTCTGTAAAAAGTGAAACTGCCATGCTTACAACTTTCAACGAAGTAAATATGTCACCCATAATGTCAATTCGCAAAAAGTACAAGGAATTGTTTAGTAAAAAACATGATGTAAATCTGGGGTTTATGTCATTTTTCACAAAAGCTGTTACCGAAGCAATTGCATTCTTTCCACAGGTAAACTCGCAAATTGATGGCGATGAAATAATAAACTTCGATTATGTTGATGTAAGCATTGCCATAAGTGCTCCAAAAGGACTTGTTGTTCCTGTTCTTCGTAATGCCGAAAGTATGAATCTATCTCAGATTGAGCAGGAGATTAAAAACCTTGCAACTAAAGCCCGCGACAACAAGCTTACCCTTGATGAAATGCAGGGAGGCACCTTTACCATTACAAACGGGGGAATATTTGGGTCGATGTTATCAACACCTATACTAAACCCTCCCCAAAGTGCAATACTCGGGATGCACAATATTATAGAAAAGCCTATCGCCGTAAAAGGGAAAGTTGAAATCCATCCTATGATGTACATAGCATTATCGTACGACCACAGGGTAATTGACGGCCGTGAATCAGTTGGCTTTCTTGTAAAAGTGAAAGAGATGTTAGAAAATCCTGAAAGAATGCTGTTTGGTTCGAAAGATCCAATTGAGGTGCTACTAGGTGTATAATTGTAAGTTAGTTTAAAGATTTGAAGAAACCCGTTTTTAAAAGTGCAAAAGTATTTACAGTTTCATCTGCACATTTTGTACATGATGTTTATTCGTCGTTTTTAGCTCCTCTCCTACCTCTGTTAATTGAAAAATTTGCATTATCACTTGCCTCTGCAAGTGTGTTATCAATAGTACAACAGTTGCCATCATTTTTAAGTTTATTTGTAGGAGCTGTTGCCCACAAGCTGCCATGGCGATGGATAATTATATTAGCACCTTTAATTACAGGTATTTGCGGAAGCTTAATCGGACTAGCCCCTGATCAGATTGTACTTGGGGTACTGCTTTTTACAATAGGGATCAGCTCAGCATTATTTCACGTTCCCGCTCCTGTTATGATTAAATATTTTTCAGGAAATCAGGCAGGAAAAGGAATGAGCTTGTATATGCTTGGTGGCGAGGCTGCCCGTATGATAGGTCCGGTGCTTATTGTTACCGCTGTATCAATTTGGCAGCTGGAAGGAACATGGAGATTAATATTTCCAGTGGTTGCTGCAAGTGTCACCCTATTTTTCGTCTTGGAGAATAAACCTTATCAAAAATATGCTAATAATGGTCACAAACCTATTAATTGGTGGAGTACGATAAAGGAATACAAATATTTCTTTTTTGCACTTACGGTATTTATGCTTTTTCGCTCATTAATGAAAGGCTCGTTAGCAACTTTTTTACCAACCTATATGGGTATGAAAGGAAGTAGTCTTTTTACAGGGGCAATAGCGTTGTCGGTATTACAATTATCCGCTGCATTTGGCAGTTTCATTATGGGCGGGATATCCGATAGAATTGGTCGATTTAAATCATTGCTTATTCTGTCAATTTTGTCACCAATATTTATGTTGATATTTGTGTTTTCAGGATTTACTTTACAGATGGTATTATTGTTGGTGTTAGGTGTTGTACTTTATGCAACTTCGCCGGTGATGTTGGCACTTGTGCTGGAACAAGGCTCAAATCAACCTGCCATGATGAATACCGGTTTTACAACGATTAATTTTGCAACCAACGCTATAGCCGTCCTGTTTACAGGTATTATAGGAGATATAATCGGTCTTGACATGACCTTGCAAATAGCTGCATTTTTAGGTATAGCTGCTGTCCCGGCTGTTTTTATTCTTAAAAAGTATAGTAAAGAAAAACGATGAAAATCAGGCTGTCATGTTGAGGGAAGCTTTCCCGATTTTTCATCGGGATTGCGATGAAACATCTCCTATGAACCACCCACTAACTCTAAATAAGATAAAAAATGAATATAGAATTTGTAATAATAATTCTTACAGTTCTTTATACCTTTGCAAAAAACTAAATAATGTCAACCAAAGTTGATTTCTTTATAATTGGCAGCGGCATAGCAGGTTTGATATATGCCCTTAAAGTAGCACCTTTTGGAAGTGTGTGCGTACTTTCTAAAATAAACATGGATGAAACTGCAACCAGATATGCACAGGGTGGTATTGCGGCAGTTATGTATTCTCCCGACAATTATAAAAAACATATTGAAGATACTATAATTGCCGGAGCAGGCCTAAATAATGAAGAAATTGTTCGTATAGCCATAAATGAATCAACCGAAAGAATAAATGAATTGGCAGAATGGGGAACTCAATTCGATAAAGAGTCGACGGGCAAGTATAGTCTGGCCAAAGAAGGAGGCCACTCTGAATTTAGGATACTGCATCATAAAGACAACACAGGAAATGAAATTCAGAGAGCTTTAAGTGAAAAAGTTAGAAATCACCCAAACATTACTGTGCTTGAAAACTACCTTGCAATCGACCTCATAACACAGCACCACCTGGGTAAATTAGTAAAAAGAAAAGATAAGGACATAACCTGCTTTGGCGCCTATGCTCTTGATAAAAATACTGGCAAAATAAATACAATACTTGCTAAAACAACTATGTTAGCTACCGGCGGAATAGGCAATATTTATCAAACCACTACAAACCCTACTCTATCAACCGGTGATGGTATTGCAATGGCTTATAGAGCAAAGGCACACATTAATTATCTTGAATTTGTTCAGTTTCACCCTACATCGTTATACAATCCTGGTGAAAAACCTTCATTTTTAATAACTGAAGCTATGCGCGGTGCCGGTGCCGTACTTGTAACTAAAAAAGGTGTACCCTTTATGCATAAGTATGATAAACGAGGTTCTCTTGCACCCCGTGATATTACTGCACGTGCCATCGATAATGAATTGAAGTTAAGCGGAGACGAGTTTGTATATCTCAACACTTTGAAAATTGATAAAAACGAAATACTTGCACACTTCCCTACCATCTATGCTAAATGTTTAAGTATTGGAATTGATATCACAAAAGATATGATACCTGTTGTTCCGGCAGCCCACTATTCATGTGGAGGTATTGTTACCGACAAATACGGACAAACCAGCATTCAAAACCTGTTTGCGGCAGGCGAAGTTGCAAATACAGGACTTCATGGCGCTAACCGGCTTGCATCTAACTCGTTATTGGAATCCGCAGTATTCTCGCACAGAGCTGCTCTAAAAGCATCATCTACTGTTTCAAATATAAATATTGAAACTAATTTTCCCGACTGGAATGATGAGGGCACTGTACTTAACGAAGAAATGATCCTGATAACGCAGTCAAAAAAAGAACTTCAGTCGATAATGAGCAATTATGTGGGCATCGTGCGATCTAATATCAGGCTCAAAAGGGCACTCGACAGGTTAAATATTATTTACAAGGAAACCGAGGACCTTTTTGATAAGTCAATAGTTTCGGAGCCGATCTGTGAACTCAGAAACATGATAAATGTGGCTTACCTTGTTATCAGACTAGCTATGAGGAGAAAGGAGAGTATTGGGTTGCATTATAATATTGATTATCCAGTTTAGGCATGGGGATATAAGGGTAATAAGAGTATAAGGGGATAAGGGATAAGGGTAAAAAAGTAACAGAGGTGTAATAGCAGAAAAGAATCGACCCTGCGTAAAATAAAGTGCATTACTGTTTATTATGAATAGGGTTTTATAATTTATCAATTCTCATAAACACATCCCAATATTTCTCTTTATTCATATCCGACCAATGTATATGGTAATACCTGTATTGATATGTTTGAATCTGGCAAACAACTATTAATAAAATTACTACCCCAACATAGAACCGTTTTGTAACTTTCGATTTTATTCCGTTTAACGAGATCGCCAAAAGGATCATGAACAGAGGAATGTATTCAACATAAACTCTTGAAGAAAAACTGCCACCATAATACCACATCCACCATGAAGAAAAAACATAGGTTATTAAAATTAAAAACCCGAACAAGGAATAAAACTCAAACCTGGAATTCTTCCACAGGAAATAACCTCCGGTTAACGACAATAAAAATAATGGTGTATAAAGAAATAATCCCTTTTTATAACTAAAAAGAATATCAATAAAATGCGGGGACCGAAAATTAAAACCCTCTTCACCATAGGAGTCAATAAAGAAATGTCCTGTTGAGACTTTATAAATAATGAATTGAATACCTACAATTGCAATAAACGAACCCAAGCTATATATTAACCTCCACTTATAATGAACTGCAATTGTAATTCCTTTTTTAAGATTGCTGAGATTTCCGGCAGCAAAAGGCAATATAAACACTATTAATCCATTTATCGGCCTGATAAGTACAATTAGTCCTAAAATTATTGCAAGTATAATAAGGTACTTTTTCCGAAAAGAGGCAAAATACTGTTTAGAATAATAAAAGAACATAGATATAAAAGCAAAAGAATACACATGAGACATACCTGGTTCGCCAACGGTATAATAAAACAGATTAGTTCCAAATACAGCGGTAATAAGCGTCAAAGATTTCTGCCATTCACTTTTGTTATATATTATCAACGTGGAATCGAGGTAAAGAAGTCCGATCAACAAATAAAACAATGCTGCTATACTTATTAAAACAGGGTAAATTTTTGAATAACCGTCAGCATCAATATCCCATAAATTAGCCGTTAAGTGTGCAATAAGAAAGAACGGTAATTCTGCTATTGCAGTTCCGCAATAATATTTATTAATTACCTTCCCGTATGCTCCCGACCGATAGTCATAATATAGATTTTCATTATAATATTTTTCCTCTTCAATTTCTTTAAAAAATCCAAAATTCAAGTCATTGTAAATGAATATTGCAGGTAAGTATGCGTAGTATCCTTTCCCATCTGCTTCAATTATTCCAACCCAATTATTCTTCCCCCAGTTAAGGTTAGAAGACACAATTGTCATAATTAACATAATTAAAATGATTGATATTTTTGATAAAGTTGTTTTAAATTTCATATTAGAAAAAGGTATTGAACTAAATCCGAACCTATCGGGTGCTAATACTTACAAAAATACTTATAAAGTTTTATACTCAAGTGCTGGTCCACCGTATAATTTTGTATAGTCACAAAGCTGAGAAGGGAAACAAGTTTGACAGGTTTGAAACCACAAAAGCAACTAAAATGCGAACCGTAATGCATTTGTTGCAAACGAGTATAATGGAATAATAGTAAATTTGAAAATAAATCACAAAACATACCTAATGAAGAATCGCATATACTCAATCGCCTTTATCGCTTTTATCTTCCTGCCGGGAATTGCTCTTTCACAGTTTACAATCTCGGCAGAGTTACGACCACGTTTCGAAATGGATAATGGAACAATAAAACCACGACCCGATTCCATGAACACAATATATTATGTTTCGCAACGAACAAGGATTAAATTTGACTTGAACCGTGAGAAGTATCAGTTAAGGTTAAGCCTGCAAGATGTTCGTATTTGGGGGAACGGAGATATTTATACTAGCACAGGCGTATTTGGTTCCACAACTAGTGTAGGCATCCATGAGGCTTGGTTCAGCTTAAAACTTGGAGAATATTCCTTGCTTAAGATAGGACGACAAGCAATGAAATTGGATGATCTGCGATTAATATCAAGCCGGAACTGGAACCAGTTTGGATTGTCGTACGATGCCCTGGTATATCAATTTCAAAAGAACAAATGGGAGCTATCAACTGCCTTATCATATAACAATTCAATTAATGTAACAAATGGCAAAATTATTGAATTTGGTGATCTTTTCAATAACACTAATATTATAAAAACACTAAATTATATACATCTAAAAAAGAGCGTTAATAGCAATCTTAATGCTTCAATTATGGCTATTGGAGCAGGTTATCAGCATCCTGCCAACCCAAGTGTAATCTATATGACCGGAACATATGGCCTTTGGCTTAAATATGCCAACGAGAAGTTTGACATCACTACAAATGCATATTTCCAGAATGGTAATGCACAATCGGGAAAAGATGTGAATGCATATATGTTTACTTTACACCCAGGGATAAAATTCCAAGATAAACGTTTAGGTATGGGATGGGATTACTTTTCAGGAGACAATGCAAATAATTCAGATTATGACATCAAAGAAAAAACCTTTAATAAGATGTATGGTGCAGTTATTAAATTTAGTGGCTTAATGAATTATTATACATATATGAAAACCAGCACTGCCAATGGCGGACTAATCGATATATACCCAAACCTTAAGATACCGGTTAACAGCAAACTTTCATTTACAATGATATATCACAAGTTTTACCTTGCTAATCCCGTACTGGTTGAAGGAGCCATTATTGATGATACTGACCTTGGTTCAGAATTGGACATGAGATATTCTTATAAAATACTTAAAGATGCTAACCTGGAAGGAGGATTCTCTTTTTACTTTACAACTGAAACTTTAAAGAAAGTAAAAAATGTAGCAACTTCGGAGATACGTTCACCATACTGGGTTTGGATAATGATAACATTTACACCCGACTTATTTACGGCTAAGTAAATTTAGATGCGTTTGCCCTGCATTTATAGGCTTTAAAGAGGTTTTCTCTATGGATTATTAAAAAGTTGTAGTTCCTACCTAAATTTTATAATTTTTTTTAAAACCTATTGTGATACAAATATTAATATATCTTTGCCGCCTATTAGATGTATATACAACTTTTAAATGAAAAATTTTGATCCTGATTTTATTGGCCGTTTGATTACAATGAGTGCACATCGTATGGCATACTTTATAACCCGATCTCTACAAGCTAATAATTATTCAATCACACACGAACAACTGGTGATACTTAAAATAATTCATTGTCATGAAGGTATCAGCCAAAAGGAATTAGCCGAAAAACTTGACAGGGATAAAACATCCATTGCACGTTCAATAAACTTACTTGAAAGCGACCACAAAGTAGTAAGGGTTAATCTTAAAGAGGATAAAAGAATTAATTCCTTATACCTAACTAAAGATGGAAAAAAGCTATGTGAAGAACTAGAGCCTATATTTGATAACATTAAAAATGATATTCAGGAAGGTTTTACTCCTGAAGAAATAAGCACCATTGTTTCATTTCTCAAAAAAATAACAAACCGAATAACAGAGTTAGAAAGTAAGTTGTAGTTACAACTAAATTGCACTCTATTAAAAAAAGGAAGCAAGTACTTAGTAATAAATTAAAAAGACATAAAATGAAAGCAAGAAAATCCTGGATCGTAGCAATTGTTATTCTAATTGCAGGAATTGCCGGTTCAATTTACTTATCAGGGTTAAAAAAACCTCCAATTCGTAAAGTCTCACAAAAAAGCATTTTGGCACTAACCATAGGAGTTACAAATACCGACTTGCCATTAATAATTGAAGGATCGGGGCAAATGAGAGCAAAGAACAGAATTGATATTTTTGCCGAAGTAAACGGTATACTTATACCTGCCTCAAAAGATTTTAGAGCAGGTCGAACATATGATAAAAATGAGATTCTTATTTCTATAGATGATAAGGAATTTAGGGCAAATCTAATGGCTCAACGAAGCGAATTTCAAAGTCTTATAACATCTATTTTGCCTGATATTAAACTTGAATTCCCCAATGAAAAGCAAAAATGGGATAATTATCTCAACTCAATTGTGGTTGACGGTCCAATTCCTCAACTACCTGAAACCGTCACAAAAAAAGAGAAGTTTTTTATAACCGGACGTAAGGTTTACACAACTTATTACAATTTAAAGAACCTCGAAGCAAGACTCGACAAATACACCCTGAGAGCTCCTTTTAATGGAATAGTCACTGAATCAAACATTAACCCCGGTGGGTTAGTGCGCTCCGGACAGAAACTCGGTATATATAGTAACACAGGTGTTTACGAGCTGGAATTATCGGTTCCCGAATCAGAAGCCGGCTTAATAAAAATTGGCGACAAAGCTGAGATATTTTCTCACGATAACAATGATATATGGGAAGGTATAGTTTCAAGAATAAACTCGGCTATAAATCTTAATACACAAACAGTATCAGTTTTTATCGAAACTTCCGGTAAGGGTATTAAAGAAGGTATGTTTCCAAATGCAAGAATATATAGCGGTACCATTTCTGATGTATTTGCAATTCCCCGTAATCTGATTTTCGATAATAACTGGATCTATTATATATGTGACGATAGCACGCTGCAAAAAACACAAATAGTTCCTGTCAGGTTTCTTGAAAAAACAGTTATTGTAAAAGACTTACCAAATGGAATGAGAGTGCTTGAAAAAAACATTCCGGGTTCATTTATCGGACTAAAAGTAATCCCTATATCCACTACGTTAGAAAATTAACAGCCAACTACAACTTATAAAACGAACATGAGAAAGATAATTTCATATTTTATTAAGTACCCCATTTCAACAAATGTGTTCATTTTTGCTTTTGTAATTTTTGGCACTATTGCTTTATTTAACTTGCGTTCATCATTTTTTCCGCTAACTGAGAGCCGCTTTATAAATATACAAATAGTATATCCCGGAGCATCACCTCAGGAAGTTGAAGAGGGCATTGTAATAAAAATTGAAAATAACTTACGTGGTGTTTCAGGAATTGAGAGGGTTACATCAACATCATCTGAAAACTCAGCAATTATAATTGTAGAAGTTGAAAAGGACTATATAATGGCAATTGCTCTGGAAGATGTAAAAAATGCTGTAAACCGCATCAATTCGTTTCCGATCGATATGGAGCCCCCGGTAATTTTTAAGAATGAGAACCTGAACCAAGTCGTTATTTTCGCTGTTAGTGGCGAAAATATCAGTTTAAAATCACTAAAAGAAATTGCCCGGAAAATAGAAGATGATCTGCGCTCAATTTCCGGAATATCAAAAGTAAATTTATATGGTTTTCCTGAGGAAGAAATTGAAATAGCCTTAAACGAAAACAGTTTACGAACATATGACCTAACCTTCGATGAAGTTGCAGTTGCTGTAAATAAAGCAAACATCGACATTACGGGAGGTAAAATAAAAACTGAACACGAAGAATACCTTATCCGTGGAAGATATAAAAATTATCATAGTTATGATATTGATAATATTGTTGTCAGGTCGGATATTGTTGGTAATACCATCCGATTATCTGACATTGGAACAGTTACCGATCGTTGGTCGGAAAATCCCAACAGAATAGAAATTGACCAATGCCCGTCGATAGAAATTGAGGTGCTCACAACAAATAATGAAGACTTTTTAGGAGTAGCTGATCAAGTTAAAAAATACATTAAAGAGTTTACTAACAGTAACCCAAACATGAAAATTACAGTTGTTCAAGACCGATCGGTTAATTTGAATGAGCGACGAAAATTACTTGAAACAAACGGTGCTGTAGGTATACTATTAGTACTATTGTTACTATCATTATTTCTAAATCCGCGTATGGCATTTTGGGTAGCCGTTGGTTTACCAATTTCTTTCTTTGGAATGTTCATATTAGCTATCATATATAATGTAACTATAAATATTATCTCCATTTTCGGGATGATTGTTGTTATCGGAATCCTTGTTGACGACGGGATTGTAATTGCCGAAAATATATATCATCATTACGAAAAAGGGGGAAATCCTGTTCGTGCAGCCATTGATGGGGTTATGGAAGTCCTTCCTGCCGTAGTTTCCGGTGTGTTTACAACAATGATTGCATTTTCAGTATTCTTTTATCTTGATGGAAGAATTGGTGACTATTTTAGTGAGTTAGCATTTATTGTAATTGCCACTCTTGCAGTTTCTCTTATTGAAGCAGTCATAATTTTGCCTTCTCACCTTGCTCATTCAAAAGCCCTTATGGGAGCAAAAACAACAAACCCAATAAGCAGGTTTATGGACAGGATAATGTATTGGATGCGCGACCGCACATATGCCCCTGCATTACGATTTTCATTAAAAAACAAAGCTCTTACATTTACAATATTCCTGGTTATGTTCTTGTTAACGATTGCTGCCTTTAAAGGCGGAATTATTAAAGGAACTTTCTTTCCGTTTATCGAACGCGATAACATACGAATTACATTAAAGATGCCTGCCGGAACAAACGAATCCATCACAGAAATGTGGTTAGATAAAATTCAGGATGCTGCCTTGGATGTGAACGAGGATTATAAACAAAATCGCGAAGACGGGCTGGATATAATCACACATATCGAAAAAAAGATCGGTCCAACAACAGCTGATGGAAGCCTAAATATTATAATGCTTGAAGGAGAAATAAGAAACATAGTAAGTTACGAAATTGCAAACGCTATTAGCAATAAAACAGGCCCAATTATCGGAGCCGAATCATTATCATATGGAGGTGGTGGTGGATTCGGGAAACCTGTCTCGGTTGCTTTCCTAGGTGATGATCTTGCTGAACTTGAGTTAGCAAAAGACGAGTTTAAAGCTGAGCTTTCAAAACTATCTGCACTAAAAGATATTAACGACAATAACCAACTTGGCATCAAAGAGATTAATGTTAAACTCAAACAAAAGGCTTATATGCTTGGGTTAACGCTTCAAGATGTTCTTGGACAAATAAGGTCAGGATTTTTTGGTAAAGAAGTGCAACGACTGCAACGTGGACGCGATGAAGTAAAAATTTGGGTGAGATATAGTGAAGCCGACAGGTCGTCGATAAACAACCTTAGTAATATGTTCATTACAACCCCAGGCAATGAGAAGGTGCCATTTGAAGAACTAGCCTCTTACTCAATAAAAAGAGGCATAGTAGCTATTAATCATCTTGACACAAAGCGTCAGATAATAGTTGAAGCCGACATGATGAATGAAATGGCATCAGTTACAGAAATCCTCGACGATGTTAAGGCAAACATCCTCCCTGATATCCTTGCAAAATATCCTACTGTAAGTGTACAATATGAAGGGCAAAACCGTGAAGCTGAAAAAACTCAAAAATCTGCGATATTAGTACTGCCAATTGCTCTTTTCCTTATTATTGCTCTTATTACTTTCACTTTCAGGTCGTTTGGACAAACCATGCTTCTTTTTATTTTGATACCATTTAGCATGATTGGCGTAGCATGGGGTCATTATATTCATGGTTTGGCAGTTAATATCCTATCGATGATGGGTGTAGTAGCTTTAATTGGAATTATTGTTAACGACGGGCTTGTTCTTGTTAGTAAATTTAACCTGTTTCTTAAAGAAGGGGTTCCGTTTAATGATGCTATAATCCGTGCCGGCATTTCCCGATTCAGAGCAATTTTTCTAACATCAGTTACAACTGTAGCAGGTTTGTCGCCTTTAATTCTTGAAAAAAGTTTTCAGGCACAATTCCTAATACCCATGGCAATTTCAATTGCTTATGGAATAGCTGCAGCTACAGTACTTACATTAATACTGCTTCCTGTTATGCTGGTTGTTTTAAACAATTTCAAAAGAACACTCTACTACATTTGGGAAGACAATTGGGTAACTCCCGAAGATTTAGAACCCGCAATAAAAGAATTAAAAGCCGAAAAAGATGAACTGGAAAATTAAATATTCGATTGTTTCAATTATTTGTTTTAGTGCCCTATCAGGATATTCCCAAAACAATAGTGATTCCACTTTAAAGCTAAGTGATGCCATTTACATTACGATGCAAAATAATCACGACATAAGGATTGCAAAAAACATTGCACGTATTGCAGAAAACAATGCCGGCATTCTTAATTCAGGTTACCTGCCTTCACTGGTTGGGATTGCCGGTGCAAACTATTCAAACAATAATACCGACATTACTTTTTCGAGTTCCACCGGTGACCAGGAAGTATCGCAGGATGGAGCTGTTTCAAAATCTTATAATGGATCACTGGGTATAAATTACCGTCTTTTTGATGGTATGAACAGGCATTATAATTATCAGAAGTTAAATGCCGACTTTAACATGAGTGAATTACAAGCTCGCGGTGTTATCGAAAATATATTGATACAACTCATACGGTCATATTATGATGTTGCGCGCCTAACATCAAAAATCGAGAACATAAATCGAACGCTGGTTATCTCAAACACACGATATAATTACGTTAACGATCAATATTTTTATGGTGTTGCAACCGAACTGGATCTATTAAATTCAGAAGTCGACAGAAATAACGACAGCGTTAATTATATCAACACATTTAGAGAACTTAACATAGCAATGAATAATCTCAATGTTCTGTTAGGCAGAAATATGGATGAAGGATTTTCGGTTGACACAACAATTACTTTTAGTCCTGAAATTAACAAATCAGAGATGATGAACAGCGGGCTAAATCGAAATGTTGATTATATGTTAAGTCTTCAAAACAAAGAAATTTCAGATATTCTTATTAAACAAAGCCGGTCGGGTTATATTCCAAATATTGACCTAAATGGTAAGTACGCGCTTGCACAAACCAACAACGATATTGGCAACCTACTGTATTCGCATACTACAGGATTCAGTACCGGGATATCTCTTAACTGGAATATTTTTGATGGCGGCAAAACAAAAACTCA